>NZ_LRUN01000033.1 GCF_001679645.1 Pseudomonas bananamidigenes | reverse complement strand
TTCAGTCAGAGCGAACCGCTGACGGGCCAGAACGGTACGGGGCAATCGGGTAACCCGGCCAGTCCGAACTACCTCAACGGGATCGATCCTGGCTCAAGGGCCAGTACATCGGCTTGCCGATGCAGCCGCAGAACTTTGAGCGGGTATATGGCAAGACGCGGCTGACGCTGACTCCCGGGAAATAGGTTTAAAGATCAAGAGCCCCTCACCCTAACCCTCTCCCGGAGGGAGAGGGGACCGATTGGGGGATGCTTCAGCCTTATATCGACCTGAAAGTGTTCCACCGAATCCATAATCGACTCGTTTTCACAGGTCGACGAACCTCGCCAGACACCTCCGTAGGCCCCCTCTCCCCCCGGGAGAGGGCTGGGGTGAGGGTGCTTTTGAAAATCAATCGAACTTCTGACTTCGCGCCAACCTCATAGCTGACAAGTCCCTCCATTCCGGTAACGCCATGGACCTTGTTATCGCCCGCCCCGAAGGCCTGTACTGCCCCGCCGGGGACTTCTATATCGATCCGTGGCGCCCGGTCGAGCGCGCGGTCATTACCCATGCCCACGGCGATCACGCCCGCACCGGCAACACGCACTATCTGGCGGCCAGCGCCGGCGAAGGGATTCTGCGGGCGCGCCTGGGCCAGGACATCAATCTGCAAACCGTGGAGTACGGGCAGCGTCTGTCCCACCACGGTGTCACCCTGAGCTTTCACCCCGCCGGGCATGTGCTGGGGTCGGCGCAGATACGCCTGGAATACGGCGGTGAAGTCTGGGTTGCGTCCGGCGACTACAAGATCGAGCCCGACGGCACCTGCGCGCCCTTCGAGCCGGTGCGCTGCCACACCTTCATCACCGAATCGACCTTTGGCATGCCGATCTACCGCTGGCAGCCGCAGGCGCAGGTGTTCGGCGAAATCAATCAGTGGTGGCAGGCCAATATCGAAGCCGGCAAGACCAGCGTGCTGTTCTGCTATGCGTTCGGCAAGGCCCAGCGGATCCTTCACGGAATCGATGAAACCCTAGGCCCGATCCTCAGCCACGGCGCGGTGGAACCGCTGAACCGGGTCTACCGCGAGGCCGGCGTGTATCTGCCGCCGACGATCTACGCCGGCGACGTGAAAAAAAATGATCCGCTGATGCGTCAGGCGCTGGTCATCGCTCCGCCATCGGCGGGCGGCAGCAGCTGGATGCGGCGTTTCGGCGACTACAGCGACAGCTTCGCCAGCGGCTGGATGCGCCTGCGCGGCACCCGTCGGCGGCGCGGCGTGGATCGCGGTTTCGTGCTCTCCGATCATGCCGACTGGCCGGGCCTTTTGTGGGCCATCGAACAGACCGGCGCCGAACGGGTGATGGTCACTCACGGCTCCATCGGCGTGCTGGTTCGCCATTTGCGTGAGCAAGGGCTGGATGCCCAAGGCTTCAACACCGAATACGGCGATGACGAACAAGACAATGTCGCCGTCGAACCCACCGTTGCCGAGGTGCAACCATGAAAGACTTCGCCGGGTTGTACGCCGAACTCGACGCCACCACCTCCAGCAACGCCAAGCTCGCGGCCATGCAGGCCTACTTCGCCCAGGCGCAACCGCAAGATGCTGCGTGGGCGGTGTACTTCCTGTCCGGCGGACGTCCCCGGCAACTGGTTCCGGTGCGGATCCTGCGAGAGCTGGCGGTAGAGGTATCCGGCCTGGCGCCGTGGCTGTTCGAGGAAAGCTATCAAGCGGTCGGCGATCTGGCGGAAACCATCTCGCTGGTGCTCCCGGAAAACCCGCACACGTCCGAGGCGGGCCTTGCCGAATGGATCGAGCACAAACTGCTGCCGCTGCGCGGTGAAACCCCGGAATACCTCGCCCGACAGCTCCCGGCACTTTGGGCGCAACTCGACCGGCCAAGCCTGATGCTGTGCATCAAACTGATCACCGGCAGCTTCCGGGTGGGCGTCTCCAAACTGCTGGTGACCCGGGCGCTGGCCTCGATGGCCGGGCTGGACAGCAAACGCGTGGCACAACGGCTGGTGGGCTACACCGACCTGTCCAACCGTCCGGATGCCGCCAGCTACCTGAAGCTGATTGCCCCGGAGTCCAGCGACGAACACGCCCAGCGCGGCGGCCAGCCGTATCCGTTCTTTCTCGCCCACGGTCTGTCGCAACCGGTGGAACAGTTCGACACCTTGCTCGGCCCGGCGAACAACTGGCAGGTGGAATGGAAGTGGGACGGCATTCGCGCGCAAGTGGTCAAGCGCGAGGCTCGCTTGTGGATCTGGTCCCGAGGCGAAGAACTGGTGACCGAACGCTTTCCCGAACTCGACTCGCTGGTCGAGGGCCTGCCTGACGGCACGGTGATCGACGGCGAAATCGTGGTCTGGAAAAACACCCGCCCTGACGCCGAAGCCTTTGATCCAGACTCGACAGCGCCACCGGCAGTGCAACCCTTTGCCCTGCTTCAGCAACGGATCGGTCGCAAGACCCTGGACAAAAAGATCCTCGAAGACGTGCCCGTGGTGGTCCTCGCCTATGACCTTCTGGAGTGGCAGGGCGAAGACTGGCGCAACCGGCCACAGGTCCAGCGGCGTGAACAACTGGAGCGTGTCATCACCCAATGCAACAACCCGGTGCTGCTGCCCTCACCGGTGCTGACCGGCAACGACTGGCTCGACTTCGCCCACCAACGGGAAGCCTCCCGGCGGCTGGGGGTCGAGGGCATGATGCTCAAGGCCCGCGACGCGATGTATGGCGTCGGGCGCACCAAGGACATGGGCGTGTGGTGGAAATGGAAAGTCGACCCGTTCAGCGTCGATGCGGTGCTGATTTATGCCCAGCGTGGCCATGGCCGGCGCGCCAGTCTGTACAGCGATTACACATTTGCCGTCTGGGACGGGCCGCCCGAGTCCAGCACCCGCGCCCTCGTGCCGTTCGCCAAGGCCTATTCCGGGCTGACGGATGAGGAAATGCGTGAAGTCGACAGCATCGTTCGCAAGACCACCGTGGAAAAATTCGGTCCGGTCAGCAGCGTGACGCCAAGCCTGGTGTTCGAACTGGGTTTCGAAGGCATCGCCCTGTCGCGCCGGCACAAGAGCGGCATCGCCGTGCGTTTCCCGCGCATGCTGCGCTGGCGCCAGGACAAGACCGTGGAAGAAGCCGACAACCTGGCGACGTTGCAGAATCTGCTGGTCTGATCCCTCCTCCCAATACTCACTCTGATCGTTCCCACGCTCTGCGTGGGAACGCCTCAATGGACGCTCCGCGTTCGGCTCTGGATGGGACGCGGAGCGTCCCGGGCTGCATTCCCACGCAGAGCGTGGGAACGATTACGCCCACAAACAGTGCAACCGATTTTCCATGCCCGTTTTAGGGCATTCCTCCCGCTGCGCCTCCCTTCCTGCACCTTTTAAAACACTTGTTCGGGACTCTGGTTCGGAAATTGCTACTTTCTATAAGTCGTAAGCGTTCCAGTAACAATCATTCTGCGCCACAAGCGCTCATATTGGTTCTTAGGGATTGAATAATGAAAAAAGCATTGCTGACCCTTTCTGCACTGGCGTTGTGCATGGCCGCCGGCTCCGCGCTGGCCAAGGAATACAAAGAGCTGCGTTTTGGCGTCGATCCTTCCTACGCACCGTTCGAGTCGAAAGCGGCCGACGGCAGCCTGGTGGGCTTTGACATCGACCTGGGCAACGCGATCTGCGCCGAGCTGAAGGTCAAGTGCAAATGGGTCGAAAGCGACTTCGACGGCATGATTCCGGGCCTCAACGCCAATAAATTCGACGGTGTGATCTCGTCGATGACGGTAACACCGGCCCGTGAAAAGGCCATCGACTTCTCCAGCGAGCTGTTCTCCGGCCCGACGGCCTACGTATTCAAGAAGGGTTCCGGCCTGACCGATGACGTGGCTTCGCTCAAGGGCAAATCCGTCGGTTACGAGCAAGGCACCATCCAGGAAGCCTACGCCAAGGCCGTGCTGGAGAAGGCCGGGGTGAAAATCCAGGCCTACGCCAACCAGGACCAGGTCTACGCCGACCTGAAAAACGGCCGCCTCGACGCCTCGATCCAGGACATGCTGCAAGCCGAACTGGGCTTTTTGAAGTCGCCTGACGGTGCCGCCTACGAAGTCAGCAAGCCGGTTGACAGCGAATTGCTGCCAGCCAAAACCGCTGTCGGTATTAAGAAAGGTAACAAAGAGCTGAAGGCGCTTTTAGATAAAGGTATCAAAGCGTTACACGACGACGGCAAATACGCCGAGATTCAAAAGAAACACTTTGGCGATCTGAATCTGTACAGCGGCAAATAATGCACCGGCGCCCATCCTTCGATGGGCGCCTTTTTCATCCGCTCAGGTTGCTGATTTATGTTTGAAAATCTCTTACAAAATCTGGGGCTCTCCGCCTTCAGCCTCAAGGGCTTCGGCCCGTTGCTGTTGGAGGGCACCTGGATGACCATCAAATTGTCGGCGTTGTCGCTGCTGGTGGCCGTGTTGCTCGGTCTGCTGGGCGCCAGTGCCAAACTGTCGAAATCAAAACTGCTGCGCCTGCCTGCCCAGCTCTATACCACGCTGATTCGCGGGGTGCCGGACCTGGTGCTGATGCTGCTGATTTTCTACAGCCTGCAAACCTGGCTGACCGCGCTGACCGATGTCATGGAGTGGGATTACATTGAAATCGACTCCTTCACAGCCGGCGTGATCACCCTGGGCTTCATTTATGGCGCGTACTTCACCGAAACCTTCCGCGGCGCGATCCTCGCGGTGCCACGAGGTCAGGTCGAAGCGGCCACGGCCTATGGCCTCAAACGCGGCCAGCGCTTTCGCTTCGTGGTGTTCCCGCAAATGATGCGCTTCGCCCTGCCGGGCATCGGCAACAACTGGATGGTGATGCTCAAGGCCACCGCGCTGGTGTCGATCATTGGCCTGGCAGATCTGGTCAAGGCCGCCCAGGACGCCGGCAAAAGCTCCTATCAACTGTTCTATTTCCTGGTACTCGCCGCCTTGATCTATCTGCTGATCACCAGTGCTTCGAACGTCATCCTGCGCTGGCTCGAACGCCGCTACGCCGCCGGAGCCCGGGAGGCCGTACGATGATCGAACTCCTGCAGGAATACTGGAAACCCTTCCTTTATACCGACGGCAACAACATCACCGGGCTGGCCATGACCCTGTGGTTGCTCAGCGCCTCGATCTTCATCGGTTTCATCGCGTCGATCCCGCTGTCGATTGCCCGGGTTTCCCCGCACTTCTACATTCGCTGGCCGGTGCAGTTCTACACTTACCTGTTCCGGGGCACGCCGCTCTATATCCAGCTGCTGATCTGCTACACCGGGATCTACAGCCTGGCCGCCGTGCGCGCCCAGCCGATGCTCGATGCCTTCTTTCGCGATGCGATGAACTGCACGATCCTCGCCTTCGCGCTGAACACCTGCGCCTACACCACGGAGATCTTCGCCGGGGCGATCCGCAGCATGAACCACGGTGAGGTCGAAGCGGCCAAGGCTTATGGCCTGACCGGCTGGAAGCTCTATGCCTATGTGATCATGCCGTCGGCGCTGCGTCGTTCGCTGCCGTATTACAGCAACGAAGTGATCCTGATGCTGCACTCGACCACCGTGGCCTTCACCGCGACCATCCCCGACATCCTGAAAGTCGCACGGGACGCCAACTCGGCGACTTACCTGACTTTCCAGTCGTTCGGCATCGCCGCGCTGATCTACCTGACCATCACCTTTGCGCTGGTCGGCCTGTTCCGCCTCGCCGAACGCCGATGGCTGGCCTTCCTCGGCCCGACCCACTAGGACCCTTTTGAGATGCGCCACCAGATACATGATCTGCTGGCCCCGCTGCCGGGGACCGCACGACAGATCCACAGCTTTCACTTCGGCCCGGACAAGGCCAAAGGCAAAATCTACATCCAGTCCTCGCTGCATGCCGACGAACTGCCCGGCATGCTCGTGGCCTGGCACCTCAAACAACGTCTGGCGGAGCTGGAAGCCGCCGGGCGGCTGATCAGCGAAATCGTGCTGGTGCCGGTCGCCAATCCGGTCGGCCTCGAACAAGTGCTGATGGATGTGCCGCTGGGCCGCTACGAACTGGAGAGCGGGCAGAATTTCAACCGCTGGTTCGTCGACCTCAGCGAAGAGATCGGCAACGAAATCGAGTCGCAACTGAGCGACGACCCGCAGCGCAACCTGGAATTGATCCGCACCACCCTGCGCAACGCTCTCGACCGCCATACCGCCACCACGCAACTGCAATCCCAGCGCCTGACCCTGCAACGGCTGGCCTGTGATGCGGACATGGTGCTGGACCTGCACTGCGACTTCGAATCCGTCGTCCACCTCTACACCACACCGGAGGCCTGGCCGCAGGTCGAGCCGCTGGCGCGCTACATCGAATCCCAGGCGAGCCTGCTGGCCACCGACTCCGGCGGCCAGTCATTCGACGAGTGTTTCACCCTGCTGTGGTGGCAGTTGAAGGAACGCTTTGGCGAGCACTTCGAGATTCCCCTCGGCAGTTTTTCGGTCACGGTCGAGCTGCGTGGCCAGGGCGATGTCAGCCATCCGGTGGCCAGCCGTGACTGCCAGGCACTGCTCGACTACCTGACTCACTTCGGCGCCATCGCCGGCGCCTCGAAACCATTGCCGGAGCTACCCTTCCCGGCCACTCCGCTGGCCGGTGTCGAGCCGGTGACCACCCCGGTCGGCGGCCTGCTGGTGTACACCGCCACACCCGGCCAGCACCTGGAAGCCGGGCAGCAGATCGCCGAAATCATCGACCCGGTCCACGACCGGGTCACCCCCGTCCATTGCACCGCTTCCGGTCTGCTGTACGCCCGCTCGCTGCGGCGCATGGCAACCGCCGGCATGGTGATCGCCCACGTCGCGGGCGCCGAAGCCTATCGCAGCGGCTACTTACTTTCGCCTTGAGGATGCCTGTCCCATGTACAAACTGACCGTAGAAGGCCTGCACAAAAGCTATGGCGACCATCAGGTGCTCAAAGGCGTTTCGCTCAAAGCCAGAACCGGTGACGTGATCAGCCTGATCGGCGCCAGCGGCTCGGGCAAAAGCACCTTTTTGCGCTGCATCAACTTTCTCGAACAACCCAACGACGGCGCGATGAGCCTCGACGGCCAGGCGATCCGCATGGTCACCGACCGCCACGGCATGCATGTCGCCGACCCCGAGGAACTGCAACGTCTGCGCACGCGCCTGGCCATGGTGTTCCAGCATTTCAACCTGTGGAGCCACATGACCGTGCTGGAAAACATCACCATGGCGCCGCGCCGGGTGCTGGGCTGCAGCAAGGCTGAGGCGGACGACCGCGCCCGGCGTTATCTGGACAAGGTCGGCCTGCCGGCGCGGGTGGCCGATCAGTATCCGGCGTTCCTCTCAGGCGGCCAGCAACAGCGCGTAGCCATTGCCCGGGCCCTGGCGATGGAGCCGGAAGTCATGCTGTTCGACGAACCGACGTCCGCGCTGGATCCGGAACTGGTGGGCGAGGTGCTCAAGGTGATTCAAGGCCTGGCCGACGAAGGCCGGACCATGATCATGGTGACGCATGAGATGAGTTTTGCGCGCAAGGTGTCGAGCCAGGTGCTGTTCCTGCATCAGGGGCTGGTGGAAGAAGAAGGCGCACCGGAGAACGTATTGGGCAATCCGAAGAGTGAACGCCTGAAACAGTTCCTCAGCGGCAACCTCAAGTAAAACTAATGCCCGGCCGGCGCGGTCATTGAAGGAACACCTTCAGAGCACACGTCGCCGGCATGGGCACTTCCTCCGACTTCGCCAAACTTTGGTTCAGCGCCCGCGACTGGAAGCCGTTCGCCTTTCAAAAACAGGTGTGGGCGGCGGTCAAACGTGGCGAATCCGGCCTGCTGCACGCCAGCACCGGCGCCGGTAAAACCTACGCGGTGTGGTTTGCCGCGCTCAATCGCTTTGCCCGCTCCGGGCCCATTGCCGCAAACACCCCTCGCAAACGCCCGCCACCTGCCGAACCGCTGACCGTCCTGTGGATCACCCCCATGCGCGCGCTGGCCGCCGACACCGCGCGCGCCTTGCAAACGCCGCTGGACGATCTGCAAATTCCCTGGAGCGTCGGCCTGCGCACCGGCGACACCGGCAGCAGCGAACGCGCCCGGCAGAACAGACGCCTTCCCACAACGCTGATCACTACGCCGGAAAGTCTCACCCTGATGCTCGCTCGCGCCGACGCACAAACCGCGCTGTCGACACTGCGCATGATCGTGGTCGATGAATGGCACGAACTGCTCGGCAACAAGCGCGGCGTGCAACTGCAATTGGCCCTCGCCCGCCTGCGCCGCTGGCATCCGGAGCTGATCGTGTGGGGCATATCGGCGACGCTCGGCAATCAGTCCCACGCCGAACAGGTATTGATCCCACAGGGCGGGGGCGTGAGTGTCCGGGGTCAGAATGAAAAAGACCTGCAAGTCGATACGCTGATTCCACCGCAGATCGAACGTTTTCCCTGGGCCGGCCATATCGGTCTGAAGATGCTGCCGCAGGTGGTCGCCGAACTGGACCTCTGCGCCAGCACCCTGGTGTTCACCAACACTCGCGCACAGTCGGAAATCTGGTATCAGGCCTTGCTGGAAGCACGGCCTGACTGGGCCGGTCTGATTGCCTTGCATCACAGTTCGCTGTCCCGCGAAACCCGCGACTGGGTCGAGCAGGCCCTGAAGAACGGCCAACTCAAAGCGGTGGTCTGCACTTCAAGTCTTGATCTGGGGGTGGATTTCCTGCCGGTGGAACGGGTGCTGCAAATCGGCTCGGCCAAAGGCGTGGCGCGCCTGATGCAGCGTGCGGGACGCTCGGGCCATGCGCCCGGCAGAACGTCGCGGCTGACCCTGGTGCCGACTCACAGTCTGGAACTGATCGAAGCCGCCGCCGCCCGCGATGCCGTGGGCCAGCGGCGGATCGAGCCGCGCCTGTCTCCCCGCAAACCGCTGGATGTGTTGGTGCAACACCTGGTGAGCATTGCATTGGGCGGCGGCTTTCTTCCCGATGAGCTGTACGAAGAAGTCCGTGGAGCCTGGGCCTATCGCGACCTGACGCCCGCCGACTGGGCCTGGGCGCTCGCTTTCGTACGCCACGGCGGGATGTCGCTGACGGCCTACCCGGACTATCGCCGGGTCGAGCCGGATGAGCACGGGATCTGGCGAGTGCCCGACGCGCGCCTGGCCCGGCGTCATCGCATGAGCATCGGCACCATCGTCAGCGACGCCAGTATTCATCTGAAATTCTGGAGCAAGGGCGGAGGTGGCAAACAACTGGGCAGCGTCGAGGAAGGCTTCATCGCCCGCCTCAGACCCGGCGACGGTTTCCTGTTCGCCGGCCGCTTGCTGGAGCTGGTACGCGTGGAAAACATGACCGCCTATGTCAAACGCAGCACGGCGAAAAAAGCCGCCGTGCCACGCTGGAATGGCGGGCGCATGCCGCTGTCCAGCGAACTCGCCCAAGCGGTGGTCACCCGGTTCAGCGCAGCGGCAAACGGCGAGTTTGCCGGCCCGGAAATGCAAGCCTTGCGACCGCTGCTGGAAACACAGATGCGCTGGTCGGGTCTGCCGACGACCGACAACCTGCTGGCCGAGGTGCTGAAATCCCGCGAAGGCTGGCATCTTTTCCTCTATCCATTCGCCGGGCGTCAGGTGCATCTGGGACTGGCCAGCCTGCTGGCGTGGCGGGTCAGCCAGCGACTGCCTGTGACCTTCTCGATTGCAGTCAACGACTACGGACTGGAATTGCTCAGCGCCACGCCCGTTGACTGGACCTTGCACCTGGATGGCCCACTGCTCGGCCCCGAGAACTTATTGCACGATGTAATCGCCAGCCTGAACGCAGGCGAACTGGCACTGCGCCGCTTTCGGGAGATCGCACGGATTGCCGGACTGGTGTTCGCCGGCTACCCCGGTGCGCCCAAAAGCACCCGTCAGGTGCAGGCCTCCAGCGGATTGTTTTTCGAGGTGTTCAAACAATACGACGCCGACAACCTGCTTCTGGCGCAGGCCGGGGAAGAAGTCTTGCGAGAAGAACTGGATATTCATCGACTGGAACAGACACTGGAGCGAATCAACGGTATGACCCTGGACATGCACCTGATCAAACGCCCGACACCCCTCGGCTTTCCGCTGCTGGTAGAACGCATGCGTGAAAGCATGAGTTCGGAAAAACTCGCCGACCGCATCCGGCGCATGGTCGGCGATCTGGAAAAAACCGCCGACAAGGGGCTGTCCTGATGAGTGCGGCCTATCCCGTTCGCCTGGCAGGTGAAGACCTTTGGCTGCTGCCGGAAAAGGCACTGTACTGGCCGGCGCAGCAGGCGCTGCTGATTGCCGATGTGCATTTCGGCAAGGCGGCAGCCTATCGTCGCTTGGGACAACCGGTACCGCAGGGCACCACGACAGCGAACATTGCCGTGATCGAACAATTACTGGGGCGACTGCCCTGCCGACAACTGATCTTTCTCGGGGATTTTCTGCACGGCCCCGGCTCGCATGCCTCGGACACCTTGAGCGCCCTGGGCGAGTGGCGTTCACGCCACGCTGATCTGCCGATCACACTTGTTCGCGGCAATCACGATAAACGTGCCGGTGATCCGCCACAGACGCTGGATATTCGGGTGGTGCCGGAGCCGTTGCTGCTCGGGCCCTTTGCATTGCAGCACGAACCTGAGCCGCACCCTGAACGGCACGTTCTCGCAGGACACGTACACCCGGTCTATCGATTGAACGGCAAGGGACGTCAGCGTCTGCGACTGACGTGCTTCAGACTGGGAGCACGCGTCAGTCTGTTGCCGGCCTTCGGAGCTTTCACCGGCGGGTATCCGGTGGAAAAGGAAGACGACTGTCGGATCTTTGTCATTGGTGACAACGAAATATGGCCCGTCGGCTGAGGTCCCGTTCAGGAATCAGTCAACGGGCCATACATTCAGTCACGCGACGGGTGCCGGTGGCGGTTTGTCCGGCAGCGTAGGTTCGCCGGGCTCGGTCGGTTCTTCGTTGGGGGTATCGGGATCAGGCTGGTGAGGAATTCCGCCAGCCAGGGTGACGGGTGGGTGTGCCAGCAACGACCAGGCCAATACGCCAACCTGATTGGGCTCGAGCCTTGCCAGTTCGGCAGTGATTTGCGGATCGATCTTCATGGAGCACTCCTCGGCGAAGGCCCGCTGCGCTGTTCGCGAAACGGGCAGTACACCCCATAGAGTGTCTACCCGCCAAAGAATTCCCGCCGACCGCCGGATGGACGGCTCAGGTGCGTGGCAGGGTCACGCCACGTTGGCCCTGGTACTTGCCGGCACGGTCCTTGTAGGAGACTTCGCATTCCTCATCGGACTCCAGGAACAGCATCTGCGCCACGCCTTCGTTGGCGTAGATCTTCGCCGGCAGGTTGGTGGTGTTGGAGAACTCCAGAGTCACCTGACCTTCCCATTCGGGTTCGAGCGGGGTGACGTTGACGATGATGCCGCAACGGGCGTAGGTGCTCTTACCCAGGCAGATGGTCAGTACATTGCGTGGAATACGGAAGTATTCAACGGTCGTGGCCAGGGCGAAGGAGTTCGGAGGAATGATGCACACGTCGCTGTGGACATCGACGAAGCTGCCGGCGTCGAAATTCTTGGGGTCGACGATGGCCGAATTGATGTTGGTGAACACCTTGAAATGGTTGGTGCAACGCACATCGTAGCCGTAGCTCGACACGCCGTAGGAGATCACACGGCTATCGTCGCTGCCGCGTATCTGGCGCTCGACGAACGGCTCGATCATGCCGTGTTCCTGCGCCATGCGGCGAATCCACTTGTCCGATTTGATGCTCATGGCGGGGTGTCCTGAATAGCGAGGTGGAAAAAACTGTCCGGCATCTTACCGGGCGCGCCGCCGGGTTCAAAGTCCGTGGTGCAAATCTCGCCGAACATGCAGGAATTTCGCGGCCTGGCGACGAACCGTCACACCGTCGATCCTTAAAACGGAGAAACCTTCGCAAGAAGCATTGGCACGTTCCGGAAAAAGGGTTAAGGTGGCGCCACTGTGCTGCTTGTGTCACTGAGAATCTCTCCACGATATGTTGAATTTCGATCCAACCATCTACAAGAATTTTTCCTGCTCTTTGCACTCAGTCTCGGCCAGGGTTCTTCCTGAGTCGCAGTTATCTTTGTTCAAGGAGTTACACCATGTCTAATCGCCAAACCGGTACCGTCAAGTGGTTCAACGATGAAAAAGGCTTCGGCTTCATCACTCCACAATCCGGTGACGACCTGTTCGTTCACTTCAAAGCCATCCAGTCCGACGGCTTCAAAAGCCTGAAAGAAGGCCAGCAGGTTTCTTTCATCGCTACCCGCGGTCAGAAAGGCATGCAAGCTGAAGAAGTACAAGTTATCTAACTTGCAGCTTCTTTGCTGAAAAGCCCCGCCCTCAAAAGCGGGGCTTTTTTATGGACGTCTGTTTTGTGCAGGCAAAAAAATCGCAGCCCGTCGAAGGCTGCGATTTTTTCTGAACAGCGTTACCAGGCCACGCCGAACCCGGCGGTGTAGCGGGTCTTGTTCAGATCCGCATCTTTGGTGCCGCTGATGATGTCCCGCTCGGCCTTGAGATTGAGCGAGGCCCAGTCCGTCACTTTGTAGCGCAGGCCCACTTCCGAATCCAGGGCGTAGTTGGCAACGTCCGACAGCGGCTTGCCGAGCTCGCCAGTGGTGAAGAACTGCACTTTCTTGCCGATCAGGTAGCGGTTGTAGTCCCACTTCATGGCGACGGAATAGAAGTTGTCCTTGCCGCCGTCGCTGTACTCGTAATCCGTCCGGTTGAGCAGCGAACCGAGCGAGAACGCGCCCAGTTCGTCGTCCCAGAACTGGTAACCCGGACCGGTACCGACCACTCGCTGACGCGACAGTTCTTCGACGTAATCACGCTTGTAGTTCAACCGCCCCTGCCAGAACCACTTGTCGGTCAGGAAGCGGTCCAGCGCGTACTCGGCACGCCAGTTGTTGGTGGTTACCACCTCATCCTGGACTTCGCGGTTGTACTCGCCCTCGGCGGTATGACGCCAGCGTCCATGGCGCGCCGAGGTCTTGAAGCCGACATCGTAGTCATTGGTGTCTTTTTCGGCACGCTGATAATCCAGGGCCAGATCGACGTTGCCCTTCCACACCAGATCCTCGACCACAGGCTTGGGTTTGAGAATCTGCTGGATACTCGCCAGCTCGACGGTTTTCGGCGCTTCACCGTTGGCCAGGGTGACCTTGCCGTCTTCGGCGGCGGTCAGCGACTTGGCCTTCTCGCCGCTGTAGGCGTCCTGCTTGACCAGCAGCTCCTGGTCACTTTCAAGTGTCTTGACCTGTTTCCAGTCGATGGTGACCGCGCCGGCGTACTGGGTCTGGACCAACAGTTTGCCGCCGTCGAACAGGGTGATCTTGCCGCTCAGCCTGTCACCGTTCTTCAACCAGACGGTATCGGCAAGCAAGGGCGTGGACGCACTGAAGACAGCAAGGCACAGCAGGGTTCTGGACAACATAAGCGAATCGGGGGCTCGGGTTTGCGAAAAAAGGTCGGCATTATCCGTAGGAATAATCCTCTGACAAGGAGTGACCCGGCTATTTCTATTGAGTTCATTTCTCAATTGCCCGATCACCGATTACCCTTTAATCGATGAATCGATCTTGTTCAGGAACGGCGCCCGTGACAGACCCGATACCCGACTTCGAAAACGACCCGCAAATCCGACGCACGGCACTCTATTCGACCCTTGCCCAAGTGCCCGAAGGCAAGGTCGTCAGCTATGGTCAGTTGGCCGAACTGGCCGGGTTGGGGCGCGCCGCCCGCTGGGTCGGCCGTACGCTCAGTCAGTTGCCCGGCGACACGAAGCTGCCCTGGCACCGCGTGCTCGGTGCCGGCGGTCGGATCAGCCTGCCGGCGGGCAGCCCTTCGGGCGATGAGCAGCGGGCGCGATTGCGTATGGAGGGCGTCACGATCCTGAACAATCGTGTGGATATTCGGCGCCATGGCTGGCGTCCGGTAGAGCACAGCGGTTAGAGTGCGCGCTTTGTTTTCGCAATCTTGAGGCAGACTTCAGCCCATGCCCCGTAAAACCTGGCGCGCCGCGCTCGCCGCCTATGCCAGTCCTTCGACGCTCGTGCTGTTGTTGCTGGGTTTCGCCGCCGGCCTGCCGTACATGCTGGTGTTCTCGACACTTTCGGTCTGGCTGCGTGAAGCCGGTGTAGCCCGCGAGACGATCGGCTATGCCAGCCTGATCGGCCTGGCCTACGCCTTCAAATGGGTCTGGTCGCCCCTGCTCGATCAATGGCGCCTGCCGTTGCTGGGCAAGCTGGGGCGACGCCGTTCGTGGCTGGTGCTCGCGCAGTCGCTGGTGATCCTCGGCCTGGTCGGCATGGGCTTCTGCGACCCGCAGAAACACTTGTCCTGGCTGATCGCCATTGCCGTGATCGTCGCCTTCGCCTCCGCCACCCAGGACATCGCCGTTGACGCCTATCGCCTGGAAATCGCCGATGACAGCCGTCAGGCCGCGCTGGCCGCCAGCTATATGTCCGGTTACCGGGTCGCCGCCCTGTTGGCGACGGCCGGTGCATTGTTCTTTGCAGAAGGATTCGGTTCCACCGGGTTCAACTATCAGCATTCCGCGTGGACCGGCACCTACGTGCTGTTCGGCGTATTGATGGTTCCCGCCCTGATCACCACGCTGCTGATGCGCGAGCCACCGGTACCGCTGCGCACCCAGTTGCAGGCCGGACGCTACAGCTTCATGCACCAGCTGATGTCGGTGTTCGTGCTGATCATCCTGCTGGTCTCCGTACCCGCCATGTTTACCCAGCTCTACAACACGGACTTCGCCAGTGTGCTGTTCGGCACCATGACCCCGCTCGACCTGCTGCTGGAAGACCGGGCCTTTCTGCGCGCCATCCTCTACACCCTGCTGACCGGCCTGTGCCTGTCGACCATGGGGCGCCGCGGCCTGGCGCCGGTGCTGACGCCGGTCAACGACTTCATCCTGCGCTACCGCTGGCAGGCTTTGCTGCTGCTCGGCCTGATCGCCACCTACCGCATGTCGGACACGGTGATGGGCGTGATGGCCAACGTGTTCTATATCGATCAGGGCTTCACCAAGGATCAGATCGCCAGTGTCAGCAAGATTTTCGGCCTGATCATGACGCTGGTGGGCGCCGGTATGGGCGGCCTGCTGATCGTGCGTTTCGGCATCCTGCCGATCCTGTTCATCGGCGGCGCCGCCTCGGCAGCCACCAACCTGCTGTTCGTGATGCTGACTGACATGGGCCCGAACCTGCAGATGCTGGTGGTGACCATCTCCCTCGACAACTTCAGCTCGGGCATGGCCACCTCGGCGTTCGTCGCCTACCTGTCGAGCCTGACCAACCTGAAGTTCTCCGCCACCCAGTACGCCCTGCTCAGCTCGATCATGCTGCTGCTGCCACGCCTGATCGGCGGCTACTCCGGCGTCATGGTGGAGAAGTTCGGCTATCACAACTTCTTCATGATCACGGCGGCACTCGGTGTGCCGACCCTGGTGCTGATCGCCCTGCACTGGTTCCAGGAAAGCCGCCGCGAAGGCCCGACCCCGACCCCGGAACCCGTGTCGACGCCGGTCGCCGAAGAATCGTAAGACATCTCGCACCCGGCGGAAGGGTTTGCGCCGGGACCGCACTTCTGTACGTCGGCAGCTCTCGCCGGTACACTGCTCCGTCATTTCCAGTCATAGCAACCGACAACGGCCAACCATGCGCACCAGTCAATTTTTGCTCGCCACACAAAAAGAAACGCCTTCCGACGCGGTCGTCATCAGCCATCAGCTGATGCTGCGCGCCGGCATGATCCGCAAACTCGCCTCGGGCCTGTACACCTGGCTGCCGATGGGCCTGCGGGTAATGCGCAAGGTGGAAGCCATCGTTCGCGAAGAGATGAACGCCGCCGGCTCTCTGGAAGTGTTGATGCCGGGCACCCAGCCGGCCGAGCTGTGGCAGGAGTCGGGGCGCTGGGAAGAATACGGCCCTGAACTGCTGCGCATCAAAGACCGTCACGGTCGCGACTTCTGCGCGGGCCCGACCCACGAAGAAGTGATCACCGATCTGATGCGCAACGAGTTGAGCAGCTACAAGCAGCTGCCGATCAACCTGTACCAGATCCAGACCAAGTTCCGTGACGAAATCCGCCCGCGCTTCGGCCTGATGCGCGGTCGTGAATTCATCATGAAGGACGCCTACTCGTTCCACGCCGACCTCGCGTCGCTGCAGGTCACCTACGACCGCATGCACGAGGCGTACTGCAACGTGTTCACCCGCCTGGGCCTGAAGTTCCGCCCGGTCGAAGCCGACAACGGCTCCATCGGCGGTGCAGGCTCCCACGAGTTCCACGTACTGGCCGAGTCCGGCGAAGACGATATCGTCTTCAGCAACGGCTCCGACTACGCCGCGAACATCGAAAAGGCCGAAGCCGTACCGCGTGAAACATCCCGCGCCGCGCCGACCGAAGAACTGCGCCTGGTCGACACCCCGGATACCAAGACCATCGCCGCGCTGGTGGAAAAATTCGGTCTGCCGATCGAAAAGACCGTCAAGACCCTGATCGTGCACGCAGAGGAAGAAGGCAAGCTGATCGCCCTGATCATCCGCGGCGACCACGAGCTGAACGAAATCAAGGCAGCCAATCAGCCTGGCGTCGCCAGCCCGCTGGTCATGGCTTCCGATGCCGAACTGCGTGACGCCATCGGCGCCGGTGCCGGCTCCCTCGGTCCGCTGAACCTGCCGCTGCCGATCATCATCGACCGCTCCGTGGCGCTGATGAGCGATTTCGGTGTCGGTGCCAACATCGACGACAAGCACTACTTCGGCGTGAACTGGGAGCGTGACCTGCCGGTTCCGACCGTGGCCGACCTGCGCAACGTCGTGGCCGGTGACCCGAGCCCGGACGGCAAGGGCACTCTGGAAATCAAGCGCGGCATCGAAGTCGGGCACATCTTCCAGCTGGGCAACAAGTACAGCAAGGCGATGAAGTGCGAAGTGCTGGGCGAGAACGGCAAGCCGGTTACCCTGGAAATGGGTTGCTACGGCATCGGCGTATCCCGCGTGGTGGCGGCAGCCATCGAGCAGAACAACGACGAGAACGGCATCATCTGGAGCGACGCCCTGGCACCGTTCCAGATCGCGCTCGTGCCGCTGCGCTATGAAACCGAGCAGGTACGCGAAGCCACCGACAAGCTGTACGCGGAACTGACCGCGGCCGGCTTCGAAGTGCTGCTGGACGATCGCGACAAGAAAACCAGCCCGGGCATCAAGTTCGCGGACATGGAGCTGATCGGCATTCCACACCGGATCGTGGTCAGCGACCGCGGCCTTGCCGAAGGCAACCTGGAATACAAGAGCCGTACCGAAGGCCAGGCGCAAGCGCTGCCGGTTGCCGACGTACTGTCCTTCCTGCAGGCCCGTATCCGCCGCTGAAACCAGATAGAGACCTCATGTTCAAGCGAAACACCCTGGGCCTCGGTGGTGCCGCCTTGTGCGGCACCCTGCTGGTCAGCGGCTGTGCCAATCACATGTCACAGCGCAGCGAGCACGAAGAGCGGGTCGAGCGAAAACTGCTCGACCACAGCCTGCAGATCGATGTCGGTGAGCCCAAGGTGCTTGAGCTTCCGCAACGCCGCGTGAAGATCAACGAGCAGAAAACCTTCGAAGTCACTGAATACGAAGTGACCCGTCGCTATGACCGTTACACGCCCTACCAGCCCTGGCGGGAAATCTACGAGATCCCGCTCGGCGCGGTGGCCATTGTGGCCGGCGTCGGCGCCAACGTGGTCAACGTGTTCGCCCTCGGCAATCTGCCGGACAGCGTGACCAAGGACTGGCTGAGCTACGGATTCGCCGGAATCAACCCGTTCATGAACGTGCCGTCTCACGGCCGTGCGCAGCAGAACCTGGCCGGCATCGATGAAGTCCAGCGCGACAAGCGCATGGAGTATTCGAGCCTGCCGTGGAGCGAGCGGCCGGTGCAGGTCAAGGCCGGCAAGCAGACCTTCGACATGACCACCGATCGAAATGGTGTGTTGCGCCTGAACCTGCTGGACAGCCCGTTTGCCGACAACGATCTGAATCACGTGGGCAAACTGACGATCAGTGTCGAGGACGCCAAGGATGACGTGCATTCCGACTCGTCCCTGACCATCAGCAGCCATCTGCGCGGCAAGTTGCTGGAGGCCCACAGCCTGATCTACGACGATCTGGAAGACGACGAAGTGAGCGAGTGGGTGCATCGGGTCAAGCGTCTGTCGGAACTGGGTCTGGAAGAAGAAGCCAGTGAGCTGGAGCAAAGCCTCATCGAACTGACCCGTAACGATCCGGAGTTGCAGGCCGAGTTTCTCAAGTCGCTGACCAGGGATGCCGGGCGGCTGGTGGCGGATCCCGGTCCGAACTGACAACGCTGACTGAAAAAGCCCGAACCTGTTTCGGGCTTTTTTACATGGGTTACCGCTCGAACAACTCCATCTGCTCGAAGCCGCCGCGCAAGTCCTCCAGCCGCACCCCTACTCCGAGCAGCCGCACCGGTTTGCCGCCACGATTGAACGCCTGCGTCAGCATCAACTGATAACTGCCCAGATCGCGCCCGGCGCCGGCCTGCTCCAGCGTGGTCTGAGTGAAATCATGAAATTTCACTTTGACGAACGGTTTACCTGGCCGATAGCTGCTGTCGATCCGCGCCATGCGGGTTTTCAGGGTCTCCAGAAGCTCAGGAAGCTTGTCCAGGCAACTGCGCAGATCCGGTAAATCAACGTCGTAAGTGTTTTCGACACTGATCGACTGACGGCGACTGTCGTTATGCACCTGACGGTCATCGATCCCACGGGCCAGGCTCCACAATCGCTCGCCAAAACTGCCGAACTCGCGAACCAGCGCCAGCTTGTCCCACTCGCGCAGTTGCAGACAGTCGCTGATACCGAGCTTGCCCAATTTGTCCGCAGTGACCTTGCCGACACCATGCAACTTGCTCACCGGCAGGCCGCTGACGAAGTCCTCGACCTGATCCGGGGTAATGACAAACAGGCCATTGGGTTTTTTCCAGTCGCTGGCGATCTTGGCCAGAAACTTGTTCGGCGCTACGCCGGCCGAGACGGTGATATGCAATTGGTTGGAAACCCGGCGCCGGATGTCCTGGGCGATTCGCGTAGCGCTGCCTGCGAAATGCGCGCTGTCCGAGACGTCCAGATAGGCTTCGTCCAGTGAAAGCGGCTCGATCAGGTCGGTGTAATCGCGAAAGATCGTATGGATTTCTTTCGAAGCCTCGCGGTAGGCATCCATTCGCGGCTTGACGATGGTCAGGTCCGGGCACAGTTTCAAGGCATGCCCGGAAGACATCGCCGAGCGTACCCCGTAAGCCCTCGCCTCATAGTTGCAGGTGGCGATCACCCCACGCCGCTCCGCCGAACCACCCACCGCCAGCGGTTTGCCGGCCAGACGCGGGTCGTCACGCATCTCGATGGCGGCGTAGAAACAGTCACAGTCGATGTGGATGATTTTTCGCTGAGTCATGGCTGAAAGGAAAACATGGCAAGCCGGAGGGGCAGTATCTCACTGACACCTGTATATAGCACCAGTGGTATGAAGCTTCTTTTCAAGCTGTAGGAAATTGTCTGTGAATTTATTTTCTCAATTGAGAATAACCACGCGATAGAGCTGAAAGCCGCGCCCCACCTGAGCTGCGGCCCAGGCGACATCCTAATAAAAGAGCTAACCACTTGAACCAGAACAGATTTTATCCGGATTCAAGGTTGACACCCCGGCGATTCTCTGTAGAATGCCGCCTCATCAGACGCGGGATGGAGCAGCCTGGTAGCTCGTCGGGCTCATAACCCGAAGGTCGTCGGTTCAAATCCGGCTCCCGCAACCAAACATCAGAAAAGGCTGCTCGAAAGAGTGGCCTTTTTTGTATCTGTGGAAAAAGTCCTTTCGCAACAATGATCTGTCATCGTGCAGTGAACCCTTCAGGATCGTCAGACCCGCCAGGTTGCGACTATGCTTGAGTCGCAGGCAAGAGGTCTGCAATCCGAGACCTGCCCTCGCCGATACCCGACGAGAGGCGTAGTATTTTGTGATTATTTTTTTCTACAGGGATTGGTAACTTGGCTGGATACCCCCATCCTGTCGCGCACAATCCAAGAGGTGATTGATGCGCGCCAACTCGTCTGATCCACAAGACACCCTCACCATGAATCCATCGATCAAGCCCGAGCGCATGCGCCTGCTGGATCGAATCAGCAAGTACCGTCAACCGATCGGCCTGGCGGTCACCTTGCTGCTGTTCGCCATCGCGCTGATTGCCTGTCGACATCTGCTCAGCGAACTCGATCTCTACGCCCTGCACGACTCGATCCTCGATGTGCCGAAACCTGCCCTGCTTGGCGCTTTCGGCGCAACCGTGGCCGGTTTCATCATTCTGCTGGGCTACGAATGGTCGGCCAGCCGCTATGCGGGCGTGACCATCCCGCCGCGCACACTGGCGCTCGGCGGTTTCACGGCCTTCGCGATCGGCAATGCCATCGGTCTGTCGATGCTGTCCGGTGGATCGGTGCGTTACCGCTTATATGCGCGTCTTGGTCTGGGCGCGTCGGAAGTCGCCCACATGACCCTGTTCGCCAGCCTGTCGCTGGGCTGCGCACTGCCGCCGCTGGCCGCGCTGGCCACCCTGAGCAACCTGCCTGCAGCCTCTCAGGCTCTGGGTCTGTCCGAAGGGCTGCTTGCCGCGATTGCCTCTGCCGTCCTGCTGCTGGGCGCGATTCTGGCCATGGGCATCTACCGTCGACGTCTGCCGGAACAACCTTACCGCGACAACCTGCTGGTCAAGGTCGGCCGCCGCACCCTGCGCCTGCCGGGCCGCCGTCTGACATTCCTGCAACTGGTGATTACCGCCCTGGACGTCGCCGCTGCCGCCACCGTGCTGTATATGCTGCTGCCGGAAGCGCCACCCTTCGGCGCGTTCCTGTTGGTGTACCTGCTGGCCCTGGCTGCTGGCGTGCTCAGCCACGTACCGGGAGGTGTCGGGGTTTTCGAAGCCATCCTGCTGGCCGCCTTCGCCGACAAACTCGGTGCGGCGCCACTGGCCGCTGCGCTTCTGCTCTATCGCATGATCTACGTGGTACTGCCATTGCTGGTGGCCTGCGTACTGCTGCTGATCAACGAAGGTCAGCGTCTGTTCCAGACCCAGACCATGCGTGCCGCTTCCGGCCTCGCGGCACCGATCCTCGCGGTCCTGGTGTTCCTGTCCGGCGTGGTGCTGCTGTTCTCCGGCGCGACACCTGAAATCGACACACGCCTGGAACACATTGCCTATCTGATTCCCCATCGTCTGGTCGATGCCTCGCACTTCGGCGCCAGCCTGATCGGCGTGCTTTGCCTGATGCTCGCCCAAGGCCTGCGCCGGCGGTTGTCGGCCGCGTGGATGCTGACCACCATTCTGTTGCTGGTGGGCGCCCTGCTCTCGCTGCTCAAGGGGTTCGACTGGGAAGAAGCGACCCTGATGACCCTCACTGCGGCTTTGCTGGGGGTATTCCGTCGTTCGTTCTATCGCCCCAGCCGTCTGACCGAAGTGCCGTTCTCGCCGCTGTATCTGGTGGCGAGCCTGTGCGTACTCGGCGCATCGACCTGGCTGTTGCTCTTCGCCTACCAGGACGTGCCGTACAGCCATCAACTGTGGTGGCAGTTCACCCTCGACGCCGATGCCCCGCGCGGTCTGCGCTCGCTGCTCGGCGCTGCGGTACTGTTGCTGGTGATCGCCCTGACTTGGCTGCTGCGCACCGCCCGCCCGGTGATTCATCTGCCGACCCCGGAAGAGCTGGAGCGCGCCTCGAAAATCCTGATGGCGTCCTCGCAACCCGACGGCGGCCTGGCCCTGACCGGTGACAAGGCGCTGTTGTTCCACCCCAACGATCAAGCCTTCCTGATGTACGCCCGTCGCGGTCGCAGTCTGGTGGCGCTGTACGACCCGATCGGTCCCGGCCAGCAGCGGGCGGAAATGATCTGGCAGTTCCGCGACCTCTGCGACATCCACCACGCCCGTCCGGTGTTCTACCAGGTACGCGCGGAGAACCTGCCGTACTACATGGACATCGGCCTGACCGCGATCAAGCTGGGTGAGGAGGCCCGGGTCGACCTGCATCGCTTTGACCTGGAGGCCAAGGGCAAGGAGATGAAAGACCTGCGCTACACCTGGAACCGTGGCAGCCGCGACGGCCTGTCGCTGGAAATCTTCGAGCCGGGCCAGGCGCCGATGGATGAGCTCAAGGTGATTTCCGATGCCTGGCTGACCGGCAAGAATGTGCGCGAAAAAGGCTTCTCCCTGGGCCGTTTCAGCGACGATTACCTGAAGCATTTCCGCATCGCGGTCATTCGCTTCGAAGGCCGCCCGGTGGCGTTCGCCAACCTGCTCGAGACTTACAGCCATGACCTGGCCAGCCTCGACCTGATGCGCTCGCACCCGGACGCCCCCAAGCTGACCATGGAGTTTTTGATGGTCGGTCTGATTCAACACTATAAGAGTCACGGATACGCGCGCTTCAGCCTGGGCATGGTGCCGCTGTCGGGGTTGCAACCCCGTCGTGGTGCACCGCTGACCCAGCGTCTGGGCTCGATGGTTTTCCGCCGTGGTGAGCAGCTGTACAACTTCCAAGGCTTGCGCCGCTTCAAAGACAAGTTCCAGCCTGACTGGGAACCCCGTTATATGGCAGTGCCCGCCGGACTCGATCCGCTGGTGGCCCTGGCCGATACTGCTGCCCTGATCGCGGGCGGCTTGACTGGATTGGTGAAACGCTGATGATTCAACGCTCCCTGAAGTACATCCTGGCTGCACTGATCGTGCTGGCCGTGATTGCCGGCGGCGGTTACTGGTACCTCAAACGCCCGGCACCGGAACCGACCCTCGAACAGCTGAAACCGGCGGATGGCACCGTGATGACCCGGGTCATCCCCGGCACCAGGCCCAAGGCCCAGGTGCTGGTGGCGGTCGAGGACGACAAGAAACTCTCCGACAATCAGTTGACCACCCTGAGCCGCAGCGCCTCGGCGCAAATCGTTCAAGTGATTCTGCCCAAGGACTGCCTGCTGCAGAGCCGCGCATTGCAAACCGGCCTGCGTGAACTGAACGGCCCGGCGACCCTGGTCAGCGGCATCGGCCCTGGCGCGGTGCTGGCCTGGCGCTGGCTGTCCGAACAGAAGGACGACAAGGCCCAGGCCGTGTCGGTCGATCTGGCACTGGAAAAAGGCGGCTGCACCCACCTGCTGCCGAAGTCCGCCGCCCACGGCCACTGGCTGGTGGCCTGGAACGACAACCCGGACGACACCAGCGCCGGTTTCGTGCGCGACCAGCCGAACGCCGAAACCAGCATCAGCGATTACGACATCAACCTGCCGCAAGTGCTGAACAACGAACTGCGCAAGCTCCTCGTCGGTGGCGACAAGGCCGCTGGCGGTCTGCAGATCCCGGTGGTGGAAGTCCCGGCCGGACAGGCCAAGGACACCGTGACCCTGTTCCTGTCCGGTGACGGCGGCTGGCGAGATCTCGACCGCGACGTGGCCGGTGAAATGGCCAAGATCGGCTACCCGGTGGTCGGCATCGACACCCTGCGCTACTACTGGCAGCACAAGAGCCCGGAACAGAGCGCGCTGGACCTGACCGAACTGATGCAGCACTACCGTCAGAAATGGGGCACCAAACGCTTCATCCTGACCGGTTACTCGTTCGGCGCCGACGTCCTGCCGGCGATCTACAACCGCCTGCCAGAGACCGAACAGCAACGCGTCGACGCAATCATCCTGCTGGCCTTCGCCCGCACCGGCAGCTTCGAAATCGAAGTCGAAGGCTGGCTCGGCAACGCCGGCAAGGAAGCCGCCACCGGCCCGGAAATGGCCAAACTGCCGCCGGCCAAGGTCGTGTGCATCTACGGCGAAGAAGAAACGGATGAAAGCGGCTGCACCGACAAGACGGCAGTGGGCGAAGCAGTGAAGCTGCCTGGCGGCCACCACTTCGACGAAAACTATCCGGCGCTGGCCAAACGTCTGGTGGATCTGATCGAGAAGCGGCAGACCAAGGACCAGCCGGCAGAGTGATCTGAGGCGCTCCAACGAAAAGCCCCCGCCAGCCGCAAGGTTGACGGGGGCTTTTTCGTTCTGGCAGATACCAGAGATCCTTGTGGGAGCCGGGCTTGCCCGCGATGGCGCTGGGTCAGGCAACTGATTTGTAAACTGATACACAGCATTCGCGGGCAAGCCCGCTCCCACAGGGACCTTCACTGAACGCTGACAAGTGCACAAAAACGAAAAAGCCCCCGCCAGCCAAAAGGCTGACGAGGGCTTTTCATTCAAGGCAGGACCTACATCTCCACCTGCGTCCCCAACTCGATCACCCGGTTCAGCGGCAGATTGAAGAATCGCAGATTGCCGTTGGCATTCTTCAACATGAACGCGAACAGCGCTTCACGCCAGCGGGCCATGCCTTCGAGTTTCGAAGCGATCACCGTTTCGCGGCTGAGGAAGTAGGTGGTGCGCATCGGGCTGAAGTCGAGGTCTTCCAGATGACACAGTTTCAATGCCTGCGGCACGTCCGGCTCGTCGGTGAAGCCGAAGTGCAGGATCACCCGGAAGAAGCCTTCGCCGTGGGCTTCGACTTCAAATCGCCGGGATGGCGGCACACGCGGGATGTCTTCGTAAACCACCGTCAGCAGCACAACCTGCTCGTGCAATACCTGGTTGTGCAGCAGGTTGTGCAACAGCGCATGCGGGACGGCGTCGGAACGGGCAGTGAGGAATACCGCGGTGCCCTGCACCCGGTGCGGCGGCTGGACGCGGATACTGCTGATGAAGATCGGCAGCGGCAGCGCGCCTTCGTCCAGGCGCTCGACCAGCAGTTGCTTGCCGCGTTTCCAGGTGGTCATGAGGATGAACAGGGCGATACCGGCGATCACCGGGAACGCACCACCCTGAACGATCTTCGGCACGTTGGCGGCGAAGTACAGACCGTCCACCAGCAGGAAGCCGATCAGCACGGGCACGGCCAGCACGGGCGGCCACTTCCACAGCAGCAACATGACCGCCGACACCAGAATCGTGGTCATCAGCATGGTGCCCGTCACGGCCACGCCGTAAGCCGCCGCCAGAGCACCGGACGACTCGAAACCGAGCACCAGCAACACGACGCCGACCATCAGCGTCCAGTTCACCGCGCCGATGTAAATCTGCCCCTGCTCATCGCTGGAGGTGTGCTGAATGTACATCCGCGGAATGTAACCGAGCTGGATGGCCTGACGGGTCAGGGAGAACGCGCCGGAAATCACCGCCTGCGAGGCGATCACCGTGGCCAGGGTCGACAGACCGACCAACGGGATCAGCGCCCAGCCCGGTGCCAGCAGATAGAACGGGTTGCGCGCTGCGTCCGGGTTGTCCAGCAACAACGCGCCCTGACCGAAATAGTTGAGCACCAATGCCGGCAGCACCAGGAGAAACCACGCCCGGGCAATCGGCTTGCGACCGAAATGGCCCATGTCGGCGTACAACGCTTCGGCACCGGTCAGCGCCAGCACCACGGCGCCCAGGATCGCCACGCCCATGCCGGCGTGCACCATGAAAAAGCGCACGGCCCAGACCGGGTTCAGCGCCTTGAGCACTTCAGGGGAGTGGCTGATGCCATACACGCCAAGGGCGCCGAGCACCAGAAACCAGATGACCATGATCGGCCCGAAGAGGATGCCGATCCGTGCCGTGCCGTGTTTCTGGACCAGAAACAGCCCGACCAGCACCACCAGCGACAGCGGTACGACCCAATGATCGATGCCTTCGAATGCCAGCCCCAGACCTTCGATTGCAGACAGCACGGACACCGCCGGAGTGATCATGCTGTCGCCGTAGAACAGCGCCGCACCGATCAGGCCGCAAACCACCAGCAACGACCGTAGCTTCCTGCGCTCCCCCGCCGCCCGTCGTGCCAGCGCGGTGAGCGCCATGATCCCGCCTTCACCCTGGTTGTCCGCCCGCAACACGAACATCATGTACTTGATCGACACGACCCAGATCAGCGACCAGAAAATCAGCGACAGGATGCCCAGCACTCCGTCGTGATTGACCGGCACGCCGTAACCGCCGGTGAATACTTCTTTGAGGGTGTACAACGGGCTCGTGCCGATGTCGCCGTAAACTACCCCGACTGCCGCGACCAGCATGCTCAGCGGTTTTGCAGCCGAATGCTCGGCGCCCGCCGCCTGACTACTTGCCTGACCCATCCAACACTCCTGATTCTCGAACTGGCTTCTTTGAACGAAGCACTATGCTTTGTGGTGCAGCATGCGCTGTTTTACCTGTTGTTACAGACGTTTTGTTGACTGTAAAAAATTGGTAAAGCCCAACGGCGCGAAGCATAGCGCAGCACTCGTCGTATTTCCCTGCATAAAGCTGGTCAAGTGCGTTGCTCATCGCTAGAATTGCGCACTTTTTGATCAGAGGCGCGTTTCAAGCGCCCGTCCGTCGACTTCCAAACAGGCGAGCGACGTCACAGACACCGAGGTTAGACATGTCCACCACTCCTGCGCCGGCCAATCCAAAGGTTGGCTTCGTATCTCTGGGTTGCCCGAAAGCACTGGTCGACTCCGAGCGCATCCTGACCCAGCTGCGCATGGAAGGCTATGACGTGGTGTCCACCTATCAGGACGCCGACGTGGTCGTGGTCAACACCTGCGGCTTCATCGACTCGGCCAAGGCCGAATCCCTGGAAGTCATCGGCGAAGCGATCAAGGAAAACGGCAAGGTCATCGTCACCGGCTGCATGGGCGTGGAAGAAGGCAATATCCGCGAAGTGCACCCGAGCGTGCTGGCCGTGACCGGTCCGCAGCAGTACGAACAAGTAGTCAGCGCCGTTCATGAAGTCGTGCCGCCGAAACAGGATCACAACCCGCTGATCGACCTGGTGCCACCACAAGGCATCAAATTGACCCCGCGCCACTACGCGTATCTGAAGATTTCCGAAGGCTGCAACCACAGCTGCAGCTTCTGCATCATCCCGTCGATGCGCGGCAAACTGGTCAGCCGCCCGGTCGGTGATGTACTCGACGAAGCCCAGCGTCTGGTCAAGTCCGGCGTCAAGGAACTGCTGGTGATCTCCCAGGACACCAGCGCCTACGGCGTGGACGTCAAGTACCGCACCGGTTTCTGGAACGGCGCGCCAGTGAAGACCCGCATGACCGAACTCTGCGAGGCGCTGAGCACCCTCGGCGTCTGGGTCCGTCTGCACTACGTTTACCCGTACCCGCACGTCGACGAACTGATTCCGTTGATGGCCGCCGGCAAGATCCTGCCGTACCTGGACATCCCGTTCCAGCACGCCAGCCCGAAAGTCCTGAAGGCGATGAAACGCCCCGCGTTCGAAGACAAGACCCTGGCACGGATCAAGAACTGGCGTGAAATCTGCCCGGACCTGATCATCCGTTCGACCTTCATCGTCGGCTTCCCCGGCGAAACCGAAGAAGACTTCCAGTACCTGCTGGACTGGCTGACCGAAGCCCAGCTCGACCGCGTCGGCTGCTTCCAGTACTCGCCGGTCGAAGGCGCGCCGGCCAATGATCTGAACCTCGAGGTCGTGCCGGACGACGTGAAGCAGGATCGCTGGGAACGCTTCATGGCGCACCAGCAGGAAATCAGCTCGGCGCGCCTGCAAATGCGCATCGGCCGTGAAATCGAAGTACTGGTGGACGAAGTCGACGAACAAGGCGCAGTCGGCCGCTGCTTCTTCGATGCCCCGGAAATCGACGGCAACGTGTTCATCGACAACGGCAGCAACCTCAAGCCGGGCGACAAGGTCTGGTGCAAGGTGACCGACGCCGACGAATACGACCTCTGGGCCGAACAGATCTAAACGCAAAAAATACGAAAAGCCCCGCCCTCTTCTACGAGATGCGGGGCTTTTTTACGGCTATCGTTTGTGGAGGGAAGGACTCCCTCATCCATGACAGAGAGGCTAACGGGCATGCGTCACCATCCGGTCATCCACACGCCGAAACTCAGCGATTACCAGGAACTGACCCGGGTCTGGGAGGCCTCGGTCCGCGCGACCCATGATTTTCTGCCCGACAGCTACATCGAGCTGCTGCGCAATCTGGTGCTGACCCGCTACCTCGATGCGGTGATGCTGATCTGCACGAAGGACAGTCACCAGCGCATCACCGGATTTGCCGGGGTGGCGGCGGGCAAGATCGAGATGCTGTTCATCGACCCTGAGCATCGCGGCCAGGGCCTCGGCAAAAAACTGCTGAGATACGCCATGGAGCATCTCAATGCTGACGAACTGGACGTCAACGAACAGAACCCGCAGGCCCTGGGGTTTTACTTCAAGCAGGGATTCGAGGTGATCGGCCGCTCGGAAGTCGACGGCATGGGGCAGCCCTATCCGTTATTGCATATGCGTTTGCGCCGGAACCAGCAGCGCTCGATTCATGCCTGATTGAAAATGGAACCGGGCCTAACCGGCGCCAGGCAGGTACAATGCCCACCCTTTTTTTGTTACGGCCCCGTCATGACTGATCCGATCCGCCTCTCCAAACGCCTCATCGAACTGGTCGGTTGCTCCCGCCGGGAGGCCGAACTGTTCATCGAGGGCGGCTGGGTCACCGTGGACGGCGAAGTCATCGACGAGCCGCAGTTCAAGGTCACTGACCAAAAGGTCGAACTCGACAAGGACGCCAAGGCCACCGCGCCGGAGCCGGTGACTCTCCTGCTCAACGTCCCGGCCGGCCAGGACATCGACGCTGCCATGCAGTCATTGTCCGCCGACAGTCTCAGCGAAGAGCACCGCTACGGTAAACGTCCGTTGCGCGGGCATTTTTTGCGCCTGACCGCCAGCGCCGACCTGCAACCCGGTTCGAGCGGCCTGCTGGTGTTCACCCAGGACTGGAAGGTGTTGCGCAAGCTCACCGCCGACGCGGCGAAAATCGAGCAGGAATACGTGGTGGAAGTCGAAGGCGAGATGACCGAACACGGCCTCAATCGCATGCAGCACGGCCTGCGCATCAAGGGCACCGAACTGCCGCCGGTCAAGGCCAGCTGGCAGAGCGAAAACCGCCTGCGCTTTGCCATGAAGAACCCGCAGCCGGGTCTGCTCACCCGATTGTGCGAAGCCGTCGGGCTGAAAGTGATCGGTATCCGCCGCATCCGCATCGGCGGGGTGTCCATTGGCAAGGTTCCCGTCGGCCAATGGCGCTACCTGACCGCGAAAGAGAAATTCTAAGGCCCGGGTTGCCACCCTACACTCCGGCATCGCGCCTGCGCGGTGCCCAAAGCGAAAGATCAGGATTACACACATGGTTCACAATGACGTATTGCGCAGCGTGCGCTACATGCTCGACATCAGCGACAAGAAGGTCGTGGAAGTCATCAAACTCGGCGGCATGGAGGTGACCCTCGCCGATGTGGTCACCTGGCTCGACAAAAAGGAAGAAGACGAAGAAGGTTTCGTGCGCTGCCCGGACGAAGTCCTCGCGCACTTCCTGGACGGCCTGGTCATCCTCAAGCGCGGCAAGGACGACAGCCGTCCGCCACTGCCCATCGAAGTGCCGGTGACCAACAACATCATTCTGAAGAAGCTGCGCGTGGCGTTCGAACTGAAAGAAGACGACATGCACGCGATCCTTACCTCCGCCGGTTTTCCGGTGTCCAAGCCTGAGCTGAGCGCACTGTTCCGCAAGGTCGGCCACACCAACTACCGTCCGTGCGGCGACCAGTTGCTGCGCAATTTCCTCAAAGGGCTCACGCTGCGTGTGAGAGCGTAAGGCAGTGTCCTACAGCGTCTCCCCCATCGGCTTTGTCCGCTCCTGTTTCAAGGAAAAGTTCGCCATCCCGCGCCAGCCACAACTGGCTCCCGCCGCCCGTGGCGTGCTGGAACTGGTGGCTCCGTTCGATCAGGGCGATGCGGTACAGGGGCTGGAGCAGGTGAGTCACGTCTGGCTGCTGTTTCTGTTCCATCAGGCGCTGGAAGACAAGCCGCGCCTCAAAGTCCGCCCTCCGCGCCTGGGTGGCAACAAGGCCATGGGGGTGTTCGCCACCCGTGCCACCCACAGGCCGAACGGCATCGGCCAGTCGGTGGTGAAGCTGGACAAGGTCGAGTCCGATCGTCTGTTCATTTCAGGCATCGACCTGCTGGACGGCACGCCGATTCTCGATATCAAACCCTACGTGCCTTACGCCGACATCATTGCTGGCGCTTCGAACAGTATCGCCAGTGCCGCGCCACACCTGATCGAGGTGCAATGGACGGACGCGGCGTTGCATCAGGCGCATGCCCACGCCCGGCGCCTCGGTGAACCTCTGGTCGAACTGATCGAGCAATGCCTGGCCCAGGATCCGCGTCCGGCGTATCAGACACCCGCGCCGGAGCGTGAATACGGCGCGCAGTTATGGGATCTGGACGTGCGCTGGCATTATCCGGTGCCGGATCGGATCCGCGTCCTGGAAGTCATTCCCGCCGCTGACTGAACCCCGAAAACGAAAAAGCCCGCGCTGCCTTCTCAGGCAACGCGGGCTTTCTTGTGTGGGAGCGAGCTTGCTCGCGAAGGCGGCGTGTCAGTCAACATAACTGCTGAATGTTCTACCTTTCGCGAGCAAGCTCGCTCCCACAGATTTGAATGTGCTTATTTCTCGACGAACGCACGCTCGATCAGGTAGTCACCCGGCTCGCGCATACGCGCCGAGATCTTCAGGCCGAAGCTGTCGAGCACTTCGCTGGTCTCGTCGAGCATGCTCGGGCTGCCGCAGATCATCGCGCGGTCGTCCTGCGGATTGATCGGTGGCAGGCCGATGTCGCTGAACAGCTTGCCGCTGCGCATCAGGTCGGTCAGACGTCCCTGATTCTCGAACGGCTCGCGGGTCACGGTCGGGTAGTAGATCAGCTTGTCACGCAACGCCTCGCCGAAGAACTCGTTCTGCGGCAGGTGCTCGGTGATGAATTCGCGGTAGGCGACTTCGTTGACGTAACGAACGCCGTGAACCAGGATCACTTTCTCGAAGCGCTCGTAGGTTTCAGGATCCTGAATCACGCTCATGAACGGCGCCAGACCGGTGCCGGTGCTCAGCAGGTACAGGTGCTTGCCCGGGTTCAGGTCGTCCAGAACCAGCGTACCGGTAGGCTTCTTCGAGATGATGATCTCGTCACCTTCCTTCAGGTGCTGCAGCTGGGAGGTCAGCGGGCCATCCGGCACCTTGATGCTGAAGAACTCGAGATGCTCTTCCCAGTTCGGGCTGGCGATCGAGTAAGCGCGCATAAGCGGGCGGCCGTTGGGCTGTTGCAGGCCGATCATCACGAACTGACCGTTCTCGAAGCGCAGGCCCGGATCGCGGGTGCACTTGAAGCTGAACAGAGTGTCGTTCCAGTGATGAACACTGAGGACACGCTCGTGGTTCATGTTGCTCATGTACGGGGGACTCCTGGAGATTGATCTGCGCTTGCCCGGCTGCTGTTGCAGGATGCCGACGGTGCGCAATTGCATCGCATTCTAATAGCACCCACAATATCTGTTAACTGGATTATCAAGATAACGGTTATCGGTTATATCGATATGCGATTTACTCTTCGTCAACTGCAAGTCTTCGTCGCCGTCGCCCAGCAGGAGAGCGTTTCCCGTGCTGCAGGTCTGCTGAACCTGTCGCAATCGGCCGCCAGTACTTCGATCACCGAACTGGAGCGTCAGTCCAGTTGCCAGTTGTTCGACCGAGCTGGCAAGCGCCTGAGTCTCAACGCCCTCGGCAAGCAATTGCTGCCACAAGCGGTGGCCATGCTCGATCAGGCCAAGGAAATCGAAGACCTGCTCAACGGCAAATCCGGTTTCGGCTCGCTGTCGGTTGGCGCGACGCTGACCATCGGCAATTACCTGGCCACCCTGCTGATCGGCGGCTTCATGCAGCGTCATCCGGAAAGCCAGGTGAAGCTGCACGTGCAGAACACTGCCAATATCGTGCAACAGGTCGCTCATTACGAAATTGATCTGGGTCTAATCGAAGGCGATTGCAGTCACCCGGACATCGAAGTGCAGAGCTGGGTCGAGGATGAACTGGTGGTGTTCTGCGCCCCGCAGCATCCCTTGGCCCAGCGCGGCAGCGCGACCATGGAAGAGTTGACCCACGAAGCCTGGATTCTGCGCGAGCAAGGCTCCGGCACCCGCCTGACCTTCGATCAGGCGATGCGTCACCATCGCAGCGCGCTGAACATTCGTCTGGAGCTGGAACACACCGAAGCGATCAAGCGCGCCGTGGAATCAGGTCTGGGGATTGGCTGCATTTCGCGTCTGGCGCTGCGCGACGCCTTCCGGCGCGGCAGTCTGGTGCCGGTGGAGACACCTGACCTGGATCTGGCGCGGCAGTTCTACTTCATCTGGCACAAGCAGAAGTACCAGACCTCCGCCATGCGCGAGTTTCTCGAGCTGTGCCGCGCCTTCACCGCCGGTGTCCGGCGCAGCGACGAGATCGTCCTGCCGGCGATCGCTTAAAGCAGAATCACCGCCCACACCAGGGCAATCATGCTCAGCGCCACGAATTGCGCGGCGCTGCCCATGTCCTTGGCGTTCTTGGACAACGGATGCAGTTCCAGGGAAATGCGGTCGATGGCCGCTTCCACAGCAGAGTTCAACAGTTCGACGATCAGTGCCAGCAGGCACACGGCAATCAGCAACGCCTGCTCGACACGGCTGACGTTCAGGAAAAACGTCAGCGGAATCAATACCACATTGAGCAGCACCAGTTGCCGGAATGCCGCTTCACCGGTGAAGGCTGCGCGCAGGCCGTCCAGCGAGTAACCGGAAGCGTTGAGGATGCGTTTCAGGCCCGTCTGGCCCTTGAAAGGTGACATAAAGTAAACAACCGACCAAAAAGGAGTGGGGAAGCTAGTTCAACGAAAGTCAAAAAAGCGTGAAGGCGCCAGCTTTTACTGGCCTGGAATTGACTCAAGTTGTTGCAGCAGTAAAGCCGCCTGGGTGCGAGTCCGCACGTTCAGCTTGCGAAAGATCGCCGTGACGTGGGCCTTGATGGTCGCTTCCGACACGTTCAACTCATACGCAATCTGCTTGTTGAGCAGGCCTTCACAGACCATGGTCAACACCCGGAACTGCTGCGGTGTGAGGCTTGCCAGGCCATCGCTGGCCGCCTTGGCCTCATCGGACACACTGACGGCCTCGAACGCCTGTGGCGGCCAGAACACATCGCCGTCCAGTACTTTGCGCACTGCTTCCTGAATCACACTCAGGTCGCTCGACTTGGGAATGAAACCGCTGGCACCGAACTCCCGCGACTTGACCATCACCGACGCTTCTTCCTGCGCCGAGACCATCACCACCGGTATCTGCGGATACTGCCCACGCAACATCACCAGTCCGGAAAACCCGAAAGCGCCGGGCATGTTCAGATCCAGCAGCACCAGATCCCAGTCGGCCTTCTCGGTCAGGCGGGTTTCCAGCTCGGCGATGCTCGCGACTTCCACCATTCGTACATCCGGACCGAGGCCCATCGTCACCGCTTGATGCAGTGCGCTACGAAAAAGAGGGTGATCGTCGGCAATCAGGATGTCGTATGTGGCCATTTTTCAAATGATCCTGTTTTTGATGGCAGACCCGAAGCATTCGGGGCTCGCCAAGGCAACTCAAGATGCCGGCGCTTGTGCGGCGGCATCCACAGGGGCACGTTCAACGCCAATCATGGACAAAAACGGCGTTTCAAACCTTGGCCGCACCCCAATCGGCGCCAAGGATGCCCAGCGAAGCCGGGGTGGTCAAGCAACATGGCCACTGCTTTAGCAGTATGGGCCAGGATCAGGCAGTCACCGCTGGCGGACTGGCTATAAAAGGCAGCAATTCTGCATGGGCCGGCGTCGATACATTCACCTCGCGCTGCTGCTTGGCGCCCAGATAATGCTGGCTGAACACATCGAAATAGGCGTCCAGCGCCGAGGCGGCATCGCTATCGCCCGCCAGTTCCAGGCATAGCGCCGCCACTTCGGCGGTGCACAAATGCTCACTGCGGGTCGAGCGACGCAGGCGGTATCGCGACAGTTTGTCGGGCAACAGACTGAGGATCGGCAGGCGATCGAAGTACGGGCTCTTGCGGAAGATCTTGCGTGCCTCGGTCCAGGTCGCGTCCAGCAGAATGAACAGCGGGCGCTTGCTGCTATCGAGATCCACGGTGTTGGTGACCCGCGAAGGCTCGACATATTCCCCGGGAAACACCAGATACGGCTGCCACTGAGGGTCGTTCAGCAGCGCCAGCAGTTGTTCGTCGGGTTCGGTCCGCGACCAGATGAAGGCGTGATTGTCCCGCACGATGTCGGCGATCAGCCAACCGGTGTTGCTCGGCTTGAACACTTCCTTGCCGGTCATGATCAGGCAGACACCGGAGCGGGTTTCAACGGTCGGGCGCCAGGCGCACAGGCAATGACTGATGATTACCCGGCAGTCGCGGCAACGCTCGGAGCGGAAACCACGGGCCTGAATCGGCTTGATGCCCTCGTCCTCGCGCTGATCGCGCAGGCGGGCCACGGCGTTGGGGGCATGGTTCATTGCGGGCGACGCCGACTGACAGGAAAATTCGACACGAACAACTCTCGGCAAGGCAATAAAAGGCCGGCAGTTTATCAGAGCAACGGGCACAAGCCTGTACCCTCCCGACCGGCTCCCCTATAATTCGCCGCCACTGAACGCACAGCCCCGGGGCTGGTCGAACCACCAGTCACTGAATCAGGAGAGTTTCATGCTGCGCCTTATCGTTCCTACCGCGGCCATCGCGCTGGCGTTGTCCTTCAGCGCACAGGCTGCGTCCCTGAAAGAGCAGAACCTGAACAAAGAGCTGCAAAACGTCGCCGCACAAAGCAGCGTCGGTACGCCGCGTGCGATCAACGAAGACATCCTCGATCAGGGTTACACCGTCGAAGGCACTACGCTGATCAATCACCTGAGCGTCCAGGCAAGCCATGCCGAAAAGATGCGTGCCGACCCCAAAGCCGTGTACTTCCAGCTCGGCGCTTCGGTCTGCAACAACCCGTCGTACCGCAAGCTGATGGCCAAAGGTGCCGTCATGCGTTATGACTTCAGCGAAGTGAAGACCAACCGGGCGATCGGTTCGGCCAGCTATCAGGAATCGGACTGCCCGAAAGCAACTCCGGTGAAGAAGAAGTAATCATCGCGAATTGGCGCGCCGCTGTTCATCTTCGGCGCGCAGTTCCGCCAGCAAGGCCTGCAGATAACGCGAGCGGCGCTCCCCTCCTGAAAGACGTCGGCAGCACTCCTCTTCGAGACTCACATGATTGGCCTCGGCCGATGCCTTCAACATTCGATACAGCTGCGTATCGATCTCCAGAATGACTCTGGCCATGTGTCCTGCCTCCCTGCCACCCGCAAATCCTTGAATCCCGCGCACCTCGCCTGCGCTCGCTGACGCAAAGTTGTCGTACGGCGCCTTTAACTTAGTAAATCAGAGCATTTTGCCCTCGGCGCGACATCGGACGAGCGGTGAAAGCACTTTGCAAATCGACAATAAGCAGTTGCCGCCCAAGACTTTGTGGCGCAACGCTGATGCAGCGAAAAATGCTTCATGGGTCTAGATTCAATGTATTCCCGTTGAACACTTCACGGCAGGAAAGGAGCTGCCGGGCGTTTGTTTTTTCTTGCAGCGCGGCACTGACGCCGCACGTCAGGGCCGAAGGTTCTGTGCAGAAGGAGAAGTTGCATGCCTTACCAACCGAATGACCTGCTCAGCCGTCATTTTCAGGAAAGCGGCCACGACCTCACCGGCAAGGTCGAAGAATTACTTAACCTGGTTTCCCCCGACAGTCCGAATACACCCATCTACCGCGACATGATCCTGACCGTGCTGCGCATGGCCCAGGAAGATCACAACCGCTGGAACGCCAAGATCACCCTGCAAGCATTGCGTGAGCTCGAACAGGCGTTTCGAACGCTCGAACAGTTCAAGGGCCGCCGCAAGGTCACGGTGTTCGGCTCGGCGCGCACCCCCGTCGAGCATCCTCTTTATGCAATGGCCCGCGAGCTGGGCACAGCCCTGGCGCGATCAGACATGATGGTGATTACCGGGGCCGGTGGCGGAATCATGGCTGCAGCCCATGAAGGGGCCGGACGTGACAACAGCCTGGGGTTCAACATTACTCTGCCCTTCGAACAGCATGCCAATCCCACCGTGGATGGCACCGGAAATCTGCTGCCGTTCCACTTTTTCTTCACGCGCAAACTGTTCTTCGTCAAGGAGGCCGATGCCCTGGTGCTGTGCCCCGGAGGTTTCGGCACGCTGGACGAAGCACTGGAAGTACTGACCCTGATCCAGACCGGCAAAAGCCCTCTGGTTCCGGTGGTTTTGCTGGATGTTCCAGGTGGCACATTCTGGCAAGGGGCGCTGGATTTCATCCGCCAGCAACTGGAGGACAACCGCTACATCCTGCCAACCGATCTGAAACTGATGCGACTGGTTCATAGCGTTGAAGAGGCGGTGGAGCAGATCAACCAGTTCTATGGCAACTTCCACTCCAGCCGCTGGCTCAAACGACAATTCGTGATTCGCATGAACCACAGGCTCAGCGACCAGGCACTCGATGACATGCAGGAAGCCTTCGCCGATCTGTGCCTGAGCGACCGTTTTCATCAACACGCCTATGCCGGAGAAGAACACGACGAAGCCCGTTTCAGTCATCTCACACGCCTGGCCTTCGCCTTCAACGCCAGGGACCACGGACGTCTGAGGGAACTGGTGGACTTTATCAATCTGCCGGAAAACTGGGCCCAATCCAGGCCAAAAACAGCGCAACCCTCCCGGGAACCGTCGAAGGTAATCTGAAGACAAAAAAAAGCGGCCCGCTATCGAAATAGCGGGCCGCTTTTTAATTTTTTGATTGAAGCTGGAACCGATCTAATCGTCCATCCCTCTGCCGCTGAACAAGCGGTTGATCATCTCCATCGAAAAACCCCGATAAGCAAGGAACCGGCCTTGTCTGGCTCGCTCCCTGGCATCGACGGGAAGCTGTCCGGAGAACTTCCTTTGCCACGTTTCCTTCAGCTGTTCCTGCCAGTTGATATCACTTTCGCGCAAGGCGAGTTCGATATCGGCCCTCTGCAGGCCACGCTGGCTCAGTTCCTCGCGGATTCGCATCGGGCCATAACCTGAGCGTGCGCGGTACGAAACAAAGCTTTCCAGATAGCGGGCTTCGGAAAGCAACCCCTCTTCCGTCAAGCGGTCGAGGGCTGCTTCGATCATTTCGGGTGGAGCGCCGCGCTGACGCAGTTTACGCGTCAGCTCGACTCGACCATGCTCGCGGCGTGCAAGCAGGTCCATTGCGGTTCGCCGCACCGCGACGGGGGTATCGAGTACGGCGGTTGTCATCGCTGCAATCAGAAATCAGCGTCAGCCAGGTCATCTTCGGTCTCTTTGACCGCCGAGGCCTTGGATTCAGCAATCACCGATGGCGACAGCAGCTTGTCACGCAGTTGTTTCTCGAGCTTCGCCGCAACTTCCGGGTTATCTGCCAGGAACTTGGCCGAGTTGGCCTTGCCCTGACCGATCTTGGTGCCTTCGTAGGCATACCAGGCACCGGACTTCTCGACGAAACCGTGCAACACACCCAGATCGATCATCTCACCGTTCAGGTAGATGCCCTTGCCGTAGAGAATCTGGAACTCCGCCTGACGGAACGGCGAAGCCACCTTGTTCTTCACGACCTTGACGCGGGTTTCGCTGCCGACCACTTCGTCGCCTTCCTTCACCGCGCCGGTACGGCGGATGTCGAGACGAACCGAAGCGTAGAATTTCAGCGCGTTACCACCGGTGGTGGTTTCCGGGCTGCCGAACATCACGCCGATCTTCATGCGGATCTGGTTGATGAAGATCACCAGGCAGTTGGCGTTCTTGATGTTACCGGTGATCTTACGCAGCGCCTGAGACATCAGACGGGCCTGCAGGCCCACATGCATGTCACCCATTTCACCTTCGATTTCCGCCTTCGGCACCAGAGCAGCCACGGAGTCGACGATGATCACGTCAACGGCGTTGGAGCGCACCAGCATGTCGGTGATTTCCAGGGCCTGTTCGCCGGTGTCCGGCTGGGACACCAGCAGGTCGTCGACGTTGACGCCCAGTTTGCCGGCGTACTCAGGGTCAAGGGCGTGTTCGGCGTCGACGAATGCACAGGTCGCGCCGGCCTTCTGGGCCTGGGCGATCACGGACAGCGTCAGTGTGGTTTTACCCGAAGATTCAGGGCCGTAGATCTCGATGATACGGCCTTTTGGCAGGCCGCCGATGCCGAGTGCAATGTCCAGACCCAGAGAGCCGGTGGAAATGGCCGGGATCGCCTGACGGTCCTGATCGCCCATACGCATTACGGCACCCTTGCCGAATTGACGTTCGATCTGACCCAGGGCCGCAGCCAAGGCTTTCTTCTTGTTGTCGTCCATTAAAGTCCTCACGTAATCAATAAGGCCTGACGGCCAACACCTGTATAAGTAGCCAGTATTATTCCACAGCGTTCGCGGATCGCCTACCCCTGATTTTCGATTTCTCGTGCCGCCAGTCGCAGCAGCCCCTCTAGCGCGGCTTTCACCGTTTGTCGGCGGACGTCGTCGCGGTTGCCGGGGAAGTGCTGAACCTCGCTGGAAACCGTATCGCCGACGCCCCAGGCCAGCCATACCGTGCCCACCGGTTTGCCCGGCGAGCCGCCGTCCGGCCCCGCCACGCCGCTGACCGCCACGGCGAATCGCGCCCTGCTTTTATCCTGGGCGCCCTGCACCATGGCCTCGACCACCTCGCGACTGACCGCGCCGACGGTGGAAAACAGATCCGCCGGCACGTTCAATTGCTGGGTTTTCTGTCGATTGGAATACGTCACATAGCCTGCTTCGAACCATGCCGAGCTTCCCGGGATCCGGGTGATCGCTTCGGCGATGCCGCCACCGGTGCAGGACTCCGCCGTGGTGACATGGGCATTGAGCAATTGCAGGCGTCGGCCAAGTTCGGCCGCCAGTTGAGTGATTTCTTTCACGGCGCGCTCCGGATCGGATGGAATGAGTACCACCGTACACGAGCCGGTTGCGCTTTCAATACACAAGCTTATTCAAAATGTGCGGGTGCCAGCGCTCTGATATAGGCCTGGCAGGCCTGCAAGGCAATCAATCCCCGGTCGCCTTCGCCGGTGATGGCGACAATTCGTTGAGCATGCGCCGGGTCAAGTCGGGCGCGTACGGCTGCATGATCCACGCCGCCGGTGCCGGAGGCGGCGGGCACACCGCAGCCTTTGGCAGCGTCGCCTGCGTCGATGAGGACTGACAGGCGCAGATCAGCAGTGGCAAGGCGATCGCGCAGGCGATCCTGATCACGTTGGGCATCGTTCAGTGCTCGATAATGGGCTTGTTCACTGGCCGCGAGCCGTTGCTCCAGGGCCAGACGCTTGTCCTGCTCGGCCTGTTGCGCCGAAGCAGCAGCCTGAGTCAGTTGGTTGAGGGCTTCGGCGTGCAGCCGCGCCTGCTCGGCCAGTTGGCGGCCGTAGCGCCAGTCCTGGAAGTGCCAGGCCAGCGCGGCAGCCCCCAGGACCAGCAACGCAACACCGGTTACACGCCAGGAGATGAACATAACACCGCCCTCGCCCGCGCCCAGATGTCCAGGCGATTCTGCAAGCCGTTCAACCCGCCGTTGATTCGACGGGTGATGGTGTTGAACTGATCGCGGTCCGCCAGCTCGTTCAAACCGTTCTGCTCCCAGAACCACGCGGCGGACTCCGCAGCCCATTGCGGTTGTTCGAGCAGTTCGGGCAACGACAACAGGCGCTCATCGCCGAACAGCCCCAGGCTGCACTGGCGATAGTTGGTGCGGCCGGTGATCTGGATCAGCCCGCGACCGCGATACTTCTGTCCGTCGCCATCGGCTTCCGGGGTGTTGCCCAGGCGCAGGGCCAGCGTCCCCGTGTCGTATTTGCTCAGGTACTGGTTGTCGCCCAGCTCGCGTACGTAACGCAGTTGCCCGGACTCATGGCCGACCTGGGCGAGAAACGCAGCGACGCGCTTGGGCGTATCGATGCGATGACGCGCCATGGCGTCGTTGAGCGGCGAAACAAAAACGCCCGCTTGGGAGCGGGCGTCGGGCATGATGTTGCTGAGGTTGTTTTCGGTGATTTGCATAATGCTTGATCCTCCCTGGATGCACCGCGATTGAAGCATGACTGGAGACCAGGGCCTGCCAGCCAATTCTTTCCGGAATTTTCCGCGCCAGCATCCTTGTGAAATACAGCAGACTCAAAGTGTCGAAGCCAACCAGCGCGGCACCACCGGACGATGCTCGCTGAACGGGAAAAACGAAGCCTGTGGCCAGTCCCTCAGCGCCCGCCGAAACGCTTGCAGTTCGGCATATTGCTCGGTGGTCAGCGTGGTGCCGCCGCCGTCCTCAAGTTCATCGCGATCGCGGGCCACCAGGCCATCGGTCGCGGCGAGTTGTGCCGTGCGCCAGTAGCGTTCGAAATCGGCTGCTTCTTCGGGACTCGGTGGCGGCGGATCCACCAGAATCGGAAAACCGTTGCCGTTATTGACGCCAATCACCTTTGGCGAGACAGCCAATTGCTGTAACAGAGAAATCCAGTAAGCCTGAGGAATTTCGATTACGTCCTCAGGAATGTCCGAGGTGTTGATACCGGGCACATAAACGGCCCGGGTACTTGCGCTGAACAACACATTGAACGGGTTCATTCAGTAGCCCTTTGCAAAATAATTGATACCCCAGTTTGCCGAGAGGGCCCCGGTATAACTGCGGACCTTCAAACGGCATCCGGTTCTGCTTTCCGATCCCGCGTACTGAACGACCATGGCTCCATCACCGCCCGAATGGATGGCGACAATCGATGAAAAGGCGGTCGGGAACGCGATAGGAAAGGTCACATAAACATCGCCATTGGAATCGGTTGTCCCTACTCCCCATTGATCGATGTTTCCGCTGGGAAAACGCTGGTAACCGACATTGCCATAGACGCCGGAATGGGCCGACGCATACCGGTCGCTGACCGAGCCACCGTACAGGCGCCACTGTCCGGTCAACTTGACCAGTTGCGCCGAGTCACCGATGCCGAGCTTGAGTGCACCGAAGGTGCCGTTGCAGGTTTCGATGGCTTCATTACCGGTAGGACTGATCGTCAGAACACCGTTCCCGGCGTTGAGGATATGCAGGGTCCCGGCATGAGGAATATTGGCAACAGAAGGCAGGGTCGCCGTGATCGGCGTGGCACTGGAAAAACTGGCCACGCCGCCCACGCTTGTCGCAGTCAGAGTCGTGCTCGTCGCATAGGAGGCGAAACCGGAAAACTGCAGACCGCTGCGACTCACGAATCCGGTGGTGGCCACCGACTGGCTGTTGTCGAACTGCGGCGCGGTCGTGAACAGCTTGTTGCTGCGCAACGCTGCCAATACCTGATCCGTACGGGCTTCGGACGGTGTGAGGCCGGCGGTCTGAATGACAGTCAGCAATTCCTGGGTGATGCCGTTGCCCCAACTGGCAGGAATCAACGATCCAGGTTTACCTGTGATCAGGTCTTCATCAACAAACCGGCCATTGACCAGGCCGGCGCTCGGGACGCTGTTTGGATAGTCCATTGCACTTCTCCTTGTCTGGAAGTCAGGTGTTCACCACTGTGCCGGGCACAACAGGCCAGGTGATTTCCTCTGGGAAACCAGTCTGTTTTTCGATTCGGTTCAGTTCCACGCTGTAAAGCTTCCATTCGAGCAATTGCAGTTGCTCTTCGTGGCTGGCGTCGCCGATGTCTTCGGCGTACTGCAGGGGCGCAATGCGCAGAACGGCGTCGCGCAGCAGCGTGTCGCGTTGATTGAGGGCCTTGGCGGTGAGATCCGACAGGTGTCTTTGCTCATTGAGCACCCACCCGTTGTCTTGCCAGACATGGAACTCGTCTGGGCAAGGTTCAGCGGTGAACTCATCCGTCAGCGCACCCAATTCGCTCCAGGTCTGCTGTGCACCGTTGTCCTTGCGATAGACGATGCCCCGCAGATCGATCAGTTCGCGAGGAACACCGTTGGCCATCGCCCACGTGCGCCCCTGCTCTGGCGCCGGTAACTCGTAAGTCAGTTGAACGGCATTGGCAGGTAATTGAACGCCGATGCCGGGCGTCACGAAAAACTCCACTGGCCCCACCAAAGCGCCAGCGTCATCGACCAGATAATTGAACATGGAAAAACCTCAGATGACTTTCATGCGGCCGGGATAGGCAACGTTGCGGGGACGGGACGAGAAGGAATACAGAAGCGTGTTGGCCGTATCCATCTGATAACTGGTGCCGGCGGGGTAGATCGGTCCACCGTTGGAAGGCGTGGAATAGGTTTTCGTTTCGTGCGTCTGCGCGCCGACTGCAGCCAGGCTGTCAGACCAACGCGAGCCGATGGCTCCTGCCCCCTGCGCGCCCATGGCGTACGAATGCACTGTGCCCGCCTGATTGCTGCCCATGATCCGGCCCGAGTCGACATTGCGACCTTCGTCCAGTACGCGCAGGAACTCGCCCCGCAACTCAGGGCCTCGGAACGTCAGGGCACCGTCACCCGGCGTCCAGTTGCCCTCGTTGCCCACGCGGGTGGCTTCGGTATTTAGCATTCCGGAGCGCTGCGCGTGATCCCACAGCCACGGCCATTCGGCACGATTCATCAGCGTGCCGTTCAGCGCGCCGTAACCTCCGGGGCTGAGCACAATGGTGGTTTCAAAAAACGGCCGTCCAAGGGGGGTGTTGTCGAAGCGACCGACGGGCCACCAACTGCCAGCGCCGTCGCTGCGCAAATGCCACCAGTCACCGCCGCCCATCAGTACCAGAAACGGATAACCGCTCGCAGACAAATGCGTGTGAAAACGGATCCGGTCGGTTCCGGATGCCTGCACTACCATTCGATTGCCGCTGTTGTCGACACGACGAACAATCACGTCGCGCACACCCAGTCCGACAGTGGCGTCGGGCAAGGTGATCGTCGTGGCACCGGGACTGCCATCGATCAACACCAGGCCGAGCTCCTGATCAGTCAGTGCCTTCGAAGCGGCAAGCCGTGTCACCACCGAGCGCATTGGGCTGGCGGCTCCGATGATCGATTGAATAGCTTTGAACAACTGGCCGGTATCTGCCTCGTTGGCCGTCATTCCAGCCCCCGTCACTACGTTGAGAATCTCTTGCGTAACGCTGTTGCCCCACACCGCCGGAATCAACGACCCGGGCGTTCCCGCCACCGGGTTTTCATCGACGAAGCGGCCGTCGACCAGGCCAACGCTGGGGACGCTTTTTGGATAATCCATGGGATGTTCGTTCCTCTGTCATGACAAATGAAACGCGGCGGCGCGAAGGCTTTCGCAGCGGCGCAAACGCTTCTGTTCCTGAAAACAAAAAGCCCACGGTGACGTGGGCTTGGGCGAGGCGTGATGGGATTACGGAGCCGGATTGGCCGTCAGCTCACGGATGGCCAGCAGTACCTCGTCCGTGGCGGCGCAGGCCTGATCCATCTGGTTCTTGCTCGCGTAGCCGCGGATCTGGGTCTTGGCTTTCAGACGCAAGGTTCGCAGGGTCAGGAGGCTGTCACTGAGCCGGGTCGCCTTATCCAGGATCTGATCGGCAGCTTGTCTGGCGCTTCGCCCTCTGGCGACCCATGCCGCGACGGACAGGGGCACGTCGTTTTTCGGGTAGCCCGCGTCCTGAAAGGACTGCGCATCGACGGCAGCCTGAGCGTATTCCATCGCCTTGAGCGGATCGCCGGCCAGAACGGCACGGGCATTGTCGGCAGCCGCATCGACACGCACGCACAGTTGCTCGCCTTCCTGCTGATCCAGCTGCCCGGCCCGCACAATGTCCAGTACCCAGGCTTTGCCGTCCCAGTCATGGGCGGCAGATGGCCGGGGCGGACGCAAGCCTTCTTCGAATTGATGCAGTTCCTGAATGATGTTCATCGGATCAACTCCCACGAAAAATTGACGTTGACCGCAGCAGAGAAATTGATCGCGATCCCGTTGGCGTAGTCGCCGGAGGTCATGCTTTTCAGGCCCATGCTGAACAGCAGTTCATCGCTGGACGCATTACTGGCACCCAACGTGTGTTCGGCCTGATAGACCTGCCAGAGAGAGCGCAGTTCGTTGTGATCGAAGCTGGCAGTCAACGTCGAGACGGTGGTGTCGTTGAGCACGTTGCTGGTGAAGATGCACGCCGTCGCACCGGCAGTGGCCCAACCGTCCCAATTGGCCGAAGTCCCTACAGTCGGATTCAGGAAGCAATAGTTGCCGCCCAGCCAGCCACCCGGGGCAAAGGACACGCCGGTAATGCCGGTCGGATGCGGTGTCGGGTTGCCCACCACCAGACGGGCCGCCCGGGCGTGGGGATCAACAGGCAAATAGACCACGCCATTGCCGTTGACCGTCTGGCTCCATGTCAGATGTTTGCGGTTATAGACCGGCCTGACGATCGGTACCGAACCGGGTCCTGCGGTCACGACCCAGGCCAGACATATATCCAGCGGCGTCGATTGAAAGCCGCCCCCCGCCGCACTGTTGACTGTGCCCTTCAATCCTTCAGGGGCCGGGTCATAGATCGTTCCGCGCTGCATGTAGAAAGTCAGCGTACCGCCAATGACCTGTGCCCTCAGGAAGTACCCGGTTGAAGGCAACAGATCCGCACTGCTCCAGGCTTGTGTGGTGAACGTGCGAGACCTGCCAAGCTGTCCCGCAACGACCTCCTGGCCAATGCTCAACAACACGCCCGCCGGGATCGACACACGCCCGCCGCTGGACAACACCGCCGTTGGAGTGATCGGCAAACGCCCGTCAGGCGTCGCGACGGTCGGCAACGGCAAAGAGCCGACAGGCAATGCCGAATCCAGACTCCAGCCCTTGGCCGAAACGCTCTGGATCGCTTGCAACAGTTGATCGTATTTCTTCTCGTCCGGGGTCAGATCCCCGGCCTTGATCACATTGAGAATTTCCTGCGTGACACTGTTCCCCCAATCCGCCGGAATCAGCGATCCCGGCGTTCCGGTCAGAGGGTTTTCATCGACAAATTTCCCATTCACCAGACCGGCGCTGGGGACAGTTTTTGGATAGTCCACTGTTCAATTCCTGTAAGTAGTTGATGTGACTCCAGCGATCGGCGGTTCACCTGCGCACGCATGAAAAACGCCCGCACAGGGCGGGCGTCGTTAAAGCGCTGCAAGCACGTCTTCACGGTGCCCGCTGGGACGTCCGGGCAAGCCACTTGGGAGGTTCGGGGCGCGACAGGTCATCCGCCGTCTCGACAGTGCCCGGCCAATTGCGCAGCGCCTGGCGCCAGGCCTGCAATTTCGAGAACTGCTTGCCACTCAGAGTCGGTTGCGCCCCGATGTCCAGTTCGTCGCGATGACGGGTTACCAGCCAGTCGGTGGCCGAGAGCTCTGCCGTGCGCCATTGACGCTGTGCGTCGGTTTTCAAATCCGGCAAAACATCGACCTGCGGCGGCGCACTGAAGCGCTCGTTGTCGAACAGCCAGCCTGTGGAAACCGGAAGGCCGACCGGCACCGGAACGCCGCAATCGACATCACCGGTCAACAAAGCCGTCACCACTCCATTTTCGATAATGGCCTTCATCCTCAAACCTCCCATCTGACACGAGCGTTAATCCGGCCTGAAGTGCTCAGGTTCTGTGACCACGCCGAAATGGCCACACGCGCCGTGTAACGATCAGTGAAGCCACCCTCGGGCATGATCTGCACACCATTGAAATTGACCCCGACTTCCTCGCTGATCACGCCGTAATCGGTTTTGACGTTGTCGTCAAAATCGCAGATCCCGGCCATGTAGGTCCGGGGTTTGCGCGCCCAGTTCAACGGGAGCGAGAAGCTGCCATTGGCACCGGACCAGACACCCACCGCCTCAAGCCGCGCCTTGTTCGCCAGCAACGTGAGTTTGGGTAAAGTCCCGGCCCCGGCTGTCACTACTCTGGCCACCAGCATGTCGATGCAGGTGGAGTCGAAACCGCCGCCACTGTTCCCGGTTCCCGCTTTCATCCCCGCCGGAATGACATCGGTATCAAGGCCTTTTTGCGTGTAGCAGACCAGTGCCCCGTTGCGCACCTGCATTCTTAGAAAATAGGTGCTGTTGATATCCAGGCCGGACGAGGTCCAGGCAGAGGTCAACAACGTGCGCGGACGCGCCGTCATGCCGGCGGCGACTTCTTCACCGAGGCAGACCAGTACGCCGCCCGGCACCGATACGGTACCGCCAGCCGATGCGCTCGCGGCACTGACCGAAATGCGCCCGTCAGCCGTGCCCACTGTTGGAAACGCCAAGGCTGCAAATGGCATCGCGTCCTGGGACAAAACGTTCTTCAGCGCCTTGAGCAACTGATCCGACTCACTTTCGGAGGGCACAATCCCCGCCGCACGGATCACGTTCAGCAGTTCTTCCGTTACGCCGTTACCCCACCTCGCGGGAATCAGCGAACCCGGTGTTCCGGTCAGCGGGTTTTCATCGGCAAAGCGCCCATCCACCAGTCCGGAGCTGGGCACACTTTTCGGGTAATCCATCCCTTCACTCCTTCCTAGTCATAGTTGATGTGCACCTTGGTATGCGCCGGCGCGCCCGATGAATCAGGCATTCAAGCGCCGAGCCCGGATTCACGCCGAAGCGCTCGCCCCAGTAACTCGCGCCGAAACGCCGGCCGAGCAGCAGCCGGCCGCCGGTGTTGAGCGTCCACATGAACTGCGCTTCCCAAGTGCCCCAATGCGCCGCGCCGAAGCGCGAGCGGCCCATGCGCGGGGCTTCGAGTTCGGTGATGGTGGCGTTGGGGTAACCCTGGCTTCTGGCGATTTCCAGGTAATAGCCGACGGCCTGGCTGCCGACCGCCAGCAAGCGGCGGCGCACGGCGAGACGACGGTCATCGAACAGCGGTGTGGCGCCCAGGCACGGGTCGGGCAGGTTCATCACCTGTTCCCAGTCCGGCACCAGTTCGCTGACGCCGGCCGGGTCCATCTCGTTGAGCAGGTCGGCGGCGCGGGCGTCGAGACGCGCCAGTTCGACGGCCACGCCTTGCAGCACTTCATCGAGTTCCGGGACCCGCTCCGGGTCCCAGGCCGGGCCGCTGGGCAGCAGTGCGCGAAGCTGCGCCTGATATTGCGCGGCGGATCTTATGCCCCCCATACGCAACCTCCGAAGGTGAGCAGTTCGCTTTGAGCGGCAGGCACATCAGCGGCCGGCGCGGTCAAGGTGTGATCGTACTCACCGCCAGCGCTGCTGATGGCTTCACGGATATGGCTGATCAGCAACGGCACGCCGAGATCGGCTTCACGGTTGTGCAGGTCGCGCAGTTGCGCTTCAACGGCGGCGCGCACGGCGGTGGTGTCCGGGTTGACGCTCTTGAAGCGGTACACCACCGGCACTTGAATCGGTCGCTGCACATGCACTTGCGCTGTCACCGGTCGCAGCGGTTCGATGTAGTCTTGGACTTGCGCCAGTTGCTCGTCGTTGGGCACCGGTTGCGGATCTTCATCACGCATGATGAATACCGTCACCGTGCCCGGCCCGAGCAGGCCTCCCCGGCACCAGGCCCGCGTTACGCCCGGCACTTCCAGCGCCCAGGTTTCATAGTCGCTGGCCGAACCGCCGTGGGGGATCACGCGATAGGAGCGGATCACCCGCGAACGCAGCGATTCCAGGCTTTCCCGCGCCACACCGCCGCTGAGACCCGGCGCAAGCACGACAAAACTGTTGCCGACCACGCCGCTCACGGGCTGCACCGGAGTCAGCGCCAGCCCGGCATCGGCATTGCCGAGACTGCCCGCCTCCAGCGCCGCGATGGTGGTGGTGTTGCTGCCGTTGACCGTGGTGCGTGCGGCGGTGACTTTGTAGGTGCGCCCATCGCTCGATTGCAGCAGCGTATCGACGTCCAGCACCGCGCCTGCGGTGGCGGTAAAACTGACGCTGCCGGTGGCGACCTGCGCCGGTTTGCGCGGCTGGTTCAGGCGCAGCGCGGCGATGCGTTCCAGGGTCGATTCGTCGGCGGTGTCGGGCAGGATCTGCTCGGCAATCCAGTCAAGGTAGCCATACAGACCGTAAGCGGCACCACCGACAGTGCGGGCCAGGACTTGCGCATCGGACTGGCGCAGCGAATCGCCGGCCAGGTCGCTTTGGGTGCGCTTGATCAGCACCGGCAGCGAAGGGGTTTCAAACGGCATAGATCACCTGCCAACTGTTATCGGGGTTGATGTCCAGGCGTTCGCCGTCGGCCAGGGTCAGGACCGTGCGCAGGTTCAGGCGCTGGGCGTCGAGGCGTTCGCTGATGATGTCGATGGCGCTGCAATGGCCGTCGTCGATCAGCCATTGCAGGGCTTCGCGGGCATAGAACTCGGCGTCCATCCGGGTCTGCCGGGTCAGCTTGACCCGACGCAGCAGCCACAGCCGCGAGCCGATACGGTCGTCGGCCACGGTGGGAAAGGTGTCGCCCCACCAGCCGTAACGCTCCTCGTCATCGAGGGCATCGTCGTCGGCGGCGCGGCGCCAGGTGAACAGGCTGATCAGCACTGCACGGGTCAGCGCGGCATGGAGGTTCTGACTGATGAACATCACTGACCTCCCGCCGGCACGCCGGTCTGGCCGCTGCCGCCCTGCACGCCGCCATGCACGTGGTTGATCTGGCTGATGCCGCCGGCCAACTGGTCGCCCTGGGAAACGATCTTGCCGGTCTGGTTGATCACCGGCGTCTCGACGTTCACGGCGGTGCTGGCGCGGATGTTGAGCGTGGCGGTTTCGATGTCGATGATCCGCCCGCGCTTGAAGTGGATCTTGTCACCCTCGTCGGTGTAGATCGCCACTTCGCCGGCCGCCAGCGATTGCAGGCGATAACGGCGGTCAGCGACCACCAGGGCGATGGCATGAGAACGGTCACCGCCGAGAAAGGTGACGACACCCTCGGCGCCGGCCAGCGGATGGCTGGTGAAGCCGTAGGGCTCGAAGTGCTCCATGTCGTCGTTCACTTCACCGGCGGTGAGGCGCATTTGCAGCGATTGCAGCTTGGAGGCCGAACTGGCGAGCACGACAGTGCCGCGCGCCAGCAGGCGTGTCAGTAGGCTCATAGGGTTTTCCTTGGAGGACGGTGTCGGGCTCAGGTCTTTTTCGGGGGCGTCGGGTTCGCATCGAAGGTATGCGGTGGTGCGACTTGCAGGGTGGTCACCGAACCTTGCGCCGACAGCGAATACGTCACCCTGGAAATCAGCATGTCTTCATCGAAGCCGAGCACCGGGTCCTTGACCCGCACCAACGTGTTGTGACGCCACAAGTCGCCGTTGGACTGACGCCAGCCCTGCACCTGATAGGTGGTGGTCAGTGCCCGGCCCATACGCGTGGCGCTCTCCCATTGCGCCCGTTGCCGGGCCAGTTCGAACGTCAGTTGCGAGCCTTCGTTGATGACGGTGGTGCGCCGGCGCTTGAAGCTCAGGTCGGTCGCCGTCGATTCCACTTCGCTGACCGCCGCCCCGCTCTTCTTGTCGTTGCCCTTTTGCTGGCCGATCACCCGGTATTCGGAAAACACCTGGCTGAAATCCATCGGCGCATTGGCCGAGAGAATGTTCTTGCCCAGCTCCAGTGCATCGCTGGCCCGGCCACCGCTGCCCGGTTTGGCCAGTACCAGCCGACCTTCGGCGTCATCGGTGGAAAACACCCGGTACAGCGAGAGCAGACGGTCGATCGACTGAAACACCGTTTCACCCGGCACGAGCGTGTGTTTGCTCAGGCGTGCGGTCTCGGGAATTTCGTTGACCACCATCAACGCATACTCCATGGCCAGGGCCTGGACGATGCTCAGCAGCGACTGATCCTGCCATTGGCCGGGGATGTTTCGCGCCGCACAATCCACCAGATCCTGGGTCTTGGAACTGCCTTCGATGCTCAGGCTGATCTGCCGCCCGTCATAACTGATCGGGGCCTTGAACACATAACCGGTGAGCACCAGATCCTGGCCGATCCGCACTTCGCACGGGTCACCGGCCTTGATCCGCTGATCCACGGTCTGCCCCGGCCATTGCCAGGTGATGTCGAGTTTGAAGGTGCGGAACTGGCGCTCCAGGTCCGCGGTGATCTCCACACTTTTCCAACCACCGTATTCCATGTCGCCAACGGTCAGCGTGACGCGATTGTCTGTATCGCTCATGGCTCACTCCCCTGAAACCTTGACTTCGTTGGGTGAGAAGCCGGGGTGGGACAGGCCGTTGCGCTGAATGACCTCGGTCACGCGGGTGGCGTCGCCAAACTGCTTGTACGCCACGACCACGGCCGGAAAGGTTTCCTGGAAGGTTTTGTTGACCAGCCGCACACCGGACGAAGCCACAGCCTTGAGGTGCGCGATCAGCGCTTCCTTCACATCGGCGATGGCCTGATAGTGTGCGGGATCGGCCTTGTCCTGAGCCTTTTGCAGCGCGTCGACCAGTTCTTTCTGCAGCGCTTGCAAGTCGTCGGTGACCGGCACTTCCTGACGGCTGACCGGCTGCTTCGATTGCTGGTCCAGCGACGGCGTCGAGGTCAGCTTGACCGGCGTCGAGGCCACCGGCATCGAGGCAACCCATTGCGCCGCTTTGACGATCAGGGTGTCCTGCACCAGATTGGCCAGGGCCTGCGCCGCAGCGGTGGTGTCCTTGCCGGTGGTGATCTTCGGTGCGTCGGCCTTGCGGATGGCTTCGATCTGTTGGGACACGTCGGCAATCACGCCACGGTAGCCCTCCTTCGCGAATGCCTTCAGCTCTTTGATATCGCCGAGCAAGCCCTTGAACTCCGCCGCCACCTCCTTGGGCAGTTCCTTGACGGCCCTGACCAGTTCGGTGATCTGCTTGTATTGCGCGATCAGCGGCTTGAGCTGCTCCTTGATCACGTCATATACGCCGGTGAGGCTGTTGCGCAGATTGGCGATGCCGATCCGCGCCGCCTTGATCAGGGTCATCGCCTGTTCGAAACGCGCCACCGCCGAACCGAGCAGGCTGTCGGCCTTGATCAGCAGGACTTTTTGCGTACTGACTGTCGCCGTCGGAAACGGCAGCGGCCGGTCCGGGTAGAACTTCAGGGTGAAGGTCACCATCCCGCCGTCCTGGCGGGTGTGGGTCATGTCGCACTCGCCGACCTTGACCTGCAGACGGCCCAGCCATGGATGCACCAGCTCGCCGCTGCCCTGTTCCAAAGCCTGGAGCAGCTTGTCACGCTGCTCCAGGCAATCGGCACCGATGACAAACGCCGTCAGGTCGTGGGTCTTGGCCTGCTGGCCCAGATCCTCGAAAAACGGCAGGTCCCGTTGCGGATACTCATGCAACTGTCCCTTGCGACCGACCGGGGTTTTCGCCTGGTCGATCCAGAAGCCGACACCCCGGAAGGATGCCGGCAACAAACGGTCACGCCAGTTCATTGGAACCTCCTGCCGACAGCGAGCGATAGCCGATGCGCGAACTGAGCGCCAGCCCCGGTTGATTGGTTTGCGGTTGATCGGTGCGCAGCCCCGCCGGCGCGTTTTCGAAGCGCACCGTCAGGCCGCCTTCGAGTTGCGTGCGGTTGTTGGCGGCGCTTTGCTGGATCAGGGCGCTGGAGGATTGCGGCAAGGAACCACCCTGCAACGCACTGCCGCCCTCGGTTTTCGGACTGGCGCCGAAGAAGGCCGGTGCCAGTTCGCCCTTGCCTTCGGCATTGGTCTGGCGCTGTGCCTGGGTCAGGGTTTCGACCTTGCCGGTGACCCTGGCGATCAGCCCGGCGAAGCCGCCATCGAACAGTTCCTTGATCGGTGCGATGACGGTTTGCAGCTTTTGCCACAGCTCGCCGAACCATTCGGTGATCGGGCCCCAGTTCTTGATGATCTGCCCCAACGGTGTCCATTCGAACATGTTGTGCAGGAACTCCAGCACCGGCGCGGCCAATGCCTGCACCACGCCCCACAGCGCCGAAAACACTTCGCTGATCGGCTGCCAGTACTGCGCGATCTGCTCCAGCGGCGACCATTCGAACAGGCTCTGGAAGAAGCTTTTGATCTGTTGCGCCGACGCTTGCAGCGCGGCCCAGACTGGTTCGAAAAAGGTCACGACGCTGCCCCAGTTGTTGACGAGCATCCCCAACGGGGAATAGTCGAACAGCGTGCCGAAGAAGTCCTTGATGGCTTGCGCCGCTGGTTGCAACGCGGCCCAGATCGAGGCGAAGAAACCGGTGATCGCGCCCCAGTTGTTGATGATCATCCCCAGCGGCGTCCAGTCGAACAGCCCCTTGAGGAACGCCATCACCGGCACACTCAAGGCCTTGAGCAGCTCCCAGATCGCTGAAAACAGACCGGTCAACGGCCCCCAGTTTTCCAGGATCAGACCCGCAGGCGACCACGAGAAAATCGTTTTGAAGAAGTCGATCAGCGGAGCGGTGACCGCTTTGACCTTGTCCCGGATTCCGGAGAAAAAACCGGTGACCGGTTCCCACAACGCCGCCATTGTTGCCAGCGGCCTCCAGTCGAGTACCGAGCGCAACGTCGCCATTGCACTGGCTCCGGCGTTTTTCACGCCCTCCCACATTCCGGTGAAGAACGCGGATATCGGTGTCCAGTTGGCCACGATCAACCCGGCCGCCACGGCAATGCCCATGGCGATCAGCATGATCGGGTTGGTCTTGAGCACCATGCTCATGACGTCCATCACCTGGGTCATTCCGGTGACGGCGGTTTGCATGGCGGAAAACGCAATCGCTCCCGCCGCCAGGCCTTCGACCAGTTTCGGGTTGTCGGCGAGCAGGCTGCCGACCTGGGTCAGCACCGGCTCCAGCCCGACCACCAAGGCGCCCACTGCCGGCACCAGTGCGGCGTCCACCGCAGCGGACACCTTTTCCATGGACGCACTGAACACGTTCATGTTTTGTGCCGCAGCCTTTGGCGTGGCAGGCAGGTCGACGGTTTTCGCCGTCTCGCCGACCTCACTCAGCTTGCCCTGAAAGGCGGCGGCGGATTTGATGCCGTCCACGAACGGCGTGATCACGCTGCCGCCCTTGAACAGACCGCTGATGTCCAGTTTGCCAAGGCCGGTCTGCTCGAGGTTTTTCCTGAAGTCGTCGACCTTCACTCGCAGGGCACCGAGTTTGGGTGACAGTTCGTCGATGCCGGTCAGCAGCACCGACGCTTTAGCTTTGGTTTCTTCTGCCATCACTGCACCTGCTGCATCGCATTAATCCGTTGCGCGTGCTCCAGCGATTCGCGAAGCACATCCAGTGGCCTGGCCATCATCTGTTCGGGGTCAACCTTCCAGAACCAGGCCAGGTCATAGGCGACCGCGATCAGGTCGGTGATGGCTCCGACGCCGCACTCATGAAAAAACTCGCAACGGCCCAGCTCAGCGCGTTGAGGTCAGCCAGGTCCAGCTGATTGACCGACGACGGCGGAATGCCGGCGCACACGGCGATGTATTTGGCCGCCACGTCCATGTCGAGGCTGACTTCTTCGCTCTTGTCGATCTTGTACGGCAGCGCCTTGATCGCTCGTACCTCCTGCACCGTCGGACGGCGCAGGACGAGTTCGGTCAGAGGCTCGCCGTGAGCTTCGATCGCAACTTGAAGCTTCACGGCGCCGCTCATTGCCAGGTCCCCTTGATGCCTTCGAATTTCAGTTCGATGGTGGCGTCATCGCCCTTGGAGACTGGCTCTTCGACCAGGTAGGCACCGGCCAGTACGTAGACTTTGCCGTTGCTGAATTCGCAAGTGACGGTGATGTCGGTGCCTTCGATCAGCTTCTTCAGCGGGAAGTCGGCGGTGTGCAGCGCAGTCACCTTGAACGACGGCGCGATGTCGGTCTCCTTGTAGAAACCCGGCACGACGGTTTCGCGTTTGACGGCCATCAGCGGGGCTTCGCAGCCGCCGTTGATAGTCAGTTGTGCACCGTCGACCTTGACGTAGCAGGTGCCTGCAATCAGTTGACCCATGGTGTTACTCCCTTCAAATAAAAAGCCCACGCAAGGTGGGCTGGATTCACAGATTCAAACGGGCCGATCAGGCGACGTCGTCGTACTGCAGACGGAACTGGTTGAGCAGTGCGAACACGCGCAGACCGTTGATGTAATCAGGCGGGAACAGCACGTTCACGCGGCTCGGGTCCTGCACGTCACGCTCGACGATCAGGTGCTCGGCGAACAGCTCGGCGTTTTCCACGTGGCCTTCGAGTTCGAGCTTGGCGTACTGGGCGATCAGCTCACCACGAATGGTCGCCGGGGTGACGATCGGCTGACCGGCGCCGAAGCGCGTGCCGTCGGAAGCCAGTTTGTGGCGACCGTACTTGCTGGTGATCACGCTTTGCAGACGACGCACGATGTACGCCGACTGGTGCATGGTTTCGCTGTCCAGGTACGAATTGTCGGCCTGGCCGTAAGCGTTCTTCTGGTAGGTGGTGATCGAGCGCTGGATGCGCACGTAGCCGCCTTCGTAATACGCGGTGGCGATGCCGTAGTTGAGCAGCGACTGACGCTCGGTCAGGGTGAAGCGCTCGCTCGCCGGTGCCGGATCGACGCCCGGCAGGCTGCCGCTCTGGGTCGGACGGCTGGCGTCGGCGGAGATGAACACCGCAGTGCGTGCAGCCAGTGCCGCAGCTTGTACCCACACCGGTTGCGGAACGCCCGGCTCCAGCGCCTGAATGGTCATGTGCTGGTCGTTGCGCGCCTGACCGGCGGCCACCAGAGTGCCGACAGTTCCGCGCTTGGCACTGTAGACGTGACCGAACAGTTGCTTGGCCCAGGACCAGCGACCGGTGCTGTCGTCCATCACCGCCTGCCAGGTGTTAAGGGTGGCCAGGTCGGACCATGGCAGCGCGATGAATTCGAACGGCTCATCGCCCAGTGCCGCAACGGCAGCCACTTGATCCGGTACACCGACGCCACCGGTCATGGCAGTGACGGCGGTAGTCAGGCCTGCCGGGGTTTCTTCGCCGTTGCTCTTGCCCAGGCGGTTGAATTGCAGGCTGATGTCGTTGCCGCTTTCGCCGGTCCATTTGGCATTCAGGGTGACAACACCTTCAGCGGCAGCTGCGCTCACCGGCAGATCGGCGGTGGCATTGATTTTCTGCGCCAGGGCGGTGGCCGCCTGGGCTGCAGTGGCACCGTTGACCACGTTGGCCTGCACACGCACGCCGCCGACATACAGGTTGAGCACACCGGCCTGAGTCGCGGTGCCGGTCAGGGTCAGCACGCCCTTGGCGATGGCGCCGGTGGCGTTGTGCAGCGGCAGGCACCAGATCTCACCGATCGGGTCGGCCTTGCGGAAAGTCTCGTACATCGACGCCAGCATCGAACCCTGGCCACCAATGCTCTTGGCCAGTGCCACGCTGGAAACCAGCACCAGTTTGCCGGTTTCGCTCGGGGCGATGTTGTCGTTGACCTGCGCCACGATCAGGCGGCGCATGGACGAGGACGCGCTATTGGCGGCCGAGTTGTCCATTTCGGCATAGAACAGCGGTACACGAATGTCCGCGGGGATGTTGCTGAATCCGATCGCCATTATTTGGCTCCCTTTTGTTTGGCTGTTGCGGTTTTGAGGGTGATATCGCCGTCGGCCAGACGTCGGCGCCACCAGGCGCTGTCCAGCACTTCACGGCCCTCCAGGGGCAGCAGGTCGCCGGCTTCCGGGTCCGGCACGGCACGGCCGGCGGCCGGCACTACGGTGATGCGGTTGCTCATGGGGTTACGTCTCCAGAGAAAGTCATTTCCACGCGCCCGTCAGGGCCGGGGTGTTTCAGGTTGGGGTCGGCCGGGTCGATCGCATCGACCCGCACGGTGACCCCGGTAAAGGACGACAAACCGTCCAGTTCGCGTTCGTGCCAACTCTCCGCAGGCTGACTTGGCAGATTGCGGCCCAGCTGGAACTCGGCAAAAAAGCGCAGCCGGTAGAAAGCTCGGCTGCTGTTGATCGAGAGCGCTTCGCCGCCGTCATAAACGATGGCGCTGTAGTCGGAACCGGGCTTGAAGCCCACCAGTGCACGCCACAGTTCGGCGCGCAGGTCGTGCAACAGATCCAGCGCTTTTGTGGCATCCGTGGTGTCGAGCACCAGGATGATTTCGAAGCGGTCACGGATCGGCTGGCTGGCGGAGTTCTGTGCGGTGCTGGCGCCGGCCAGGTCGGCCAGCGGTAAAACATGGGCCGACGGTGTCGGCAGATTCGGGTTGCCTTGCAGCAGCGCCAGGTCGACGCCTGTCGCGATATGGCCGGCAAGGCCTGGGCATTGCGCACGCAGCTGCGTGAGGATCGGGGAGATCTTCATGGGAGCGTTCCAGAGTGATTTTTGGCTGGGAATGCCTGAACGATCAGGCTTTTGGATCGAGGCTCGTGGCTTCGATGACACAGCGATAGCTTTCATCGCGCTTGCCGCTGGCAGTCACTTTTTCGATCGACCAGCGACCGCGCAGGAAGTCCGGCCAGGTCTCGTCGAGCAACAGCAGGCCTTCGGCAGACAACAGCGGATTGCCCGGGCAGGTGATCTTCACCTTGTACTTTTCCCGCAGCATCTTGCGCACTTCGCCCTCACCGACAGCCCTGGCCTCCTCCTCGCTCTGGCAAGTCTGGCGCAAGGTCTTGTAGGGCGCCTCGCCAGTCAGCACCTCACGCATCACACCTTTGGCGTTATCCCAGAAACTCGTCTTGCAACCCTTTGCCTGCGCGCGGGCGGTCTCTTCAAGGGTAGCGCCGATGAACGCGTGATCGCCGGGGCGATTGTTCTCGGTCAACGACAGACGCACGTCCGCCAGTACCTTGCCCGACAGTGTTTTCACCTGACCGGGCCGTGCCAGCACATACAACTCGCCCACCGGTTTGGCGATCACCTTGTACTTCTTCGCCAGACGCGTCAGGAAACCCATGTCGGTTTCGTTGGACTGGTCGATGTGATCGATCCTGATCAACGCCAGATCGGGTGCGACCCTGGGTGAAAAACCGTGGCGTGAAACCAGTTCACGAAACAGTGCACCCAGGGTGGTCGGGCCATGACTGGCGGAGCGCCTCTGCTTGAAACCGGTCTCGTCGGCGGCACTGAACGGTGCCGCGGTGGCGACCAGCGTAAGACGAAACGGGAACAGGGTCGGTGTCAGGCGCGTCACTTTGAACTGGCCCTTATCGACCATTCCCGACTCAAGATAGCCAACCCGAAGACCGATTTTTCCACCCAGTTTTGGCAGGCCTTCAAGCCCTTCCAGATCGACCGTCAGTGTCAGCTGATCAGACTCGATACCGGCGGCATCGACGTGCTCCCAACTGATCAGGCGCTGGTTGAGCAGCGCCGCGTTGGCCCCGTAGATTTCCACGACCGGGGTGAATCCCTGTGCCATGCAGCCTCCTTAATCCCAGGCCGAAACCGGTTTGATTGCGGCGGGTTTCGAGTCGAGCTCCGGCAGCACCACCCAGACGCCCGCAGGCAGCACCGGGCCGTGTTCGGCCAGCGTCGGGTTGAGCTGCCACAGGGCGTCTTCGGCGGCGTCATCGCTGCGACCGGTTTCGCGGTACAGCAACAGATTCACCGAATCGCCGGCCATGCTTCGTACCTTACGCATTGTTGAACTCCGCCAGTTCGATGACCCACTTGATGACCATCGCAGTGCCATCGTCGATGACCTCGCTCTGGTTCTCCTGGATGCTGTTTATCCGCCACAGGCCCCAATTGCGACCGACGCCGTCAATCAACGGCAGTGGCGATCTCAGTGCCTGCAGCCCACGCAGCTCGTCGAGCCGGTTCATCGCCACGGCGTACATCGAGGTACCGGAGATGGTCAGGGTTTCGGGCTTCTGCCCGGTCTGGTGGGACTTGGGTTTGCTCGTCAGGATCGGCAGTTCCGTCCAGCCGCCATCGGACTTTCGCGCCAGCGTGCTGTACGCAAAATCCCGGGACAGACCGAAGATGAAACTGCCCAGTGCCATTTGTTGTTTCATGTGCCGGCTCCGTCGGTCAGGGCTGCGTCGCGACGCGTCCCGAGTGGGTTACCCGTCAGCAGCGGCATGAATTGGCCGTGGAACTGGCCGGACAGCTGTTGCTCGATAATCGATTGAATCTGTTGGGCAGTGTCAGGGGCAGGACAAGAGACCTGGATGGTCGGAGCGAAGGAAACCTGCTGGTTCTGCGTCTGTGCGCCAGAGAGGTCTTTGGCGACTTCGGCAGGAGGGGCGAGTTTGTCCGGCGCGGTGGACATGAGTTTCTCACCTAAAAAGCCTCCTCCTTCAGCGCCCAGCCATCCCCCGACCAGTCCGCCAATCAGACCGCCAAGTGCAATGCCCGGCGCCAGCCCCACACTTCCGATGGAGGCGCCGATCGAGCTGCCGGCGACCGCGCCGGCCCAGGCGCCACCTGCTTCACCGAGCCCCTTGCCGATCTGCTGTTTGTCACCGCTGGCAATACCTGCGGCGACAGCCGAAGCCCCCATCGCCGCCTTCGCCTGCCAAGGCATCCAGCGCGAGGCCGGCTGCACCGATGCGAGCACAGGTTCCAGTCGCGGAACAGCAACCCTTGCAGTCTGTTCGAGTATTTTCAGACCGTTGCCAGCGCCGGCACTGCGACCGGCCAGAGCCAGGCCCTGAGTTTCAGCCACGGCCGTCGCAGAGGTTGCTGCAGACAAGCCAAGCTTTGAACGACCGGGAAGGTAACTGGCAGCTTTATCAACGATCCATTTGCCTCCCCGGTCTTTCAACTCCCCGCCCACCGCATCGGTCACGGCGTCGAACACCGGTTTGATCCAGGCCGTCGCCGTCAGAACGGCCCCCGTGGTTTTCGGGTAGGTTTCGGCCAGATCACTCAGCGTGTCTATCGAATGGCTCTGACCGGGTTTTTCGATATCCGGCGCCAGTGCATTGCCTTTGGCGACCGACAAACGTTCCTCACGGGCATTCTTGATGTTCCACTGCCCCTGCTGAGTCTCGGCAAGTGCCAGTGCGGACTGCCTCACCGAGCTTTTATCACCCAGCTTCGATGTCGCGTATTGGCTTTTGTCGCTCACGAGGTAAAAGGCTTCATTCACCTTGCCCAGATCCTGGGACAGCGACAACGCGGCCTCTCCACTGTCCGCGAACAAGGTCCGGGCCAGTGTGGAGCGTTGTTCCACCGGTCTGGCATTCAGCGCCGCAAGCACCGATAGCACGGCGCCTTGGGCATTCTGTTTGTCAGGATCACGCATGGCTTCGGCCACTGCCTTGGGATCCAGGCCCAACTGCTTCCAGGCACCTTTCTCGGCCATGGATGCTTGATCGCCCTTGCCCAGTGCACTGGAAATGTTCTTCAGCGCATTGCCGGCATCGTCTTTTTTCGCGCCGCTGTTGAGCAACGCCGCCGTCAACGCCGCCGCCTGTTCAGGTTGCAAGCCTGCGCTGATTGCCGCCTCGCCCGACTGCTGCAGAACAGAACCAATATCCGCTGTCTGCACATCTCCGGGCATTTTGCCGAGATGATTGGCCGCGTCCGCCAGATCAAGGGCTTGATCCCGCGAGAGCTTCATCGAGGTGCGCCAGACCTTCAACATTTCTCCGGCTTCCAGCCCCGTAACCTTGAAGGCCGATGCAGTGATGGCCGCATCGCTGGCAAAAGTCAGCAACTCACGTTTCTTTCCCTCGGCGTCTACCGCCTCGCTGCCGATTCCTGCCTTGGCTGCCAGGGTTTCAATCCTGACCAGTTCGACCCCGGTCGTGCCTCCGGCAGCCACCAAAGTGGCACTGGCCATTTTCAGGCTCGTGAGTGCCATGTCCTTCCCGTCATTGCGGGAGAGCTGCGCCACACTCGCAAGCGTGGCCGCCGCCGAATCCATCGCCATCGCTGCTTTGCGCGTCTCGGGAAGCTCAGGCCCAGCGGAAGATTTTTCCGGTGTTTTTTGTCCTCCGGCCGACTCACTCTTCGCTCCGGCATTCGCTGCCTGTGGCAACGCACGCAAGGCGGCCAGGGTCACGCTCAATGCTTCGATTGCCGTCGTCAGCAGTACGATTTTTCCGCTGGCTGTCAGCAATGCCTGGCGCAGACCGCTGGTCTGCTCCATGACAAGTTGCCCGGCAGTTGCATTCAGCGAGGCAGTGCTCAGCGGGATACTGCCAAATCCTGCGCCGGCGCTGTCACCGGCATTCATGAGCGCAAATGTGCTCTCTGCCATGCCGCTCTACTCCTTTTTCACGCCAAGGCGAGTGATCGCTATGTCGTAGCGGCGCAACGCCTTTTCGGCGTCCCACTCCAGAATTTCCGCCTCACTTACCGGGTAAATGAGCGGCACGATATCGAGGATTACTTCGATGTCGCGTTCTGAAAGAAGGCCGCCGGCTGGTTTAAAAAATCGTCGATGCGCACCTGCAATTGCGTCCAGTCCGGGACGCTCATCAGGGCCAGATCGGGGATCATCAGGCCGGTGCAATGGGCGGTGATGAACTCGGCGCGTTCCTTGGCCGTTTTCAGTTTCTTCATCACTTTGGTGGCCCGCAGCGCCGGCATTTCCAGGCTCAGCGAGGTCACGGTGCGGCCGGTGACGGCGAGCGGTTGCAGCAGTTGCACCTGGTCGGGATCGTCGGACTTTTCGACGTCTTCGACCTGGTCGAGAAAGTGCGACGCCGGACGGGTCGACATCTCGTGCACGTATTGCGCAATGGTTACGTAGTCCGGGCGCTTGAGCTGATCGAGTTCCTTGACCGACAGGCCGGTGGCCAGCAGCGCCAGTTCGAAGAACTGATCATCTTCATCGTCGCCAGCGCGCTCCAGCGCTTCTTTCTGGGCGGCGTAGAACAGGGGCTTGAGCTGGATCGATTCGATCTGCGAGCCGTCGTCACCGGTGATCGGTGACAGCAGGTCATGCTTGGGTGGCATCCACGACATGAAAGGAATTCCTTGGGTGTTCTTGAGTACAACCTGTGGGAGCCAGCCTGCTGGCGATGGCGGCGGGTCAGTCAACATTGAATTTGAATGTGATGGCCTCATCGCGAGCAGGCTCGCTCCCACAGGGTGGGTTGTTGCCTTTCTGGCCGAGTCTTACGGCATCAGCACCGCACGACGGGCATCACCGAGGATGTCGACGCCGTTGAGTACGAACTTCTGGGTGCGCACGTCGATGTCGATCACTGGCACGCCGTTTTCCAGGCGGTTGTAGGTGCGGCAGGAAAAGTCCAACGTCGTCAGGGCCTTGCCGCCCATTTTGATGGCGTCTTCACCCATGGTTTTGAGCTTGCCGCCGATGGTGTGATAGGTGAACCAGGTGTTGCCGTCCTGGTCCTGACCGGCTTCACGCACGTTCAGCAGAATGTCGTCGCCGAGTTTCACACCCATGGCGAGCAACACTTCGGCGCCAGTGCCCTGCAGCTTGATTTGCGCATTCAATGGTTTGGCGCTCTTGGCCATTTCCTCGACGATGAAGCGCCCGCCCGTCATGTTTTCCATGTCGAAATCGATTTTCGGCGGAGTGAATTCCTCCACGGTCGCCGACAGCGGCAGGCCTTGCAGAGTGGCCGCGATGGCCTGTCTTACGCGGTTGGTAAACATTAGAGAACGTCCTCCAGGAACTGCTCGATGATTTCATCGCGGGCGTTGAGTTGATAAACCATGTGTTCGTTCGGCGCGTAGCGGCCGTAGTCGATGACCACGTACCAGGTGCCGTTCTTGTACTTCTCGACGCTGTTGAGTTCCGGGTGCAGGTACACGCTGCCGCCAGGAATGGTTTCGTCGGCGACCAGGGTCTGCAGCCAGTCGTTGATGCGTTTGACTTCCTGATCCATGAACGACTTGGTCAGGTTCTTGGCCATGGCCTTCTGGCCGGCCTTCACCAGCTTGCGGCTGATGGCGTCTTCCAGACCGACGTAGCTGATGAACTTGCCGGTGATCGAGCGGTTGCCCAGCAGCGAGAAGCCGCCCAGCACGGTGCGGGCGTAGTAGCTGACACCGTAGCGGTTGAGCAGATCGCCTTCGGTGGAGGTGTCGAGGATGTTGTATTCAACGACCCGCGACACGTCTTCGGCGTAGGTCACCTGATTGCCCGGGCTTTCCCATTGCTTGACCTTGGCCAGCGCGGCAATCGCCAGACTGGAAGGTGCGAGGAAGACGTTTTTCTTCGCCGCTTTCGAATACACGGCGGGCATGTTGTGCACCACCAGGCAACGGTCGAAACCCAGATCCGCGCCGCCCAGTTCCTGGCTGTAGGTCACCTGGTCGGCAACCGAAGCGTCCTTGCCGTCCAGCACCACACGGGCCTTGATGCGCTTGCCGAACGAGGCGAACTCGCTGGCTACCGCTTTGGTGCCGGTGAAGCCCGGCGCACCAATGATGGTCAGGTCTTCCGGGACGCTGCCCAGTGCGGCCAGACCGAGTTTGCGGCCGGTGGCTGGCTCGATGCCGCCGATCACCGCGTTGACGGTGTCGGCCGGGGTCGCGCCCGCCTCGACGATCACCACGTACACCGGCACCTTGACCACTTTCAGGATCTGGTAAACGGCGTGGTACAGGGTGCCCTCTTCCGAGCCGGTCGGATCGAGCAGCGCGTGGGTGGTGAAGCTGTTGATGCGAAACGGTGCATTGCGCGGAATCAGCGGATCGGCTTTCGGCGCGGTGCCGACCAGACCGATGACGTTGTCACCCAGGCCACCCATGGCCTCGGGGGATTCGGTGGCATTGACAGTAATGCCGTTGTGCTCGAAGTTCAGAACCTCAGCCATATTCAGTCAGCCTTCTTGGCAGCGGCCTTGACGGCCTTGGTGGTAGGTGTTTTCAGTTCCAGTCGACCGGCGCTGTGCAGGGCACTGGCCTCGACATCGAGCAGATCGAGTTCCTGGCCGACACTCGACCAGTGCCCACCGCCGGTGGGGAATGGGACGAGCACGGTGTAGGTTTGGCGGGTTGCCATTTTTCGTTTCTCCATAAACGGGAAAGCCCCTCGTTGGGAGGGGATTTGCGGGTGTTGAATGTATTGGGCAGACAAGAAAACGCCCCGATGTACGGGGCGTTTATTTGAGATCAGCAGTAGGGATAGACGATGAGTCTGGCCAACCCTCGGCAAGCATTTCGTCGTGGTACTCGCCTGCCTCGATTGAGCGTAACAACGTCAATTCGCGGTCAAAACAGGCCTGTACATGCGCCCGTACTGCCTTCGCGATATCGATGATCTGCGCAGCGCCGATCTCGACAAAACCGGTCACCGTCTTGAAATTGCAGCGGTATTCCGGATCAAGGACAGCCGACAGGCCGGTACTGGCGATCAGTGCCTGGCTGTCGCGAGTCGTTTCGATTTTCAGGCCGTCCACGACGATGCCGACGCCCTCACGTATAAAGCGCTCAGCCGCCACGGACGCCTTGAGTTCATCCAGCGACACGACCGGAACCCCCGGCGGTGCAAACTGCTCGCCGTCGTACAGCCAGCCTTCCTCGACATCGCTGGGGCACTCGATCCAGATCAAGTCCGGGTGAAACATTGTCTTTATGTCGCCGTCGGTTTCGAACAGCTGGGCAGCCTTGCCCATGTACAGGAGTGCGTACTTCTTCATCAGGCGTATTCCTCGAAAATAACAATACCGCCGGCGCCCGACGAGCCGTTCCGCGCGGGCAAAGATGGGCCGACGGCGACGCCGCCAGCGCCCGCGCCATAACCAATACCAGGCGAAATCGCCCCGTTGGTACCAGTGCCGAGCCCGCCAGAACCCAGCGGGCCGCTACCACCATGCCCCGCCAACGTCGACGAATTCACAGCGATGCCGGGGTAACCTGGAGCGCCTGCCATGCTGACTAGATTCCCCCCTGATGCGGGCGCGCCCGGATAGCCGCTCACCATCAACCCATACGCTCCACCCGCTATCGCGATGGCGAAGATTGAACCGAAACCACCAGGTGCGGACAGCAATGCCCCTACCGAAGTCGCGCCCCCCGTGCCGCCACCGGTTCCGGTGGTTCCCGAAGCCGTGCCGCCAGCCCCGCCAGCCCCAACAATGACCGGCTGGCTCATGCCAATGTCCGCCGCTGTCAGCAAAGCCTCCGCATAGCTCCCCGCCGCCCCACCGCCAGAAGCAGAAGTCTGGGCCGAAGTCGTCGCCGATGCACCTCCCGAGCCTCCGCCGCCACCCGCAATCCGAATCCGAACCTTCTTCATCCCCAGCGTCGGAATGTAGGTGCCGTTATCCGTGAATTTCTGAATATTCAGAAGGCGGCCAAACTCGTTTTTAATCACTCGCTGCTCAAGCGAGGCGATATCAATCGTTCCCTGATTGACCGGTGCGCTCCAGGCCTTGATGCACCACATCACCGCCAGGTTGCGCGGGCGGGTTTCACTCCCGCCTGTATTCGTCGTAGACCAGTTAGGCGTGCCCGTTGCAGAAAGAATGATCCCGGAGGAACCACCAGAAGCCGTAATGGAGGTCGGTGCCGAGAAGGTATGGGTGTGAGATTTGAACTCATCTGCCTGATAGCTACCCATCGCCCGACCGGCATCCACCCCACGCCCATGATCCCAGCCGCGCAGAAACTCACCACGAGACTCCGGCAAGCGGAAATTACCGGAGCCCTCATCTCCCTTGCTGAACGTTGTGCCCAGGTACGCGGCGAGATCAGGATAGGTCGCAGTGCTCTGCACACTACCATCCAGCTCAAGAAAACCGGGCGGCACAATACCCGTCGGAAACGCCATGACAGCACCCACCGGAACGGCAGATCCCAAACGGGAAACTTCCTTGACCAGTGCCGCTACATCAATGTTTCCCTGATTGACCGGAGCATTCCACGCTTTGATGCACCACATGACGGTGATGTTGCGTGGGCGAGTTTCGCTACCACCGCGTACGCCGGTAGCGGCCATCTGTTGCCCTTCTCCGGAATACGATGGCGTACCCGAAGAGTTAGTGCCGTGGTATGCCTGAATAACAGGAAATTCGTTACTCATGAAGCCAGGGCGATTGGTACTTGGAGGATGGTTGTGGGACTTGAAATCGTCTGCCTGAAAGCTGCCGAGACCGCGCCCCGCATCCACCCCACGCCCATGATCCCAACCCCGCAAGAATTCCCCACGCGCCTCCGGCAACCGGAAATTCCCGACACCCTCATCGCCCTTGTTGAACTTGCCACCCAGATAGGCGCTCAAGTCCGGGTAAGTCGCGCTGCTCTTGACGCTGTTGTCCAGCTCCAGGAAACCCGGTGGCGGTGTATCGACAGGGAACGCCACGATCGACCCCACCGGCAACGCCGAGGCCTTGGCAATCAGCGCTTCGACTTCAGCCTTGGTGTAGGAGTCCTTAATGCCGAACCCGGCCAGCGTGTCGGGATTCGAGCCGGCCGTCGCACGGCCATATTCGTCGACGCTCAGACTCTTGTAAGTCCCGGCGGCAATCCCGGTGCGCCCGGCCAGCATCTTGAATGTCAGCGCAGTAGTGCCGAGAGTGATCGGCGCGTTGGTGGTCAGGTGCCACAGCGAATCACCGTTGAGCGTGCCCTCTTCCACCATCACCGTCAGGCCAGGGGTGACCTTGGCGCTGACGTTGGCATCGTTGGCCCGCACCCAGTCACCGTTGGCCACGACCCACAGACCGTTGTCTTTGGCCAGGGTCTGGTTCGGCAGCAGCACGCGATCACCGGCAATCACTGCCACACCGTCGATCTGCTGCGCACCGTTCAATACCACGTTGGCGGTGGCGGCGACGCGCACCGATTGCTTGCCATCGAGTTTGCCGAGTTCTTCGGCGAGGTAGCTCATGACCCAGGCGCGGGTGGCCTTGACCACCGTGTCGTCAATCAACAGCGTCACCAGCGAGGCATTGCTGGTCTCGAAAATAGAGCGGATGTAGAACTCTTTGCCCGAGCCGGAGGTGGCCAGCACCGGTTTGAACGACTCCGGGTATTTGACGATGGCGTAGAGAATGCCGGTGTCGGTCCACAGCCCCGCTTCACGTACATACCAGCCGCCGACATCCGGCGGGATGGTGACCTCGGCGAGCAGCCAGCTCGGATTTTTCTCGTCCTGGAACAGCGCATTGAGCGGTCCGCGCCAGACTTCGCGTTTCAGCGCGGTAGCGGTCGCGGCCGGGTTGTAGACCGCGCCGCCGCCGTCGCCGACGGAAATCTGCGTCAGCTTGATTGGTACGCCCGCCGCCTTGCAGGCGGTTTCGTAGGCAATCCCTGCGTTGGTGAGCAGGGTGTAATAGTCAGCCATTCAGGCCCCCTGAGGATAAATAGTGGATGTTTCTACGGTGTACAGAGCGGCCGCCATGAAGGCTTCACCGGAGGTTTCGAGGCCTTCGAGGAACACCGGATAGACCGTGGTCAGTTCGCCGCAGAAGGTCGCGGCGCCGATCACATGAGAGCCGAAGGCGCTGAGGCCGACCGACACCGACAGCACGTCCCGCTCGCTCTTGGCATCGGCCAGGCGTCGGTCGAGACGGGCGTCAATGGCTTCGCTGTAGGGTTGTTCAGTGAAGGCCCGCACGGAAAAGCTGTAGGGTTCGCCGGGCGGTGTCGTCTCGTACCAGGCGCGGACTTCCGGCCTCAGTTGCAACCCCTTGGCAGCGTTTTCCAGCGCCTTGCGAGTGCCGGCCTGACGCGCCGTGGGCCAGGCCAGTTCGACGGTCAGGCGCTTTTCCGCCTCCGGTGCGTCAGTGCTCCATTCGGCCACGCCACGATCCGCTGCGAGATACGGCAGGAACGCGACGGGTGTTTCGCTCGGGTTCATCAGTTCGGGAAACGGCGGCACGATGCGGTCAAGCAAGGTGCCGAAACCGATGTCGAGCGCCCGTTCCAGCGCCGAGCTGTTGGCCGGCAGCAGGGTCGGACGCGGTGTCTGGTCCGTCATAGCGTCTGCACCTCGACCTCGACCGCCGTGCAGTACGGCGCTTGAAACGCGCTGCACACGATGGGTGTCAGCGGTTCAAGAATCTGCAACTGCACGGCGCCGGCGCTGTGCAGCGTGTAGTCGATCCAGCTCGGATCGACCCGGCCTTCCAGGCGATGACAGCTGTCGGCATAGGCTTGCAGATGTTGCTCGGCGGCGACTTGGGTCAGGCCCGAATCCGGGCCCGAATTGATCTTCGCCACGACGCGGATTTTGTAGCGCTGAATCTCGGCGCCCTTGACGGTGACCTTGTCGGTTTCCGGGCAGACGTCGGGCCGGGCAAAGTGTCGACGCACGCCGTCGAGCAGTGCGGCGGACGGTGCGCCGTCGGCCTCGCGGGACAGCACAGTCACCTGCACTTCTCCGGGTGCGGTGCGACGACCGTTGCCATCCTTGACCTGCGCGGCGAGGCCGTCCGGGGCGAATGTGTAGGTGACGTCGACGACACCGGCATCAGTGGACTCGACTTTCACCGTCGGCCGTTCACCGAGGGTGAAGACTTCGCGGCGGTACTGCATCCGCGAACCCGCCGCCGGCGCATGGGGCGCCAGGTAATAGCGCAGCCGGGCGTCATCGTCGCTTTCGTAAATCGCCGGCACCGGCGGGAATGCCGCCGGGTCGCCCGGGTCGAGCAACTGTCGCTCCAGGCCCATGTCCGCCAGGCGCGCATCGAGGTTACTGCCGGTGGCCCACCAAGCCAGCATCTGCTTGATGCGGGCGTTGTATTTGCGTTCGTGGGTTTGCAGGCGAACGCAAAATGCTTCGAGCGCCATCGTCAGCAGTTCGCTTTCGTTTTCCAGGCTGGTCTTGAGTTTCGCAGCGCTCTGCGCCGAACGGGATCCGACGTATTCCAGGACGAAGGTCTTGAACTCGGCCAGCAAATCCTCGAAGGCCTCGACCTTGATCAGCGAAGGTTCGGCCAGTTGGTTCTGGCCAGGGATCAACATGCTCATGTCACGATCTCGAAAGTCTGTTGGCGGTTTTTCCAGGTGCCGGCGAAACGCAGCAGCAGGCCGGCGCCCTGTCGGGTGGCGACGATCACGCCGGGCTGGAAATCGCCGATGCCGTTCTGCGGGTTGTAGAACGCCTGCGCGGCGTGGCTCTGGGCCAGAAGCAGAATGTCATCGCCGAGGTTTTGCCCCAGCAGCGTGGGGATCAACGAACCATAAAGGGGCCTTTTTTGCCGGGTGCCCAGCGGCGTGGTCAGGGCTCGTGTCGCGCGCTGCACGAATTGCAGCCAGTCGTCGACCGTGGCCCCGGTGTCTCTATCGATTCCGATCATGGGAGGCTCTTGATTCAGGGGCTGATGACGCGACCCTGGTGATCCACCAGCGGGCCGCTGAAGTGCACGCCCGAGGCGTCGATGGTCAGGCCGGTGGCGCCCAGTTGCAGGGTGATCGCTTGCGGTGTCATCGCCAGCCGCGCCGGGCCGATACTCAGTTCCAGCGCTTCGCGAGAACCGCTGAACGCGGCCGGGCCGTTTTGCCAGTGCAGGGTGTGAGAAGCGTCGTCGTAGCCGCTTTCGCTGCCATCGACATGCACCCGTCGCGTCAGCGTGGGGATCGTCGCTGCGGGTGGAAAGCGGTCACTGTTCAGGCCGAACAACGCCACGCTTTGTGCACCGCTTTCGCCACTGCCGTAGTTGAACAGCAGACACTGCTCGCCCACGCTGGGTATCCGCGATTCGCTCTGGGCGCCGGCGCTCGGGTTGAAGAACTTGATGGCCGGCGTGAGCAATCCTCCGTGACTGACCTTGCACGTATTGCTCGCCGCGTCGACCTCCTGACAAACGCCGATGCGGCAAAAACTCTCGGCGCGCCGATGCAGGTCTTCGATCTCCGCGTCCATCTCCGCCAGCCGTTCGATGATCGGGCCCAATTGCATCCGCAGTAACGCGTCGAACATCGGTCAGGCCTCCAGCGAGGTGTATTGGTCGGGGTCGTCGATGTCACTGACTTCCCAGGTGCGAGCGAATTTCGGTGTACCGAGCGGGTCGTCGAGCAAGGTCGGGCCCAGGTAAAGGGTCTGGTTGAAGGTCAGGGTCCAGGCCTTGCTGGGCTGATCGGCGCGAATCGCCAGCGACGGCAAACCATCGATGTTCATGGGCAGATCGCACTGTTCGCCGGGCAGGCCCCAGCGGTTGTCAGTGATCAGGTTTTTCAGGGCGGCGATCAGGTCACACGCGGCAAACGCTGTGGCGGATAGCGCCGGAATGACTTGCAACGACAGTGTCAGCACATGAGCGATTCGCCCGTTGGCGGCGCGCTCTCCCGGTGCATTGCGTTCGATGTCGATCAACACCCAGGCTTTGTCGCCGGGGGCCGTAAAGTCATCGTGATTGCCGACTTGCACGTTCAGGTCGGCGTTGTTGCGCAAGGCTGTCGCCATCGCCGTGAACAGCTGCGAAGGCTGCCGGATCGGTGCGGGCATGCATGACCTCCTTTTCGAATGTCCACGCAAAATCCCGCCGCACAGCGTGCAGCGAGACAAGAAAGGGGTGGGTTACTGTGGATCGCGCGGTGGCGGAACTTCGCAGACGCCGATGCGCTTGGCGGCCCAGCGTTCGTACAGACCGATGGCCACGTCGGCGCCGGCCATTGCAGTGAGGCAACCGAAAGCGCCGGCGGCCCAGATCGACATGCCGGCGGCGTACAGCAGCATGATCGCCGAGACGCCGCAGATCATGCAGGCGCCGGAGCGCAGGGCCAGGCGTCGCAACAGCGGCCAGCCGCGGGCGCCATCCTTGTCGGCGCGCCACATTTCGCCGGACACCCCGCCCGCCACGGCAAGCAGGATGACCAGCCAGATCGGCATGTCCGCCAACGCTTGTTGCTCGTTTGTCATGTCACGCCTCCTGGTGTGATGGATGAGTTTTGTGTGTTGGGTTCAATCGTTTTCTCTTGAGGCAGGCATTCCAAAAAGCCCGGCATTTCACCGGGCTTTTCAGTAATGCACTCCTTCGCCTTCCTTCAATCCTGTGTTCGTGAAGGAAGCTGACTTTTCGGCGCTACTGGCGCGGTACGAGTCCATTCAAATTGTTTTTCCGACCGCGGTCCCTGCCCGCCGGATAACTGCTTCTGGTGCTTTACGCTGCACACCCGGGTCAGTTGCCAACCCTCTGAACCGTTGAGGCCGGTTCATCGCTGCCTGTTCTTGTGGAACTAAAGAGCTGTTGTTGCCAGCCGCTTTGTCGAGCGGCTTGGTGGCAAGAATATGCATGTATGCATATTCAGTCAATGCGTAAATGCATTTATTTATGCGCAAGAAATGCACGGATGCATGCAAGCCCCGCCAATCAAGGGTTGTCCGGTTTTCTACAGGCGAAAAAAAACCCGCCGTGGGCGGGTTTTATCTGAGAGAGGGATCGTTATCGGGCGTACATGCCCCACCAGAAGACGTGACCGAGGATGACAATCTGCTCTTCCTGCATGTCCTGGAAGCTGTAGTCCTCGTCCGGATGCTCGTCGCGATTGAAGCTGCGCAAGCGGATACCCGTGGGCAGGCGATAGAGCTGTTTCACCCGCAACTGACCGTTGTGGTTGATCGCGTAAAGGTCGCCATCGATGATGTCGCCAATCCCGCACTTGCCCGCGTTGACCCCGACGGTGGCGCCGTCACGCAGCACCGGCAACATGCTGTTGCCCCGTACGGTCACGCATTTGGCCTGGTCGAACTGCACACCGTTATGGCGCAGGCTGCGCTTGCCAAAGCGCAGGCTGGAGCGTTCGCTCTCTTCGATGACGAATCTTCCTGATCCAGCAGCCAATTCAACCTCGCGAAGAAAGGGCACCGACACTTCGTCGTCATCGACGGGCGTGTCATCGTCCCACAGGCTTATGTCCTTGAGTTCGGAATGCAACGGCTCGCGCCCGCCGCCAGCGACCGGGGCGACTTCCGCGCGCCCGCGCAACTGATCGGTGCTCACGGCGAAGTACTCGGCGATCTTCGAGATGTGTTTATCCGAAGGATCGACGATCTTCCCGCTGAGAATCCGCGAGAGAGTGGATTGAGGCACGCCGGTGCGACGGTGGAGCTCCGTGGGGGAGATCCCGTGCTGGTCGAGCAATGCTCTTAAGACGGTAGATACGTTGCGTTTTTGCATAACGCGCATAGTGCTTGAAGTTTTTCGCGAAGACAAATGCTGATTTGCATAAATCGTGCATAGTCGACCTTTTTGCGCCAGATCGATGTCACCGGGCCGCGATGCCTGCGTCCGGCAGACCGCCCATGGTAACCTTGCGCCCATCGCGGAAAAGCCCGGCCACGGCCTCGCTTTTACCCCACATCTTCCAACGAGTTACCTGACAATCCGATGAATAAAGCCGTCTCCGACCTGTCCTCCCACACTCCGATGATGCAGCAGTACTGGCGCCTGAAGAATCAGCACCCGGACCAGCTGATGTTCTACCGCATGGGCGACTTCTACGAGATCTTCTACGAAGACGCGAAGAAGGCGGCCAGATTGCTGGACATAACCCTGACCGCTCGGGGGCAGTCGGCGGGGCAGGCGATTCCGATGTGCGGGATTCCGTATCACGCGGCGGAAGGCTATCTGGCGAAACTGGTCAAGCTCGGCGAATCGGTAGTGATCTGCGAGCAGGTCGGCGACCCGGCCACCAGCAAGGGGCCGGTGGAGCGCCAGGTGGTGCGGATCATCACCCCGGGCACGGTCAGCGATGAGGCATTGCTCGATGAGCGTCGCGACAACCTGATCGCGGCGGTGCTGGGCGATGAGCGCCTGTTCGGCCTGGCGGTGCTGGACATCACCAGCGGCAACTTCACGGTGTCGGAGATCAAAGGCTGGGAGAACCTGTTGGCGGAGCTGGAGCGAGTCAATCCGGTGGAGCTGCTGATCCCGGATGACTGGCCGAAAGATCTGCCGGCGGAAAAACGCCGTGGCGTTCGTCGCCGTGCGCCGTGGGATTTCGAGCGCGACTCGGCGCTGAAAAGTCTTTGCCAGCAATTCTCGACCCAGGACCTGAAAGGCTTCGGCTGCGAAACCCTGACCCTGGCCATCGGCGCCGCCGGTTGCCTGCTGGCCTACGCCAAGGAAACCCAGCGCACCGCCCTGCCCCACTTGCGCAGCCTGCGCCATGAACGCCTGGATGACACCGTGGTGCTGGACGGCGCCAGCCGCCGCAACCTGGAACTCGATACCAACCTGGCCGGTGGCCGCGACAACACCCTGCAATCGGTGGTCGATCGCTGCCAGACCGCCATGGGCAGCCGCTTGCTGACGCGCTGGCTCAATCGCCCGTTGCGTGATCTGACCGTGCTGCTGGCGCGCCAGACTTCGATCCGTTGCCTGCTCGACGGTTACCGCTTCGAAAGACTGCAGCCGCAGCTCAAGGAAATCGGCGACATCGAGCGGATTCTGGCGCGGATCGGCCTGCGCAATGCCCGCCCTCGCGACCTCGCTCGTCTGCGTGACGCACTGGGCGCGCTGCCGGAACTGCAAGGAGCGATGACCGATCTGGAAGCGCCGCACCTGCAACGCCTGGCGACTACCACCAGCACTTATCCGGAACTGGCAGCGCTGTTGGAAAAAGCCATTATCGACAACCCGCCTGCGGTCATTCGTGACGGCGGCGTGCTGAAAACCGGTTACGACAGCGAACTCGACGAACTGCAATCGCTGAGCGAAAACGCCGGCCAATTCCTGATCGATCTGGAAGCCCGGGAAAAGGCCCGCACCGGTCTGGCCAACCTTAAAGTCGGCTACAACCGTATTCACGGCTACTTCATCGAATTGCCGAGCAAGCAGGCCGAATCGGCACCGGCAGATTACATCCGCCGTCAGACTCTCAAGGGCGCCGAGCGCTTCATCACTCCCGAGCTGAAAGAGTTCGAAGACAAGGCGCTGTCGGCCAAGAGCCGCGCCCTGGCTCGCGAAAAGATGCTTTACGAAGCGCTGCTGGAAGATTTGATCGACCAGTTGCCGCCGTTGCAGGACACCGCAGGAGCACTGGCTGAACTGGATGTGCTGAGCAACCTCGCCGAACGCGCACTGAATCTCGACCTGAATTGCCCGACCTTCGTCAACGAACCTTGCATGCGTATCACCCAGGGTCGTCACCCGGTGGTCGAGCAGGTGCTGACCACGCCGTTCGTGGCCAACGACCTGAACCTGGACGACAGCACCCGGATGCTGGTGATCACCGGCCCGAACATGGGCGGTAAATCCACCTATATGCGCCAGACTGCGTTGATTGTGCTGCTGGCTCACATCGGCAGCTTCGTGCCGGCAGCCAGTTGCGAGCTGTCGCTGGTAGACCGCATCTTCACCCGGATCGGCTCCAGCGATGACCTGGCGGGCGGCCGCTCGACCTTCATGGTGGAAATGAGCGAAACCGCCAATATCCTGCACAACGCCACCGAGCGCAGCCTGGTATTGATGGACGAGGTCGGCCGCGGCACCAGTACCTTCGACGGTCTGTCCCTGGCATGGGCGGCAGCCGAACGCCTGGCGCATTTGCGTGCCTATACTCTATTTGCAACGCACTATTTCGAACTGACCGTGTTGCCGGAAGCCGAGCCTGTGGTGGCCAACGTGCACCTCAACGCCACCGAGCACAACGAGCGAATCGTGTTCCTGCACCACGTTCTGCCTGGGCCGGCCAGCCAAAGCTACGGCCTGGCGGTGGCACAATTGGCCGGCGTACCGAACGCGGTCATCACCCGTGCCCGTGAACACTTGCGCCGCCTGGAAGATACCGCACTGCCCCATGAAGCGCCGAAACCGGCGGCCAAAGGCAAACCGGCGACGCCACAGCAGAGCGATATGTTCGCCAGTCTGCCGCACCCGGTACTGGACGAACTGGCCAAACTTGATCTGGATGACGTAACACCACGTCGCGCGCTCGAAATGCTATATGCACTGAAGAACCGGATATAAGCACTGAAGAAGCGGATATAACGCAAACGGCTTCAAGCTGTTAGAATCTCGCGCGGTTCGGGATGCTGCTGGCTATTAGCCTGGCCGGCAGACATCGCTCCCGAACCTGGCGACCCCAACCGTGAAGGGGCAACGCTGCCGCCGCCTGAGGAGAAAATTAGAAATGACCTTCGTCGTCACCGACAACTGCATCAAGTGCAAGTACACCGACTGCGTAGAAGTCTGTCCGGTGGACTGCTTTTACGAAGGCCCGAACTTCCTGGTGATTCACCCGGATGAATGCATCGACTGCGCCCTGTGCGAACCGGAATGCCCGGCCGTCGCGATTTTCTCCGAGGACGAGGTTCCGGAAGAAATGCAGGAATTCATCCAGCTGAACGTTGAATTGGCCGAAATCTGGCCGAACATCACCGAAAAGAAAGATTCGCTTCCGGACGCCGAAGAATGGGATGGGGTCAAAGGCAAGATCAAAGACCTCGAACGCTGATTACGCCCGCGTTCACGCAAAAGGCCCCACGAGGGCCTTTTTGCTTTTCTGCGTCTTGCTTTTCTACAGACAAAAAAAAGGGGCGGTTTGACCCGCCCACATTTTTTCCCTATTCCCTGTGTTCCTTTTCATCGTCCTGATGAATCGCGTCCTGCGATGTCCATTCCCCTCTTCCTTGAAGGGCGTGTCTATCCGTCGACACACCTCGAATACTAAAGAGTTCCCCGGCTCGAGCAACCGCCCCGTTCCGGTAAAACCTCGTGTCATAAGCATTTAACATCTAAAAATATTCATATTAATCAACATGTTAAAAGCGAACTTACAGATCAATGGATGTCCTCCGCAGTGTAAAAATAACGAACACTTACGAAAGAGTAAGCCAGGGCTTACACCGGGAGACTACAAACCCGAGAACAGATGACCGTCCGTCATGATCCGAAAAGCGTGTCAAAGCCAGGCAGCAAAAAGCCCCGAACGGATCGGGGCTTTTTGGGGGCGATCAGGCGAAACGCTTACTGAAACAGCGACTCGCTCGACAGGCCATTCTTCTCCAGGATCTCGCGCAGACGCTTGAGGCCTTCCACCTGGATCTGTCTGACCCGCTCCCGGGTCAAGCCGATCTCAAGGCCCACATCTTCCAGCGTGCTGCTCTCGTGACCGCGCAGGCCGAAGCGGCGGACCACCACCTCGCGTTGCTTGTCAGTCAGCTCCGAAAGCCATTGATCGATGCTCTGCGACAGATCGTCGTCCTGCAGCAGTTCGCAGGGATCGGTCGGACGTTCATCCGTGAGAGTGTCCAGCAGGGTTTTATCCGAATCCGGACCCAGCGAGACGTCGACCGAAGAAACCCGCTCGTTCAGGCCCAGCATGCGCTTGACCTCGCCCACCGGTTTTTCCAGCAGGTTGGCGATTTCTTCGGGTGAAGGTTCGTGATCGAGCTTTTGCGTCAGCTCCCGTGCGGCCCGCAGGTACACGTTGAGCTCCTTGACCACATGGATCGGCAGCCGGATGGTCCGGGTCTGATTCATGATCGCGCGCTCGATGGTCTGACGGATCCACCAAGTCGCGTAGGTCGAGAAGCGGAAGCCGCGCTCGGGATCGAACTTTTCCACCGCCCGGATCAGCCCGAGGTTGCCCTCTTCGATCAGATCCAGCAGCGACAGCCCCCGATTGACGTAACGCCGGGCGATCTTGACCACCAGCCGCAGGTTACTTTCGATCATGCGCTTGCGCCCGGCAGGATCGCCACTTTGCGACAGTCGCGCAAAATGAACTTCTTCCTCCGGAGAGAGCAGTGGGGAAAAGCCGATTTCGTTGAGGTACAGCTGCGTGGCATCGAGTGCCCGAGTGTAGTCGATGTATTTGTGTTGCTTGAGTGAAGCGGAGTGTTTGGATTTGGCACGAACGGAAGGTGGAGCAGCCCCTTCATCATTCGACATCGAATCCGAATCGATGGCGGTCTCCATCAGGAGAACCTCATCGTCGATGTCAAACTCCGGCACTTCTTTACTGAGAGCCATTGTTATAGTCCTTTGGTGAGTTCGACCCCAAGCTCAAGCGGCGCCTCTATCCTTGGCAACGCTGGAGCCTGTCCCCTCTACGCGACGGAACAGGCTGGTCTGCAAATCAACGTCTTGGCAGGAACTGCAGCGGATCTACAGGTTTACCTTGTCGGCGAATCTCAAAATGCAGTTTCACCCGGTCTGTACCCGTTGACCCCATTTCGGCAATTGTCTGTCCGACCTTGACCTGCTGCCCCTCCCGTACCAACAGCCGACGGTTGTGTCCGTAAGCACTGACGTAGGTTTCGCTGTGTTTGATGATGACCAATTCGCCGTAGCCCCTTAAGCCACTCCCGGCGTAAACCACCGTCCCATCAGACGCAGCTAAAACAGGCTGTCCCAAATCTCCGGCGATATCAATTCCTTTATTCAAACTACCGTTTGAAGAGAATTTACCAATCAGAATGCCATTAGATGGCCATCCCCAGCCGGTCGGGGCCGGGCCCGGAGGAGGCAATGGAGCCGGTGCCGGCTTGTTGGCGACGGACGGTACAACCGTCGTTGAAGCAGCCCCGGAACCCGTGGTTGTGGTGGTCGTCGTGCCATTCGCCTGGCGCCGGATTATCGTGGTTTTGCTGGACGAGGACGGTGCAGAACCGCTGTTGCTCACCACCGCTGTCGGCGTTGAACCCGGGCGGCCGTCGAAGCGAATTGTCTGACCCGGGTGGATCGTGTACGGCGTAGGAATGTTGTTCCGGGCAGCGAGGGCTTTGTAGTCCCAGCCGTAGCGAAACGCGATGGAAAACAGTGTGTCACCCGGACGGACTACATACTGTCCGGTCGTCACTGTAGGACGCTGGGCCACCGCGTTGTTGCGATCGACGACCCGCACGTTGTTCGATTTGGTGCTGGAGCAACCGACCAGCAAGGTGCTCAAGACAAGGCCAGTCACCAGGCGCTGAAAGCTCGTGTTACCCATACGCTGCGCAATGACTGTGAGACTCACCCGCCGCTCCCTTTGTGGTGGCTGAAAAAATGTGGATGGCCGGTTCCGGCCTGTAACGTCGCAAGTATAACGGGCGAATCCGGCTTTACCTTTAATGAAGCGTTATCGCCCGGCGCACACGTTTGCTCATGGATGATGAATTCCGTTTAAACAATCGGTGCCGCTGTAAGACAGGTGCACTCGCAAGGAATTCAGCGCCGAAAAACAAATGCTCAGGCCAGCGGCCCGTTGAGCAATGGCACGAAGCGCACCGCCCCGAGAACGTGTCGCGAGAAGCCGTTTTCTTCGCGCACGATCAACATCAACTGCTGAACCTCACCCGAGCCGACCGGAATGACCATTCGCCCGCCCGGTGCCAGCTGATCGAGCAGCGCCTGCGGCACATCGGTCGCCACGGCCGTCACGATGATGCCGTTATAAGGCGCCAGTGCCGGCCAGCCTTCCCAACCATCGCCCCAGCGAAACACCACGTTACGCAGGTTGAGTTCAACCAGCCTTTCCTTGGCCCGGTCCTGCAGCACCTTGATCCGCTCGACGGAGAACACCCGTTCGACCAGTTGCGACAACACCGCCGTCTGGTAACCGGAACCGGTACCGATCTCCAGCACCTTGTCCAGCGGACCCGCTTCGAGCAACAACTCGCTCATGCGCGCCACCATATAAGGCTGGGAGATGGTCTGGTTGTGGCCGATCGGCAGCGCGGTGTCTTCATAGGCACGGTGCGCCAGCGCTTCGTCGACGAAGAGATGGCGCGGCGTGCGGCGGATCACTTCCAGTACACTGGCGTTGGACAAGCCTTCTTCATAGAGACGCTGGATCAGGCGTTCACGGGTTCGCTGGGAGGTCATCCCGATACCGCTGCGCAACCGGTCGTCTTGTTCACGAGCCATCAGTCGAGCCCCTCCAGCCAGCCGTCGAGATTTCTGAACGCATCATTGAAGGTGCGATCGAGCATCAACGGAGTGATGGAAACGTAACCCTGCATCACTGCATGGAAATCGGTGCCCGGCCCGCCGTCCTCCGCATCCCCGGCGGCGGCAATCCAGTAACCGGCCTTGCCCCGGGGATCGACCACTTTCATCGGCGCCGCCGCACGGGCGCGGTGCCCGAGACGGGTCAATTGAATGCCGCGAATGTGATCGATCGGCAGATTGGGAATGTTCACGTTCAGCACCGTACGCGGTGGCAGATCGAGCCCCGCGTGGGCCTGGACCAGCTTGCGCGCAAAATGGGCGGCCGTGGGCAGATTGTCCATCTGCCGGGAAACCAGCGAGAAGGCGAACGATGGGCGTTCGAGAAAACGCCCCTCTAGGGCTGCCGCCACCGTTCCGGAATACAACACGTCGTCACCCAGGTTGGCGCCGAGGTTGATGCCCGAAACCACCATGTCCGGCTCGCGCTCCAACAGGCCGTTAAGCCCCAGATGCACGCAGTCGGTGGGCGTACCGTTGAGACTGATGAAGCCATTGTCCAGGTATTGCGCGTGCAGCGGACGATCCAGCGTCAGCGAACTGCTGGCACCGCTTTTGTCCTGTTCCGGGGCGATAACCACGCATTCGGTGTAATCCGCCAGCGCAGCATAAAGCGCGGCGAGACCGGGTGCGGTTACCCCATCATCGTTAGAAATCAGAATACGCATGGGCTGTCCGTCTGCCCCACCGGCACCAGATCAACGAGTTCGCGCACCAATACGGTCGCGAAGCATCCGGCCGGGAGGACGAATTCCAGTTGCAGAATGTCAGGCTCGGGATAATGCCACGTCAACCCGCCAATGGGCAGCCGCAGGATACGACGTTCGTGGCTCATACCGGCATTAATCAACCAATCGCGCAGATCCGCCTCGCGTGCGGCGATTGCCTGCTCCAGATCATGGACAGCACCGGCGGCCGGTGAGTCACCTTCGCCCCACTGGGGGCCGGTCGGATGCAGATCGAGAATCGCCAGCCGCGGGTCACTGCACTCGGCCTCACCTGCCGGGAAAAAGCTGCGGCTGTCGGTGAACGCCAGCAGATCGCCGACCTGGGCGCGCTGCCAGGTGCCATCGGCAACACGCGCCGCCAGCACCTGGTTGAACAGAAAACTGCGTGCGGCCGACAGCAGGCGCGAACGCACATTGCGCTGCTCCGGCAGAGCCTTGCGCGCCGCCCATGAACGGGCATCGACCACGTTGCCGCCATCATGACCGAAACGCTGAGCGCCGAAGTAGTTCGGAATACCTTGTTTGGCAATCAGTTGCAGACGCTCGTCGATGGTGACCTTGTCGCCATTGAATTGAGTCAGGCGCAAGGTAAAACCGTTGGCCGAATGCGCACCGCGCTGCAGCTTGCGCTTGTGACGGGTGGTCTTGAGGATCTTCAGCGTGTCGTTTTCCGCTGCCGACAGATCCGGATCGGCCTTGCCCGGCAGTTGCACGCTGAACCACTGGCGAGTCAGCGCCTGACGGTCTTTCAGGCCGGCATAGCTGACCGTGCGCAGCGGCACGCCGGCTGCCCTGGCGATACGTCGTGCGGCCTCTTCAGTGTTCAGGCCGCGCTTTTCCACCCAGATCCACAGATGCTCGCCATCCCCGCTGAACGGAATGTCGAGCACCTCATCGACCTGGAAATCTTCGGCGATGGCTTTCAGCACCGCGGTGCCGAGGGCGTCGCCATAGGCCCGCGGGCCGAGCAGTTGCAATTCGTTCATGCGCGCAGCAACAAGGCAACGGAATGCACGGCGATGCCTTCTTCGCGACCGACGAAGCCGAGCTTCTCGGTGGTGGTGGCTTTCACGTTCACTTGATCCAGTTCTACTTGCAGGTCCGCGGCGATCAGCGCGCGCATCGATTCGATATGTGGCGCCATTTTCGGGGCCTGGGCAACGATGGTGTTGTCGACGTTGCCGATTTTCCAGCCTTTGGCGTGGATCAGGCTGACCACATGGCGCAACAGTACACGGCTGTCGGCACCCTTGAATTGCGGGTCGGTGTCCGGGAAATGCTTGCCGATATCACCCAGCGCGGCCGCACCAAGCAAGGCATCGCTCAAGGCATGCAGCAGGACGTCACCGTCGGAGTGAGCGAGCAGCCCGAAGCCGTGTGCGATTCGCACGCCGCCCAGAGTAATGAAATCGCCTTCAGCGAAACGGTGCACATCATAGCCGTGGCCAATACGCATAAAAAAACGCCCCGAATTTTGTCAGGGCGTGATTCTACCTGCTTTGTCAGGCGTTAGGCGCGTAGAGCGCGTGCGTGATGCTGCAAGTGGTCGTCAATGAAGCTCGCGATGAAGAAATAGCTGTGGTCGTAGCCCGGTTGCAGGCGCAACGTCAGCGGATGTCCCGCCTGTTTTGCCGCTTGTTGCAGGGCTTCGGGCTTGAGCTGGGTGGCGAGAAAATCATCACGATCACCCTGATCGACCAGCAATGGCAGTTTCTCCTGCGCCTCCGCGATCAAGGCGCAGGCATCCCATTCGCGCCATTTCGACCGGTCTTCGCCCAGATAACGGGAGAATGCCTTCTGCCCCCACGGGCAGTCCATCGGGTTATTGATCGGCGAAAACGCCGACACCGACCGGTAGCGCCCCGGATTGCGCAATGCGCATACCAATGCACCGTGACCGCCCATGGAGTGACCGCTGATGCTGCGCTTGTCCGAGGCCGGGAAATGGGCCTCAACCAGTGACGGCAATTCCTGCACGACATAGTCATGCATCCGATAATGCCGCGACCACGGCTCCTGCGTGGCATTGACATAGAAACCGGCACCGAGGCCGAAATCCCATGCGCCATCCGGATCACCCGGTACCTCGGCGCCACGGGGACTGGTGTCCGGCGCCACGATGATCAACCCCAGTTCTGCGGCCATGCGCATGGCGCCGGCCTTCTGCATGAAGTTCTCGTCCGTGCAGGTCAGGCCCGACAACCAGTACAGCACTGGCAGCTTGCCGCCCTGCTCTGCCTGCGGCGGCAGGTACACGGCGAACACCATGTCGCAACCGAGCGCCTCGGAACGATGGCGATAGCGCTTGTGCCAGCCGCCGAAACTTTTCTGACAGGAGATGTTTTCCAGACTCATGTAGGACTCCTAGGCAACCACGGCTGCACATTGGCAGCCGTGGCATCGCGATTGATCAGAAATGAATGACGGTACGGATGCTCTTGCCTTCGTGCATCAGGTCAAAGGCCTTGTTGATGTCTTCCAGGCCCATGGTGTGGGTGATGAAAGTATCCAGCGGGATTTCGCCGCTCTGCGCCATGTCGACATAGCTTGGCAATTCGGTACGACCACGCACACCGCCAAACGCCGAACCGCGCCAGACACGACCGGTCACCAGCTGGAACGGACGGGTGGCGATTTCCTGGCCGGCACCGGCGACACCGATGATCACCGACTCACCCCAACCTTTATGGCAGCACTCAAGGGCTGCGCGCATCAGTTGCACATTGCCGATGCATTCGAAGGAGAAGTCGACGCCGCCATCGGTCATGTCGACGATCACTTCCTGGATCGGACGATCGAAATCTTTCGGATTTACACAGTCGGTAGCCCCCAGTTGCCGGGCGATTTCAAACTTGGCCGGGTTGATGTCGATGGCGATGATGCGCGAGGCCTTGGCCTTCACCGCACCAATCACCGCCGACAGACCGATGCCGCCGAGACCGAAGATCGCCACGGTGTCGCCCGGTTTGACCTTGGCGGTGTTGATCACTGCACCGATACCGGTGGTCACGCCGCAACCGAGCAGGCAGACCTTTTCCAGCGGTGCATCCTTGGAGATCTTCGCCACCGAGATTTCCGGCAATACGGTGTACTCGGAGAAGGTCGAAGTACCCATGTAGTGGAAAATCGTTTGACCCTTGTAGGAAAAACGCGAAGTGCCATCCGGCATCAGGCCCTTGCCTTGAGTGGCGCGAATGGCCTGACACAGGTTGGTCTTGCCCGACTTGCAGAATTTGCACTGGCCGCATTCCGGGGTGTACAGCGGAATCACGTGGTCGCCGACGGCGACCGAGGTCACGCCCTCGCCGATCGCTTCGACGATGGCGCCACCTTCATGGCCGAGGATCGACGGGAAGATACCTTCCGGGTCAGCACCGGACAGAGTGTAGGCGTCAGTGTGACAAACCCCGGAAGCCACCACGCGCAGCAACACTTCACCGGCCTTGGGCATGGCGACATCCACTTCTACGATTTCCAGCGGCTTTTTGGCCTCGAAGGCAACGGCGGCGCGGGACTTGATCATGCTGACTCTCCAGTGAATCCATTGAATAAAAACCAGACCGCCAGTGTAGTTCAGCGTCGAATGATGAATAATCCGGACAAAAGCAAAACATTATTGCCATACAGGGATAATCCCGATGTCCGAGAACCGTTGGGAAGGCATCGACGAGTTCGTCGCCGTTGCCGAATGCAGTCAGTTCACCGCCGCTGCCGAGCGCCTGGGCGTTTCTTCTTCACATGTCAGCCGTCAAATCGTGCGGCTGGAAGAGCGTTTGCAGACGCGCCTGCTGTACCGAAGCACCCGCAGAGTGACGCTGACGGAGGCCGGCCAGACCTTTCTGCAACATTGTCAGCGTCTGCAGGATGGTCGCGAAGAAGCGTTGCGCGCGGTCGGCGACCTGACCAGCGAACCCAAAGGCATGCTGCGCATGACCTGTGCCGTGGCGTATGGCGAGCGTTTTATCGTGCCGCTGGTGACCCGGTTCATGGGCAACTACCCACAACTGCGCATCGATATCGAGCTGACCAACCGGCAACTCGATCTGGTCCATGAAGGGCTGGATCTGGCGATCCGTCTCGGGCGTCTTCAGGACTCCCGACTGGTGGCGACCCGACTGGCACCACGACGCATGTATCTCTGCGCGTCGCCGTCCTACCTCGAACGGTACGGTCGGCCACACAGTTTGTCGGAACTGAGCCGACACAACTGCCTGATCGGCAGCTCGGATATCTGGCAGCTGGAGCAGAACGGGCGGGAATTTTCCCAGCGGGTACAGGGAAACTGGCGTTGCAACAGTGGGCAAGCGGTGCTGGATGCGGCGCTACAAGGCGTCGGCCTGTGTCAGTTGCCGGATTATTACGTGCTGGAGCATCTGCACAGCGGCGCGCTGATTTCGCTGCTGGAGGCGCATCAACCGCCAAATACGGCGGTGTGGGCGTTGTACCCGCAACAACGGCACTTGTCGCCGAAGGTGCGCAAGCTGGTGGATTTCCTCAAGGAAGGTCTGGCCGAACAGCCGGAGTACCGGATTTAACGACGGTTGGCCCAGCGCTGCCGCAACCATTCCAGGTCTTCCGGGCGGGTGACTTTCAGGTTATCCGCACGGCCCTCGATCAGACGCGGCGCCATGCCGGCCCACTCCATCGCCGAGGCTTCATCGGTGATGACCGCATCGGCGACCAGACTGTCCGCCAATGCGCGGTGCAGTGCGCCGAGGCGGAACATCTGCGGCGTGTAGGCCTGCCAGATCACGCTGCGGTCCACGGTTTCGACCACACGACCGTGCTTGTCGACCCGCTTCAGGGTGTCGCGCGCCGGCACGGCCAGCAAACCGCCGACCGGATCGTTTGCCAACTCGGCGAGCAACTTGTCCAGATCGTCACGGCTCAGATTGGGCCGTGCCGCGTCGTGCACCAGCACCCAATCCTCATCGTCGGCACCTTGCGCGTGCAAATGCAGCAAGGCGTTGAGCACCGAACCGGAACGCTCGACGCCGCCATCAACCCGTTGAATTCGCGGATCGCTGGCGCTGGCCAGGCTCGGCCAATAAGGATCATCGACAGCCAGACTGACCACCAGTCCCTTGAGGCTAGGGTGATCGAGGAAACAGCCGAGGCTGTGTTCGAGAATTGTGCGTCCGCCCAGTTGCAGATATTGCTTGGGACGGTCCGCGGCCATACGGGCACCGACGCCCGCGGCAGGAATCACGGCCCAGAAGGCCGGCAGGGAATCGATCATTGGGCCAACTGGTAAAGGGTTTCGCCGTCCTTGACCATGCCCAGTTCGTGACGAGCCCGCTCTTCAACGGTCTCCATGCCTTTCTTCAACTCGCTGACTTCAGCGTCCATCACCCGGTTGCGCTCCAGCAGGGCTTCGTTCTCGGCGTGCTGATCAGCGATCTGCTGATTCAGTTCGGCAACTTGCGCCAGACTGCCATTGCCCACCCACAGGCGGTACTGCAAACCGGCCAGCAGCAAGAGCAAGACGAGAAACAACCAGTAAGGACTGCGCATCGAATATCAGGTATCCAGTGAAAAAAGACAGCCACGCAAAAACTTTGAAGCATCTGATAGCACGAAGCCTGGAATATCCAGGCTTGTGCATATAAGGCATCAGATTAGTGGCAAATCCATCGCTGTCACGACTTTTCCGACACAATCCGGTGTCTTTTTACCATCTACAACTCAGCCGCGAAACTCGGAGCGACCGTTGTACTTGGCCTTGCCATTCAACTGCTCTTCGATACGCAGCAGTTGGTTGTACTTGGAAACGCGGTCGGAACGGCACAGCGAGCCGGTCTTGATCTGGCCAGCCGAAGTGCCCACAGCCAGATCGGCGATGGTCGAATCTTCGGTTTCGCCCGAACGGTGCGAGATCACGGCAGTGTAACCGGCAGCCTTGGCCATCTGGATGGCTTCCAGGGTTTCGGTCAGGGAGCCGATCTGGTTGAACTTGATCAGGATCGAGTTGGCGATCTTCTTGTCGATGCCTTCTTTCAGGATCCTGGTGTTGGTCACGAACAGGTCGTCGCCGACCAGCTGCACCTTGTCGCCGATCTTGTCGGTGAGGATCTTCCAGCCAGCCCAGTCGGACTCGTCCAGACCGTCTTCGATGGAGATGATCGGGAAGCGCTCAGTCAGACCTTTCAGGTAGTCGGCGAAACCTTCGGCGTCGAAGGACTTGCCTTCGCCGGACAGGTTGTACTTGCCGTCTTCGAAGAACTCGCTGGCGGCGCAGTCCAGGGCCAGGGTCACGTCGGTGCCCAGCTTGTAGCCAGCGTTGGCGACAGCTTCGGCGATGGCCGACAGGGCGTCTTCGTTGGACGACAGGTTAGGCGCGAAACCGCCTTCGTCACCCACAGCGGTGTTCAGGCCACGAGCTTTCAGAACAGCTTTCAGGTGATGGAAAATCTCGGTGCCCATGCGCAGACCTTCCGAGAAAGTCTTGGCGCCGACCGGCTGAACCATGAATTCCTGGATGTCGACGTTGTTGTCGGCATGTTCGCCACCGTTGATGATGTTCATCATCGGAACCGGCATCGAGTACACACCCGGGGTGCCGTTCAGGTTGGCGATGTGTGCGTACAGCGGCAGATCCTGATCCTGTGCAGCTGCCTTGGCCGCAGCCAGGGAAACGGCGAGGATGGCGTTGGCGCCCAGGTTCGCCTTGTTTTCGGTACCGTCGAGCTTGATCATCGCGTGATCCAGGGCTTTCTGGTCGCTTGGGTCGGTGCCCAGCAGCAGATCGCGGATCGGACCGTTGATGTTGGCTACCGCCTTGAGCACGCCCTTGCCCAGGTAACGGCTCTTGTCGCCATCACGCAGCTCGAGCGCTTCACGCGAGCCAGTGGATGCACCGGACGGCGCGCAGGCGCTGCCGATGATGCCGTTGTCGAGAAGCACGTCCGCTTCCACGGTGGGATTGCCACGGGAGTCGAGAACTTCACGACCTTTGATGTCGACGATTTTTGCCATTGTTGTAAACACTCCAAAGTTGACGAAAACGACGCAGCTAGAGGAAATCTTTTGACCGTCGGCAAGTGGTTTACAGCGGGCAGCTTGCAGACGACAACGCTCATGCCCGAGGGCATGAGCGACAAATCGTGCGGTACTTTACCGGAGAATTGAGGTTTACGCGGTTTCTACCGTCGGAAAACTCTTCACCAGTTCGTCCAGGGCTTTGAGCTGGGCCAGGAATGGCTCCAGTTTGTCCAGACGCAAGGCGCAAGGGCCGTCGCATTTGGCGTTGTCCGGATCCGGGTGTGCTTCGAGGAACAGACCCGCCAGCGACTGGCTCATGCCTGCCTTGGCCAGGTCGGTGACCTGGGCGCGACGACCGCCGGCGGAGTCGGAACGACCGCCAGGCATTTGCAGCGAATGAGTCACGTCGAAGAATACCGGGTACTCGAACTGCTTCATGATGCCGAAGCCGAGCATGTCGACCACGAGGTTGTTGTAGCCGAAGCTCGAACCCCGCTCGCAGAGGATCAACTGATCATTACCCGCTTCCACGCACTTGTTCAGGATGTGCTTCATTTCCTGAGGCGCGAGGAACTGGGCTTTCTTGATGTTGATCACCGCACCGGTTTTCGCCATCGCCACGACCAGATCGGTCTGGCGCGACAGGAAGGCCGGCAGCTGGATGATGTCGCAGACTTCAGCGACGACCGCGGCCTGGTCAGGCTCGTGGACGTCGGTGATGATCGGTACGCCGAAGGCTTGTTTGATGTCCTGGAAGATGCGCATGCCCTCTTCCAGGCCTGGACCGCGATAGGAGGTCACAGAAGAACGGTTGGCCTTGTCGAAACTGGCCTTGAACACGTAAGGGATACCGAGCTTCTCGGTGACCTTCACATACTCTTCGCAAACCTGCATGGCCATGTCACGGCTTTCCAGCACGTTCATGCCGCCGAACAGCACCATGGGTTTGTCGTTGGCAATCTCGATGTCGCCGACGCGGATGATCTTCTGTGCCATCGGGTTACGCCTTCTTCTGGTGTTGAGCCAACGCTGCTTTCACGAAACCGCTGAACAGCGGGTGACCGTCACGTGGCGTCGAGGTGAATTCCGGGTGAAACTGGCACGCGACGAACCATGGATGATCCGGAGCCTCGACCACTTCAACCAGCGCTGCATCGGAGGAACGACCGGAAATCTTCAGGCCTGCCTCGATGATCTGCGGCAGCAGGTTGTTGTTCACTTCGTAACGGTGACGGTGACGCTCGACAATCACATCCTTGCCGTAGCAGTCATGTACCTTGGAGCCGGGTTCGAGCAGGCACTCCTGAGCGCCGAGGCGCATGGTGCCGCCCAGATCGGACGCTTCGGTACGCACCTCGACGGCACCGGTGGCGTCTGCCCACTCGGTGATCAGACCCACGACCGGATGACCGCTGGCGCGATCGAATTCGGTGGAGTTGGCGTCTTTCCAGCCCAGCACGTTACGGGCGAATTCGATGACCGCCACTTGCATGCCCAGGCAGATACCCAGGTACGGAACCTTGTTTTCGCGAGCGTACTGAACGGCAGTGATCTTGCCTTCCACGCCGCGCAGACCGAAGCCGCCCGGTACGAGGATCGCGTCGGCACCTTCCAGCAGCGCAGTGCCCTGGTTCTCGATGTCTTCGGAATCGATGTAACGCAGGTTGACCTTGGTGCGGTTGGTGATGCCGGCATGACTCATCGCTTCGATCAGCGACTTGTAGGCATCCAGCAATTCCATGTACTTGCCGACCATCGCGATGGTGACTTCGTGCTCCGGGTTGAGCTTGGCATCGACGACCTTTTCCCATTCGGACAGGTCGGCGCCATTGCATTGCAGGCCGAAACGCTCGACGACGAAGTCATCCAGACCCTGGGCGTGCAGCACGGCCGGGATCTTGTAGATGGTGTCGACGTCTTCCAGAGAGATCACCGCACGCTCTTCAACGTTGGTGAACAGCGCGATCTTGCGACGGGACGACACATCCACCGGATGGTCGGAGCGGCAGATCAGCACGTCCGGCTGCAGGCCGATCGAACGCAGTTCCTTCACGGAGTGCTGGGTCGGCTTGGTCTTGGTCTCGCCAGCGGTGGCGATGTACGGAACCAGGGTCAGGTGCATCAGCATCGCGCGCTTGGAACCGACTTCCACACGCAGTTGACGGATGGCTTCGAGGAACGGTTGCGACTCGATATCGCCAACGGTACCGCCGATTTCCACCAGGGCCACGTCGGCATCGCCGGCCCCCTTGATGATGCGACGCTTGATTTCGTCGGTGATGTGCGGAATCACCTGGATGGTTGCACCCAGGTAGTCACCACGGCGCTCTTTGCGCAGCACGTGCTCGTAGACACGGCCGGTGGTGAAGTTGTTGTTCTGGGTCATGGTCGTGCGGATGAACCGCTCGTAGTGGCCCAGGTCCAGGTCGGTCTCGGCGCCGTCGTGGGTGACGAACACTTCACCGTGCTGGAACGGGCTCATGGTGCCCGGATCGACGTTGATGTACGGATCCAGCTTCAGCATGGTGACCTTAAGCCCCCGCGCCTCCAGGATGGCCGCCAATGAAGCCGATGCAATGCCTTTCCCCAAAGAAGAAACAACACCGCCCGTGACGAATATGTAGCGCGTCATGAAAAACCCTAGAAGTCTGCGTTAAAGCGGTCCGAGCCGCCGGGGAAAGCGAAGGAAGGCCGAAGCCCCCGATCACCTGCATTAATCACAGTGCACCTTTCAAAAAAACCGCCGCGTTGGGACAGACCGGAAGTGAAAACACCGGTACGTTGCTCGCTACACATTTTTTGGAATCGCCCAGCAAAGACTGCTTGGTAATCGGCAACTCCTGCAATTCAGGCGAATCCACAGAAGTTGTATCAAGAAGGGAGCGTAGTCTACCGGAATGCCCCCTTCATCTCAAACCTTGATCTTCGTCCGAAGGCTGCCAATGCAAACGCCAGCCTTCCCGCGCATTGCCATCGAGCCCCGGCAGGTTCGCCACGGCAAGCAATTGTTCACCGCGAAACAGCAGCGGCAATCTGCCACGCATGAAGCCAGGCACCGCGCGCTCATTGAGCAGACGCTTGAGATCACGATGACCGCGATCCGCCAGATGCATCACCTCACCGCCCTGCCGATAGCGGATATGCAGCGGCCCGACAGGCGTCTGACCGCTGAACACGACACGTCCGTTATCGGGCAAGCGTAGCGCCAGTGACGGCTCGTGCCAGTCGCCGCTGACTACCGGGCTGAGCAACCATTGCCCACTGAGCCACCACAGGCGACCGCCACTTCGGTGCAACGCGCCATCCGCCAGACGCCAGACCGGAGCGGCATCGTTACCGGCATCCCGCAGATCGCTCCAACCCGACCAGTGGTCGGTATCCGGCAGCCGGGTCAGCGGCTCAAGCCAGTGACTGAGTGCATTTCGCTGGCGCGCATCGGACAAACCCGCAATGGCTGCAAACTCCAGTGATGGCAACCCCGACCAGTCGAATGCACCGGGCCCGCTCGCCTGAGCCAGATCGTTCTGCGCCAGCTCATCGAGCAAACCCTGCGCCTCGCGCAAGTGCGCCGCACTGCGGGCCATGCTGACGTGAGCCTGCGGCCAGAGACCGGTCAACAATGGCATGACCTGATGACGCAAGTAATTGCGCGAGAACTGTCGATCCTGATTGGACGGATCCTCGATCCAGCGCAACCCTTGTTCCCGGGCGTAAGCCTCCAGTTCGGAACGCGGGATATCGAGTAACGGCCGAACCAGACTGCCCTGCCCCAACGCTCGTTGCGCCGGCATGCCGGACAGCCCGCGCACGCCGGCGCCTCGCAGCAATCGGAACAGCAGGGTTTCAGCCTGATCGTCGCGATGCTGCCCGATCAGCAACACATCATTGGCCTGAATCGCTGCACCGAATGCCGCGTAACGTGCATCCCGCGCCGCACGCTCAAGGCTGGCGCCCTTTGGCACAGTCACGTGAACGACCTGCAATGGAATGCCCAAGGTGTCACAGACAGCCTGGCAATGCGCCGGCCACGCATCAGCCACAGCCTGAAGGCCGTGATGGACATGGATGGCGCTTAGCGCCGGGAGGAATTCGGTTCTGGCGAGCGTTGTCAGAAGGTGCAGCAGGACGGTGGAGTCGAGTCCGCCGGAGAAAGCAATGCGCCAATGGGCAGCACCGAACCAGGGCTTGAGATTGCGCAGAAGCCTGGAAGGCAAATCAATCGAGGGCTGACCCATTTTTCTACCTGTTCACAAACCAAATGTGGGAGCGGCTTGCTCGCGAAAGCGGTGAAACAGCCAACACAGTTGTTGAATGTTACATCGCATTCGCGGGCAAGCCCGCTCCCACAGTGTTTTGCATCGATGACCGAAACGGCTCGGCTTAGAGACCGTAGCTCATCAGACGATCGTAACGACGCTTGAGCAGCGCTTCGTTATCGAACTTCTTCAGCATTTCCAGCTGCGAGTTCAGCTCGGCACGAATCGAAGCAGCGGCGGCAGCCGGATCGCGGTGAGCGCCGCCCAGAGGCTCGCTGATCACTTTGTCCACGATGCCCAGGCCTTTCAGGCGCTCGGCCGTGATACCCATGGCCTCAGCGGCATCCGCCGCCTTTTCTGCGGTTTTCCACAAAATCGAAGCACAGCCTTCCGGCGAGATTACCGAGTAAGTCGAGTACTGCAGCATGTTCAACTGATCGCAGACGCCGATCGCCAGCGCACCGCCGGAACCACCCTCACCGATCACGGTGGCGATGATCGGGGTTTTCAGGCGGGCCATGACACGCAGGTTCCAGGCAATCGCTTCGCTCTGGTTGCGCTCTTCAGCGTCGATGCCCGGGTAGGCACCCGGGGTGTCGATGAAGGTCAGGATCGGCATTTTGAAGCGCTCGGCCATTTCCATCAGACGGCAGGCCTTGCGGTAGCCTTCAGGACGCGGCATGCCGAAGTTGCGGCGGACTTTCTCGCGGACTTCGCGGCCCTTCTGGTGACCGATCACCATCACTGGCTGGTCTTCCAGACGTGCCACACCACCCACAATGGCCGCGTCGTCGGAGAAGTGGCGGTCACCGTGCAGTTCGTCGAACTCGGTGAAGATGTGCTCGATGTAGTCCAGGGTATATGGACGTTTCGGGTGACGCGCCAGACGTGCGATCTGCCAGCTGGTCAGCTTGCCGAAAATGTCTTCGGTCAGCGTCTTGCTCTTGTCCTGCAGGCGGGAGATCTCATCGCCAATATTCAGCGAATTGTCATTACCGACCAAGCGCAACTCTTCGATCTTGGCTTGCAGGTCGGCGATCGGCTGTTCGAAATCCAGGAAATTCGGGTTCATAGGCGTCCGTCTTGGGGCGTGTCCCAAGTGAGCTTGGGGCCGGCCGGTTGTCTATTCGCGCCCTACCTTAAGGGAGAGGCGCGCTGAGGTCGAGATTAAAAATTCAGGTTGCGGGCAGGCGGTCTGATCTCACCTGCCGGTCAACGGTATTGGAGGAAGACGTTGTCTCGCCCGAACTGGTCACGCAGGGCTTGAATCAAGGCATCCGCCGGATCGATCCGCCAGGTTTCTCCAAATTGCAGCAAAGTCTTCGCATCGGGACTGGTGTACTCCATGGTAATCGGGCACGCCCCGCGATGACGCTTGAGCAAATCACCCAACCAGCGTAGCTGATCGCCCTTCAGGTCCTGAGTCTGCAGTTTCAGACGCAGGCTTTCGGCCAGGTTGGTGCGTGCGTCTTCCATGCTCATGACCCGCTTGACCCGCAACCGCAGGCCACCGGAGAAGTCGTCGTTGCTGACCTCGCCTTCGACCACCACCATCGCGTCGGTCTGCAACAGCGATTGCGCGGAGTGGAAGGCGTCGGCAAACAGCGACGCCTCGATCCGGCCGGAGCGGTCGTCGAGGGTGATGAAGCCCATCTTGTCGCCTTTCTTGTTCTTCATCACCCGCAGGGCAATGATCATCCCCGCCACGGTCTGGGTATCCCGGGCCGGCTTCAGGTCGATGATGCGCTGACGGGCAAACCGGCGAATCTCACCTTCGTATTCGTCGATCGGATGGCCGGTCAGGTACAGGCCAAGGGTGTCCTTTTCGCCCTTGAGGCGTTCCTTGAGGGTCAGTTCCTTGGCCTTGCGATGCAGCGCGTAAACGTCTGCGTCTTCCTCGACGAACAACCCGCCAAACAGGTCGGCATGACCACTGTCCCGGGTGCGCGCAGTCTGTTCGGCCGACTTGATGGCTTCTTCCATCGCCGCCAGCAACACCGCGCGATTGCGGTCGATATTGGCCTGATAGGCCTTTTGCTCGTCATGGAAGAACGGACCGAGGCGATCCAGCGCGCCGCTGCGGATCAGACCGTCCAGCGTGCGCTTGTTGATGCGCTTGAGGTCGACACGGGCGCAGAAGTCGAACAGATCCTTGAACGGACCGTCCTGGCGCGCCTCGGTGATCGCTTCCACCGGGCCCTCGCCGACGCCTTTGATCGCGCCCAGGCCATACACGATGCGACCCTCGTCGTTCACCGTGAATTTGAACTCCGAAGTGTTCACGTCCGGCGCGTCGAGACGCAGCTTCATCGTGCGCACTTCTTCGATCAAGGTCACGACCTTGTCGGTGTTGTGCATATCTGCCGACAGTACCGCGGCCATGAACGGCGCCGGGTAGTGAGCCTTCAGCCAGGCGGTCTGGTACGAGACGAGGCCGTAGGCGGCAGAGTGAGACTTGTTGAAACCGTAACCGGCGAATTTCTCTACCAGGTCGAAAATGTTACCGGCCAGATCCGCGTCGATGTTGTTCTTCGCGCAACCCTCGATGAAACCGCCCCGTTGCTTGGCCATTTCCTCGGGTTTCTTTTTACCCATCGCCCGACGCAGCATGTCCGCACCACCGAGGGTGTAGCCGGCCATGACCTGGGCGATCTGCATCACCTGTTCCTGATACAGGATGATGCCGTACGTCGGCGCCAGTACCGGCTGCAAGCCTTCGTACTGGTAGTCCGGGTGCGGATACGCGAGTTCCGCGCGACCGTGCTTGCGGTTGATGAAGTCATCCACCATGCCGGACTGCAGAGGGCCCGGGCGGAACAGTGCCACCAGTGCGATAAGGTCTTCGAGGCAGTCGGGCTTGAGCTTTTTGATCAGCTCTTTCATGCCGCGGGATTCGAGCTGGAACACTGCGGTGGTTTCAGCCTTTTGCAGCAACTGATAGGTCGGTTTGTCATCCAGCGGGATGAACGCGATGTCCAGTGGCGGCTCGTTGACCTTGGCGCGGTCACGGTTGATGGTTTTCAGCGCCCAGTCGATGATCGTCAGGGTCCGCAGACCGAGAAAGTCGAACTTCACCAGACCGGCCGCCTCGACGTCGTCCTTGTCGAACTGGGTTACCAGACCGTCGCCGGCCTCGTCGCAATAGATCGGCGAGAAGTCGGTCAGTTTGGTCGGCGCGATCACCACGCCACCGGCGTGCTTACCGACGTTTCGCACCACACCTTCGAGCTTGCGCGCCATCTCCCAGATTTCCGCCGCTTCTTCATCGACCTTGATGAAGTCGCGCAGGATTTCTTCCTGCTCGTAGGCTTTTTCCAGGGTCATGCCGACTTCGAACGGAATCATCTTCGACAGTCGATCGGCCAGGCCGAAGGATTTGCCCTGAGCCCGCGCCACGTCCCGTACCACAGCCTTGGCCGCCATGGAACCGAAGGTGATGATCTGGCTTACCGCATTGCGGCCGTACTTTTCGGCCACATAGTCGATCACCCGGTCGCGACCGTCCATGCAGAAGTCGACGTCGAAGTCGGGCATGGAAACCCGTTCCGGGTTGAGGAAACGTTCGAACAGCAGGTCATATTCCAGCGGATCAAGGTCGGTGATCTTCTGCACATAGGCCACCAGCGATCCGGCACCCGATCCCCGCCCCGGGCCCACCGGCACGCCGTTGTTCTTGGCCCACTGGATAAAGTCCATCACGATCAGGAAGTAACCGGGAAAGCCCATCTGGATGATGATATCCAGCTCGAAATTCAGCCGGTCGACATAGACCTGACGCTTGGCCTCGTAGTCTTCGGTGGTCTCCCTGGGAAGCAGAACCGCCAGACGCTCTTCCAGGCCGTCGAACGACACCTTGCGAAAATACTCGTCGATGGTCATGCCATCGGGAATCGGATAGTCGGGCAGGAAGTGCTTGCCCAGCTTCACGTCGATGTTGCAGCGCTTGGCGATCTCGACGGTGTTTTCCACCGCATCCGGCAAGTCGCTGAAGAGCTCGGCCATTTCCTCGGCGCTTTTCAGGTACTGCTGGTCGCTGTAGTTCTTCGAACGGCGCGGATCGTCGAGGGCCCGGCCTTCACCGATGCAGACGCGGGTTTCGTGAGCTTCGAAGTCTTCCTGCTTGATGAAGCGCACATCGTTGGTGGCGACCAGCGGTGCTCCGAGCTTCTCGGCCAGGGCCACGGCGCCGTGCAGTTGTTCTTCGTCGTTGGGACGATTGGTGCGCTGGACTTCCAGATAGAAACGATCCGGGAACACCGACATCCACTCGCGGGTCAGGGCCTCGGCCTCGGCGGGGTTGCCGCCGATCAACGCCATGCCGATCTCGCCCTCTTTCGCAGCGGACAGCATGATCAGGCCTTCATTGGCTTCGGCCACCCATTCGCGCTCGACAATGATCATGCCGTTGCGCTGGCCGTCGATGAAGCCCCGGGAAATCAGTTCGGTCAGATTGCGATAGCCCTGGGCATTCATGACCAGCAGGCTGATCCGGCTCAATGGCCCGTCCGGATCCTTGTTCGACAGCCACAGGTCGGCGCCGCAGATCGGCTTGATCCCCGCAGCCATGGTGTTTTTATAGAACTTGACCAGCGAACACATGTTGTTCTGGTCGGTAACCGCAACCGCCGGCATGCCCATGCCGGTCAGGGCCTTGACCAGCGGCTTGATCCGCACCAGGCCGTCGATCAGGGAGTATTCAGTGTGCAGGCGTAGATGAACGAATGAAGCCGGCATAGTGATCCTGTCCAGTTACATAGAGACAACAAGGCCCGGATTGTACCGGGCCCGGAATAAAACATCAGCCTTGCCGCTAGACCGGCGCCAGACCTTCCAGCGCTTCCCAGGCTTGCCGGACCGGGGCGAACGAGCGCCGGTGAATGGGCGTCGGCCCCAGGCGTGCCAGCGCTTCCAGATGAACGGGCGTCGGATAGCCCTTGTGACCACCGATACCGTAACCCGGATAGATCAATTCAAACGCCGCCATCTCGCGGTCACGGCTGACCTTGGCCAGAATCGACGCCGCTGCGATGGCCGGCACCTTGCTGTCGCCCTTGACCACCGCCTCGGAACGCATTGGCAGTTTCGGGCAGCGGTTACCATCGATCATCGCCAGTTTCGGCTGTATGTGCAGGCCGGCCACCGCACGCTGCATCGCCAGCATGGTGGCATGCAGAATATTCAGTTCGTCGATCTCTTCGACTTCGGCGCGGGCGATGCACCAGCTCAGCGCCTTTTCGCAGATTTCGTCGTAGAGCTTTTCACGTTTGGCTTCGGTGAGTTTTTTTGAATCATCGAGGCCGAGAATCGGCCGATCGGGATCAAGGATGACCGCCGCCGTGACCACCGCGCCACACAACGGGCCACGGCCGACTTCATCAACGCCGGCCACCAGCTCTTCGACTTCGGCGACCAGGGTGAAATCCAGGCCCATCTGCATGCTTGTCTTGCTCATCGTGTTTGACCGATCAGGTTCAGAACGGCGTCAGCCGCCTGATTCGAAGCGTCGAGACGCAGGGTGCGGTGGATCTCGTCGAAGCCGCGGGTCTGCTCTTCCCCACCGTCGATCAACGGCGCCAGGGTCTGGGCGAGCGACTCGACCGTCGCATCATCCTGCAACAACTCCGGTACCAGCAAGCGCTGGGCCAGCAGGTTCGGCAGGGAAACGTATGGACTCTTGACCATGCGTTTGAGAATCCAGAACGTCAGCGGTGCAAGCCGATAGGCCACCACCATCGGACGTTTGTACAGCAGTGCTTCGAGCGTGGCGGTGCCGGACGCGATCAGAACCGCGTTACACGCTGCCAGCGCCAGATGGGACTTGCCGTTGAGCAGGGTCACCGGCAGATCACGGCCGACCAACAGTTCTTCGAGCTGGGCCCGGCGCTCGGGGTTGGCACATGGAATGACGAAGCGCAAACCCGGACGCATGGCGCGCAGACGTTCGGCGGTATCGAGAAAAAGCGCGCCCAGACGACTGACTTCGCCGCCCCGGCTGCCCGGCATCAGGGCAACCAGCGGACCGTCCGGCAGCCCCAGTTCGGCCCGCGCGGCGGCGCGGTCGGCTTCCAGTGGAATGGTATCGGCCAGCGTATGGCCGACAAACCGCACCGGTACGCCCTTCTCTTCGTAAAACTTCGCTTCGAACGGCAACAGCGTAAGCATCAGGTCGCAGCCTTCGCGGATCTTCAGCACCCGCTTCTGCCGCCACGCCCATACCGACGGACTGACGTAATGCACGGTCTTGATCCCGGCCTGACGCAGCTTGAGTTCGATATTGAGGTTGAAATCCGGGGCATCGATGCCGATGAAGGCGTCCGGTTTTTCGGCGATCAGCGTGGCGATCAGATCCTTGCGACGCTTGAGCAATTCGCGCAGCCGCCCGAGAACTTCCACCAGCCCCATGACCGACAGGCGCTCCATGGGAAAGTAGGAATTCAGACCTTCGGCCTGCATCAAAGGACCGCCGACGCCGATGAACTCGACCGCCGGATGCTGTGCCTTGAGCGCACGCATCAGCCCGGCGCCCAGAATATCGCCGGAAGCCTCACCCGCCACCAGCGCTATACGCAGACTGGCCATGATCAGCGGGTGATGCCGCGAGACGACGACTGGATGGAGTCGCGGAATACCGCGACTTCCGGGAACTGAGTGGCAGGTTCGGCCAGCTCGGCCAGCGCCTGCTCGACGGTCAGCCCCTGACGGTACACCGTTTTGTAGGCGCGGCGCAGGGCGTGAATGGCATCCTCGCTGAAGCCGCGACGACGCATGCCCTCGAAGTTCATGCTGCGAGCCTCGGCCGGGTTGCCGAATACCGTGACGAACGCCGGAACATCCTTGCCGATGGCCGTGCCCATGCCGGAAAAGCTGTGGGCACCGATGTGGCAATACTGGTGTACCAGGGTGAATCCCGACAGGATCGCCCAGTCATCAACATGAACATGGCCGGCCAGTGCGGTGTTGTTGACCAGAATGCAGTGGTTGCCGATGACACTGTCGTGACCGATGTGGGCATAAGCCATGATCAGGTTGTGATCGCCCAGGGTCGTTTCGGAACGGTCCTGGATCGTGCCACGGTGAATGGTCACACCTTCACGGATCACGTTGTGGTCGCCGATCACCAGACGGGTATCTTCGCCTTTGTACTTGAGGTCAGGCGTGTCCTCACCTACCGAAGAAAACTGGTAGATGCGGTTGTGCTTGCCGATTCGGGTCGGACCTTTGAGGATCACGTGGGGCCCGATCACTGTTCCCTCGCCGATTTCCACACCTGCGCCGACGATCGACCATGGGCCGACCTCGACACCTTCGGCCAGCACGGCCGAAGGATCGATGATTGCGCGAGGGTCAATCAAACTCATAGCTTGCGTTCCGCACAGATGATTTCAGCGGAGCAGACCGGCTTGCCATCAACCGAAGCCTGGCATTCGAATTTCCAGATCTGGCGTTTGCAGCTGATGAACTTGGCTTCAAGGATCAACTGGTCGCCCGGCAGCACCGGCTGACGGAAGCGCAGTTTGTCGGAGCCGACGAAATAGTAGAGGGTGCCATCGGCCGGCTTCACATCGAGCATCTTGAAACCGAGGATCCCGGCAGCCTGAGCCATCGCTTCGATAATCAGCACGCCCGGCATGATCGGGTGGGCCGGGAAGTGACCATTGAAGAACGGTTCGTTGATGCTGACATTCTTGTAGGCGCGAATGCGCTTGCCTTCGGTATCCAGCTCCACTACCCGGTCCACCAGCAGGAACGGGTAACGGTGAGGCAGGTATTCGCGAATCTCGTTGATGTCCATCATTTCGGGGGGAAGCCTATGTAAAGATTGGGAGCGCGACTGATGCGCACTCCTCTAGCAAATCAAGGAGGCAGTCCAGAGGCCGTGCATACTTGATATGGAAATGGTATCAGCCTTCAGATGAAGCATTGCCGCCAGGGGTCACTTCCCCTGCGCGCTTTTCAAGCTGTTTCAAACGCCGTGCAAGATCATCGAGCTGACGGATGCGTGCCGCGCTTTTGCGCCACTCGGCAGCCGGTTGCATGGCTGTACCGGATGAGTAGGCCCCCGGCTCGGTAATCGAGTGGGTCACCATCGTCATCCCGGTCAGGAATACGTTGTCGCAAATATCGATATGCCCTACCAGACCGACACCGCCGGCGAGCATGCAGTGCTTGCCGATCTTCGTGCTGCCGGAAATTCCCACACAGGCCGCCATCGCGGTGTGATCGCCAACCTGGACGTTGTGGGCAATCTGAATCTGGTTGTCGAGCTTCACGCCATTGCCGATCACGGTATCGGCCAGGGCGCCACGGTCGATGGCGGTATTCACGCCGATCTCGACATCGTCGCCGATGGTCACACCACCGATCTGGGCGATCTTCTGCCAGACGCCTTTCTCGTTGGCAAAGCCGAAGCCTTCACCGCCAAGCACTGCACCGGACTGGATCACCACACGTTTGCCGATGCGTACGTCGTGATACAGCGTCACCCGTGGCGCCAGCCAGCCACCCTCGCCGATTTCGCTGCGGGCACCGACAACGCAATGCGCACCGAGGGTCACATCGGCCCCGATCCGTGCGCCCGCTTCGATCACCACGAAAGGGCCGATGCTGGCAGTCGGATCAACCACCGCGTCCGGTGCGATGACCGCACTCGGATGAATGCCGGCAGCGGATTTCGGTTTCGGATCGAACAGATGGGAAATACGTGCGTAAGCGAGATAAGGATCCGGCACCACCAATGCATTACCGGCATAACCTTCGGCATCGGCGGCCTTGAGCAGCAATGCCGCTGCTTGCGAACCTGCCAGGTATTTTCGGTATTGAGGGTTTGCCAGAAAGCTCAACTGAGCTGGGCCAGCCTCCTGCAAGGTGGCCAGCCCAGTAATTTGCTGCTCGGGATCGCCACTCAGGGTGGCGCCGAGGAACTCGGCCAACTGGCCGAGTTTGATAGTCACGGTCATGGGTTACTTCAGCTGGTTCATGCGCTCGATAACCTGGCGCGTGATGTCGTATTGAGGCTTGACGTCGATCACTGCGCCACGCTCGAACACCAAGTCAAAGCCACCTTTCTTGATGACTTCTTCCACTGCGCTATCCAGTTTCGGCTTCAGTTGCTTGAGCATTTCGCGGTCAGCAACGGCTTTCGCTTCGTTCAGTTCCTTGGACTGGAACTGGAAGTCACGGGCCTTTTGCTTGAATTCCAGCTCCAGACGCTCACGCTCGCCCTGCTGCATCTTGTCGCCGCCTGCCATCAGGCGATCCTGAATACCCTTGGCGCTGCTTTCCAGCGTCTTGAGCTTGTTCAGCTGCGGACCGAACTTCTTCTCCGCATCCACGGCGTACTTCTTCGCAGCATCGGATTCCAGCAGCGCCATCTGATAGTTCAGAACAGCGATTTTCATGTCGGCGAACGCCGGGCCTGCCACCAGTACGGAGGCCAGGAGAACCAATTGAGTCAACTTACGCACGATGCACTCCTACAAAATCCATTGTCGTTGTCTTGGGTCAGACGCTTAGAACGTCTGACCGAGGGAGAATTGGAACACTTGAGTTTCAGCGTTATCCGGTTTCTTGATCGGTGTGGCCAACGCGAAGCTCAAAGGTCCCAGTGCGGTAACCCAGGTCACGCCAACACCGACGGAACTGGCCATGTTGCTCAGGCTGATGTCGTTGCACTCAGTGCTGGACTTCGAACCGTCAGCATTCACAGAGTCCTTGCACTTGGAGTCAAATACATTACCAACATCCCAGAACACGGAAGTCCGCAGAGAACGCTGATCCTTGACGAAAGGCAACGGGAACAGGACTTCGACGCCCCCCTGGATCAGGACGTTACCACCGAATGGCAGTGGATCCTGGTCAGGGTCACGCAGAGTACCTGGGTTGGTGCCCTTGCTAGGAGTACTGCGTGGACCCAGTGTGCTGTCTTTGAAGCCGCGAACCGAGTTGAAACCACCAGCATAGTAGTTTTCATAGAACGGCAAGCCGTCGGTCGAACCGTAACCGTCGCCATAACCCAGCTCGGTGTGCAGACGCAGGGTGTAGTTTTCGGTCAGCGGCTGGAACAGCTGGCCACGGTAATCCAGTTTGTAGAACGACAGGTCACTGCCAGGAATCGTCGTTTCCAGGGTCAGACTCTGCGAACGACCGCGGGTTGGCAGGACACCCTTGTTCAGGGTGGACTCGGACCAGCCGGCCGACGCCTTGAAGTTCAGGTACTGATCGCCTTCCTGACGGACGAAGTCGAAAATTTCATCGACGGTATAGGTACCGGTCTTGATCTTGTCCTGCTGAGCCGACAGACCGAAGGTCAGACGCGAAGTCTCGCTGATCGGGTAACCGACGTTCACGCCGGCACCCAGGCTGTCTACCGCATAGCTGGCCACGTCGACATCGAGGTCTTTGTAGTCGGTAGTGCGATAGAACGCGTTGTAGCCCAGGCTCACGCCATCGGCGGTCCAGTAGGGGTCAACGTAGCCGAAGTTGTAGCGGCTCTGGTATTCACTGCGGGTCAGGCCGACGCTGACGCGGTTACCGGTACCCAGGAAGTTGTTCTGAGTGATGGAGCCACCGAGGATCAGACCGGCGCTCTGGGCGAAACCGACACTGGCGGTGATCGAACCGGAAGCCTGCTCCTCAACCGCATAGTTCACGTCAACCTGGTCATCGACACCCGGAACGGCCGGGGTCTCGACGTTGACTTCCTTGAAGAAGCCCAGACGCTCGAGACGGGTCTTGGACTGGTCGATCAGGTAGGTCGAAGCCCAGCCACCTTCCATCTGACGCATTTCACGGCGCAGTACTTCGTCTTCGGACTTGGTATTGCCACGGAAGTTGATGCGGTTGACATAGGCGCGCTTGCCCGGGTCGACGGCAAACAGGATATCCACGGTGTGGTCATCGTCGTGCGGCTGCGGCACACCGTTGACGTTGGCGAAGGTATACCCCTCGTTGCCCAGGCGACGAGTGATCAGTTCCGAAGTGGTAGTCATCAGCTTGCGCGAGAACACCTGGCCCTTCTGCACCAGCAACAGCGACTTGACCTGGTCTTCAGGGACTTTCAGGTCACCGCTGAGCTTGACGTCACGAACGGTGTATTTCTCGCCTTCGTTGACGTTGACGGTGATATAGACGTGCTTCTTGTCCGGAGTGATGGAAACCTGGGTCGAAGCGATATCCATGTTGATATAGCCGCGATCCAGATAGTAGGAGCGCAGACGCTCCAGGTCACCGGACAGTTTTTCACGGGCGTACTTGTCGTCGTTCTTGAAGAACGACAGCCAGTTGGTGGTTTTCAGTTCGAACAGGTCGACCAGGTCTTCTTCAGGGAAAACCGTGTTGCCGACCACGTTGATGTGCTGGATGGCAGCAACGGCGCCTTCGTTGATCTTCACTTTGAGGCCGACACGGTTACGCGGCTGCGATACCACTTCGGTATCGACGGTGGCCGAGTAACGGCCCTGTGCCACGTACTGACGCTGCAGCTCGTTACGCACACCTTCGAGGGTTGCACGCTGGAAGATCTCGCCTTCCGCCAGACCGGACTGCTTGAGCCCCTTCATCAGGTCTTCGGTGGAGATCGCCTTGTTGCCTTCGATTTCGATGCTCGCGACCGACGGGCGTTCGACGACCGTGATCACCAGAACATTGCCTTCGCGGCCCAGCTGGATATCTTGAAAGAAACCGGTTTTGAACAACGCACGAGTGGATTCCACCAGGCGACGATCATCCGCCTGCTCGCCGACGTTCAACGGCAAGGCACCAAAAACGCTACCCGCGGAGACCCGCTGGAGGCCATTGACGCGAATATCAGAGATAGTGAAGGACTCGGCGTGAACTTCGGCGATCATCAATGCGGTGAGAACCGCAGTTAGCAGCAGACGTTTCATGAAGTCCTTTCTTATTCCAACTGGCAATAAACAAACTGCCGCAAAATGCGGCAGATTCGCGATTCAGCGAAGCGTTACAGGCGACCCAGGTCGTTGACCAGAGCAAGCAACATCACTCCGACCACCAAACTGATACCGATCTGTATCCCCCAACCTTGCACCCGATCCGACAAGGGACGACCACGCGCCCACTCGATCAGATAAAACAACAGATGCCCCCCATCCAGTACGGGAATGGGCAGCAAATTCAGAACCCCCAGGCTAATACTCAGATAAGCAAGGAAATTCAGGAAATCAGCAACGCCCGACTGGGCAGAAGCGCCCGCCACTTTAGCAATGGTTATCGGTCCACTCAAGTTTTTTACCGAGAGCTCGCCGAACAGCATTTTCTTCAGTGAATCCAGCGTCAGGACGCTCATGCTCCACGTGCGACGGGCCCCCTCGCCAATCGCGGCCAATGGACCGTAACTGACTTCCCGGACCATTTCCGGCGGCCAATCGACCGCCTTCACCCCCGCCCCCAGATAACCGCTTGGCGACTTGGCCTCGCCGCGCGCAGCCAGCGTCACCGGGACGTCGATTTGAGCACCATTGCGCTCGACATGCAGCATGATTCTGGTATCAGGACGCGTACGTACCGTGTCGACCACTTGCTGCCAGTCGTCCAGCGCCCGGCCATCCAGAGCCAAAAGACGATCACCGGTTTTCAGCCCGGCCGCCTGGGCCGGACCTTTCGGATCAAGCTCGGCAAGCACTGGCGGCAGTGCCGGACGCCACGGACGAATACCCAGCGAACGAATGGGGTCCGGCTCCTCCGCCCCTTTCAGCCAGTGATCCAGCACAAGCTCGCGTGGCGTATCAGCGGTGGAACCCTGTTCGCGCACCAACACCTGGAGCGAACCACTTTCCCCCAGACGACGTACCAGCTGCAGATTGACGGCAGCCCAGCCGGAAGTCGGCTCGCCGTCGATGGCAATGATTTCCTGGCCAGCCCCCAGCCCGGCCTTCGCCGCGATACTGCCGGACTCTACTGCACCGATGACCGGACGCACCTGCTGGCTGCCCAGCATGGCCAGAACCCAGAAGAACGCCAGGGCCAGCAGAAAGTTGGCAACCGGGCCGGCGGCGACGATGGCGATGCGCTGACGAACGGATTTGCGATTGAACGACTGATGAAGCTGATCGGCAGGCACTTCGCCTTCGCGCTCATCCAGCATCTTGACGTAGCCGCCCAGCGGAATGGCGGCAACGACGAACTCGGTTCCGTGCTTGTCGTGCCAACGCAGCAAGGGCATGCCGAAGCCCACGGAAAAACGCAGAACCTTGACGCCACAGCGACGCGCGACCCAGAAATGGCCGAATTCGTGAAAGGTGACCAGCACACCCAAGGCGATCAGGGTGCCGGCAATCATATAGAGCGCGCTCATCTACTTTCTCCGCAATCCTGTTCCGTTTCGCGTGATGCCGTATGCCCTCTCCAGAGCTATCGACCGTGGCGAGTCAGCCATTGGCCGGCCAGCCTGCGAGCCGCCGCGTCCGCCGCGAACACCGCATCGAGATCATTCAGAGCAACCACCGGCTCGAGATTCAACACTTCCTCGATGATACTCGCGATTTCAAGGTAGCGAACCCGCCCCTCAAGAAACGCTGCCACTGCCACCTCGTTTGCGGCATTAAGCATCGCTGGCGCGCTGTTGCCCGCCTCGGCGGCCTGGCGTGCCAGACGCAGGCAGGGAAACCGCTCTTCATCGGGCGCCTCGAAATCCAGCCGCGCGATGGCAAACAGGTCCAGCGGTGCCACACCCGAATCGATGCGCTCAGGCCAGGCCAGCGCATTGGCGATCGGGGTACGCATATCGGGATTGCCCAACTGCGCCAGTACCGAGCCGTCCACGTAATCGACCAGAGAATGAATCACGCTCTGCGGGTGAATCACCACCTCGACTTGCGACGGCCGGGCATCGAACAGCCAGCAGGCCTCTATCAACTCGAGCCCCTTGTTCATCATGCTGGCCGAATCCACGGAAATCTTGCGCCCCATGGACCAGTTCGGATGAGCGCAGGCCTGATCGGGTGAAACATGCGCCAGTTCGGCCATCGGCGTCTGCCGGAAGGGACCGCCAGAGGCTGTCAGCAAAATCCGACGCACACCGACCGAACTCAGACCGCGAGAAAAATCCTGCGGCATGCACTGGAAAATCGCATTGTGTTCGCTGTCGATAGGCAGCAGGACCGAGCCGCTCTTGCGCACGGCCTCCATGAACAGAGCGCCGGACATCACCAGCGCTTCCTTGTTGGCCAGAAGAATTTTCTTGCCGGCCTCGACAGCCGCCAGGGTCGGACGCAGACCGGCAGCGCCGACAATGGCGGCCATCACGGCATCCACCTCGGGAGCAGACGCGATCTGGCACAGACCTTCCTCACCCACCAGCACGCGCGTCGGCAGTCCGGCGGCACGCAAGTCATCCTGCAAGCCACGGGCTGCGGCGATTTCCGGCACCACCGCAAATTGCGGCACATGGCGCACGCACAAGGCCAACAGCTCGCTCAGGCGCGAGAAGCCACTCAAGGCGAAAATCTGATAACGCTCGGGATGACGAGCAATGACATCCAGAGTGCTCAGGCCAATCGAACCGGTCGCCCCTAGAACGGTAATCTGTTGCGGGCGGCTCACGGTGCCGACATCCACAGCAATACCGCGAATACCGGAATCGCCGCCGTCAGGCTGTCGATACGATCCAGTACGCCGCCATGGCCCGGCAGCAGATTGCTGCTGTCCTTGATGCCGGACTGACGCTTGAACATGCTCTCCGTCAGGTCACCCACCACGGAAATGAACACGATCAGCGCCGCACCGATCAAGCCCTTGAACAATTGGGCCACCGTCCAGTCACGAAACAGTGCGACCAGCGTGGTGATCACCAGGCTCAACGCCAGACCGCCATACACGCCCTCCCAGCTTTTGCCGGGGCTGACTTGCGGGGCGAGCTTGCGCTTGCCGAACGCGCGACCGGAGAAATAGGCACCGATATCGGCCCCCCAGACCAGCACCATCACGGCCAGGATCTGCAGGTTACCCAACTGGTTTTGCTTGATGTAGACCAGCCCTTGCCAGGCCGGCAGGAGAATCAGCAGGCCGATCACCAGCTTGCTGGCGGCACTGGCCCAGCGCTCGCTGGAGCGGGGATAGGTCAGCACCAGCCAGGTCGCCACCACCCACCAGATGACCGAAGCACCGAGCACCCAGGGGGCCAGCCCTGGCAGGATGTACATGACGAACAGCATCAGTGCGACGACCGCCGCATAACCAACGCGAAACGATTGCGCAGTGAAACCGGCCAGGCGCGCCCATTCCCAGGCGCCCAGACTGACAACCAGACCGATGAACAGCGCAAAGCCCGAACCTTCGAGCAGGAAAAATCCGCCCAAAGCGATCGGCAGCAGGATCAGCGCAGTGATGATTCGTTGTTTAAGCATTAAACCCGGGCTCCAGCTTCGACCTGCTCGCTCGTTTTACCGAAACGACGCTGACGCGAAGCGAAATCGGCCAGCGCATTGCGCATGGCATCGTGTTTGAAGTCCGGCCAGAACAGGTCGGAGAAGTACAACTCGGCATAAGCCAGCTGCCAAAGCAGGAAGTTGCTGATGCGATGCTCGCCGCCCGTGCGGATGCACAGGTCCGGCAACGGCAGATCACCCGTCGCCAGGCAGGTTTGCAGCAGATCAGGCGTGATGTCATCCGGCCGCAGGTGTCCGGCCTGAACCTCGCGGGCCAGACGCTGCGCAGCCTGCGCGATATCCCACTGACCACCGTAGTTGGCAGCGATCTGCAGGATGAATCGATTGCTTCCTGCGGTCATGGCCTCCGCTTCGCGCATGGCGGCCTGAAGCTCGGGATGGAAACGCGAGCGGTCACCGATGATGCGCAAGCTGATGTTGTTGTCGTTGAGGCGCTTGGCCTCACGACGCAATGCCTTGAAGAACAGATCCATCAAGGCACTGACTTCATCGGCCGGGCGCTGCCAGTTCTCACTGGAAAAGGCGAACAGCGTCAGCACCTCGACCTTGGCCTCGGCGCACACTTCGATCACCGCCCGCACAGCATCCACACCCGCCTTGTGCCCGGCGACGCCAGGCATGAAGCGTTTTTTCGCCCAGCGATTGTTGCCATCCATGATGATCGCGACATGGCGCGGCACCGCGGACGGCGCAGTCTGCTTGGTCTTTTCCATTTAAAGCTCGACCCTTATACGGCCATCAGGTCTTTTTCTTTTTCGTCAGTCGCCTTGGTGATCTGAGCTTCGAAGTCCTTGATCAGCTTGTCGATCTCGGCACTTGCACGACGCTCTTCGTCTTCGCTGATCTCCTTGTCCTTGGACAGTTTTTTCAGCTCTCCCATGGCGTCGCGACGAATGTTGCGTACCGCAACGCGAGCATCTTCGGCAGCGGCACGCGCCTGCTTGGTGAAGCCCTTGCGGGTTTCCTCGGTCAGCGGCGCCATCTTGATCAGCAGCAGCTCACCCAGGTTCGTCGGATTGAGGTTCAGACCGGCGCTGCCAATGGCTTTGTCGATGGCACCGAGCATGTTGCGCTCGAACGGCACGACCTGCAGGGTCTGGTTGTCTTTCACGGTGACACTTGCAACACCGCTCAACGGGGTATCCGAACCGTAGTAAGGCACCATCACGCTACCCAGGATGCTTGGGTGGGCCTTGCCGGTACGAATCTGACCGAACGCGTGATTCAGCGACTCCAGCGACTTGTGCATGCGCGCCTGGGCGTCTTTCTTGATTTCATTGATCATTGTTGAACTTCCTCGATCAGGGTTCCTTCAGCGCCACCATGCACGATGTTCAGCAGGGCGCCGGGCTTGTTCATGTTGAATACACGCAATGGCATCTTGTGGTCGCGGCACAGGCAGATAGCCGTCAGATCCATTACGCCCAGCTTGCGATCCAGTACTTCATCGTAAGTCAGATGATCGAACTTCTCGGCATGCGGGTCTTTGAACGGGTCGGCAGTATAGACACCATCGACCTTGGTCGCCTTGAGCACGACGTCCGCGTCGATTTCGATTGCACGCAGGCAGGCTGCAGAATCCGTGGTAAAGAACGGATTGCCGGTACCGGCCGCGAAAATCACCACGTCCTTGGAGTTCAGGTGGCGCATGGCCTTGCGACGATCATAGTGATCGGTCACACCGACCATGGAAATGGCCGACATCACGATGGCCGAGATATTGGCACGTTCCAGCGCGTCGCGCATGGCCAGGGCGTTCATCACAGTGGCCAGCATGCCCATGTGGTCGCCCGTTACCCGGTCCATGCCCGCCTTGCTCAGCGCCTCGCCACGGAACAGGTTGCCGCCGCCGATCACCAGGCCGACCTGAACACCGATGCCGACCAGCTGGCCGACTTCCAGCGCCATGCGGTCCAGCACTTTCGGGTCGATCCCGAACTCTTCCGACCCCATCAGGGCCTCGCCGCTAAGCTTGAGTAGAATGCGTTTATAGCGAGCCTGATAACCACTGCCCTGCTGAGCCATTGCGAATCTCTCCTGCGGCGTATTTAAAAAATTCTTTGCGAGCTGTTTGCAGCTGCGTTCACTCTAGCGTGGCGCTGCTTCAGCGCCATCGGAACATGGCTTTGTAAGTCAGTTCCAAGGGGAAACCAATTAAAAACTGGCAACCCTATCTGAAAAGAGGCTGCGCGCGTGAGCGGGCAGCCTCTTTCGGGCGACAGTCGAAAACCGTCTTATTGCTTGGCGGCAGCCACTTGAGCAGCAACTTCAGCAGCGAAGTCGTCAACTGGCTTCTCGATGCCTTCGCCTACTTTGAAGTAAGTGAAGGAAACGATTTCGGCACCGGCTTTCTTGGCCAGCTCGCCAACCTTGACTTCCGGGTTCATGACGAATGCCTGCTCTTTCAGCGAGGCTTCAGCCTTGAACTTGGTGATACGGCCGTTGATCATGTTCTCAACGATGTTTTCCGGCTTGCCGGCGATCTTGTCGGCGTTCAGTTGCAGGAATACGTTCTTCTCGCGCTCGATGGCCTCGGCGGAGATTTCCGATGCATCCAGGAATTCCGGGTTCGAAGCCGCAACGTGCATGGCGATGTTCTTGGCCAGCTCGACGTCGCCACCTTTCAGAACGACCACTGCACCAATCTTGTTGCCGTGCAGGTAAGCACCTACAACGTCACCTTCAACACGCGCCAGACGGCGGATGTTGACGTTTTCGCCACACTTGGCAACCAGGGCTTCACGAGCTGCTTCACGGGAAGCGATCAAGGGAGCGGCATCGGTCAGCTTCTGAGCGAAGGCTTCTTCGAGGCTTTCGCTGACGAAGTTCTTGAAGTCATCCTGCAGAGCCAGGAAGTCGGTCTGCGAGTTCACTTCCAGCAGAACGGCGGATTTACCGTCGGTCTTGACAGCGATAGCGCCTTCAGCGGCAACGTTGCCGGCTTTCTTGGCAGCCTTGATCGCGCCCGAAGCACGCATGTCATCAATGGCTTTTTCGATGTCGCCGCCAGCCTTTTCCAGGGCTTTCTTGCAATCCATCATGCCTTCGCCGGTACGCTCGCGCAGTTCTTTGACCAACGCTGCAGTAATTGCTGCCATTTTCAAATTCCTCTTGGATAGGTATTCAACCATTCCACCCGATCGAACGGGCGTTCAATTCTTCCCGAAACACCTTATACCCGCCGCACGTTACAGATGCTGGGGGAGCGCTGCCACAATCGGGCGCCGACAAATGGTTTTCGAGGTGGCAAAAAGGGGGCCAAGCCCCCTTTTTGCTTACTGAGTCAACGCCAGGGCGTCAATTACTCAGCTGCAGCCTGAGTTTCTTCAGCTGCGAATTCAACAGTACCGCCGGCAACATTGTTGCGACCACGGATAACAGCGTCAGCCATCGAACCCATGTACAGCTGGATAGCGCGGATTGCGTCATCGTTGCCTGGGATGATGTAGTCAACGCCTTCCGGGCTGCTGTTGGTATCGACAACGCCGATGACCGGGATGCCCAGCTTGTTGGCTTCGGTGATCGCGATGCGCTCGTGGTCGACGTCGATCACGAACAGAGCGTCTGGCAGACCGCCCATGTCCTTGATGCCGCCCAGGGAGCGATCCAGCTTCTCGAGATCACGGGAGCGCATCAGCGCTTCTTTCTTGGTCAGCTTGGCGAAAGTACCGTCTTCGGCCTGTACTTCAAGGTCACGCAGACGCTTGATGGAAGCACGGATGGTCTTGAAGTTGGTCAGCATGCCGCCCAACCAGCGGTGATCGACGTACGGCGAACCGCAACGTGCTGCTTCTTCAGCGACGATCTTGCCGGCGGAACGCTTGGTGCCGACGAACAGAATCTTGTTTTTGCCCTGGGCCAGACGCTCTACGAAAGTCAGAGCTTCGTTGAACATTGGCAGGGTTTTTTCAAGGTTGATGATGTGAATCTTGTTACGCGCGCCGAAAATGTACTTGCCCATTTTCGGATTCCAGTAACGGGTTTGGTGACCGAAGTGCACACCGGCCTTCAGCATATCGCGCATGTTGACTTGGGACATGATAGTTCCTTGATAAGTCGGGTTGGGCCTCCACGTATCCCAATGACCAACCCCTGATCCGAGGATCAAAGGCACCCAGGTCATCGTGTCGACACGTGTGTGGGTTAATGTTCCCGGAGCTATCCCCGGAAAGCGGCGCATTTTATACCACAGCAAGGCCGTAAACGGAACCCGGAATCTGTAATCGCGTCAGGGACATGGATCCCGCCCGCTTGGAATCGGCCTTGCGCGCACTATTGTATAGAGAGAAGCGATGCACGCAGGCGCGGATTTGCGCCTTTGGTCTGTTAGAATCGCGTTTTTCAGGGTGGCATGGCGAAACCGCTGCCCTGTCCGTATCAGCAAGCGCCGTCGAGCGCAGAGAGAGCCTGTATGACCGTCACCCTCAAAACTCCCGAGGACATCGCTGGCATGCGTGTCGCCGGCAAACTGGCCGCCGATGTGCTGGAAATGATTGCCGAGCATGTCAAGCCGGGCGTGACCACCGATGAGTTGAACCGGATCTGCCACGACTATATCGTCAACGTGCAGCAGGCGATCCCGGCCCCGCTCAACTACAAGGGCTACCCGAAGTCGATCTGCACCTCGATCAACCACGTGGTCTGCCATGGCATCCCGAACGACAAGCCGCTGAAAAACGGCGACACCCTTAACATCGACGTCACCGTGATCAAGGATGGCTACCACGGCGACACCAGCCGAATGTTCCACGTCGGCACCGTGCCGGTCTGGGCCGAGCGGCTGTCCCAGGTCACCCAGGAATGCATGTACAAGGCGATCGAGATCGTCAAACCCGGCTGCCGCCTCGGCGACATCGGCGAGATCATCCAGAAGCACGCTGAAAAGAACGGCTTCTCCGTGGTGCGCGAATTCTGTGGCCACGGCATCGGCAAGGTCTTCCACGAAGAGCCGCAGATCCTGCACTACGGCCGTGCGGGCACCGGGATGGAACTGAAGGCCGGCATGACCTTCACCATCGAGCCGATGATCAACCAGGGCAAGGCCGACACCAAGGTGCTGGGCGACGGCTGGACCGCGATCACCAAGGACCGCAAGCTGTCGGCGCAGTGGGAACACACTTTGCTTGTCACCGACACCGGTTACGAAATCTTCACCCTGCGCAGCGATGACACGATCCCGCGCGTATCGGCCTGATCCGCAAACCGCTCCCAGCCTATAGAAGGAAAGCCAATCGATGCCGCAGGTGGATCCCGAACTCTTCGACCGCGGCCAGTTCCAGGCTGAACTGGCCCTGAAAGCGAGCCCCATCGCCGCGTTCAAGAAGGCGATCCGCCAGGCGCACGAGGTGCTGGACGCACGCTTTCGCAGTGGCCGCGACATCCGCCGGCTGATCGAGGATCGCGCCTGGTTCGTCGACAACATCCTGCAAAAGGCCTGGGACCAGTTCAGCTGGAGCGAAGACGCCGACATCGCGCTGGTCGCGGTCGGCGGCTACGGTCGCGGTGAGTTGCATCCTTATTCCGATATCGACCTGCTGATCCTGCTGGACAGCGCCGATCACGAAATCTTCCGCGACTCCATCGAGCGGTTTCTGACACTGCTGTGGGACATCGGCCTGGAAGTCGGTCAGAGCGTTCGCTCGGTGGAGGAATGCGCCGAAGAGGCCCGCGCCGACCTGACGGTGGTCACCAACCTGATGGAAAGCCGCACCATCTGCGGCCCGGAGCGCCTGCGTCAGCGCATGCTCGATGTCACCAGCACCGCACACATGTGGCCGAGCAAGGAGTTCTTCCTGGCCAAGCGCGCCGAACAGAAGGCCCGCCACCACAAGTACAACGACACCGAATACAACCTGGAACCCAATGTCAAAGGCTCGCCCGGCGGACTGCGGGACATCCAGACGATCCTTTGGGTCGCCCGGCGCCAGTACGGCACCCTGAATCTGCGCGCCCTCGCCGGCGAAGGCTTCCTGGTCGAGAGTGAAAACGCCCTGCTGGCATCGTCCCAGGAGTTCCTCTGGAAGGTGCGTTATGCCCTGCACATGCTGGCCGGGCGCGCCGAAGACCGACTGCTGTTCGATCATCAACGCACCATCGCCGGATTGCTGGGGTTTCAGGGCGACGACGCCAAGCAGGCCGTCGAAAACTTCATGCAGCAATACTTCCGCGTGGTGATGAGCATTGCCCAGCTCAGCGACCTGATCATTCAGCACTTCGAGGAAGTCATTCTCGCCCCGGAAGACGAAGCACCGCCACAGCCGATCAACTCGCGCTTCCAGCTCCATGACGGTTACATCGAAGCACGCAACGACAACGTGTTCCGCCGCACGCCGTTCGCGATGCTCGAGATCTTCGTGCTGATGGCCCAGCAGCCGGAAATCAAGGGTGTGCGCGCCGATACCATTCGCCTGCTGCGGGAAAATCGTCACCTGATCGACGACAACTTTCGCAACGACATTCGCAACACCAGCCTGTTCATCGAACTGTTCAAGTGCAAGATCGGCATTCACCGCAACCTGCGGCGGATGAATCGTTACGGCATCCTCGGACGCTATCTGCCGGAATTCGGTTTCATCGTCGGGCAGATGCAGCACGACCTCTTTCATATCTATACGGTCGATGCACACACGCTGAACCTGATCAAACACCTGCGCAAATTGCAGTACACCCAGGTGTCGGAGAAGTTTCCGCTGGCCGCCAAGCTCATGGCCAAACTGCCCAAGCCCGAACTCATCTACATGGCGGGCCTGTATCACGATATCGGCAAGGGCCGGCATGGCGACCACTCGGAGATCGGCGCGGTCGATGCCGAGGCGTTCTGCCAGCGGCATCAATTGCCGGTATGGGACAGCCGCCTGATCGTCTGGCTGGTGCAGAACCACCTGGTGATGTCGACCACCGCCCAGCGCAAGGACCTGTCCGACCCGCAAGTCATCCATGACTTCGCGCTGGCGGTGGGCGATGAAACCCGGCTCGACTACCTGTACGTACTGACGGTGGCCGACATCAACGCGACCAACCCGACCCTGTGGAACTCCTGGCGCGCCAGCCTGTTGCGCCAGCTCTACACCGAGACCAAGCGCGCCTTGCGCCGCGGCCTGGAGAACCCGGTGGACCGCGAAGAACAGATCCGCCAGACCCAGAGCGCGGCGCTGGACATTCTGGTACGCGGCGGCACCGATCCGGACGACGTCGAGCAGTTGTGGGCGCAGCTGGGCGATGACTACTTCCTGCGCCACACGGCCGGCGACGTGGCCTGGCACAGCGATGCGATTCTGCAGCAACCGGCCGACGGCGGGCCGCTGGTGCTGATCAAGGAAACCACCCAGCGCGAATTCGAGGGCGGCACGCAGATCTTCATCTACGCGCCGGACCAGCACGACTTTTTCGCCGTGACCGTGGCCGCGATGGACCAGCTCAACCTGAACATTCATGATGCCCGGGTCATCACCTCCAGCAGCCAGTTCACCCTCGACACCTACATCGTGCTCGACACCGATGGCGATTCGATCGGCGACAATCCGCTGCGGATCAAGCAGATCCGCGACGGACTGACCGAAGCCCTGCGCAACCCGGACGAGTA
>NZ_LRUN01000032.1 GCF_001679645.1 Pseudomonas bananamidigenes | reverse complement strand
AAACCGTAGGCGATGCCCCCCGGATGAATCCCGGAACGAAGGAACCCCGAGCCTCAGCGAGCGGGCCGAACGCAGGAGCAAGCGTTTTTGGTTACTTTTTTCTGGGCCGGCATTCCGGGCGTTTGTAAAAAGTGACCCGCTGTAAAAGCGGAACCGCCAGCGGCAGCACCCGAAGAAACGGATATGTACCCAATCAGCCCAGATATACCGAGACAGACACCCAACCTAGAAAAACGATATTTCCGCGCCCACCAAAACCCCAGCTAACCTCCCTATCAAAACCACCTTCAAACCCACGGGCCAGACATGCAAAGATCCACCCTCAAACCACTCCTGATCACCCTCGCCCTGACCGCCATAACCCCGATCGCCAACGCAGCAACAACCCTGGTCTACTGCTCCGAAGCCAGCCCCGCCGGCTTCGACCCCAGCCAGTACACCAGCGGCACCGACTTCGACGCCTCCGCCGAAACTGTCTTCAACCGCCTCACCCAATTCAAACGCGGCGGCACCGACATCGAACCCGGCCTGGCCACAAGCTGGGACGTAAGCCCGGACGGCCTTCAGTACACCTTCCACCTGCGCCAGAGCGTAAAATTCCACACCACTGACTACTTCACCCCGACCCGCACCTTCAACGCCGACGACGTGCTGTTCACCTTCCAGCGCCTGCTCGACCCGGACAACGCCTTTCGCAAGGCCTACCCCGCCGAGTCCCCGTACTTCACCGACATGGACCTGAACACCACGATCAAGTCCGTGGAAAAACTCGACGACAACACCGTGCGTTTCAACCTGAACAACGTCGACGCCGCGTTCGTGCAGAACCTCGCCATGAGCTTCGCCTCGGTGCAATCGGCCGAATATGGCGCGCAGTTGGTGAAGGAAGGCAAAGCGGCAGACATCAACCAGAAACCGGTCGGCACCGGCCCGTTCGTGTTCAAGCGTTACCAGAAGGACACGCAGATCCGCTACGCGGCGAACAAGGATTACTGGAAACCCGAAGACGTCAAAATTGACAACCTTGTGTTCTCGATCACCCCGGATGCCGCGGTCCGTCTGCAGAAGCTCAAGACCGGCGAATGCCAGGTCAGCGGCTACCCGCGCCCGGCCGACATCGAAGTGATGGAGAAAGACCCGAACCTGCGCGTGTTGAAGCAGGCCGGCTTCAACCTCGGCTTCCTCGCCTACAACACCACGCATCCGCCGCTGGACCAGCTGAAAGTGCGTCAGGCCCTGGACATGGCCATCGACAAACCGGCGATCATCAAAGCCGTCTATCAGAGTGCCGGGCAGCTGGCGCAGAACGCCTTGCCACCCGCGCAATGGTCCTATGACCCGAATATCAAGGACGCACCGTACAACCCTGAAAAAGCCAAGGCGCTACTCAAGGAAGCCGGGGTTGCACCGGGTACTACCATCAATCTCTGGGCGATGACCGTACAACGCGCCTCCAACCCGAATGCGCGGATGTCGGCGCAGATGATCCAGCAGGACTGGGAGAAGATCGGCATCAAGGCCAACATCGTCAGCTACGAATGGGGCGAGTACATCAAGCGCGCCAAGAACGGCGAGCACGACGCGATGATCTATGGCTGGACCGGTGACAACGGCGACCCCGACAACTGGCTGGGCGTGCTTTACAGCTGCGCCGCCGTCAAGGGCAGCAACTACGCCAAGTGGTGCGATCCGGCCTACGACAAACTGGTGCAACAGGCCAAGGTATCTACTGATAAATCGCAACGGGTAAAACTGTATCAACAGGCGCAACTGATCCTTAAACAGCAGGTGCCGATCACGCCAATTGCCAACTCCACAGTGTTCCAGCCACTGCGCAAGGAAGTCACCGACTTCAGGATCAGTCCGTTCGGTCTAACCCCGTTCTATGGCGTGGGTATAAATAAGTAACACCCGGCCCCGATTCGGCGCGCACATCGTGACCAATGCACCGTTTTGGGGCTCGGTTTGCACCGTAAAAACCGGGCGCAAACGGTTAAATGCGTCAAAAGTTATACAGATGCGACATTAAGGTACGTTCGTGCCACGCTTTGACGCCGCCGGGCGCTCTGGATCTTGCATTGGGTATGGGCCCTGCATAAGTATCCGCAGGCACGACTCACGAGGTCGTACCTCAATATTAAAAAATGACAACAAATCATGAGGCCAACATGCTTAAACACGCGGTCATTCCGTTTTTAGTCGGCGCAGGCTTGTTAGCCTCCGCACCTTTCGCTTCCGCTGCGACTAACCTGGTGTTCTGCTCCGAAGGCAGCCCGGCCGGTTTCGACCCAGGCCAATACACCACCGGAACCGACTTCGACGCCTCAGCCGAAACCATGTTCAACCGTCTGACCCAGTTCGAGCGTGGCGGCACCGCCGTGACTCCTGGGCTGGCGACCAGCTGGGACATCTCCCCGGACGGCCTGACCTACACCTTCCACCTGCGTGAAGGCGTGAAGTTCCACACCACCCCGTATTTCAAGCCGACTCGTGAGTTCAACGCCGACGACGTGCTGTTCACCTTCAATCGCATGATTAACAAGGATGACCCGTTCCGTAAGGCGTACCCGACCGAATTCCCGTACTTCACCGACATGGGGATGGACACCAACATCACCAAGATCGATAAAGTCGACGACCACACTGTCAAGTTCACCCTGAAAGAAGTCGACGCCGCGTTCATCCAGAACATGGCCATGAGCTTCGCTTCGGTTCAGTCCGCCGAGTACGCAGCCCAGCTGCTGAAACAAGGCAAGGCTGCCGACATCAACCAGAAGCCGATCGGCACTGGTCCGTTCGTGTTCAAGAGCTACCAGAAAGACTCCAACATCCGTTACACAGGCAACAAGGATTACTGGAAGCCTGAAGACGTGAAGATCGACAACCTGATCTTCGCCATCACCACCGACCCGTCGGTACGTATCCAGAAACTGAAGAAGAACGAGTGCCAGGTCACTCTGTTCCCGCGTCCGGCCGACCTCGCCGCACTGAAGGCCGATCCTGCACTGAAGATGCCTGACCAGGCTGGTTTCAACCTGGGCTACATCGCCTACAACGTGATGGACAAGGTCAAGGGCAGCAACGAACCGAACCCGCTGGCTGACCTGCGCGTTCGCCAGGCGCTGGACATGGCCGTCAACAAGCCACAGATCATCGACTCGGTTTACCAGGGCGCGGGCCAGCTGGCCGTCAACGCCATGCCGCCGACCCAGTGGTCCTACGACACCACCATCAAGGACGCCAAGTACGATCCCGAGAAAGCCAAGCAGCTGCTCAAGGATGCCGGCGTCAAGGAAGGTACCGAGATCGTCCTGTGGGCGATGCCGGTTCAGCGTCCGTACAACCCGAACGCCAAACTGATGGCCGAAATGCTCCAGTCCGACTGGAAGAAGATCGGTCTGAACGTGAAGATCACCAGCTACGAGTGGGGCGAGTACATCAAGCGCTCCAAGGGTGGCGAGAACCAGGCCATGATCATTGGCTGGAGCGGTGACAATGGTGATCCGGACAACTGGCTGAACGTGTTGTTCGGCTGCGACTCCCTGAGTGGCAACAACTTCTCCAAATGGTGCGACAAGAAATTCGACGGCCTCGTGAAAGAAGCCAAGCGCACCACCGACCAGGCCAAGCGCACCGAACTCTACAAAGAGGCGCAACACGTCCTGAAAGATGCAGTTCCCATGACACCTATCGCTCACTCGACGGTGTATCAACCCATGCGCGCCAACGTGCAGGACTTCAAGATCAGCCCGTTCGGCTTGAACTCCTTCTACGGCGTCAGCATCAAGTAAAAAACGCAGCGGCGACGTATTCAGCGTCGCCGCTGCTTTTTTCTGCCGAATAGTCAGGAATTTGCCTACATCCATTTCCACTTGGTCTGACCAGGTTGGTATCGGACGTGTCGCCTTTTCCTACGAGTCTTTAGGACTCAGCGCATTTACTGCCAGACCTGCGGTGCCTACCGTCAGGTTCTGACCAGTGGCTGCGTGGGCTATCGGTTTGCTGTGGGTTTGAGCCCGATGCAGCCACAACGTCCCAGGACGGGGCCGCGGCGCATTGGAAACACAAAAAGAAAGAGGGAGCGTCATGCGCCACACTCTGGTTTTTTCCGCATTGCTGGGCGCCGGCCTGTTGGCCGCCACGTCCGCGAGTTTTGCCGCCAGCGACAGTCTGGTGTTCTGCTCCGAAGGCAGCCCGGCCGGTTTCGATACCGCGCAATACACGACCGCGACCGATAACGACGCCGCGGAGCCGCTGTACAACCGCCTGGCCGAGTTCGAAAAAGGCGCGACCAATGTCGTACCGGGCCTGGCAACCAGCTGGGATATTTCCGAGGATGGCCTCAAGTACACCTTTCACCTGCGTGAAGGGGTGAAATTTCATACAACGCCGTACTTCAAACCTACACGGGATTTCAACGCCGACGACGTGCTGTTCACGTTCAACCGCATGCTCGATCCGCAACAGCCTTTCCGTAAGGCTTATCCGACCGAGTTTCCGTACTTCAACGGGATGAGCCTCAACAAGAACATCGCCAGGGTCGAGAAGACCGGGCCGCTGACCGTCGTGTTCACGCTCAACAGCGTCGACGCCGCGTTCATCCAGAACATCGCCATGAGCTTCGCCGCCATTCTGTCTGCGGAATACGCCGACAAACTGCTGACCGAAGGCAAGCCGAGCGACATCAACCAGAAGCCGATCGGCACTGGCCCGTTCGTGTTCAAGAGCTATCAGAAAGACTCGAACATCCGCTACACCGGCAACCCGCATTACTGGGATCAGAGCCGGGTGAAGCTGAAGAACCTGATTTTCGCGATCAATACCGACGCTTCCGTGCGCGTGCAGAAACTCAAGGCCGGCGAATGCCAGGTCACACTGCACCCACGGCCGGCGGATGTGCCGGCACTGAAGAATGACGCGAAACTGCAACTGATCGAAAAGCCAGGCTTCAACCTCGGCTACATCGCCTACAACGTGCGCCACAAACCGTTCGACCAGCTCGAAGTGCGTCAGGCACTGGACATGGCGGTGAATAAACAGGGGATTCTCAACGCTGTTTATCAGGGTGCCGGCCAACTGGCGGTCAACGGCATGCCGCCGACCCAATGGTCTTACGACGACACCATCAAGGACGCCGCCTACAACCCGGAAAAAGCCAGGGAGCTGCTCAAGGCTGCCGGCGTCAAGGAAGGTACCGAAATCACTCTGTGGGCCATGCCGGTGCAGCGCCCGTACAACCCTAACGCCAAACTGATGGCCGAAATGCTCCAGGCTGACTGGGCGAAAATCGGCCTGAAGGTGAAGATCGTCAGCTACGAATGGGGCGAGTACATCAAGCGCACCAAGAATGGCGAACACGACGTCAGCCTGATCGGCTGGACCGGTGACAACGGGGACCCGGACAACTGGCTCGGCACGCTGTACAGCTGCGACGCCATCGGCGGCAACAACTACTCCATGTGGTGCGATCCGGCTTACGACAAGCTGATCAAACAGGCCAAGGTGGTCACCGATCGAGACCAGCGCACCGTGCTCTACAAACAGGCCCAGCAGTTGCTCAAGCAGCAAGTGCCGATCACGCCTGTCGCCCACTCGACGGTCAACCAGCCGCTGAGCGCCAGGGTCGAAGGGTTCAAGGTGAGCCCCTTCGGCCGCAACGTGTTTTCGGGTGTCAGCATCGATTAAACCCATGACCGATCAGCCGCAATGCTGAGGAGGCCGTCTACCTCCTCACGCAAGCGCTTTGCCGAAATTTGCCGATCAGGCCTTTTGCAAACGTTTGCGATGTGTGAATGAGTTCTAAAACCAAAAACCGGCCCAACAAAAAAAGCCGGCATAAAAAGAAAGTAAAGGAGCTTCACCCATGAAACTGAGCAGCACCGCGATACTGGCCCTGGCCATCAGCAGCATCACCGCCACGGCGTTTGCCGAGGAACAGAGCCAGGCGTTCACCCCGGTGACCGTCAACGAGAAAAGCGCCCAGGCCGAGGCCACCGGTTTCCTCGAAGGTTCGAAGATCAGCGGCACGACCCGTAACTGGTACGCCAACGAGCAACTCAAGCGCGGCGGCAAGTTCACCTACCGCAAGGACGGCGTTGCGACCCCGACCGATCGCCGTATCAACTGGGTACAGGGCACCATCGTCAACTTCACTTCCGGTTTCACTCAGGGCACCGTGGGTGTGAGCACTGAAGTAGCCGCCTACAACGCCGTGGCCCTGGAGCGCGATCGCAAGTCCCTGGCCTCCAACAACGGCGGTGCGCCGGGTACACGTCCAGGCGCGGGCAACAACCGTACGCTGACCAAGGAGGGCGGTGACGCCGAAGGCCAGTGGAGCAAACTCGGCCTGGCCAACGTCAAGTTCCGCGTTTCCAACACCACCCTGACCGCCGGTCGCCAGAACTTCAGCACGCCGATCGTCGACACCATCGGCAACCGTGCGCTGCCTTCGAGCTTTGAAGGTGTGAGCCTGCACAGCGAAGAGCTGAACAACCTGTCGTTCGACGCCGGCAGCTTCGACCGCGTATCGCCGCGTACCGAAGAGAGCCTGTCGAAGTTCCGCACCGAGTACAGCGCCAACGGCGCCGAAACCGACCGCGTGAGCATCGTCGGCCTGAACTACCAGCCGCTGCAGAGCCTGAAAACCAGCCTCTACGCCTCCAAGGCCGAAGACTTCTGGAACCAGTACTACTTCGGCGCCACCCACGAACTGGGTGACAGCAACGTCGTGAGCCTGACCACCGGCCTGAACTACTACAAGACCGTCGATACCGGCAAAAAAGAGATGGGCAACATCGACAACGACACCTACTCGCTGTCGTTCGGCCTGACTCACCAGGCCCACAGCCTGACCTTCTCGTACCAGGCGATCAACGGTGACGAATACTTCGACTACCTGCACGAAACCAACGGCATCTACCTGGCCAACTCCCTGCTGTCGGACTTCAACGGCCCGAACGAGAAATCCTTCCAGGTCGCCTATGGTCTGAACATGGCCGAATACGGCGTGCCGGGCCTGAAGTTCAACATTTACCAGGCTCGCGGCTGGGGCATCGACGGTACTCACTACACCGGCACGGCGTATGACGTACGCAACATGGACGGCGAGCACCACTACGAATACGGCATCGGTGCCACCTACGCGGTACAGAGCGGCCCGCTCAAGGCAACCACCGTGCGTGCCACCTACACTGCCCACCGCGCCAGCGAAAACCAGGCGGACGGCAGCATCAACGAGTTCCGTCTCGTGACCACCGTACCGTTCAACATTCTGTAAAAACGCGGTCGACGGCTGACTCAGTGACGAGTCGGCCGTTCGGCTTTTTGTCTTCAACCGATTGCAGAGGGTTATCGATGAAAATGCTTCCCCTACGTGCGGCCGTCGCTGCCGCCCTGTTGAGCGCCGCCATCGGCGTCTCGGCCAAACCCTTGGTGGTCTGCACCGAAGCCAGCCCGGAAGGCTTCGATATGGTCCAGTACACGACTGCAGTCACTGCCGACGCGGTGGCCGAAACCATCTTCAACCGCCTGGCCGACTTCAAGCCCGGCACCACTGAAGTGATCCCGGCGCTCGCCGAGTCCTGGGACATCAGTGACGATGGCCTGACCTACACCTTCCATCTGCGCAAAGGCGTCAAGTTTCACACCACCGAATATTTCAAGCCGACCCGCGACCTGAACGCCGACGACGTGGTCTGGAGTTTCCAGCGTCAGCTGGACCCGAATCACCCATGGCACAAACTGTCGAGCGTGGGCTTCCCGTACTTTGAAAGCATGGGCTTCAAGGAACTGCTGAAAAGCGTCGAGAAAGTCGACGACAACACCGTCAAGTTCACCCTGACCCGCCGCGAAGCGCCGTTCCTGGCTGACATCGCCATGGCGTTCTCCTCGATCTACCCGGCCGAATACGCCGACCAGTTGCTCAAGTCCGGCAAGACCGGCGACCTGAACAGCAAGCCAGTGGGCACCGGCCCGTTCGTCTTCCAGCGCTACAACAAGGACGCCCAGGTCCGCTTCAAGGCCAACCCGGACTACTTCCGTGGCAAGCCGCCGGCTGACGCACTGATTCTGGCCATCGCCACCGACAACAACGTGCGCCTGCAGAAGCTCAAGGCCAACGAGTGCCAGATCGCGCTGTATCCGAAGCCGGATGACATCCCGAGCATCAAGAAAGACGACAAGCTGAAAGTCGACGAAATGGACGCGATGACCGTCTCCTACATCGCCATGAATACCCAGCACAAGTACATGAGCGACGTGCGGGTGCGCAAAGCGATCGACATCGCCTTCGACAAGGAAGCCTATGTCAACGCGCTTTTCGGCAAGGGCAACGCGACCGTCGCGGTCAACCCATACCCGCCGACCCTGCTGGGCTACAACCACGAACTGAAGAACCCGCCACGCGACCTCGACGCCGCCCGCAAGCTGCTCAAGGAAGCCGGCGTGCCGGAAGGCACCGTGTTTACCCTGTTTACCCGCAACGGCGGCGGCCCGACCAACCCCAACCCGATGCTCGGCGCGCAAATGATGCAGGCTGACCTGGCGAAAGTCGGGATCAAGATCGACATCCGCGTGATGGAATGGGGCGAAATGCTCAAGCGCGCCAAGGCGGGCGAACACGATATGGTGTCGGCCGGATGGGCGGGCGACAACGGTGACCCGGATAACTTCCTGACGCCTATGCTCAGTTGCGAGGCCGCCAAGAACGGCGAAAACTACGCTCGCTGGTGCAACGAGAAATTCCAGACCCTGCTCGACGAAGCACGGGCTAAAGTAGATCCGGCCGAACGCGCCAAACTGTATGAAGAAGCCCAGGCCATCTTCAACAAGGATCAACCGTGGATCAGCATGGCCCACACCCGGATGTTCACGGCAATGCGCAACAACGTCGAGGGTTATCACATCAGCCCTCTGACAACCAATAACTTCGCCACCACCCAGGTGAAGTAGATAAGAAACTCCCGGCCTCCCTGACCCCAGGGTCGCCGGGCACGCCTAACCGGCTGATGAGGTACCACACAAGATGTTTAGTTTTATTGCCCGCCGACTGGGGTTGTTGATCCCCACGTTTTTCGGCATCACCTTGCTGACTTTCGCGTTGATTCGCATGATTCCCGGCGACCCCGTGGAAGTGATGATGGGCGAACGTCGGGTCGACCCCGAAATGCACGCTCAGGCAATGGAACGCCTCGGTCTGAACAAACCGTTGTACGCCCAGTACCTGGACTACATCGGCAAACTGGCCCATGGCGATCTCGGCGAATCCCTGCGCACCCGTGAAAGCGTATGGACCGAGTTCACCTCCCTCTTCCCGGCGACCCTGGAACTGTCCATGGCCGCCCTGCTGTTCGCCGGCATCATCGGTCTGCTGGCCGGCGTGATCGCGGCCCTCAAGCGAGGATCACTGTTTGACCACGGGGTGATGGGCATCTCCCTGGCGGGCTATTCGATGCCGATTTTCTGGTGGGGCCTGATCCTGATCATGTTCTTCTCGGTGAGCCTGGGCTGGACCCCGGTTTCCGGGCGGATCGACCTGCTCTACGACATCGAGCCACGCACCGGTTTCATGCTGATCGACACCCTGCTGGCCGATGACGTCAGTGCCTTCCTCGATGCCCTGCATCACCTGATCCTGCCGGCCATCGTGCTGGGCACCATTCCACTGGCGGTGATCGCGCGGATGACCCGTTCGTCGATGCTCGAAGTGCTGCGTGAAGACTACATCCGTACCGCCAAGGCCAAAGGCCTGTCGCCATCGCGCGTGGTGTTCGTGCACGGTCTGCGCAACGCCCTGATCCCGGTACTGACCGTGGTCGGCCTGCAAGTCGGCACCCTGCTGGCCGGTGCGGTACTGACCGAGACCATTTTCTCGTGGCCCGGCATCGGCAAATGGCTGATCGAAGCCATCGGCGCCCGGGACTATCCGGTCGTGCAGAACGGCATTCTGTTGATCGCCTGCCTGGTGATCCTGGTCAACTTCGTGGTGGACATCCTCTACGGCTTTGCCAACCCACGCATCCGTCATCAGCGCTGAGGTCAATACCCATGAGCACTCCAACATCCTCAGTAGTCACCGCCGCACCTGGCGCGGATCAAAGTCTGCTGTACCCGTCGCCGTACAAGGAATTCTGGCAAGCCTTCTCCAGAAACAAGGGCGCCGTCGCCGGCCTGCTGTTCATGCTGCTGGTGATCTTCTGCGCGATCTTCGCGCCGTGGGTCGCCCCGCATAACCCGAGCGAGCAATACCGGGACTTCCTGCTGACGCCGCCGGCCTGGCTCGAAGGCGGGCAGATGCAGTTCCTGCTCGGCACCGATGAACTGGGTCGCGACCTGCTGTCGCGCCTGATCCAGGGTTCGCGCCTGTCGCTGCTGATCGGTCTGTCGTCGGTGGTGATGTCGCTGATTCCGGGGATCCTGCTGGGTCTGTTCGCCGGTTTCTTCCCGAAAGTGGTCGGCCCGACCATCATGCGTCTGATGGACATCATGCTGGCCCTGCCGTCGCTGCTGCTGGCCGTGGCGATCGTCGCCATCCTCGGCCCGGGCCTGATCAACACCGTGATCGCGATTGCCGTGGTTTCGCTGCCGTCCTACGTGCGTCTGACCCGTGCTGCGGTGATGGGCGAACTGAACCGCGACTATGTGACCGCTGCGCGCCTGGCCGGTGCCGGCCTGCCGCGCCTGATGTTCATCACCGTGCTGCCGAACTGCATGGCACCACTGATCGTTCAGGCGACCCTGAGCTTCTCTTCGGCGATCCTCGACGCCGCCGCCCTGGGCTTCCTCGGCCTCGGCGTGCAGCCGCCAACCCCGGAGTGGGGCACCATGCTGGCCTCGGCCCGCGACTACATCGAACGCGCCTGGTGGGTCGTGAGTCTGCCTGGTTTGACCATTTTGCTCAGCGTGCTGGCAATCAACCTGATGGGCGACGGCCTGCGCGATGCGCTGGACCCGAAACTCAAGAACGCCGCCTGAGGAGATTCCCATGTCACTGCTAGAAATCAAGAATCTCAACGTTCGCTTCGGCGACAAGAACGCCACACCGGTGGTCGACGGTCTCGACCTCAAGGTGGACAAGGGCGAAGTCCTGGCCATCGTCGGCGAATCGGGTTCCGGCAAGTCCGTGACCATGATGGCGCTGATGGGCCTGATCGAGCACCCGGGCATCGTCACAGCCGATTCCCTGAGCTTCGACGGCAAGAACATGCTCAAACTGAGCAATCGCCAGCGTCGGCAGATCATCGGCAAAGACCTGTCCATGGTGTTCCAGGACCCGATGACCGCGCTGAACCCGAGCTATACCGTCGGTTTCCAGATCGAGGAAGTGCTGCGCCTGCACCTGAAAATGTCCGGCAAGGCCGCCCGCAAGCGCGCCATCGAACTGCTGGAAAAGGTTGAAATCCCCGGCGCCGCCAGCCGCATGGACGCCTATCCGCACCAACTGTCCGGCGGCATGAGCCAGCGTGTAGCAATCGCCATGGCAATTGCCGGCGAGCCGAAACTGCTGATCGCCGACGAGCCGACCACTGCACTTGACGTGACGATCCAGGCTCAGATCATGGACCTGCTGCTGGCACTGCAGAAAGAGCAGAACATGGGCCTGGTGCTGATCACCCACGACCTCGCCGTGGTGGCCGAAACCGCCCAGCGCGTGTGTGTGATGTACGCCGGTCAAGCCGTTGAAGTCGGCCAGGTGCCGCAACTGTTCGACATCCCGGCGCACCCGTACAGCGAAGCGCTGCTCAAGGCGATTCCGGAACACAGCCAGGGCGCCGAGCGTCTGGCGACCCTGCCGGGCATCGTTCCCGGCCGTTACGACCGCCCGCACGGCTGCCTGCTGTCGCCACGCTGCCCGTACGTTCAGGACAGCTGCCGCGCGCAGCGTCCAACCCTCGATCCGAAAGCCAACAGCCTCGCCCGCTGCTTCTACCCGTTGAACCAGGAGGTGGCGTAATGGCCGTCGTACTTACCGCCCGCGACCTGACCCGTCACTACGAAGTCTCCCGTGGCCTGTTCAAGGGCCATGCGACCGTACGCGCCCTGAACGGCGTGTCGTTCGAACTGGAAGCCGGCAAGACCCTCGCCGTTGTGGGCGAATCGGGCTGCGGCAAATCCACTCTGGCCCGTGCCCTGACCCTGATCGAAGAGCCGTCGTCCGGCTCGCTGAAAATCGCCGGGCAGGAAGTGGCCGGCGCCGACAAGGCCCAGCGCAAGCAACTGCGCAAAGACGTGCAGATGGTGTTTCAGAGCCCGTACGCGTCGTTGAACCCACGGCAGAAGATCGGTGATCAACTGGCCGAGCCGCTGTTGATCAACACCAACCTGTCGGCCGCCGAACGTCGCGAACGCGTCCAGGCGATGATGAAGCAGGTCGGTTTGCGTCCCGAGCACTACCAACGTTATCCGCACATGTTCTCCGGCGGTCAGCGTCAGCGTATCGCGCTGGCCCGCGCCATGATGCTGCAACCGAAAGTGCTGGTGGCGGACGAACCGACCTCGGCGCTGGACGTGTCGATCCAGGCACAGGTGCTGAACCTGTTCATGGACATGCAGCAGGAGTTCAACACCGGTTACGTGTTCATCTCGCACAACCTGGCGGTGGTGCAGCACGTGGCCGATGACGTGATGGTGATGTACCTCGGTCGCCCGGTGGAAATCGGTCCGAAGCACGACATCTATGCCCGTCCTCTGCACCCGTACACCCAGGCGCTGCTGTCGGCGACCCCGACCATCCATCCGGATCCGGACAAGCCGAAAATCAAGATCGTCGGCGAGTTGCCCAACCCGCTGAACCCGCCACCGGGCTGCGCGTTCCACAAGCGCTGCCCGTACGCCACCGAGCGTTGCAGCACGGAAGAGCCGGCCCTGCGCCAGCTCGATACCCGTCAGGTCGCGTGCCATTACGCCGAGCAGTTCCTCGACGGCGCGGCATGAAAAAAACCGCCCTGTTGCCGGGGCGGGTCGTTAAAGCGTTGACCAAACCTCTTCTTCTTCGATTGCGCATCAGTCGGGGAAGAAGGGGTTTTCTTTTGCCTGTGTTCTAGGTCTGGCTGTCGCCATCGTCGCCCGAATCTGGATCATCGGTGTCAGGCTCGTCGGTGGTCGAGTCGTCATCGTTCTTGCTGCCACCCTGGTCCTGATCGCCGGGTTCGGACTCGGATTTGGCGAGCATGATCACTCCTGCGTGCCCCTGCGCCGCATTGAAACCCTGCGCAAGCGCAGCACTGCTCGCCCACGCTGCCGTAGTGCCAAGCGTCAGCATCAGCAAGACCTTAAGCAACAACACTGTGCGTTGAAAAATGCTCATAAGCGTTTCCATCCTTTCGTGGTTGAAGCCAGAGTGCCGGTCCGGCGCTGAATAAAATCTAGTTCCGATCAGCCGGGTTCACCAGATAGGACGCTAACCCATGCCCGGAAATGCCATGGCTGGACAGACCGCTTTCGAATAATCCCCATAACCGGATCAGCTAAGCGAGGTGGCCCTGCGGGTTTGCACGGGCCGGCTGGCCGAGCCGCGCAACCGGGTCGCCAGACACACCGGCGGGACCGACAGCAGTGCCAGTGCCGCGCTGGCCAACCAGACGCTGTGCCCTGCGAAATGCCCGTAAAGCTGACCGCTGAGCACCGGCGACAGCAACGCACTCGCGCTCCAGGCCATGAAAAACAGACCGAAGTACTGGCCGCTTTTGCCGGTTTGCGCATGCTGCATGACCAGCACATTCAGCGGCGGCATGAACAGTGCTTCGCCCAGCGTCCAGATCACTGTCGACAGGCAGACATAAAACAATCCGGAACCCAGTGGCAGCATGCCGAGCCCCAGCGCCAGCAACACGCAACCGGCGATCAAGGGCCGACGCGAGCCCCATCGCTCGCCCCAGTGCGAAATCGGGATCTGCAGCACCACCACCAGAATCGCGTTGATCGCGAACTGCCAGCCGATGGCCTCGGTACTCAAGCGATAGTAGTCGCGCAGGTAGTTGCCGAGGGTGCTGTAAACGGTGTCGAACGCCATGCCGAGCAAAACGGTCGCTGCCAGCAGCCAGAGAAAGGGTTTGTCGCGGTATGGCAGGCCTGGGCCGGTCTGCGCCTCTGGCGTTTCGTCCGGGATCAGCACTGTTCGCCGCCAGGTCGTGCGGACGAACCAGAGCAGCGCCACCAGCGTCAGCGCCGCGCTGATGAAGAACACCCAGCGGAAATCCGTCTGCGCCAGCACCCCGCCCGCGACACCGGCAGCGGCCATGCCGAGGTTTCTGGCGATACGGCTCAAGGCCTGCGCCCGAGGCCGCTGCGCGACTTCGCAATACTCCATGATCAGGCGTTGGTGCAACGTACGGATCGCACCGTCGATCGTACCGCTGAGCAACAGCAGCCCGGCCAGCAGCGGCACTTGCGTCACCAGCCCGAGCCCGAGCAGTACCCAGGCTGAAAGGAAGAACAGCGCCGCCGTCAGTCGGGCGGTGCGGATGTGGTCGCTGAGCAAACCGCCCAGCATCGAACCGATCAACAACCCGCCGCCATACGCCGCGAGCAACCAGCCAACGGTCTCGATGGCGAAGCCCAGCTCCTGACGCAGATACAAGGCCATGAAAAGCTTGACCATGCTGCTCAGGCGATTGATGAACAGCAGCGCTGCGAGTACCCAGGCCATCAGGCTGAAGTAGCCGTTCGGGCGAAGCAGATGGACGAGCCGCCCCATCATCGATTGATCCCTCCCTGATCAGCCAGGTGCGCAACCTGAACCAAAAGAATCTGCCCATACTCAATCAACAGACAAAAAAAAGCCCACTGTTTTCACAGTGGGCTTCGGGTGTCACCAATCAGCGCTTAGTGATGCTCACGGGTCGCACGGAATTTCACGTCCGGCCAGCGCTCTTCCATCAGGGCCAGGTTGACCCGGGTCGGGGCGAGGTAGGTCAGGTGACCGCCGCCGTCCAGCGCGAGGTTTTCCACAGCCTTGTTGGAGAATTCCTCCAGCTTCTTCTTGTCGCTGCACTCGATCCAGCGCGCGGAGTACACGGTGATCGGCTCATAGGAGCACTCGACCTTGTATTCCTCTTTCAGGCGGCTGGCGACCACATCGAACTGCAGCACACCGACGGCGCCGAGGATGATGTCGTTGGTGCGCTCCGGGAAGAACACCTGGGTCGCACCCTCTTCGGCCAGTTGCTGCAGACCCTGACGCAGTTGCTTGGATTTCAGCGGGTCGCGCAGGCGCACACGGCGGAACAGCTCCGGGGCGAAGTGCGGGATGCCGGTGAAGCCCAGGCTTTCGCCTTCGCTGAAGGTGTCGCCGATCTGGATGGTGCCGTGGTTGTGCAGACCGATGATGTCGCCCGCATAGGCCTCTTCAAGCTGTTCACGCTCGGAGGAGAAGAACGTCAGGGCATCGCCGATGCGCACGTCCTTGCCGGTGCGCACGTGGCGCATCTTCATGCCTTTTTCGTACTTGCCGGAGCAGATACGCATGAAGGCGATGCGGTCGCGGTGTTTGGGGTCCATGTTCGCCTGGATCTTGAAGATGAAGCCCGAGAACTTCTCTTCCACCGGCTCCACGGTGCGCTCGTTGGCTACCCGTGGCAGCGGACGCGGCGCCCAGTCGACCACGGCGTCGAGTACATGATCGACACCGAAGTTGCCCAGCGCGGTACCAAAGAACACCGGGGTCAGTTGACCGTCGATGAACTCCTGCTGGTTGAACTCGTGGCAGGCGCCCTGCACCAGTTCCAGCTGCTCGAGGAAGCGCTCGTACTCGTCGCCCAGGTGGGCGCGGGCTTCGTCGGAGTCGAGCTTCTCGATGATCCGGGTTTCGGTGCGTTCGTGGCCGTGACCGGGGGTGTAGACAATGATGTAGTCACCCGACAGGTGATACACACCCTTGAAATCGCGGTAGCAACCGATCGGCCAGGTGATCGGCGCGGCCTTGATCTTCAGGACGGCTTCGATCTCGTCGAGCAGCTCGATCGGGTCGCGGATGTCGCGGTCGAGTTTGTTAATGAAGCTGACGATCGGCGTGTCACGCAGACGGCAGACATCCATCAGCGCGATAGTCCGCGGCTCTACACCTTTACCGCCGTCGAGGACCATCAGGGCCGAGTCCACCGCAGTCAGGGTACGGTAGGTGTCTTCGGAGAAGTCTTCGTGGCCCGGGGTGTCGAGCAGGTTGATCATGTGTTCGCGATACGGGAACTGCATGACCGACGTGGTAATGGAGATACCCCGCTGTTTCTCCATCTCCATCCAGTCGGATGTCGCATGGCGATCGGATTTGCGGGATTTCACCGTACCGGCCACGGAGATCGCCTTGCCCATCAACAGGAGCTTTTCGGTGATCGTGGTTTTACCGGCATCGGGGTGGGAAATAATGGCGAAAGTGCGGCGTTTCGCGACTTCGGCGGCCTGGTTGGTCATGGGAAATCGCCTGGCGGTGATTCAAAAAAGGGCTGCGATTATAGCCCAAGTCAAGACAATTACCGAACCGTTGAGCACATCAAGGGTGGCCAAATGCTGTCCAGGATGGGAACCTTTTAATTCACGGAGACGTCCATCCCCTGTTACGACTTTTCGTCAGGGGCTGAAAAATCAGCAAGTTAGCCTGACGAGGCTGCGCTCATGGCTCGCTTTCGGACCGCTTTTGCCGGGCTGAAAAAAAGCTGCTTCTCGCGAACGACTCTCCCGGCGGCCAGGGCTTGGCATGCCACTCGGGACAGCGTCCGCCGACTATGAAAAAGGAGTCCGCCTGTGGCTATCCGCTATGGCAAAGGGCTGATGGGAGGTGCGGTGGTGATCGCGCTCCTGGCCCTGCTGGTCCGCTGGATCGGCATCAACACGATCGAACACTACCGCGACGATTTGTTGTTTTACCTGCAAGCTCATCTGATTCTTGTCCTCGCTTCAATGCTGGCCGCCCTGCTCGTGGGCATCCCCGCCGGTATCTTCCTGAGCCGTCCGACCATGGTCGGGCGCGCCGAACGTTTCATGCAGGTCTTCAATATCGGCAACACCGTGCCCCCACTGGCCGTGCTGGCGATTGCCCTGGGCTTTCTCGGCATCGGCAGCGGCCCGGCGATCTTCGCGTTGTTCCTTGCATCGCTTTTGCCGATTGTGCGCAACACCTACGAAGGCCTGAAAAATGTCCAGGGTTCACTCAAGGAAGCCGCCACCGGCATCGGCATGACCCCGCGCCAGGTGCTGTGGCAGGTTGAATTGCCCAACGCCGTGCCGATCATCGTCGGCGGTGTACGGGTGGCGCTGGCGATCAACGTCGGCACCGCGCCGCTGGCATTCCTGATCGGCGCCAACAGCCTTGGCAGCCTGATCTTCCCCGGCATCGCCCTGAACAATCAGCCGCAACTGCTGCTCGGCGCCGCGTGCACCGCGCTGCTGGCCCTGCTGCTCGATGGCGTGGTCACCCTTGCCAGCCGTCTCTGGCTGGAACGCGGTTTGCGCCCGTCTTAAGGCTTCGGCAAAGGAACTCACATGAAACGACTCAATTTGATCTTGAGCTGCATACTGCTGTTCGCAGGATGGGCACAAGCCGCAGAAAAGCCTGTTATCCGCCTTGGCGCCCGGGTATTCACCGAGCAGACGCTGCTCGCGGAAATCACCGCCCAATATCTGCGCAGCAAAGGTTACGACGCGCAGATCACCGGCGGACTGGGCAGCAACCTGGCCCGCAGCGCCCACGAAAGCGGGCAACTGGACATGCTCTGGGAATACACCGGCGTATCGTTGGTGGCCTACAACCATGTCACCGAAAAACTCGACAGCGAACAGTGCTACGCAAGGGTGAAAGAACTCGACGGGAAAAAAGGCCTGGTCTGGCTGGCCCCGTCGAAATTCAGCAACACCTACGCCCTCGCCCTGCCCAAAAAGGTGGCCGAGGAATATCCGCAGATCAGCAATATCAGCCAGTTGAACGACGTGCTGAAGGCTGAAGCCAGGACCAATCACCTGGTGGCGCTGGACACCGAGTTCGCCAACCGCTCCGACGGTCTGGCCGGCATGGTCAAGCTTTACGACATGAACCTGACTCGCAAGAACATCCGGCAGATGGACGCCGGGCTGGTCTACACCGCCCTGCGCAACGGCCAGGTGTTTGCCGGTCTGGTCTACACCACCGACGGTCGCCTCAACGCGTTCGGCCTGAAGCTGCTGGAAGACGACAAACATTACTTCCCGGACTACACCGCCGCACCGGTCGTGCGCCAGGCCTACCTCGACGCTCACCCGCAACTGGCTGAGCAACTCAAACCGCTGGCCGAACTGTTCGACGATGAAACCATGCGCCAGCTCAATGCGCGGGTCGATGTCGATCACGAGAGCCCGTCAAAAGTCGCTGCCGATTTCCTGCGCCAGCACCCACTGAACTGAAGGAGGAAAAGTCATGGAATTTCTGAACGCCTTTTCCCACCTCGACTGGCAGCAGGTGGTGCACCTGACCTGGCAGCACATCACCCTGGTCGGCATCGCCGTCAGCCTGGCGATTGTCATCGGCGTGCCGCTGGGCATTTTGATGACGCGCTTCCCGAGCCTCGCCGGCCCCTTGCAGGCCAGCGCCACCGTGTTGCTGACCGTGCCGTCGATCGCCCTTTTCGGGCTGCTGCTGCCGTTCTACTCGAAATTCGGTCAGGGCCTCGGCCCGATGCCGGCCATTACCGCCGTGTTCCTTTATTCACTGCTGCCGATCATGCGCAATACCTACCTCGCCCTGACCGGCGTCGAACCGGGCATTCGCGAAGCTGCTCGTGGCATCGGCATGACCTTCGGCCAGCGCCTGCGCATGGTCGAGTTGCCGATCGCGGTGCCGGTGATCCTTGCCGGTGTGCGTACCGCCGTGGTGATGAACATCGGCGTGATGACCATCGCAGCAACCATCGGCGCCGGCGGCCTCGGCGTGCTGATCCTCGCCTCCATCAGCCGCAGCGACATGTCGATGCTGATCGTCGGCGCGCTGCTGGTCAGTCTTCTGGCGATCTTCGCCGACCTGTTTTTGCAGTGGCTGCAACGCTCTTTGACTCCAAAAGGATTACTCAAATGATCGAACTTCAAAACCTCAGCAAGACCTTCCAAAGCAACGGCAAAGATGTGAAAGCCGTGGATTCGGTAAGCCTGACCGTCAATGAAGGCGAAATCTGTGTGTTCCTCGGGCCATCGGGCTGCGGCAAAAGCACCACGCTGAAAATGATCAACCGCCTGATCCAACCGACCTCGGGCAAGATCCTGATCAATGGCGAAGACACCACCGACCTCGACGAAGTGACCCTGCGTCGCAACATCGGTTACGTGATCCAGCAGATTGGTCTCTTCCCGAACATGACCATCGAAGAGAACATCGTCGTGGTGCCGAAACTGCTCGGCTGGGAGAAACAGAAATGCCACGACCGCGCCCGCGAGCTGATGAGCATGATCAAGCTTGAACCCAAGCAATATCTGCATCGTTATCCGCGTGAATTGTCGGGTGGCCAGCAGCAACGGATCGGCGTGATCCGCGCACTGGCGGCGGATGCGCCGCTGCTGCTGATGGACGAACCGTTCGGTGCGGTCGATCCGATCAACCGCGAGATGATCCAGAACGAGTTCTTCGAGATGCAGCGAGCGCTGAACAAGACCGTGATCATGGTCAGCCACGACATCGACGAAGCGATCAAGCTCGGCGACAAGATCGCGATCTTCCGCGCCGGCAAGCTGTTGCAGATCGACCACCCGGACACGCTGCTGGCCCATCCGGCGGACGACTTTGTCAGCCACTTCGTCGGCCAGGACAGCACCCTCAAGCGCCTGCTGCTGGTGAAAGCGGAAGACGCGGCGGACAACGCGCCGTCGGTGAGCCCGGAAACCCCGGTGGCCGACGCGCTGGAATTGATGGATGAGCATGACCGTCGTTACGTGGTGGTCACCTGTGCCGAGAACAAGGCACTGGGTTATGTGCGACGTCGCGACCTGCACCGCCAGACCGGAACCTGTGCGCAGTTCCTGCGGGAATTCAACGCCACGGCAGCGTACGACGAGCATTTGCGAATTCTGTTGTCGCGCATGTACGAGTTCAATCGAGCATGGTTGCCGGTGCTGGATGCCGAACGAGTGTTCCTCGGGGAGGTCACGCAAGAGTCGATTGCGGCGTACCTGAGTTCGGGTCGATCCCGCGGAATGAAGACCAATATTGTGTCGCCGGCCGAAGCGGTGGCCTGATCAAAAGCAAAAGGGCTGTTCGACAGCCCTTTTTTCGACCGCCGGATCCTCGAGGCCGTGTTTTTTTGTCCGACCATGAGCCGACAAGAAATATCAACACACCAGAGAGCCGAAGCCGCCCGATCCCGCCAGCCTCAACCTGCAAGTTCCCCCTCGCTCGCCCTTCTCGTCGCCAACGTCGCCGATGTTGAAGTGATCGTACTTGGCGATGACTTGGCACACATCAGCATCGATCGTGCAGGTATTTTTAACACCTGAAGATTAACGGGGAACATCTGGCCGTCATCTCGGTCGGCTACAAAGAGTGATATCCGCTACGCACGTCAGAAGCGTGCAAAAACGCGACATTTTTAGTTGATCTCAGGCCCCCCACGCCCTAAAGTTCGCGCCGAACGTCCATGCTGGAAACGATCCATCCGGCTCAAGTACTGACGACGAGACAGCAAGGCCAAGGGAAAGAAAGACTACATTTCCCATGGCCTTTTTGCTTTCGGCGACATGCCTTGGGAAGTAGGCGAACCAAAGTGGGGATACGGAGGACGTTCATTTGCACCCATTGATAATTTTAGTTTGCCAGTAGGAGTTCCCAGCATGTCGATCCAGGTCGAAGACTATTTCGCGCGCGAAACCTTTCAGAAAATGAAGGCGTTCGCCGACAAACAGGAAACCCCGTTCGTGGTGATCGACACCGCGATGATCGCCCAGGCCTACGATGACCTGCGCGCTGGTTTCGAATTCGCCAAGGTCTACTACGCGGTCAAGGCCAACCCGGCCGTCGAAATCATCGACCTGCTCAAGGAGAAAGGCTCGAGCTTCGACATTGCCTCGATCTACGAGCTGGACAAAGTGCTGAGCCGTGGCGTCAGCCCGGACCAGATCAGCTACGGCAACACCATCAAGAAGTCCAAGGACATCCGCTACTTCTTTGATAAGGGCGTGCGCCTGTTCGCCACCGACTCGGAAGCCGACCTGCGCAACATCGCCAAGGCCGCACCGGGCGCCAAGGTCTACGTGCGCATCCTGACCGAAGGTTCGACCACCGCCGACTGGCCGCTGTCGCGCAAGTTCGGCTGCCAGACCGACATGGCCATGGATCTGCTGATCCTCGCCCGCGATCTGGGCCTGGTGCCGTACGGCATCTCCTTCCACGTCGGTTCGCAACAGCGCGACATCAGCGTCTGGGACGCCGCGATCGCCAAGGTCAAAGTGATCTTCCAGCGTCTGAAAGAAGAAGACGGCATCCACCTGAAGCTGATCAACATGGGCGGTGGCTTCCCGGCCAACTACATCACCCGCACCAACAGCCTGGAAACCTACGCCGAAGAAATCATTCGCTTCCTGAAAGAGGATTTCGGTGATGACCTGCCGGAAATCATCCTGGAGCCGGGCCGTTCGCTGATCGCCAACGCCGGCATCCTGGTCAGTGAAGTGGTGCTGGTTGCGCGTAAATCCCGCACCGCTGTGGAGCGTTGGGTGTACACCGATGTGGGCAAGTTCTCCGGCCTGATCGAAACCATGGACGAAGCGATCAAGTTCCCGATCTGGACCGAGAAGAAAGGCGAGATGGAAGAAGTCGTGATCGCCGGCCCGACCTGCGACAGCGCCGACATCATGTACGAAAACTACAAGTACGGCCTGCCGCTGAACCTGGCCATCGGTGATCGCCTGTACTGGCTGTCGACCGGTGCGTACACCACCAGCTACAGCGCGGTAGAGTTCAATGGCTTCCCGCCGCTGAAATCGTTCTACGTGTAAGTGTCGCTGGCGTAATGCAAAAAGCCCAT
>NZ_LRUN01000031.1 GCF_001679645.1 Pseudomonas bananamidigenes | reverse complement strand
TAGCGAGGGAACACTGAGCCTAAGCGAAGTGCCGTACGCCGGGGCCAAGACTTTTTTGGTTACTTTTGAGGCGTTTGTCAAAAGTGACTCGCTGTAAGAGCGAAACCGCCAGCGGCAGCACCCGAAGCAACGGATATGCCCCCAAAATCAAGCGCAAAGAACCAAATCCCGGACAAACAAAAACGCCCGGCAAATGCCGGGCGTCTTGTATTGACTTGATTAGCGAGCGCGGTAGGTGATGCGCCCTTTGCTCAAGTCATAGGGCGTCAGCTCGACGCGCACTTTGTCACCGGTAAGAATACGAATGTAGTTCTTGCGCATCTTGCCGGAGATATGCGCGGTTACGACGTGCCCATTTTCCAATTCCACGCGAAACATGGTGTTTGGCAGGGTGTCGACGACAGTGCCTTCCATTTCGAAGCTGTCTTCTTTCGACATGCAGTAAAGCCCTCGGTGTCCAGTGAATGGCCCGGTGCAACTGCGCCAGGCAAAAGCGGCGTGCATTGTGCCCGAAAAAGGGGGTTTACGCCAAGGGGTTTAGGGCCTGTGTTCAGTTCAGGATGACCCAGCGCTGATTAATCAGCAGTTCGATAGGCCGATATTGGGTCTTGTAGTTCATTTTTTTGCAGTTCTTGATCCAGTAGCCAAGGTATACCGCTTCGAGTTCCAGGCGTCTGGCTTCGGCAATCTGCCAAAGGATGGCATAGCGTCCCAGGCTGCGACGTTCTTCTTCCGGTTCGTAGAAGGTATAGACCGCCGACAAGCCGTTGGGCAGCAGGTCGGTGACAGCGACCGCCAGCAACCGTCCGTCGAGCCGGAACTCGTAGAAACGGGAGAACGGCAGGTCCCGAACCAGAAAAGTCGAGAATTGATCGCGGCTTGGGGGATACATGTCGCCATCGGCGTGCCGCTGTTCGATATAGCGCTGGTAAAGGTCGAAATATTCTTCGCTGAAGCCCGGCTTGACCGGACGCACCTGCAAATCGGCGTTGCGTTTGAAAATGCGTTTCTGCTGGCGGTTGGGGTTGAACTGCGCCACGGGAATGCGCGCAGGTACGCAGGCATTGCAGTTCTGGCAATGCGGGCGATACAGGTGGTCGCCGCTGCGACGAAAGCCCATTTCCGACAGGTCTGCGTAGACATGCACATCCATGGGCTGGCTGGGATCGAGAAACAGGGTCGTGGCCTGCTCCTCGGGCAGATAACTGCAAGAGTGAGGCTGAGTGGCATAGAACTTCAACCGCGCCAACTCGGTCATGATCAACCCTCGGGATAAGCTGGTGAATTAAGTGTATGCCACGCGCGCAAATGTCGCTCAGCAAACCCAGGTGGCCTGGCTGGGCCGGTCGAGATGTCGGGACAGATAATCGGCAAATGTGCTGCGAGAAATCGCCCGTGCACCGAGGCTGTGCAGATGATCGGTCGGCATCTGGCAGTCGATCAATACGAACCCCGAGTTTTTCAGGTGTTCTACAAGCGTGGCGAAGCCATATTTGGAGGCGTTGTCGGCGCGGCTGAACATTGATTCGCCAAAAAACAGTTGCCCCATCGCCAGGCCATAGAGGCCCCCGACCAGTTCGCCTTCATCCCACACTTCCACGGAATGGGCGAAGCCGCGCCGGTGCAATTCGATGTAGGCATCCTGCATGGCTTCGGTGATCCAGGTACCATCAGCGTACGCCCGAGGTGCGGCGCAGGCATGGATGACGGCTGCGAAGTCCTGATCGAATGTTACCTGATAGCGCTGTTTGCGCAGCAATTTGCCCAGGCTGCGGGAAATGTGCAGTTCGTCGGGAAACAGCACGGTGCGTGGATCCGGCGACCACCAGAGAATTGGCTGGCCCTCGGAAAACCATGGAAAGCAGCCGTGGCGATAGGCCTGGATCAAGCGATCGGCAGACAGGTCGCCACCGGCCGCCAGCAATCCGTTGGGATCGCGCATGGCCTTTTCCAGTGGCGGGAAAGTCAGTGAATTGCGTTGTAACCAAGTCAGCATGGCGTCCGGGCTTGCAGAAGGGGAGGGCGGTGGGCATTTGGGTCCGATGCGAAGTGTGCCGATAAATGACGGGATTGTCCTCCCGAACCTGCGCGATGTCGGCTCTTCTGCAACTTGCCCTTGAGGATGCGGTCGTAGACGGGCATTCGGCGAGATAGTGTGTGCTTCGTTACGTTCATCAAATACACCTCATAAGCCTTTGTCACAAAAGACAATGCATGCTCAAATTGCGCCGCAGGTCGCGTCTGTTTGGCTATGCTTGAGCTTGAGGTTCGAAGCATGGCATCGAGCGCGCAAACCCGTACAATGCCGGGCTGTTACAGAATATTCGCTGCGTGCCGTGTTTATAAAAGACCGGACGCAGTGTTAAAAGTAGTCTCGGTTGCGCCCGTCAATTTTTTACTTGTCTGGATCGGGCAGTTTTTTATCGTCATTCAATAGAAGGACGCGCCTCTGGCGCAGGAAAAGAAGCGTTTTGAAGAAATCCACGGAAGCACCAAAAACAGTCGTTCCGCTCTGGCGTCAGCAGTTGCACTACCGGCTCAAGGAAGGTGCATTGATCGCCATTGGCGCCCTGTGTCTGTTCCTGATGATGGCCTTGCTGACCTACGGCAAGGACGATCCGGGCTGGAGCCATAACAGCAAGATCGACGACGTGCAGAACTTCGGTGGCCCGGCGGGCTCCTACAGCGCCGACATCCTGTTCATGGTGCTGGGTTACTTCGCTTATATCTTCCCGCTGTTGCTGGCGATCAAGGCGTATCAGATCTTTCGTCAGCGCCACGAGCCCTGGCAGTGGAGTGGCTGGCTGTTTTCCTGGCGCCTGATCGGTCTGGTGTTCCTGGTGCTGTCCGGTGCGGCGCTGGCGCACATTCATTTTCATGCCGCCACCGCATTGCCGGCCGGCGCCGGGGGGGCGCTGGGCGAAAGCCTTGGCGATCTGGCCCGCAACGCCCTGAACATTCAGGGAAGTACATTACTGTTCATCGCATTGTTCCTGTTCGGCCTGACCGTGTTCACTGACCTTTCGTGGTTCAAGGTGATGGACGTCACCGGCAAGATCACCCTCGACCTGTTTGAACTGTTCCAGGGTGCGATCAATCGCTGGTGGTCGGCGCGCACCGAGCGCAAGCAGCTGGTGGCGCAATTGCGTGAAGTCGATGACCGGGTGCATGACGTGGTCGCGCCGACCGTCACCGACAAGCGTGAGCAGGCCAAGGTCAAGGAACGTCTGATCGAGCGTGAGCAGGCCCTGAGCAAGCACATGTCCGAGCGCGAGAAACAGGTGCCGCCGGTGATCATGCCGGCCCCGGTCAAGGCGCCCGAACCGAGCAAGCGCGTGCAGAAGGAAAAACAGGTTCCGCTGTTCGTCGACAGTGCGGTGGAGGGCACCCTGCCGCCGATCTCGATTCTTGATGCGGCGGAAAAGAAACAGCTCAACCACTCGCCGGAGTCGCTGGCCGCCATCGGCCATCTGCTGGAAATCAAGCTCAAGGAATTCGGCGTCGAAGTCACCGTGGATTCGATCCACCCGGGCCCGGTCATTACCCGTTACGAAATCCAGCCGGCAGCCGGTGTGAAGGTCAGCCGTATCGCCAACCTGGCGAAAGACCTTGCGCGTTCGCTGGCCGTGACCAGTGTGCGGGTGGTGGAAGTGATTCCGGGCAAGACCACGGTCGGTATCGAAATTCCCAACGAAGACCGGCAGATCGTGCGTTTCTCCGAAGTGCTGTCGACACCCGAGTACGACAACTTCAAGTCGCCGGTTACTCTGGCTTTGGGCCACGACATCGGCGGCAAACCGGTCATCACCGACCTGGCGAAGATGCCTCACCTGCTGGTGGCCGGTACAACCGGTTCCGGTAAGTCGGTGGGTGTGAACGCGATGATCCTGTCGATCCTGTTCAAGTCCGGTCCGGACGACGCCAAACTGATCATGATCGACCCGAAAATGCTCGAGCTGTCGATCTATGAAGGTATTCCGCACCTGTTGTGCCCGGTAGTGACCGACATGAAGGACGCCGCCAACGCCCTGCGCTGGAGCGTTGCCGAGATGGAGCGTCGCTACAAGCTCATGGCGAAGATGGGCGTGCGAAACCTGTCCGGCTTCAACGCAAAGGTCAAGGAAGCCCAGGACGCCGGCGAGCCGCTGAGCGATCCGTTGTACAAGCGCGAAAACATCCACGACGAAGCGCCGCTGCTGCAGAAGCTGCCGACCATCGTCGTGGTCGTGGACGAATTCGCCGACATGATGATGATCGTCGGCAAGAAGGTTGAAGAACTGATCGCCCGTATCGCCCAGAAGGCGCGGGCTGCAGGTATCCATTTGATCCTCGCGACCCAGCGGCCTTCGGTGGACGTGATCACCGGTCTGATCAAGGCCAACATCCCGACGCGGATGGCGTTCCAGGTATCGAGCAAGATCGACTCCCGGACCATCATCGACCAGGGCGGCGCCGAACAGTTGCTCGGTCACGGTGACATGCTCTACATGCCACCGGGCACCAGCCTGCCGATCCGGGTTCACGGCGCATTCGTATCCGACGATGAAGTGCATCGGGTGGTCGAAGCCTGGAAACTGCGCGGCGCACCGGAATACAACGATGACATCCTCAACGGTGTCGAAGAGGCGGGCAGCGGATTCGAAGGCAGCAGCGGCGGGGGTGACGGTGACGATCCGGAAGCCGACGCACTGTATGACGAAGCCGTGCAGTTCGTGCTGGAAAGCCGTCGCGCCTCCATCTCCGCTGTACAGCGCAAGCTCAAGATCGGCTACAACCGTGCTGCGCGCATGATCGAAGCCATGGAAATGGCCGGGGTTGTGACGGCCATGAACACCAACGGTTCCCGCGAAGTCCTGGCTCCCGGCCCGGTGCGCGACTGATTCAAATGCAATGGACGGCCCATGAGGCGCCGTCCAATTTCCCACGCGTATTCAAGAGGACTCCCATGCGTCTTATCCGCATGCTGCTGCCGGTACTGGCTCTGACCACCCTCACGGCTCACGCCGATGACAAGGACGTGGCACGCCTGACCCAATTGCTGGAAACATCCAGGACCCTGACCGCCAATTTTTCCCAGCTGACCCTCGACGGCAGCGGTACCCAGTTGCAGGAAACCACTGGCGACATGACCCTGCAGCGTCCGGGTCTGTTCTACTGGCACACCAATGCGCCGGCCGAGCAGACCATGGTCTCCGACGGCAAGAAAGTCACCCTGTGGGACCCGGACCTGGAGCAGGCGACCATCAAGAAGCTGGACGAACGCCTGACCCAGACCCCGGCCCTGCTGCTGTCCGGTGACGTGTCGAAGATCAGCCAGAGCTTCGACATCACCGCCAAAGAGGCGGGCGGTGTGATCGATTTCACTTTGAAACCGAAGACCAAGGACACCCTGTTCGACAGCCTGCGCCTGTCGTTCCGCAACGGTCTGGTCAATGATATGCAACTGATCGACAGTGTCGGCCAGCGCACCAACATTCTGTTTACCGGTGTGAAGGCCAACGAAGCGGTCCCGGCTTCGAAGTTCAAGTTCGACATCCCCAAGGGTGCCGATGTGATCCAGGAATAAACACAGAGGTTTCAACGCTACGTGATGGATCTGTTTCGCAGTGCATCGATTGCCCAGCCACTGGCCGCCCGTTTGCGGGCGACCAATCTGGATGAGTACGTCGGTCAGGAACACGTGCTCGCTCGCGGCAAGCCTTTGCGCGAGGCGCTGGAGCAGGGCGCCCTGCATTCGATGATCTTCTGGGGCCCGCCGGGCGTGGGCAAGACCACCCTGGCGCGGCTGCTCGCGGAAGTCTCGGATGCGCACTTCGAAACCGTTTCGGCAGTGCTCGCCGGGGTCAAAGAGATCCGTCAGGCGGTGGAAATCGCCAAGCAGCAGGCCGGTCAGTACGGCAGGCGCACAATTCTGTTTGTCGATGAAGTGCACCGCTTCAACAAGTCCCAGCAGGATGCGTTTCTGCCGTACGTGGAGGATGGCACGCTGATTTTCATCGGCGCCACCACCGAAAACCCTTCCTTCGAACTGAACAACGCGTTGCTGTCGCGGGCGCGGGTCTATGTACTCAAAAGTCTCGACGAAACCGCGTTGCGCAAACTGGTGCACCGCGCACTCACCGAAGACCGTGGCCTGGGCAAGCGTCATCTGACCCTCAGCGACGAAGGCTTTCAGATGCTGTTGTCCGCCGCCGATGGCGATGGCCGGCGTCTGCTCAATCTGCTGGAAAACGCCTCGGACCTTGCAGAAGACAACAGCGAGATGGGCACCGAGCTGCTGCAAAGCCTGCTCGGCGATACCCGCCGCCGTTTCGACAAGGGTGGCGAAGCGTTCTACGACCAGATTTCCGCGCTGCACAAATCGGTTCGCGGCTCGAATCCGGACGGCGCGCTGTACTGGTTTGCGCGAATGATCGACGGAGGCTGCGATCCGCTGTATCTCGCCCGGCGCGTCGTGCGCATGGCCAGCGAAGATATCGGCAACGCCGACCCTCGCGCTTTGAGTCTGTGTCTGGCCGCATGGGAAGTGCAGGAGCGGCTCGGCAGCCCCGAAGGCGAACTCGCCGTGGCCCAGGCCATCACTTACCTTGCCTGTGCGCCGAAAAGCAACGCGGTGTACATGGGCTTCAAGACTGCGCTGCGCGCCGCCGCCGAACATGGTTCGCTGGAAGTGCCGCTGCACCTGCGCAATGCGCCGACCAAACTGATGAAGCAATTGGGTTACGGCGACGAATACCGCTACGCCCATGACGAGCCGGATGCCTACGCCGCCGGCGAAGATTATTTCCCGGAAGAACTCGACCCGATTCCGTTCTATCAGCCTGTGCCCCGTGGCCTGGAGTTGAAGATCGGCGAGAAGCTCAACCACCTTGCACAACTCGATCGTTTAAGCCCCCGGCAGCGGAGAAAATAGTGGTTCCATTGATCGTTGCAGTTTCCGTCGGCGGGATTGCCGGTACCTTGTTGCGCTTCGCCACCGGCAATTGGGTCAACGCCAATTGGCCGCGGCACTTCTATACCGCGACGCTGGCCGTTAATATCGTGGGCTGCCTGTTGATCGGCGTGTTGTACGGCCTGTTTTTGATACGCCCGGAAGTCCCCGTCGAGGTGCGTGCCGGGTTGATGGTCGGCTTCCTCGGGGGGCTGACGACTTTTTCATCCTTTTCACTGGATACGGTGCGCCTGCTGGAAAGCGGGCAGGTACCGCTGGCCCTGGGCTATGCGGCCATCAGCGTATTCGGCGGGCTGCTCGCGACGTGGGCCGGCCTGTCCCTGACCAAACTTTGATAACGAGAAACCGACATGCTCGATTCCAAACTGTTACGTAGCAACCTTCAGGACGTAGCGGACCGCCTGGCTTCCCGTGGCTTTGCCCTGGATGTCGCGCGCATCGAAGCGCTGGAAGAACAGCGCAAGACCGTCCAGACCCGCACCGAAGCACTGCAGGCCGAGCGTAACGCGCGTTCCAAGTCCATCGGTCAGGCCAAGCAGCGCGGCGAAGACATTGCGCCGTTGATGGCCGATGTCGAGCGCATGGGCAACGAGCTGACTTCCGGCAAAGCCGAGCTGGAAGGCATCCAGGCCGAGCTGGACACCATTCTGCTGAACATTCCGAACCTGCCGCACGAATCGGTGCCGGTTGGCGAAGACGAAGACGGCAACGTCGAAGTCCGCCGTTGGGGCACCCCGACTGCCTTCGATTTCCCGGTTCAGGACCACGTGGCCCTGGGCGAGAAGTTCGGCTGGCTGGACTTCGAAACCGCCGCCAAACTGTCCGGCGCACGTTTTGCCCTGTTGCGCGGCCCGATTGCCCGTCTGCATCGCGCGCTGGCGCAGTTCATGATCAACCTGCACGTCACCGAGCACGGCTATGAAGAGGCCTACACGCCTTATCTGGTTCAGGCTCCTGCGCTGCAAGGCACCGGTCAATTGCCGAAGTTCGAAGAAGACCTGTTCAAGATCGGTCGCGAAGGTGAAGCCGATCTGTACCTGATCCCGACCGCCGAAGTGTCGCTGACCAACATCGTGGCCGGTGAAATCGTCGACGCGAAACAACTGCCGATCAAGTTCGTCGCCCACACCCCGTGCTTCCGCAGCGAAGCCGGTGCGTCGGGTCGTGACACGCGCGGCATGATCCGCCAGCACCAGTTCGACAAGGTCGAGATGGTCCAGATCGTCGAGCCGTCCAAATCCATGGAAGCGCTGGAAGGCCTGACCGCCAACGCCGAGAAAGTCCTGCAGCTGCTGGGCCTGCCTTACCGCACCCTGGCGCTGTGCACCGGCGACATGGGCTTCAGCGCGGTCAAGACCTACGACCTGGAAGTGTGGATCCCGAGCCAGGACAAATACCGTGAAATCTCGTCGTGCTCCAACTGCGGCGACTTCCAGGCCCGCCGCATGCAGGCGCGTTTCCGCAACCCGGAAACCGGCAAGCCTGAGTTGGTACACACCCTGAACGGTTCCGGTCTGGCAGTCGGTCGTACTCTGGTGGCGGTGCTGGAAAACTACCAGCAGGCCGACGGTTCGATCCGCGTACCGGACGTGCTCAAACCGTACATGGGTGGCCTTGAGGTCATCGGCTAAATGAAATATCTGCCGCTGTTTCACAATCTGCGCGGCAGTCGTGTGTTGGTGGTCGGCGGGGGGGAGATTGCCTTGCGCAAATCCCGCCTGCTGGCCGATGCCGGTGCGCTGCTGCGGGTCGTCGCACCTGAAATCGAAGCGCAACTGCGTGAACTGGTTGCCGCCGGCGGCGGTGAGTGCCAGTTGCGTGGCTACGCCGAAACGGATCTGGACGGTTGCGCGCTGATCATTGCCGCCACCGACGATGAAGCGTTGAATGCGCAAGTCTCCGCCGATGCCCATCGGCGCTGTGTGCCGGTCAACGTGGTGGATGCGCCAGCGCTGTGCAGCGTGATTTTTCCGGCGATCGTCGATCGTTCGCCGCTGATCGTTGCGGTCTCCAGCGGCGGCGATGCGCCGGTGCTGGCCCGGCTGATCCGCGCCAGGATCGAAACCTGGATTCCGTCGACCTTCGGTCATCTGGCCGGTCTGGCCGCGCGCTTTCGCGATCAGGTCAAAGGCCTGTTTCCCGATGTGCAACAGCGTCGTGCGTTTTGGGAAGACGTGTTCCAGGGGCCGATTGCCGATCGACAACTGGCCGGGCAGGGCGCTGAAGCCGAACGTCTGTTGCAGGCGAAGATCGACGGTGAAGCGCCTGTGGCCACGGGTGAGGTGTATCTGGTGGGTGCCGGGCCGGGCGATCCGGATCTGCTGACCTTCCGTGCCTTGCGTCTGATGCAGCAAGCCGATGTCGTGCTGTATGACCGCCTGGTAGCGCCAGCGATTCTTGAGCTGTGCCGTCGTGATGCCGAGCGGGTTTACGTCGGCAAGCGCCGCGCCGATCACGCCGTGCCGCAGGATCAGATCAACCAGCAACTGGTGGATCTGGCCAGGGCCGGCAAGCGCGTGGTGCGGTTGAAGGGCGGGGATCCGTTCATTTTCGGCCGTGGCGGGGAGGAGATCGAGGAACTGGCAGCCCATGGCATCCCGTTCCAGGTGGTGCCGGGCATTACCGCCGCCAGCGGTTGCGCGGCGTATGCCGGGATTCCGCTGACCCATCGCGATTACGCGCAATCAGTGCGCTTCGTGACAGGGCACTTGAAGGACGGATCCACCGATCTGCCGTGGGCCGACCTCGTCGCGCCGGCGCAGACGCTGGTGTTCTACATGGGGCTTGTGGGGCTGCCGGTCATCTGCGAGCAGTTGATCAAGCATGGCCGCTCCGCCGATACCCCGGCAGCGCTGATCCAGCAGGGCACCACGGTCAATCAGCGAGTCTTTACCGGCACGCTGGCTGATCTGCCGCGTCTGGTGGCGGAGCATGAAGTGCATGCGCCGACACTGGTCATCGTCGGCGAAGTGGTGCAACTGCGCGAGAAACTGGCGTGGTTCGAGGGCGCTCAGGGGCAGGTCTGAGAACCGAGTACCCCATTCGCGAGCAGGCTCGCTCCCACAGGGGATTTGTGCACCGCACAGTCCAACGTGGGAGCGAGCCTGTTCGCGAAGAGGCCTTCAAAAACGCTGAAAAACTCAGCTCTGACGCCAAACCCCTTTCCCGCCCAACCGGTTCCGGTCATGGGCGACCGTGAAATCCTGCTCCGGCCCCTTTGGCACAATCCCGGTCGGGTTGATGGTCTTGTGGCTGCCGTAGTAGTGATGCTTGATGTGCTGGAAATCCACGGTCTCGGCAATGCCCGGCCACTGGTACATCTCACGCAGCCAGTTCGACAGGTTCGGATAGTCGCTGATTCGCCGCAGATTGCATTTGAAATGCCCGTGGTACACCGCGTCGAAACGAATCAGCGTGGTGAACAAGCGCACATCCGCCTCGGTCAGGTATTCGCCCGTCAGATAACGGTTGGCGCCCAGCACCTGCTCCAGATGATCGAGTTCGGCGAACACATCGTCGAAGGCTTCTTCGTAGGCATTCTGCGAGGTGGCAAATCCGGCGCGGTACACGCCGTTGTTCACGGCAGGGTAGATCCGCTCGTTCAGCGCATCGATCTCGCTGCGTAATGGCGCCGGATAGAAGTCCAGATCGTTGCCGGTCAAGTCATCGAAGGCGCTGTTGAACATGCGGATGATCTCCGCCGATTCGTTGCTGACGATGCGCTTGAGCTTCTTGTCCCACAGCACCGGTACGGTGACGCGGCCGGTGTAGTCGGCAGTATCGGCGGTGTAGCGCTGGTGCATGAAGTCGAAGTGATCGAGTCTGTCGCCGGTCGACCCGAGGTTCCGGTCGAAGGTCCAGCCGTTTTCCAGCATCAGCCAGCTGACCACCGAAACGTCGATCAGGCTTTCCAGGTCCTTGAGTTTGCGCAGGACCAGTGTGCGGTGGGCCCATGGACAGGCGAGAGAGACGTAAAGGTGATAACGCCCGGCCTCGGCGGCGAAACCACCTTCACCGCTCGGGCCGGGCTCGCCGTTGCGAGTGACCCAATTGCGGCGCTGCGCCTGCTCGCGCTGGAACGCGCCGTCCTTGCTGCTTTCGTACCACTTGTCCTGCCAGTGGCCGTCGACGAGTAAACCCATGATCAAGACTCCAGAAACCAATAATCGTTGGAGCCCAGTCTATTCCGATGAGTTCGAACAAAAAGCGCAAAGATCGGGCGTTAATGATCGGTTAAATCGATTTGTCCCGTGCGGTCCAGTATTGCTCGGCGGTTTCAAAGGCCTGTTCACGACTCTGGCCGAGGCCGCGTAGCGCCAACGCCATGGTCGAAATCAGCGCCATTTGCGGGTAACTGTCGAGCACATCGCCGCGCCAGACGGCCTTCAGATGCCCCATATCCAGCGATGCCGGTTTGACGTGACGCTGCGCCGACAGCTGCGGCCATTCCTCGTCCCAGCTCTCGCCACCGGTGGTGCCGTACAAGTGGCTGTCGGCATCCGGGTTGATCTCGATTTCGCCGCCGTCGCCCTTGATCACGACTGCCGTGTCGCCGAGCAGGCCGCTGGCATCGCGGTGCACCGCTTGATAACCGGGGTGGAAAATACTCTGCAAGCCGCAACGCGCCCCCAGCGGATTGAGGATCCGCGCCAGCGAGTGGATCGGCGAGCGCAGGCCGAGGGTGTTGCGCAGGTCGATCATCCGTTGCAGCTGCGGCGCCCAGTCCACCAGCGGCATGAACGCCAGCCCGCCGTTGTCCAGCGCGGCACCGACCTGTTGCCAGTTGCGGCACAGCGGGATGTTCAGCTCGCCGAGCAACTGTTCGCAATACAAACGCCCGGCAGTGTGCGCGCCGCCGCCGTGCATGAAGATACGTACGCCATTTTGCGCCAGGCACTTGGCCGCCAGCAGATACCACGGCAGGTGACGTTTCTTGCCGGCGTAGGTCGGCCAGTCCAGATCGACCTTCAATGCCGGCGCCTTCAAACGCTCGCGCAAAGCCTCGGTGAAACCGGCCATCTCTTCGGCACTCTCTTCCTTGTGCCGCAGCAACATCAGGAACGCGCCGAGCTGGGTTTCTTCGACCGCTTCGTCGAGGATCATGCCCATGGCTTCCCGGGCTTCTTCACGGGTCAGGTCACGGGCGCCGCGCTTGCCCTTGCCGAGGATGCGCACGAACTGGGCGAACGGATGCTCGGCGGGCGTTTCGAGAGTCAGCGCTGGATAGTCGGTCATAGGCAGTTCGTCGGTTTGGGCAGGCCCGCCAGTTTCGCGGCGAGTTTGGCAGGGGTGCCTTTGAACAGGCGGTTCAGGTGCAGGCTGTTGCCTTTCTCTGCGCCGAGTTTGAGCGCGGTGTACTTGATCAGTGGCCGGGTGGCCGGCGACAGCTGGAATTCGGCATAGAAGCTGCGCAGCAGTTCGAGGACTTCCCAGTGTTCGGCGCTCAGTTCGATGTCTTCAGCAGCAGCGAGGGCGCCGGCGACTTCGGACGACCAGTCGTTGAGGTCGACCAGGAAGCCATCTTTGTCCAGTTCGATGGTGCGGGTGCCGACAGTCAATGCATTCATAGCCAGGTGTTGACCTTGTCGTGATGGATCGACAGCTCGACGAAGGCCGCATAATCGATGGCTTCGGCCCAGTCCGGAACCTGCAAGGCGCGGGCCTGCGCGTCTTCGGCCAGGACGAAGAGCTTCACTTGTCGGTTTTCCAGTGCATTGAATGGCGCGGTGCCGGGTTGCAACGCATAAGCGGCGTCGCCACACAGCAGCAGCGCGTCGGCAGTGCCGAGCAGACGCAGGCAACTGGTCAGGCGTTCGTCGCCGAACGGGGAATGGGACAACACATGCAAGGTCGACATCAGAGGGTGATCACCTGGTCGTAACGGTCAATAAGGGCGGTGATTTGTGCGGCAGCCAAGGGCTGCGCCTCGTCCAGCGAGCGATCACCGAGGCCGCGAGCGCTGGCGCTGTCGACGCAGTAGAACAGCTCTTCGACGCCGAACATTGGCAACGCTTGCAGGTTGGCGCTCAAATCTTTCTGTTGCAGCGCCCTGGCGTTCTGCCCGGCGGCCAGTTGCAACACGCCGTCGTCCAGAAACAGCAGGCCGATCGGCAGATCGAAGGCGCCGCCGGCCAGCACGATGTCCAGTGCTTCGCGGGCGCCGGGGCCGGACCACGGTGATTGACGGCTGATAATCAGAAGGGACTTGGCCATGTCACGCGCCTCCGAAGCAGATCAGACGATCGGCATCCTGCACCGCGTCATGCAATTGACCGAGACCGGACAACTCCCACGGCGCGCTGACGGCCACGGCATCACGCTGATACCGCCCGGCTTCCTCGGTGTTCAATACGCCGCGACGCAGGGCGGCGGCGATGCACACCACGCCATCCAGGTTCTGTTCGGTGATAAAGGTTCGCCACTGTTTGGGCAGGTCCGTTTCGTCCTGCGGCGTGACCACGGCGTCGGACGCGTTGTAGACCCCGTCCTGATAGAAAAACAGCCGGACAATTTCATGTCCGCCGGCCAACGCTGCCTGCGCGAACAGCAAGGCGCGGCGCGAGGAGGGCGCATGGGCGGCGGAAAACACTGCAATGGCGAACTTCATGGCGGACTCGATCAGCAAAACTGCGGCCATGATAAAGCTTTCTCGGCGGGGCGGCGAAGTCGATGTTGCCGCAGACGTCAGCGCGGCATGTAACCCAATTGCCAGCGCCGGGGGATTTTCAGCGAGACCACGCCGATCAATCCCGCCAGCAAACCACTGGCGTACAACGCTCGGAGCCCCAGGTGATGTTCCAGCACAGCACCGAGGATGGCGCCGATGAACATGCCGCTCCACGGCACCAGTTGCACGCGCCAGCCGTTGCGCCGCTCACCCATTATCCAGCGCCCCAGGCCGCGGCCGAACCGCGAGAGTGCTCCGGTGACATAGGTCAGCCCGACCGCCAGACCGTTCACTTCCTCCACTGCAGCGTTGAGCATACCCATGGCGATGATCGCCGCCAGCAGCGCCGGCAGTTGCACGTCGGATGGCCAGGCGGCGGCCCCGCAGAGCAGTGTCGCGATGCACAGCAGCAACGGCAGTGCGCGACGCCCGCCGAGGCGACCGATCACCACGCCCAGGGCATTGCCGAAAATAAACGTAGCGACCAGGATCACCAGCCGCAGCGTCAGACTCACATCGCCATCACTGATCGCCACCGCCAGCCGGGTGGTGTTCCCGCTCATGAATGAAACGAAGTCGCCACTGGCCATGAAGCCGATGGCATCGGTCATCCCTGCCAGCACCGAAAGCGCGGCCACCATGGCCAGCCCCACGCGACCACGCCATTTCTGCGTGCGCAGGTGACCGGGGCTGGCGCGGTGAGTCGAGGCGGTTGGCAGCATTGGCGCAAATGTCCTTGATTGGAGGTCAGGGTTCTATGCCATAAAGGTCGCAATATTCCAACCACTCCATCCCGGCCATCTCCGCCACTTCACGGTGCACTTCCAGACGCTGCGCCTGATATTCCTCGGGGGTGGCTGCAGTCAGCTGCAAGGTCAGTTCCCAGGCAAACAGTCCCTGGCTTTCGGCCTCGGCTTCGAAGGCTTCGTGCAGGCGTTCTTCGCGGTACTGCGCCGGGGTTTCGCCCTTGGCCTGGGCCAGTAACGGATTGAGATGATCAAGGGTGTCGCGCAACTCGGGGCGGGCATCGAGAAACAGTTGCAGGGCATGTTCATGTCGCTGGTCGTTAGGCGCCATGGGGGTTCCTTGTGGGGGCGAATGATCCTAATGTGCCGCAGCTGTCGGCGTGTGTCGCGCTTTAAATGCAGTAAAGCAGAGCGGTTTTGCGTGTTGCGGTGATACAGTCCGTTTTTTTCCGAATGAGCAAATGCAATGCGAATGCTGATGACGGCGCTGGCGGCAACTCTGCTGGCCGGCTGCGCGGGTTCGGTGATGGAAAACGCCCGCACTCAACCCCCCTACAAAATCCTGAATTCGGACAAGCCCGAGAAAGTCGTGGCCGAGTGCGTGCAGTTCGCCTGGCAGGACGAAGCGGTGTTCGGCGTCGATGCGGCGGCGTATCTGCAACCGGGCAAGAAAGGCGGTTCTACGGTCTATACCCGTTCGGCAGAATCGTTTGTCGACTTGACCACTGCTGCGTCCGGCACGGTGCTGAATTACTACGCGCAGAAGGACGACTTCGTCGCCAAACGCCGGTTGGCGGCGTTGGCAACCTGTCTGTAAAGCCTCGCGCAGCCCGGGGGCTCAGACGTCCAGACGCTTCTGGAAAAACATGCGTTTGTGCCCCGGCGGATAATCCGTCAACTCGCCAAACTGGCTATACCCCAGCTTCCTGTAGAACGCCGGCGCCTGAAAATCGAAGGTGTCGAGCCAGGCCCCGATGCAACCTTTCTCCCGCGCCAGGTCTTCGGCCATGCGCATCAATTTCGTACCGATCCCCTGATGGCGGCCTTGCTCCGGCACCGAAAGCAAATCGACGAACAACCACTGGCACACCAACCGTCCGTAGAGCCCTCCAAGGATTTCGCCCTGCTCATCGCGAACCAGCAGTGTGAGCGGTTCCGACACTTTTATCCCGGCCTGAGCGACGTTGTAGGCATGCAGGGGCGCCAGAATGGCCAGGCGTTCTTCTTCCGTGGAGTCTTGTGACAGCTCGATCCGTAAATTCATGTGCAACATCCTTATGGCAGTGAACCGGCAGCCTATCGCGCCGCGGCCGATTGAGCCATACCGGCATTGGGCCGCTGGAACCGTCGCTTGCGCTTCATGGTCTAGCCCTTGAAAGCGTTCATTCCGAATGCTTCTGTCGAGGAGAGTCCATGAACATTTTCGAAGCCCTTCGCGAAAGCCATGACCGCCAGCGCAACTATGCCAGGGCGTTGATCGAAACCAGCGGCGATACCCCGGAGCGCGTCGAAGCCTACAAGCAACTGAAGGCCGAGCTGCAAGCGCACGAGACAGCCGAAGAGCGTCACTTCTATATCCCGTTGATGGCATTTGACAACGGCGTCGATCTGAGTCGCCACGCCATCGCCGAACACCATGAAATGGACGAGATGATGGAGGCACTCGACGAGACCGAAATGTCCAGTCCGGCCTGGCTGGCCATGGCGAAAAAGCTGTCGGACAAGGTGCATCACCATTTGAGGGAAGAGGAGCAGAAGTTCTTCCAGATGGCCGGCAAGCTGCTCGACGACAGGCAGAAAGAACAGCTTGCCGGGCAGTATGAAAAAGAGTTCAAGGCGCAGCTCGCCTGAGTCGGTGAATGCAGGTCTTTGTAATAACGCCGTGTAATCTTTTTGCCATGCGTCGGGTGAGAATCGTCGCAATGCACTGTATTTATATCCAGTATTTTCAGTGATTTTCTGGTCTTGTATCGGCGGACTGCGACAAAACCGCCGATGGACAAAAAATCCCTCTCCGTTAGCTTGAAGGCCTCTCCCCGGAAAGGAGAGTTCTTAAATCAATGGAGTGAAAATCATGAATCAACCACAAGCTCAAACCCAACTGCGACACGGTCGCGTCATTTCCCCTGCAAGCCGTGGTGCGGTGGCCATCGAACAAGGACTGCTCGGTGGCTGGCAGGTCAACGAGATGGAAGGCGGCAAGAACTTCCCGGCGCTGGTGGCCGGTCCGTTCCCGGCACCGTTCGAATCGGATAACCCGAGCGTCGTACCGCCGGCCGATGGACACATTCTCAGTGGCGGCAAGGATGACGCCCGTGACTGTGTGAACTTCACCGACGAGGAAATGAGCAAGAAACTCGGTCGCCCGTTCACCTGGCCGCTGCTCAACGTCACCCCGGGCCAGACCCTTGAAGTGAAATGGGAATACACCGCGCCCCACACCACCCGCGGTTATCGCTGGCTGATCACCAAGGATGGCTGGGACCCGAAACAGCGCATCACCCGTGCACAACTGGAAACAAAACCGTTCGCCGAGGACTTCTATCCGCAAGTGCCGTACTACAGTCATTCAGCGGAGCTGAAGGCCAAGGTCAATCACGCGGTCAAACTTCCGGCCAACAAGCACGGGCGACACGTCATTGTCTTGATGTGGATCGTCGCCAACACCGGTAACGCCTTCTATCAGGCCTTTGATGTGGACTTCAAATAAGTCCGCACCACCCACTTACACGTTCTGAAGGATTAGAACATGTCAAACATCGACTTCACGTTAATGCAAAACCAGGCGAGCGACGCTGCCTCGCTGATGCCGAGCATCGCCGGCAAGAAGATCCTCATGGGCTTCTGGCACAACTGGCCGGCCGGTCCGAGCGACGGCTATCAACGTGGTCAGTTCGCCAATATTGCGCTGGCGGACGTACCCAAGGACTACAACGTGGTTGCAGTCGCATTCATGAAGGGGAGCGGAATTCCCACCTTCAAGCCCTATAACGTCTCGGATGCCGAGTTCCGCCGTCAGGTTGGCGTACTTAACAGTCAGGGGCGGGCGGTATTGATTTCCCTTGGCGGCGCCGATGCGCACATCGAGTTGCGTGCCGGTCAGGAGCAACCGCTGGCCAACGAAATCATTCGTTTGGTGGAAACCTATGGTTTCGACGGCCTGGACATCGATCTTGAACAGAGCGCGATTGATTTCGCCGCCAACAAGACCGTCCTGCCAGCCGCCCTGAAACTGGTCAAGGATCATTACGCAGGCCAGGGTAAACATTTCATCATCAGCATGGCCCCGGAGTTTCCATACCTGACTACCTCCGGCAAATACGTCGGTTACCTGCAGGCACTGGAAGGCTACTACGATTTCATCGCACCGCAGTTCTACAACCAGGGTGGTGATGGTGTCTGGGTGCCGGAAGCCAACAACGGCAACGGTGCGTGGATCGCACAGAACAATGATGCGATGAAAGAGGACTTCCTCTATTACCTGACCGAAAGCCTGGTAACCGGCACTCGCGGTTTCACGAAGATCCCCGCGGACAAGTTTGTCATTGGCTTGCCTGCCAACAACGATGCTGCGGCCACCGGTTACGTGATCGACAAAAATGCAGTCGGCAACGCGATGAAACGCCTGGCGGTCAAAGGGCATCCGATCAAGGGTTTGATGACCTGGTCGGTGAACTGGGACAACGGCACCAGCAAGGATCGTGTGCCTTACAACTGGGAGTTCAGTCGGCGTTATGGACCATTGATCAACGGCGTAGCGACGGCCACCCTGGAGCCTGATGTCGCAAATGGCTGAGATGGCCTGTCTGCTGTAATGGAAATAAGAGCCCGGTAGCGCTGCCGGGCTTTTTTCGAGTTGGAGCCTGAACCCTTTTTTGTGGTGGCCCCTAACCGGCCTTGCCGTACGCTATCGAACAAAAGAGGCATCTATCCTGTCCGCTTTAACTTTGACGAATTTCCCATTCAAATGTGGGTATTCGTAGTGGATATCCTGATCCATAAAATCAATAACCGATCTGAAAAAATCGCCATCCAGATAGCCATAAATCTCACAGGAGAATCCATTGCCGAGCATCTCAATCTGCTTTTTTTCACACGCTGTTGCTGAAACACATCCTTCATCGGACAACACCATTTCGAACTCAACTTCGTAAGTTCTTCCGACCTCAATTTGCCAAGGGCTGTAGCTTGCGAAGCACCTGACTGCAGCACCCTCAACCTCCAGCAAGATAGAGTCTTCTACGATTGGATCTATTTCGACGACCAATGCTTTGTGCGTATCAGTCATGGGTAGGCCTCACAGCTTTATCTTGTGTATTTCCATTTATTGTCCGCCAAAACTCCTTTCCACTTTTGGTGTGAAGAGTCGTAATCTCATCATTTGTGTTGGTGCCAACAAAAGCAAATTTCGCTTCACCTTTTCGATTGGTCCCCATCAATTGTAGATATCCTGCTCGAACCTCTCCTTTGTATAGGTATTCCACACGAGTGCCTTGATTCACTACATCTCGTGCGATGAGCAAGTACTCTACTTTGTTCATCGCCTTGAATTCGGCGCCATGCTTTTCAAAATGCCCGGCAAGTTTCTCATCACTGCCAAAGTTTTCAGGTCGAGATTTGGGCTTTGGGGTGGGAGGTTCACCTTCATCAACAGCCGAACCACCCACCCCATCCGGCACCGAACATCCCGGCCTGTTCGGCGGCGGACAATTTGACGTCAACCCCAACGGATCCACCCACCCCGTCGGATTCGGCACGTACCGGTACCGGTTCAACCCGCCCGCCAGCTTCAGCGGGTCCGGCGTCAGGTACCGCCCAACGTCCGGGTCGTAATACCGGTGGCGGTTGTAGTGCAGCCCGCTTTCCGCATCGAAATATTGCCCCTGAAAGCGCAGCGGCTGGTCGAGGTAGTCGTCGCCGGCCAGTTCCACCGAGGTGGTTTTGCCGTAGGCGTTGTACCTGGCCGACCAGACGATGTCGCCGCTGTAGTCGGTCAGCTCCTGCGGGGTGCCGAGGTGGTCGAGCTGGTAGTAGAACGGGCAGGCGCGTTTCGGGCCCTGGCCGTCGAGCATCGCCAATGGGCGGAAGGTGCCGGGTTCGTAGATGAAGCTGCGGTGCTGGTCTTTGCTGCTTTCGGCGACGAGGTGGTCGCCCTGCCAGAAGAACTCGGTGGTCTGGCCGTCGACGGTCTTGCGGATGCGTCGGCCAAAGGCATCGTAGTGGTAGGTCGCTGTGCTGCCGTCGGGGCGGGTCAGGCCGATCAAGCGGTGCTGGCTGTCGTAGCG
>NZ_LRUN01000030.1 GCF_001679645.1 Pseudomonas bananamidigenes | reverse complement strand
TTTTTTTTCATCTAGCGGAAATCCCGCCGTTCGCGAATCAATGTGTAGGCATTGTGCAATTCGCGGGTCTTTTCGGTCGCCTCGAGCACCTGGGCCGGCGTCGCCCCGGTGCCAGCGATCTTGTCCGGATGATGACGACTGAGCAGACGGCGATAGGCGCGCTTGATCTGTGCCGGTTCGCTGGTTGCCGACACGCCAAGCAGACGCATCGCTTCCTGATAACTCACCGCCGCGCTGACGATCGGACGCTTGTGCGGTTCGTAATCCGCCGCCAGCGCCTGAATCTGGTGAGTCGTCCAGCCCAGCCACTTGCCCCACTGCGCCAGCAATTCGCGCTCGCTGCTGCCGGCCCGACCATCAGCCCAGACCATCCGCCAGCAGGCACGCAACACCCCTTCGGCGGCATGGGGTTGAGCACTCAGACGTCGCAGATAACCACGCAGGCGATCACCGCCGGACTTGCCACGATTGAATGCGGCAATGGCCCGGCGCTGTGCCGGCTCGCTCATGTCCAGCGCGCGCATTTCCTGACGCGCCTGCTGGATATGCCCGTCGGTGACCCGCCCGTCGCTCTTGGCCAGACGCCCAAGCAGGACGAACAACAACTCGTCGTTGCGCAGCATCGGCTGGCCGCCGAGTTTTTCCCGCAGATGCCCCCAGCTTTGCAGATGCAGGCGCCGATCCAGCGCCTGTCCCAACAAAGCCCCAAGCATGGCCCCCGGAATGCTGGCGATAGCAAAACCCGCTCCGGCTCCAATCAGAGTCCCTGGCCACAACATGTCAGCGACTCGCTTCTATCAAGGTTTCGGCTTCAGCCAGACGCTCGTGCGTACCGACATCGACCCAGTGGCCCTTCAGTCGCTCACCGCTGACCTGCCCGTCCGCCATGGCCTTGCGCAGCAACGGTGCCAGTTTGAAGGCGCCGTCCGTGCAGCCGTCGAACAGTTGCGGGTGCAGCACGGCGATGCCGCTGTAGGTCAGGGTCGCCGAGTCCGGTTGGCCGTCCTGTACCTGGTCGCCGACCAGGCTGAAGTCGCCGGCCGGGTGATGGGCCGGGTTGTCCGCCAGCACCAGATGTGCCAGCCCTGTGATCGGCTGGTGCAAGACGCTGAAGTCGTAATCGGTCCAGATATCACCGTTGACCACCAAAAACGCTTCGTCGCCCAACAGCGGCAAGGCGCGGAAAATGCCGCCACCGGTTTCCAGCGGTTCGCCTTCAGGCGAGTAACGGATGCTCAGACCAAATCGCGAGCCGTCACCCAGGTAGTCTTCGATCTGCTGGCCGAGCCAGGCATGGTTGATCACGATTTCGCTGAAACCTGCCGCCGCGAGGGCGCGCAGGTGATACTCGATCAACGGCACGCCCGCGGCACGCACCAGCGGTTTGGGCGTGGTGAGGGTCAGCGGGCGCATGCGCTCGCCCTTGCCCGCCGCCAGGATCATTGCCTTCATGCCGTTACTCCGGCGCGCAGACTGGCCAGCAGCGCCTGCAGTGGCGCCAGCTCGGGACGGCGGGCGATCACGGTCTCTATATAGGAGAAGAAACGGGGTACATCACCGAGGTAGCGTGGCTTGCCATCACGATGGCAGATGCGGGCGAAAATCCCGATGACCTTCAAGTGGCGCTGCACACCCATCAGGTCGCTGGCGCGCAGGAAGTCTTCGAAATCCGGCTGGACCGGAATATTCAGCGCCGCTGCCTGCTGCCAGTAGCTTTCGAGCCAGCCGTGCACACGCTCTTCAGGCCAGCTGAGGAACGCATCCTTGAACAGACATGTCACGTCGTAAGTCACCGGGCCATACACCGCGTCCTGGAAGTCCAGCACGCCGGGGTTCGGCTCGCTGATCATCAAGTTGCGCGGCATATAGTCGCGGTGTACCAGCACCTTCGGCTGGGCCAGCGCGCTGTCGATCAGCAGATCGCTGACCTGTTGCCATTGTTGCTGCTGGCCGGCATCGAACTCGATGCCCAGCTCGCGCTTCACGTACCACTCGGGGAACAATTCCAGCTCGCGACGCAGCAATGCGACGTCATAGCTCGGCAACGGCGCCACCATCGGCAACTGCTGAAACGCCAGCAACGCCTGCAGGGCATCGCTGAACAATGCGTCGGCATTTTCGCTGTCAATCACGTCGAGGTAGGTCTTGTTGCCCAGATCGTTGAGCAAAAGAAACCCGCGATCGAGATCTTCTGCATAAATTTTCGGCACGTTGATACCGGATTTCGCCAGCAAAAAGGCGATATCCACGAACGGTTTGCAGTTTTCCTGAGGGGGCGGCGCGTCCATCACGACGAAGCTGCGACCGGCACCTTCCCAGCGGAAATAACGGCGGAAACTCGCGTCGCTGCTGGCCGCAGTCAATGTGGCCGGGGGGACTGCACCCCAGCCCTGAGTGGAGAAAAGTATTGCCAACTGCTCATCGAGCCAAACTTTCAGGTGTTGCAAGCGTACATCTTGGTCAGGCATTGCAAGGGTCTCCGACGGCGCTAGCCGTCAAGCGGGTCATGCTTTATTATCCAGCATCTTTTTCAGACCATCGAGAGGCGTGCGGCCCACACCGCGGGCAGATGGCACGCAGGAAGCCCGGACTAATAAGATGGCATTGAAATCCCCCGCGTTTCGTAAAAAATTTCCGTTGTTGGTAACCGGCAGTCTGCTGGCTATGCAACCTCTGGCCAGTTCGTTCGTTGTGGCCGCCGAGCAGTATGACTGCGCCGTCTCGCCTACGGGCGGCTGGGCCTGCTCGCCGAAAACCCCGACGGCGGCATTGCCCCCGCGTCCGGTGCATGACGGCAGCGCCGTCAGCGCCACCGGTGCAGCGCCGGCCGAGAACGGTACGGTTTCGGACTCCGGGCCCAAGCCCGTGCTGGTTACCGAAGCCAAGGGCCGAGGCCTGAAATCCCGTAGCGAAGACTACAGTCACCTCGACTGGGTTCCGCGCGAGAAGCTCACCGCCGCCCAGTTGGCCGAAACCGGTCCTTACTGCTCTGGTTCCTATATCGAACCGATTCGTCCTGGCATGAATGACAAGACGAATAAAAGTGACGCCCCGACCTTTATCGGCGCGAAAGCCTCGCGCTACAACACCGAAGATCAGGTCGGTACGCTGGCCGGTGACGTGGTCCTGCGTCAGGGCAGCATGCAGGTCGAGTCCCAGGAAGCGAGCCTCTATCAGGCCGAGAGCCGCGCCGAACTCAAGGGCGACGTGCGCATCCGCGACAACGGCGCGCTGATCGTCGGCGACCATGCCGATGTGCAGCTCGACACCGGTGAAGCGAAAGTCGACAACGCCGAATACGTGATGCACAAATCGCGCATCCGCGGTAACGCGCTGTACGCCAAGCGTGCCGAAAACGCGATCATCCGTCTGAAGGACGGCACATACACCACGTGCGAACCGAACAGCAACGCCTGGCAGCTCAAGGGCAACAACATCACCCTGAACCCTGCCACCGGCTTCGGTACCGCGACCAACGTGACGCTGCGGGTCAAGGACATTCCGATCCTGTACACCCCGTACATCTACTTCCCGATCGACGACCGTCGTCAGTCGGGCTTCCTGCCGCCGACCATCGGCACCGGCAGCGACACCGGCTTCATGCTGGTGACCCCGTACTACTTCAACCTGGCACCGAATTACGACGCCACGTTGTATCCACGCTACATGAGCAAGCGCGGCCTGTTGATGGAAGGCGAATTCCGCTACCTGACCAAGTCCAGCGAAGGTCAGTTCGGCGCCGCGTACCTCAACGACGAAGACACCGATCGCAGCAAGCAGACCGATTACGAAAAGAACCGCTACATGTACAACTGGCAACACAAGGGTGGCCTGGACTCCCGCGTGTTCACCCAGGTTGACTACACCAAGATCAGCGATCCGTACTACTTCCAGGACCTGACCACCGACCAGATCGGTGTGAAGAGCGCCGACTACGTGAACCAGCAAGGCTCGGTCACCTATCGTGGCGACAGCTACACCGCCCGCTTGAACGCCCAGGCGTACCAGCTGGCGACTGTGTCGAACATCACGCCGTATGACCGTCTGCCGCAGATCACCTTCAATGGTCAGCTGCCGTATCACCCGGAAGGCCTGAACTTCGATTACGAGACCGAGATTGTGCGGTTTGATCGCGATCTGAAAAGCGGTAACTTCGTAAATGAAGACGGCACTATCGAGCGTCGCCTCGACAACAACGTGTTCGGCCTCGCTCGTGCCAATGGCGACCGCCTGAATCTGAAACCAGGCGTCAGCCTGCCGATGAACTGGACCTATGGCTTCCTGAAGCCGTCGCTGAAGTACCAGTACACCCAGTATCAACTAGATCTGGACGGTAAAGGCAAGTCGGATATCGCGGCGTTGTCGCCGGAGAACCAGAAACTCTTCGGCAAGTTCGACAGCAACCAGAATCGCGGCGTCCCTATCGCCAGCGTTGACGGTGGCCTGTACTTCGATCGCAACACGTCCTACTTTGGCAAGAATTACCGCCAGACCCTGGAGCCGCGTCTGTTCTACCTCTATGTTCCGAAGGTGGACCAGGAGGACATTCCGGTATTCGATACCAGTGAATACACCTTCAACTATGCCTCGCTGTTCCGCGACAACCGTTTCTCCGGCTCCGACCGCGTCGGCGACGAGAACAAGCTGTCGCTGGGCGTGACCAGTCGCTGGATCGAAGACGATGGTTTCGAGCGTCAACGCATCAGTATCGGTCAGGCTTATTACTTCAAGGATCGTGAAGTACAACTGCCGGGTATCGCGTTCAAGGATCGCAAGGACGCCCAGTCCGACGTATCGCCCTATGCTCTGGAATACGAATACCGCTGGAACCGCGACTGGCGCACCACTGCCGACTACAACTGGGATCCGGACAGCCGCAGCCCGCGCTCCGGAAGCGCGATGTTCCACTACCAGCCTGAAGACAACCCGAACAAGGTGGTCAACGTCGGCTATCGCTATCGCAACGACCAGGTCCGTTACGACCAGAACACCGGTAAATGGGCGGTGGGCGGCGGTGATTACGGCACCCCGGGCCAGCCTGGCTACGTGAAGGACTACTACAAAATCCAGCAGCATGATTTCTCGGTCATCTGGCCGATCGTTCCGCAGTGGAGCGCCATCAGCCGCTGGCAATATGACTACAACCGCAATCGCACGCTGGAAGCCTTCGGTGGTTTCGAATACGACAACTGCTGCTGGAAACTGCGCCTGATCAACCGTTACTGGGTCAGCTATGACGAATTCAGTCAGAACGCCCCGGAAAACGAAAAAGGCGACCACGGCGTCTTCCTCCAAATTGTTCTGAAGGGACTCGGCGGCCTCACCGGCGCCAAGGTAGAGAGCTTCCTCGACAAAGGCATCCAAGGTTATCGTCAACGTGAAGACCAAGCTTTCTGATTGTCTGCGCCCGCTGATGCTGGGCGCGCTGTTCCTGGGTACCGCGGCCAACGCCGCGGTACAGTCCATCGATAAAGTGGTGGCCATCGTCGACAACGACGTGGTCATGCAGAGCCAGCTGGATCAACGCGTCCACGAAGTTCAGCAGACCATCGCCAAGCGTGGCGGCGGTTTGCCGCCTCCGGGCGTGCTGGATCAACAGGTGCTCGAGCGCCTGATCGTCGAAAACCTGCAACTGCAGATCGGCGAGCGCTCCGGTATCCGCATCACCGATGAAGAGCTGAATCAGGCTGTCGGCACCATTGCCCAGCGCAACAACATGACGGTTGATCAGTTCCGCGCGGCCCTGTCCCGCGACGGTCTCTCCTATGAGGATGCCCGCGAACAGATTCGTCGTGAAATGATCATCAGCCGTGTGCGTCAGCGTCGTGTTGCCGAGCGAATTCAGGTATCGGAGCAGGAAGTGAAAAACTTCCTCGCTTCCGACCTGGGCAAGATGCAGCTGTCCGAAGAACTGCACCTGGCCAACATCCTGATTCCTACTCCGGAAAGCGCCAGCTCCGAAGCGATTCAGAGCGCCGCTCGTCAGGCGATGGAGGTTTATCAGCAACTCAAGCAGGGCGCTGACTTCGGTCAACTGGCCGTTGCCAGGTCCGGCAGCGACAACGCCCTCGAGGGCGGCGACATGGGCTGGCGTAAAGCCGCTCAACTGCCACCACCGTTCGATCGCGAGCTGAGCAGAATGTCGCCGGGCGACATCACTCAACCGGCACGCACTCCGGGCGGTTTCATCATCCTGAAACTGCTGGAAAAACGCGGCGGCGAAAGCCAGATGCGCGACGAAGTGCATGTGCGTCACATCCTGGTCAAGCCAAGTCCGGTCCGCGACGAAGCCAAGACCCGGGAACTGGCCCAGTCGCTGTATAACCGCATCGAAGCCGGCGAAGATTTCGCTGAACTGGCGAAGAAATACTCGGAAGATCCGGGTTCCGCCCTCAACGGCGGCGACCTGAACTGGATCGACCCGAACGCGCTGGTACCGGAATTCCGCGCCGTGATGGCCAAGTCCCCGCAGGGTGAGCTGTCCAAGCCGTTCAAAACCCCGTACGGCTGGCACGTTCTGGAAGTCCTTGGCCGTCGCGCCACCGACAGCACCGAACAGGCCCGCGAGCAGCAAGCGATGACCGTACTGCGTAACCGCAAGTACGACGAAGAGCTGCAGACCTGGCTGCGTCAGATCCGCGACGAAGCGTACGTAGAAATCAAACTCCCTGGCGCAGACCAGGCAGCGCAGTGAAACCCGAGCGTTTCGCGCTGACACCTGGCGAACCGGCAGGCATCGGTCCCGACCTTTGCCTGCTGCTCGCCTCGCAAGCCCAGCCACACCCTCTGATCGCCATCACCAGCCGTGATCTGCTCCAGGAGCGGGCCGCGCAGCTGGGGCTGGCCGTCAGTCTGGTGCCCGTCTCGCCCGATCACTGGCCGGACGTACCGGCGCCGGCCAACAGCCTTTATGTCTGGGATACTCCGCTCAGCGCTCCGGTGGTCGCGGGACAACTGGACAAAGCCAACGCCGCTTTCGTCCTCGAAACCCTGACCCGCGCCGGCAACGGCTGCCTGAACGGCGACTTCGCCGGAATGATCACCGCCCCGGTGCACAAAGGTGTGATCAACGAGTCCGGCATCGCCTTTTCCGGCCACACGGAATTCCTCGCTGATCTGACCCATACCGCTCAAGTGGTGATGATGCTCGCTACCCGCGGTTTGCGCGTGGCACTGGTGACCACTCACCTGCCCCTGCGCGACATCGCCGATGCGATCACGCCCGAGCGACTGGAGCGTGTCACAAGGATCCTGCACGCCGATCTGCAAGACAAATTCGGCATCGCCCGGCCGCGCATCCTGGTCTGCGGGCTCAACCCGCACGCCGGTGAAGGCGGACACCTGGGACATGAAGAAATCGACATCATCGAACCGACATTGGAACGCCTGCGTGGCGAGGGCATGGACCTTCGTGGCCCGCTGCCTGCCGACACTCTGTTTACCCCCAAATATCTGGAGCACTGCGACGCAGTGCTGGCGATGTACCACGACCAGGGCCTGCCCGTGCTCAAGTACAAAGGCTTCGGCGCAGCGGTCAACGTGACCCTGGGCCTGCCGATCATCCGCACCTCCGTCGACCATGGCACCGCCCTGGATCTGGCCGGCAGCGGCAAGATCGACACCGGCAGTCTGCAAGTCGCCCTGGAAACCGCCTACCAGATGGCCGAGACCCGTTTATGACCGAGCAATACCAACACAAGGCGCGCAAACGCTTTGGCCAGAACTTTCTGCACGATGCCGGCGTCATCGACCGCATCCTGCGCTCCATCAATGCCAAATCCGGTGACCGCATGCTGGAAATCGGCCCAGGCCAGGGCGCACTGACCGCCGGCATCCTCAATTCCGGCGCGCAGCTGGACGTCGTGGAACTGGACAAGGACCTGATCCCGATCCTCAACCAGCAGTTTGCCGGCAAGAGCAATTTCAACCTGCATCAGGGTGATGCCCTGAAGTTCGACTTCAACACCCTCAACGCAGCACCGAACAGCCTGCGCGTGGTCGGCAACCTGCCGTACAACATTTCCACACCGCTGATTTTCCACCTGCTGAACAATGCCGCGATCATTCGTGACATGCACTTCATGCTGCAGAAGGAAGTCGTTGAGCGTCTGGCTGCCGGTCCGGGTGGTGGTGACTGGGGTCGTCTGTCGATCATGGTTCAATACCATTGCCGGGTCGAACATCTGTTCAACGTCGGTCCAGGTGCATTCAACCCGCCGCCAAAGGTCGACTCGGCCATCGTACGTCTTGTGCCTCACGCGGTACTGCCGCACCCGGCCAAGGATCACCGCGTGCTGGAGCGCGTCGTGCGCGAAGCTTTCAACCAGCGCCGCAAGACTCTGCGCAACACCCTCAAACAATTGCTGAGCAATGCCGAAATCGAGGCCGCCGGTGTCGATGGCAGTCTGCGACCCGAGCAACTCGATCTGGCTGCCTTCGTGCGCCTGGCCGACCAGCTCGCCGACAAACCTGCGCCGGCCCCGAAAGCCGACTGACAGGCACGCATCGCTCCCGGGCAGGAGCGCCACTCTGGTCTCCTGCCCGATACTTGCCTAGACTCAACCCATCGGCGATAGCCGCTTTTCGCCAAGTCCTCAAGGCCTCTTGCATGTCCGATCCCCGTTATCAGGTCGATGTCAGCGTCGTTACTCACTATCTGGCAGACCAATCGCAACCCGAGCATGACCGCTTCGCCTTCGCCTACACCATCACCGTGCAGAACAATGGCGAACAGCCGGCCCGCCTGATGTCCCGACATTGGGTGATCACCGATGGTGACGGGCATGTCGAGGAAGTGCGCGGCGCCGGTGTCGTCGGGCAGCAACCCTTGATCGATGCAGGAAAAAGCCACACTTACAGCAGCGGCACAGTCATGACCACCAAGGTCGGCACGATGCAGGGCAGCTATGCAATGGTCGCCAGCGACGGCAAGCATTTCGAAGCGATCATCAAACCCTTCCGCCTCGCCGTTCCGGGAGCGCTGCACTGATGGCGACGTATGCCGTCGGCGACCTGCAGGGCTGTCTCGAACCGCTCAAGTGCCTGCTCGGGCAAGTCGCGTTCGACCCGGCAGTGGACCGGTTGTGGCTGGTAGGCGATCTGGTCAACCGTGGCCCGCAATCGCTGGAAACCCTGCGTTTTCTCTATGGCATGCGCAAGTCACTGGTCTGCGTCCTCGGCAACCACGACCTGCATCTGCTGGCCGCCGCAAACAATATCGAGCGGATGAAAAAGTCCGACACCCTGCGCGAGATTCTCGAAGCACCGGACTGTGCCGAACTGATGGAGTGGCTGCGTCAGCAGAAACTCATGCACTACGACGAGCAACGCGAAGTCGCCATGACTCATGCGGGCATCCCCCCGCAATGGTCACTGCGCAAGGCCCTGAAGTATGCCGCAGAAGTCGAGACCGCCCTGCGCGATGACAATCTGCTCCCGGCCTTCCTCGACGGCATGTACGGCAACGAGCCGGCGAAGTGGGACAGCGAACTCAAAGGTGTGGCCCGGCTGCGGATCATCACCAACTACTTCACGCGCATGCGCTTCTGCACTGCCGAAGGCAAGCTCGACCTCAAGAGCAAGGAAGGCCTGGACACGGCGCCGCCGGGCTACAAGCCGTGGTTCCAGCACAAGGAACGCAAGACCCGTGGCCTGCGGATCATTTTCGGTCACTGGGCGGCACTGGAAGGCGATGTCCACGAGCCCGGCATTTCAGCCCTCGACACCGGTTGCGTATGGGGTGGCAGCATGACCCTGATGAACGTCGACAGCCTTGAACGGCTGTCGTGCAAATGCGACGAACACGGCGGCGCCTTGCCTCCCGTCGCCCCACCGATCACCGAAACTTCGCCAGTCAGCGCCCCGCGTTAGACTGCGTTTTCAGCCGAGCCACAGGAACCCGCCATGAGCGAATTCAAACGTATCCCCCCGGAACAGGCCCAGGCCCTGCGCGAGCAAGGTGCCGTGGTGGTCGATATCCGTGACCCGCAGACCTACGCCGCGCTGCACATCGCAGGATCGAAGCATGTGGATAACCACTCCATCGCCGATTTCATCCGTAACGCTGACCTCGACGCCCCGTTGGTGGTGGTCTGCTATCACGGTAATTCCAGCCAGAGCGCAGCGGCATATTTGATCAGCCAGGGCTTCTCCGACGTGTACAGCATGGACGGCGGCTTCGAGCTCTGGCGTGCGACCTTTCCTTCGGAAACCGCGCAAGGCATTTCCGAATAATTTTTTTGTCACGTGCAGGCCCCGGCTCCCGTGGGCTCGCGCGGTGGCAGACGAACGGTCTGCCACAACTAATTACGTATCTCGCCTTTACCTCTCGAATTCCCAACTATCCTTAAGCCCAGGCCATCCAAAACAGGGGAGAGCCGGTACACCGGCGCACGGGTCATCGGGAGTGACTTTCGCGATTGTCGATCGCGAAAGGGTTCTGGGGGGTAAACAACAGCTGTCATCGCAGCTGCTTGCCAGCATCGACTGAGTGATCCGGCGTCGGCTCCACGTATCGAGCGAGGTGACGTCATGAGTATCTTTAGCCACTTCCAACAACGCTTCGAGTCCACACGCCAGGAAGAATTCTCGCTGCAGGAATACCTGGAACTGTGCAAAAAGGATCGCAGCGCCTACGTTTCCGCCGCCGAGCGTCTGTTAATGGCTATCGGCGAACCGGAGCTGCTCGACACCTCGACCAATTCGAGGCTGTCGCGAATCTTCTCCAACAAGGTGATCCGCCGCTATCCGGCCTTTGAAGACTTCCACGGGATGGAAGAATGCATCGACCAGATCGTTTCGTATTTCCGTCATGCCGCCCAGGGCCTCGAGGAGAAGAAACAGATCCTCTACCTGCTCGGTCCCGTCGGTGGCGGTAAATCGTCCCTGGCCGAGAAGCTGAAACAGCTCATGGAAAAGGTGCCCTTCTATGCCATCAAGGGCTCACCGGTATTCGAATCGCCCCTGGGTCTGTTCAACGCCACCGAAGATGGCGCGATCCTCGAAGAAGACTTCGGCATCCCCCGGCGCTACCTGAACACCATCATGTCGCCATGGGCCACCAAGCGCCTGGCCGAATTCGGTGGTGACATCAGCCAGTTCCGCGTGGTCAAGCTGTACCCGTCGATCCTCAACCAGATCGCCGTGGCCAAGACCGAACCGGGCGACGAGAACAACCAGGACATCTCCGCGCTGGTGGGCAAGGTCGATATCCGCAAGCTGGAAGAGTTCCCGCAGAACGACGCTGACGCCTACAGCTACTCCGGTGCGCTGTGCCGGGCCAACCAGGGTCTGATGGAATTCGTCGAAATGTTCAAGGCACCGATCAAGGTGCTGCACCCTCTGCTGACTGCAACCCAGGAAGGCAACTACAACAGTACCGAAGGTCTCGGCGCGATTCCGTTTACCGGGATCCTCCTGGCCCACTCCAACGAATCGGAGTGGCATACATTCCGCAACAACAAGAACAACGAAGCGTTCATCGACCGGATCTATATCGTCAAAGTGCCGTACTGCCTGCGGGTCAGCGACGAAGTGAAGATCTACGACAAGCTGTTGTTCAACAGTTCCCTGGCCAAGGCCCATTGCGCGCCGGACACGTTGAAGATGCTGGCGCAGTTCACTGTGCTGTCGCGCCTGAAAGAGCCGGAAAACTCCAACATCTACTCCAAGATGCGGGTTTACGACGGCGAAAACCTCAAGGATACCGATCCAAAGGCCAAATCGATCCAGGAATACCGCGACGCAGCAGGTGTCGATGAGGGCATGAACGGTCTTTCGACCCGGTTCGCATTCAAGATCCTGTCCAAGGTCTTCAACTTCGACCCCCATGAAACCGCCGCCAACCCGGTACACCTGCTCTATGTGCTGGAACAGCAGATCGAACAGGAACAGTTCCCGGCGGAAGTCCGTGAACGCTATCTACGCTATCTGAAGGAGTATCTGGCACCGCGTTATATCGAGTTCATCGGCAAGGAGATCCAGACGGCCTATCTCGAGTCTTACAGCGAATACGGCCAGAACATCTTCGACCGCTACGTACTGTATGCGGACTTCTGGATTCAGGATCAGGAATACCGCGATCCGGAAACCGGCGAGATCCTCAACCGCGTAGCCCTCAACGAGGAACTGGAAAAGATCGAGAAACCGGCCGGTATCAGCAATCCGAAGGATTTCCGCAACGAAATCGTCAACTTCGTATTGCGCGCCCGAGCCAACAACAACGGCAAGAATCCGACCTGGCTCAGCTACGAAAAACTGCGGGTGGTCATCGAGAAGAAAATGTTCTCGAACACCGAGGACCTGCTGCCGGTCATCAGCTTCAATGCCAAGGCCAGCAAAGAGGATCAACAGAAACACAACGACTTCGTTACACGAATGGTCGAGCGCGGCTACACCGACAAACAGGTACGACTGCTGTCCGAGTGGTATCTGCGGGTCCGGAAATCGCAGTAAAGCAGCTGCAAGCGACAGGTTTCGAGCTGCAAGTCAAAAACGCATGAGCCCTGATGCCAGGGCATATGCTTGCACTTGCGGCTCGCAGCTCACTACTTGAAGCTGCCCGGAGGGCCTCTCATGAGCTATGTGATCGACCGACGCCTCAATGGCAAGAACAAGAGCACGGTAAACCGCCAGCGCTTCCTGCGGCGTTACCGTGACCACATCAAGAAGGCTGTCGAAGAGGCGGTCAGCCGGCGTTCCATTACCGACATGGAGCACGGCGAACAAATCAGCATTCCCGGTCGCGACATCGATGAACCGGTGCTTCACCATGGTCGCGGCGGCAAACAGACCGTGGTCCATCCAGGCAACAAGGAATTCACTGCAGGTGAACACATCGCCCGCCCGCCGGGAGGTGGCGGAGGCCGCGGACCAGGCAAGGCCGGCAACTCCGGCGAGGGCATGGACGAGTTCGTCTTCCAGATCACCCAGGAAGAGTTTCTCGAGTTCATGTTCGAGGATCTCGAACTGCCCAACCTCGTCAAACGCAACCTGACCGGCACCGATACCTTCAAAACGGTTCGCGCCGGGATCAGCAACGAGGGCAACCCATCCCGGATCAACATCATCCGTACTCTGCGCTCGGCCCACGCCCGCCGAATCGCACTGTCCGGCAGCAGCCGCGCCAAGCTGCGTGAGGTCAAGGAAGAACTGGAGCGCCTGAAACGCGAAGAACCAGACAACTTCGGCGACATTCAGGACCTTGAGGCGGAAATGGAGAAACTCAGCGCACGTATCCATCGTGTTCCGTTTCTCGACACCTTCGACCTCAAGTACAACCTGCTGATCAAGCAACCGAACCCCAGTTCCAAAGCGGTCATGTTCTGTCTGATGGACGTCTCCGGATCCATGACCCAGGCGACCAAGGACATTGCCAAACGCTTTTTCATCCTGTTGTATCTGTTCCTGAAGCGGAACTACGACAAGATCGATGTGGTGTTCATCCGCCATCACACCAGCGCCCGGGAAGTGGACGAGGAAGAGTTTTTCTATTCCAGGGAAACCGGCGGCACCATCGTCTCCAGCGCCCTGAAACTGATGCAGGAGATCATGGCCGAGCGCTACCCGAGCAACGAATGGAACATCTATGCGGCCCAGGCTTCCGACGGCGACAACTGGAACGATGACTCGCCGATCTGCCGCGACATACTGATCAACCAGATCATGCCGTTCGTGCAGTACTACACTTATGTGGAGATCACACCGCGCGAACATCAGGCCCTGTGGTACGAATACGAACGCATCGCCGAAGCCTTTTCCGACACTTTTGCCCAGCAGCAGCTGGTCTCGGCCGGAGATATCTACCCGGTCTTCCGTGAACTCTTCCAGCGCAGGTTAGTGACATGACCGCCAAAGAGCAGAAGCGCCAACCCATTTCCACCGGCTCTGAATGGACGTTCGAGCTGATCCAGGCCTACGACCGCGAAATCGCCCGGATCGCGGCCGGCTATGCCCTGGATACCTATCCCAACCAGATCGAAGTGATCACCGCCGAGCAGATGATGGACGCCTACGCTTCGGTCGGCATGCCACTGGGCTATCACCACTGGTCCTACGGCAAGCACTTCCTCAGCACCGAGAAATCCTACAGTCGCGGGCAGATGGGACTGGCCTACGAGATCGTGATCAATTCGGATCCCTGCATTGCCTATCTGATGGAGGAAAACACCATCTGCATGCAGGCCCTGGTGGTGGCCCACGCGTGTTACGGTCACAACAGCTTTTTCAAGGGCAATTACCTGTTCCGCACCTGGACCGATGCCAGCTCGATCATCGACTACCTGGTGTTCGCCAAGCAGTACATCATGCAGTGTGAGGAGCGTCACGGCATCGACGCGGTGGAGGACCTGCTGGATTCCTGTCATGCCCTGATGAACTACGGTGTCGACCGCTACAAACGTCCGTACCCGATTTCTGCCGAGGAGGAGCGGCGCCGGCAGAAGGACCGCGAAGAGCACCTGCAGAAACAGATCAACGACCTGTGGCGCACCATTCCCAAAGGTGCGGACAAGTTCAGCGACAAGGACAATGTACGTTTTCCGGCCGAGCCGCAGGAAAACATCCTGTACTTCATCGAAAAACACGCGCCGTTGCTGGAGCCGTGGCAACGGGAAATCGTGCGCATCGTGCGCAAGATCGCCCAGTATTTTTATCCACAGCGCCAGACCCAGGTGATGAACGAAGGCTGGGCGACTTTCTGGCACTATACGCTGATGAACGACCTGTACGACGAAGGACTGGTCACCGACGGTTTCATGATGGAATTCCTGGCGTCCCACACCAGCGTGGTGTTCCAGCCAGGTTTCGACAGTCCTTACTACAACGGCATCAACCCCTATGCGCTTGGCTTTGCCATGTACCGCGACATCCGGCGCATGTGCGAAGAACCGACGGAAGAAGACCGCCGCTGGTTCCCGGAAATCGCCGGCAGCGACTGGCTGTCGACCATCAAGTTCGCCATGAGCAGCTTCAAGGATGAGAGTTTCATCCTGCAGTACCTGTCGCCGAAGGTGATTCGCGATCTCAAGCTGTTCAGCATCCTCGATGACGACCAGAAAGACGATCTGCTGGTACCCGCCATCCACGACGAGAGCGGCTATCGGATCATCCGCGAAACACTCGCGGCACAATACAACCTGGGCAACCGCGAGCCGAACGTGCAGATCTACAGCATCGACCGGCGCGGTGATCGTTCACTGACCCTGCGTCATCAGCAGCACGATCGCAAACCGTTGGGCGACTCCACCGAGGAGGTCCTCAAGCACCTGCATCGCCTTTGGGGGTTCGATATCCATCTGGAAACCCTGCAGGGCGACCAGATCATGAAAACCCATCATGTCCCCCCTCGCGGCGAACATGGCGAGGGGGATTACGGTCGACTCGATCTGGCGGTCATTCATCTTTGATCCCGTTCCGACCTCCGAAAGTCCGGCGCAAGGGTTATCCTGTCGGGCCAACGGAGGTTTTTTATGCAGATTTACAAGGTCGGCGGCGCAGTACGTGATCGCCTGCTGGGCAAACCGGTCACCGATATCGATTGGGTGGTGGTCGGTGCCACCACCGAAGAAATGCTCGCCAAGGGCTTTCGCCCGGTAGGCGCGGACTTTCCTGTCTTTCTTCATCCGAAAAGCGGCGAGGAATACGCCCTCGCCCGCACCGAACGCAAAAGCGGTCGCGGTTACGGCGGGTTCACCTTTCACGCCAGCCCCGAAGTCACGCTTGAAGAAGACCTGATTCGCCGCGACCTCACAATCAACGCCATGGCCGAGGACGATCAGCTGAATCTGACGGACCCCTATCACGGTCAACGTGATCTGGAAGACCGAATCCTGCGCCACGTTTCCCCCGCGTTCGCCGAAGATCCGTTGCGAGTCCTGCGTGTTGCCCGCTTTGCGGCTCGCTATGCAGAGCTTGGCTTCAAGGTTGCCCCCGAGACCCTGGACTTGATGCGCCAGCTCAGCGACTCCGGCGAGCTGGAAGCCCTGACGCCTGAGCGCAGCTGGAAAGAGATTTCTCGCGCACTCATGGAAAATCAACCTCAGGTATTCATTCAGGTGTTGCGTGACTGTGGCGCGCTCAAAGTGCTGATGCCCGAGGTTGACGCCCTGTTCGGCGTGCCCCAGCCGGAAATCCACCACCCGGAAATCGACAGCGGCATTCATACCTTGAGCGTGCTTGAGCAAGCCGCCCTGCACAGACAACCGCTGACAGTGCGCTGGGCCTGCCTGCTGCACGACCTCGGCAAAGGCCTGACCCCGCAGGAAGAATGGCCACGGCACATCGCCCATGAGCACAAAGGTCTGAAACTGATAAAAGCCGTCAACGAGCGCTTCAAGGCACCGAAGGACTGTCAGGAACTGGCCTTGCTGGTCGGGCAGTACCACACCCACGGCCATCGTGCGCTGGAACTGAAGGCTTCGACCTTGCTGGAATTGCTGCAGAGCTTTGACGTTTATCGCCGACCGCAGCGTTTCGAGGAGTTCATTGTGGCCTGCGAGATGGATGCTCGCGGACGCAAGGGACTTGAACAGCGAAGTTATCCACAGGCGGATTATCTGCGAGGCGCAGCCGATGTGGCGCGTGGCGTTGCGGTTCAGCCGTTGCTGGAGAAAGGATTCAAGGGCCCGGAACTGGGCGAGGCTCTCAAGCGTGAACGGCTCAAGGCGTTGAAGGCTTATAAGGAATCAGCGTCTTCTTGAGAATTTCTGGCGCCATCGCGAACCCTCCGCGATGGCGTCAGTCAGCTCAACAAGTCCGAAGGCGTGAGCTGAATACCGCGCCATTCAAATCCGACCGGTGCCAGCACCTGATCGATCTGTGCTTCGGCCCACAGAGTGGCAAAGTTTTTTCCCACACCAGGATGCACCCGATTCGGTGCGATCAGTGACAGCGGCCACAACACAAAAGCATTTTTCAGAATTTCGGCGCGGGGCAGGATCAGTCCGTCGAAATTGCCTGCCAGGTCGCCATACAGCAGGACGTCGATATCCAGCGGCAGCCCCTTGCGATCCGGGGCATAACGACCGTTATCCGCCTCGATGAATTTCAGCCGTCGATCCAGCTCCATCAGCGGCAGATCGGTGCAGGCCGACACCACGAAATTGAAGAACGGGCCGCTCTTGATCCCCACCGGCTGGCTTTCGAACACCGCCGAGCAGCGAATATCCACCAAAAAACCGGCCAGGGCGTCCAGGCCCGCGCGCAAATGAGTTTCGCGCTCGATATTGCTGCCGAGCCCGAGATAGACCTGAGTCAGCGACATCCGCGCTCGATCTCCACACCGACACCACCCTTGGCGGCTGGAACCGCGCCTGGCTTGGTCAGCTTCAGGCGCACCCAGGTGATCTTGAATTCGGCCATCAGCACTTCAACCAGACGCTCGGCGAAGGTTTCGACAAGCTGAAACTGCGCCTGCTCGGCAAAGGCCTGGATTCGGGTGGAAACACTGGCGTAGTCGAGCGCCAGCGTCAGATCGTCGCCGGCTGCGGCCGGGCGATTGTCCCAAGCGAAGCTCAGATCAAGTCGCAGGCACTGTCGGATGCCGCGCTCCCAGTCGTAGGCACCGATCACGGTGTCGACTTCCAGGCCCTCGATAAACACTCTGTCCAAGCACTTCTCTCCGCTGCACGACAAGGGCGCATTGCGCCGTTAGAATCAGGGCGTCCTCGCCCGGAATAGTTAGCATGTTTTGGTCACTGGCGATCCTCGCCTACCTGCTCGGCTCGCTGTCCTTCGCCATTTTGCTCAGCCGCCTGACCGGAAATCCGGATCCGCGAATGAGTGGCTCGGGTAATGCCGGTGCCACCAACATGCTGCGCCTGGCCGGTCGCAAACTCGCGATCCTGACCCTGCTGGGTGATCTCTGCAAGGGCCTGCTGCCGGTGCTGATCGCTTCGGCGGCGGGCCTTGCGCTGCAGGATCAGGCATGGATCGGCGTCTGTGCCGTGATCGGTCACCTGTTCCCGCTGTACTTCCGTTTTCGCGGTGGCAAAGGCGTTGCAACCGCGGCCGGCATGCTGCTGGGCCTGTATCCGCCCGCGGCATTGCTGGCCGTATGTGCTTGGCTGTTGACGTTCTACCTGACCCGCACCAGCTCGCTGGCAGCACTGATCGCCACGCCACTGACCCTGCCATTACTGGCCTGGCAGGAACCGGCAGCGCTGTTGCCGATGAGCACGCTCACGCTGCTGATCGTCTGGCGTCACCGGGGCAATCTACGCGACCTGTTTGCCGGGCGCGAACGGCATTTTTAAATACCGTACGCAAGCGTCACTATCACAGCGCCGACAACTGCTCCATTGGCCAGCGGGCCTGTACGCTGATTGCCAGGCTTTCCTGCTGACCGGCCTGCAAGCGCTGACATCCGGCAAAGGCAATCATCGCGCCATTGTCGGTGCAGAATTGCGGGCGGGCGTAGAACACGTCGCCCTTCATGTCATCCAGCATTTTTTCCAGCGAGATACGCAACGCCTTGTTGGCGCTGACACCACCGGCGATGACCAGACGCTTCATGCCGGCCTGCTTCAGTGCGCGCTTGCACTTGATGGTCAAAGTCTCCACCACGGCCTGCTGGAACGCCAGCGCGATGTCGCAACGGGCTTGCTCGCTGTCGTCCCCGGCGCTGACGCATTGCTGCCAGGTATTGAGGGCGAAGGTCTTCAGGCCGCTGAAACTGAAATCCAGCCCCGGGCGATCACACATCGGACGCGGAAAGGTGAAACGTCCTGCAACGCCCTTCTCCGCCGATCTGGCGATTTCCGGACCACCCGGATAATTGAGGCCCATCATCTTTGCAGTTTTGTCGAAGGCTTCGCCCGCAGCATCATCAAGAGTTTCGCCGAGCAGGCTGTACCGGCCGATGCCATCGACCTGAACAAGCTGCGTATGGCCACCGGACACCAACAAGGCGACGAACGGAAACTCCGGCGGTTTTGACTCCAGCATCGGCGCCAGCAAATGGCCTTCCATATGGTGCACGCCAAGCGCCGGAATGCCCCAGGCGAAAGCCAGCGCCTGAGCACAGGAAGCGCCTACCAGCAATGCCCCGACGAGACCGGGGCCCGCGGTATAGGCGATGGCGTCGATCTCGGTCGGCACGCAGTCGGCCTCGGTCAACACCTGACGAATCAAGGGCAGCATGCGCTTGACGTGATCGCGCGAAGCCAGCTCCGGTACCACGCCGCCATAGATGCGGTGCAGGTCGATCTGGCTGAACAGGGCGTCGGCCAGCAGACCGCGCTCACTGTCGTACAATGCGACGCCGGTTTCGTCGCAGGAAGTTTCTAATCCCAGTACTAGCATGGGTTTGCGCCTTGTTTAGGCTGAATTCGAAGGCGCGCATAATAGTCGTCACTGAATGCCCCGACCAGCGGTTTTCGATCAGAGGCTTTGCATTCCGAGCGTTGAGGGGTTAACATCCGCAACCCTTAAAAACCGACGTCTTCAAGTGCTCTTTTGCCGCGAGGATGTTGACCCCGGTAATGAATGAAGGTAGCTCTGGATGCCAGCCGTCAAAGTTAAAGAGAACGAACCCTTCGACGTAGCTCTGCGTCGTTTCAAGCGCTCCTGCGAAAAAGCCGGTGTACTGGCTGAAGTTCGTAGCCGCGAATTTTACGAGAAGCCAACTTCCGAGCGTAAGCGCAAGGCAGCAGCCGCTGTCAAGCGTCACGCCAAGAAAGTTCAGCGCGAACAGCGCCGCGCCGTTCGTCTGTACTAATACACAGACGTTCGTAGCAAGCTTCTGCCAAGCCCGGCCTTCCGCCGGGCTTATGGCATTTGCGGAAAACGCTTGATGCTTCACCGTCGAAGCCGCAGACGCGACCGAGACAAATCCGCTTCACCGCGTCAGACCTGGCTCTTTTGCCAGCGGTGCACGTCTTTTCTGACGAGCCTTTCAAGGCTGCTGACGAGCACACCCACTGATTCTTCTTACGACGATCAGCCCAAGGCACCTGCTTGCGTGCCCGTTTCATGAGTTATCCGAGGCCCTAAACCGGCCGCATGCGGATTCAGCGCAACACTTTCAAATGGTCGAAGACTGATAGGTACTAACGTCAGTGGCTTTTCGGCAGATACACTTCCCGACAGCAAATGCGCAGACGACACCGGTCGAGCCGCACCTATCGTGCGCTTTCAGGCATGACCCGCGTCCGGTCGCCCTTCGCATAGAACCCCTTACCGCGCAGACGACGAGAACGCCATGGCCGGGCTGATTCCCCAGAGCTTCATTGACGACCTGCTGAACCGCACCGACATCGTCGACGTGGTCAGCTCGCGCGTGCAACTGAAGAAGGCCGGCAAGAACTACACCGCCTGCTGCCCGTTCCACAAAGAGAAAACCCCGTCATTCAGCGTGAGCCCCGACAAGCAGTTCTATTACTGCTTCGGTTGCGGCGCCGGTGGCAACGCGCTCGGCTTTCTCATGGACCACGACAACCTGGACTTCCCCCAAGCCGTCGAGGACCTGGCCAAAGCCGCCGGCATGGAAGTCCCCCGCGAAGAAGGCAGCCGCTCGCACAAGCCACGACAGCCGACCGATTCGCCGCTCTATCCGCTGCTGTCCGCTGCCGCCGATTTTTACCGTCAGGCACTCAAAAGCCATCCGGCACGCAAGGCGGCCGTGGATTACCTCAAGAGCCGCGGCCTGACCGGCGAGATCGCCCGGGACTTCGGCCTCGGCTTCGCCCCACCGGGCTGGGACAATCTGTTCAAGCATCTGAGCAGCGATACCCTGCAGCAGAAAGCCATGATCGACGCCGGCCTGCTGATCGAGAACGCCGAAACCGGCAAGCGCTATGACCGCTTCCGCGATCGCGTGATGTTTCCGATCCGCGACACCCGGGGACGCATCATTGCGTTCGGCGGCCGGGTTCTCGGCGATGACAAGCCGAAATACCTGAACTCGCCGGAAACCCCGGTTTTTCATAAAGGCCAGGAGCTCTACGGTCTGTATGAAGCCCGGAAGAACAACCGTAACCTCGACGAAATCATCGTCGTCGAGGGCTACATGGACGTCATTGCCCTGGCCCAGCAAGGCTTGCGCAACGCCGTTGCGACACTGGGTACAGCCACCAGCGAGGAACACCTCAAGCGTCTTTTTCGCGTCGTACCGAACGTGCTGTTCTGCTTCGACGGCGACCAGGCCGGTCGCAACGCCGCTTGGCGCGCGCTCGAGGCGACGCTGAGCAGTCTGCAGGACGGCCGTCGGGCACGCTTTCTGTTCCTGCCGGAAGGCGAAGATCCGGACACCCTGATCCGCGCCGAAGGCACCGACGCCTTTCTCGCCCGGATCAATCAGCACGCGCAACCACTGGCAGACTACTTCTTCCAGCAACTGACCGAAGAAGCCGATCCGCGCTCGCTCGAAGGCAAGGCACACATGGCCACCCTCGCCGCACCGCTGATCGACAAGGTGCCGGGAGCCAATCTGCGGATCCTGATGCGCCAGCGCCTGACCGAAATCACCGGCCTGAGCAGCGAGACCGTCAGCCAACTGGCCCAGAGCGCACCACAGGAAGCGCCACCCGCCTACGATCCGGGCATCGATTACGACGCCATGCCGGACTACAGCGACTACCATCAGCCGCAGGCACAGGAGATGTACGTGCCGCAGCAGGAATGGACACCGAAGAAACCGGGGGCCGGCGGCAAGAAATGGGACAAGAAACCCTGGGACAAGAACGGCAAGCGTGGCGCAGATCGCGATCAATCGCATGCCCCAAGAGTGCCGGCTCCGGTCGAACCACCGATCATGGCCGCCCTGCGGACGGTGATCCATCACCCGCAACTGGCCCTGAAAGTCGAGACCGCGAGCCATTTCGCGGACGAAGACAATACCAATACCCAGCTGCTGGTGGCCTCACTGGAAGCCGTACAAAAGAATCCTCAGCTAAACTCTTTTCAGTTGATCTCGCGATGGCATGGTACCGAACAAGGCCGATTGCTGACCCGCCTGGCAGAAAAGGAGTGGTTGATCAACGGAGAAAACCTTGAACAACAGTTTTTCGACACCATAACCAGCTTGTCAGCCCGCCAGCGTGAGCGAAAGCTGGAACAACTTCTCAGGAAATCACGTCAAAGCGATCTGAGCACCGAAGAAAAATATTTGCTGCTCGACCTGCTCAAACGTGATGTTCCTGCATCAAACCCGACCTCAACTGGCGCGTGAGGTCATAGCTCAGGTATAATCCTCGGCTTGTTTTTTGCCCGCCAAGACCTTCAGTGGATAGGGTGTTATGTCCGGAAAAGCGCAACAGCAGTCTCGTATTATTGAGTTGATCAAACTGGGTCGTGAGCAGAAGTATCTGACTTACGCCGAGGTCAACGACCACCTGCCCGAGGATATTTCAGATCCGGAGCAGGTGGAAGACATCATCCGCATGATTAACGACATGGGGATCCCCGTACACGAGAGTGCTCCGGATGCGGACGCCCTTATGTTGGCCGACGCCGATACCGACGAGGCCGCTGCGGAAGAGGCCGCCGCTGCGTTGGCGGCGGTGGAGACCGATATCGGTCGCACCACTGACCCGGTGCGCATGTACATGCGTGAAATGGGTACGGTCGAGCTTCTGACTCGTGAAGGCGAAATCGAAATCGCCAAACGTATCGAAGAAGGCATCCGTGAAGTGATGAGTGCAATCGCGCACTTTCCCGGCACGGTTGATCATATTCTCTCCGAATACGATCGGGTCACCAGCGAAGGCGGTCGCCTGTCCGACGTCCTGAGTGGTTACATTGATCCGGACGACGGCACTACGCCACCCGCTGCCGAAGTGCCTCCGCCTATCGATGCGAAAACCGAAAAAGCGGATGACGATTCCGAGGACGATGACGCCGAAGCGTCTGACGACGAAGAAGAAGCCGAAAGCGGTCCGGATCCGGTCATTGCCGCGCAGCGTTTCGGCGCTGTGGCCGAGCAGATGGAAATCACTCGCAAGGCCCTGAAAAAGCACGGTCGTCACAACAAGGCGGCGATTGCCGAGCTGTTGGTTCTGGCTGATCTGTTCATGCCGATCAAGCTGGTGCCAAAGCAATTCGAAGCCCTGGTCGAGCGCGTTCGCAGCGCCCTGGATCGTCTGCGCCAGCAAGAGCGTGCGATCATGCAGCTGTGCGTACGTGATGCACGCATGCCGCGGGCCGATTTCCTGCGCCAGTTCCCGGGCAATGAAGTCGACGAAAGCTGGTCCGACGCCCTGGCCAAAGGCAAGAGCAAGTACGCCGAGGCCATTGGCCGCGTACAGCCGGACATCATCCGTTGCCAGCAGAAACTGACCGCGCTGGAAACCGAAACCGGTCTGACCATCGCCGAGATCAAGGACATCAACCGTCGCATGTCGATCGGTGAGGCAAAAGCCCGCCGCGCGAAGAAGGAGATGGTTGAAGCGAACCTGCGTCTGGTGATCTCCATCGCCAAGAAGTACACCAACCGTGGCCTGCAATTCCTCGACCTGATCCAGGAAGGCAACATCGGTCTGATGAAGGCCGTGGACAAGTTCGAATACCGTCGCGGTTACAAGTTCTCGACTTACGCCACCTGGTGGATCCGTCAGGCGATCACTCGCTCGATCGCCGACCAGGCTCGCACCATCCGTATTCCGGTGCACATGATCGAGACGATCAACAAGCTCAACCGCATTTCCCGGCAGATGTTGCAGGAAATGGGTCGCGAACCGACCCCGGAAGAGCTGGGTGAGCGCATGGAAATGCCTGAGGACAAGATCCGCAAGGTATTGAAGATCGCCAAAGAGCCGATCTCCATGGAAACCCCGATCGGTGATGACGAAGACTCTCATCTGGGTGACTTCATCGAAGACTCGACCATGCAGTCGCCAATCGATGTGGCCACTGTCGAGAGCCTGAAGGAAGCGACCCGCGAAGTACTGTCCGGCCTCACTGCCCGTGAAGCCAAGGTGCTGCGCATGCGTTTCGGTATCGACATGAACACCGACCATACGCTCGAAGAAGTCGGCAAACAGTTTGACGTGACCCGTGAGCGGATCCGTCAGATCGAAGCCAAGGCGCTGCGCAAGCTGCGCCACCCGACGCGAAGCGAACACCTGCGTTCGTTCCTCGACGAGTGATCCCAGAACCCCCGGCCCAGGCCGGGGGTTCTGTTTTCAGGGCAGATTAAATACCTCCCACCGCCTTCCCTTGCGCACAGCCCGTCTACACTCGAAGCATTCCCCCGTGCCATAACGAGACCGTTATGCCCAGACTGGCGTCCGTGCTTTTTTTGCTGTCACTGATGATCTGGACCGCAACGGCTGACGCGCTGACTCTGACCGACGAAGAACGTAGCTGGCTGGCGGCTCACCCGGACTTGCGACTGGGTGTCGATGCATCGTGGCCACCTTTCGAGTTTCGCGATGATCAGAACCGCTATCAGGGCCTGGCCGCAGACTATATCGATGTGATCCGCCAACGCCTGGCCATCAAACTTACGCCAATCGAACCCTCGAGCTGGACAGCCGTGCTCGAACAGGCCAAAAGCGGCACGATCGATCTGTTGCCCGGCATCATGTCGACCCCTGAGCGCCAGAGTTATCTGGCCTTCACCCGTCCCTACCTGGATTTTCCGATCGTCATCCTCGCCCACGTCGGCGGCCCGCAACCCCGCAAGATCGATGACCTTTACGGGCTGAAGATCGCCGTTGTCGAAAACTATGCGCCCCATGAACTGCTGCGCACCCATCATCCCGATCTGAATCTGGTCGCCATGCCCAATGTCAGTTCGGCGCTGCAGGCCCTGGCCACCGACGAAGTGGACGCAGTGGTCGGCGATCTGGCCTCCAGTGTCTGGAGCCTGCGCCAGCTCAGGCTCGATGGTCTGTATGTCAGCGGCGAAACCCCTTATCGCTATCAACTGGCGATGGGGGTGCCTCGGGAAAGCAAAATGCTGGTGGGCATTCTGGATAAAGTCCTGGCCGACATGCCCCCGGAGCAAATCAGCAGCATTCAGGAGCATTGGGTAGGCAACGTTCTCGATCATCGGACATTCTGGTCCGATCTTTTGATCTACGGGCTGCCTGGCCTGTTGTTTCTGGTCATCGTTCTGGCGATGGTCATCCGTATCAATCGTCGCCTGAGCTCGGAAATCGCCCGGCGCATCGACCTCGAACAGGAACTGCGCAGCAGCGAATACCACTATCGTGGCCTGGTGGAGAGTCTCTCGGCCATTGCCTGGGAAGCGCGGATCAGTGATTTCACCTACAGCTATGTGTCGCCCCATGCCGAGGACCTGCTCGGCTATCCGCTGTCTCACTGGCTGATTCCGGGGTTCTGGCGCAACATCATTCACCCGGCAGACCTCACCCGTGCGCAGAGTTTCTGCGATCACGAGGTGCTTGCCGGACGGGACCACAGCCTGGATTATCGGGTGATCACCGCCGACGGTCGCTGCCTGTGGGTGCGTGACATTGTCAGCCTGATCGAGCACGGTCACGAACCGGTGATGCGCGGCCTGATGATCGATATCAGCGAAACCAAGCGCACCGAAGAAGCCCTGCGCCTGTCCGAACAGAAATTCGCCTCGGTTTTCCAGCAGTGCCCGGACATTCTGGTGATCGCGCGCCTGTCCGATGGCTGCCTGCTGGAGGTCAACGAAGCATTTGAAGAGCAGATCGGGCTCAAAGCGGCAGACGTCATCGGTCAGACCGCCACCGAACTCAATATCTGGGGTATTCCCGGCGTTGGCCCCGGCCTGCTGCAACGGTTGCAGGCCGGCAGCATTCGCAATCTGGAGATGCCCTTTCGCCGCAGCAACGGACAAGTGTTCACCGGATTGATTTCCGCCGAGCCCTTCGAGCTCGACACGACACCCGCACTGGTCGTGGTGGTTCGCGACATCACCCAGCTCAAGGAAACCCAACAGCTGCTGCAAACCTCCGAAGAAAAGTTCGCCAAAGCCTTCCACGCCTCCCCGGACGGCCTGCTGCTCTCGCGTCAGAGCGATGGCCTGTTACTGGAAGTCAATGAAGGTTTCAGCCGTATCACCGGCTTCAACAGTGCCATGTCGGTGGACCGCTCGGCACTGGATCTGGGAATCTGGGTCAACCTCAACGAACGCAAGCAGATGCTCGACCTGTTGCATCGTGACGGTTTCGTTCGCGACTTCACCTGTCATATTCGCCGCAGCGACGGGCAGATCCGTCTCTGTGAAGTCTCCAGCCGTCCACTGCCGATCGGTGATGACGACTGCATGCTGACCATCGCCCGGGACATCACCGAACGCCACCTGATGCAGGAAAAACTGCAACAGGCCGCAACAGTGTTCGAGAGTACCGCCGAAGGCGTATTGATCACCGATACGCAACAGCACATCAGCGCCGTGAATCGCGCATTCACCGAAATCACCGGCTACAGCGAAAGCGAGGCGCTCGGCCATACCCCGCGCCTGCTCGCCTCCGGGCTGCATGACAGCGCGTTCTACGCGGCGATGTGGCATCAACTGACCGACGAAGGCCACTGGCAAGGCGAGATTTCCAACCGGCGCAAGAATGGCGAGTTGTACCCCAGCTGGCTGACCATCAGCGCCGTGCGCAATCGCGACAGGCTCATCACTCACTTTGTCGCGGTGTTTGCCGATATTTCCAGCCTCAAGCACGCCCAGGCGAAACTCGACTACCAGGCCCACCACGACCCGCTGACCGGTCTGCCCAACCGGACGCTGTTCGAAAGTCGCCTGCTGACGGCATTGAACAGTCAGCAGGAAAACGGTGGTCTGGGTGCCGTGCTGTTCCTCGATCTCGACCGTTTCAAGCACATTAACGACAGTCTCGGCCACCCGGTCGGCGATCTGTTACTCAAGGGCATTGCCGTGCGCCTGAAGGAGCAGCTTCGCGATATCGATACGGTGGCGCGGCTCGGTGGCGATGAATTCATCATTCTCCTGCCGGGCCTGCAACAGGCCGGTGATGCCGACAATATCGCCTCCAAGCTGTTGAACTGCTTTGGCGCACCGTTCCAGGCCGGCGAGCACGAGTTTTTCATCAGCGCCAGCATCGGCACCAGCCTCTATCCCCGCGACGGCTGCGATGTTGCCACCCTGATCAAGAACGCCGACGCAGCGATGTACCGGTCCAAGGCAAAGGGCCGCAACCGCGTCGAGAGCTACACCCGCGACCTGACTGCACAGGCCAGCGAACGGGTGGCGCTGGAGCATGAGTTGCGCCGTGCCATCGAGCGCGAAGAGTTGTACCTCTACTACCAACCGAAAATCAGCCTCGACGATCACCGTCTGGTCGGTGCCGAAGCTCTGATCCGCTGGCGCCATCCGAACTTCGGCGAAGTTCCGCCGGAGCATTTCATCCCGCTGGCGGAAGAAAACGGCATGATTCTGCAGATCGGCGACTGGGTGCTGGAAACCGCCTGCCGGCAGATGTTCGAGTGGAACCAGATTTACGAATCCCTGGGACCGCTGTCGGTGAACCTCGCCGGCGCACAACTGCGCCAGCCGAATCTGTTGGGGCGCATCGAACAGTTGCTCAAGGACAACCGCCTGAAGCCTGACTTGCTGCAACTGGAAATTACCGAAAACTTCATCATGAGCCAGGCCGAAGAGGCGCTGGCGGTGCTGCACCAACTCAAACACCTCGGCGTACAGCTGGCCATCGACGACTTCGGCACCGGTTATTCCTCACTGAGTTACCTCAAACGCCTGCCGCTGGACATCCTCAAGATCGACCAGTCCTTCGTCCGCGGCCTGCCCGACGACCCCCACGATGCAGCGATTGTGCGCGCTATCATCGCCCTGGGCCGCAGCATGCAGTTCACCGTGATCGCCGAAGGCGTGGAAACCCAGGCCCAGCAGCAATTCCTCGCCGCCGAAGGCTGCGAACAGATCCAGGGCTACATCGTCAGTCTGCCGTTGCCGCCAGAGGAGTTCGCTGCAACGTTTCTTCGCATAGCCGTATCAGATTTTTCGGATAGCACAGCCGAGAAACCGTCGCTATAATCCGCGACCTACTGAGGGCCTATAGCTCAGTTGGTTAGAGCAGAGGACTCATAATCCTTTGGTCCACGGTTCGAGTCCGTGTGGGCCCACCAAACATGAAAAAAGCCGCACCTGTGTGCGGCTTTTTCGTATCTGCGTGGAGAAGTCTCTTGCCCGACATCCGCCCACCCGTGCTCGATGAAATCGACCGCCAGTTGATCGCCGCCCTGCAAATCAACGCTCGCGAAAGCGTGGCAATGCTGGCCAGGCAATTGGGGATCGCCCGCACGACCGTGACTTCGCGACTGGCGCGGCTGGAAAAGGCCAAAGTCATCACCGGCTATGGCGTACGTCTGGGTCAGCGCGTGGTGGATGGCGGGTTGCAGGCCTACGTCGGGATCAAGGTACAACCGCGCTCGGGCAAGGAAGTATTGCGACGCTTGAGTGCGATGGCCCAGGTGCAGCAATTGTGTGCAGTGAGTGGCGAATTCGATTATGTGGCGTGGCTGCGAACGGACTCACCGGAACAACTGGATCAGCTACTCGATCAGATCGGCAGCGTAGACGGTGTGGACAAGACCACGACCTCGATCATCCTCAGCAGTAAAATCGATCGCGGGCATCCAGTCTGACCAACTGGTTCGTCAAATTGAAGCGCTAACGTTCAAAACGACGACATTTTGTGTCTTATTAACGTGTTCTACGCTCCCTAAAATGGCTGGCATCTTTTCCTATACTCAGACGCGCCTCCAGCGTCGGGTCGCCAGCAAGGTCAGCCATGAACAAGAACAATCGCCATCCTGCAGACGGTAAGAAACCGATCACCATTTTCGGCCCGGACTTTCCGTTCGCCTTCGACGACTGGATCGAACATCCAGCCGGCCTGGGCAGTATCCCCGAGCACAACCACGGTGCCGAAGTCGCTATCGTCGGTGCCGGCATCGCCGGTCTGGTGGCGGCTTACGAGTTGATGAAACTCGGTTTGAAGCCGGTCGTTTATGAGGCTTCGAAACTCGGAGGCCGCTTGCGCTCGCAGGCCTTCAACGGCACCGACGGCATCGTCGCCGAGCTTGGCGGCATGCGTTTCCCGGTGTCTTCCACCGCGTTTTATCACTACGTCGACAAACTCGGTCTGGAAACCAGGCCCTTCCCCAACCCGCTGACCCCGGCTTCCGGCAGCACCGTGATCGACCTGGAAGGCAAAACCCATTACGCACGGAGCCTGAAGGATCTTCCCGCACTGTTCCAGGAAGTGGCTGACGCCTGGGCCGACGCCCTCGAGGCGGGCTCGCAGTTCGCCGATATCCAACAAGCCATCCGCGACCGCGATGTGCCACGACTCAAGGAACTGTGGAACACCCTGGTGCCGCTATGGGACGACCGCACCTTCTACGACTTCGTCGCCACGTCGAAAGCCTTCGCCAAACTGTCGTTCCATCACCGCGAAGTGTTCGGTCAGGTCGGTTTCGGGACCGGCGGTTGGGACTCGGACTTCCCCAACTCGATGCTGGAAATCTTCCGCGTGGTGATGACCAACTGCGACGATCACCAGCACCTGGTGGTCGGCGGTGTGGAGCAAGTGCCGCAGGGCATCTGGCGTCATGCGCCGGAACGCTGCGTTCACTGGCCGCAAGGCACCAGCCTGAAATCCTTGCACCACGGTGCGCCGCGCTCCGGGGTAAAGAAAATCGCCCACGCGCCTGGCGGACGTTTCGCAGTCACCGACAACAACGGCGACACCCGCGAATACGCCGCCGTACTGACCACCTGCCAGAGCTGGCTGCTGACCACCCAGATCGAATGCGACGAAACCCTGTTCTCGCAGAAAATGTGGATGGCGCTGGATCGCACGCGCTACATGCAATCGTCGAAGACTTTCGTGATGGTCGACCGTCCGTTCTGGAAGGACAAGGATCCGGAAACCGGTCGCGACCTGATGAGCATGACCCTTACCGATCGCCTGACCCGCGGCACTTACCTGTTCGACAACGGCGACGACAAGCCGGGCGTGATCTGCCTGTCGTATTCGTGGATGAGCGATGCACTGAAAATGCTCCCGCACCCGGTGGAAAAACGCGTGAAACTGGCGCTGGATGCGTTGAAGAAGATCTACCCGAAAGTCGACATCGCCGCGCGAATCATCGGCGATCCGATCACCGTATCCTGGGAAGCGGATCCGCATTTCCTCGGTGCATTCAAAGGTGCCCTGCCCGGCCATTACCGCTACAACCAGCGCATGTACGCACACTTCATGCAGGACGACATGCCGCCGGAGCAGCGCGGGATTTTCATCGCCGGCGACGACGTGTCGTGGACGCCGGCCTGGGTCGAAGGCGCGGTACAGACCTCGCTCAACGCAGTATGGGGAATCATGAAGCACTTCGGCGGGTCCACTCATAAAGAGAACCCCGGCCCGGGTGATGTGTTCAACGACATCGGCCCGATCGCCCTGCCTGAATAAGAGGAATCCCCGATGCGCGTAGCCCTTTACCAATGCCCACCGCTGCCACTGGAGCCGCCCGCCAACCTCCAGCGCCTGCATCAACTGGCGATGGAGGCCAAAGGCGCCGACCTGCTGGTGGTACCGGAGATGTTTCTGACCGGCTACAACATCGGCAAGGAAGCGGTCGCCACATTGGCCGAGGTCTACAACGGTGAGTGGGCTCAGCAAGTCGGACGGATCGCCAAGGCGGCCGGGCTGGCGATCCTTTACGGCTACCCCGAGCGCACTGCCGAAGGGCAGATCTACAACGCCGTACAGCTGATCGATTCGAACGGCGAACGCTTGTGCAATTACCGAAAGACGCATCTGTTCGGCGATCTGGACCGTTCGATGTTCAGCCCCGGCGATGGCGAGTTTCCCATCGTCGAGCTCAACGGCTGGAAGCTCGGCTTCCTGATTTGCTACGACCTGGAGTTCCCGGAAAACGCGCGGCGCCTGGCCCTCGAAGGCGCCGAGCTGATTCTGGTGCCGACGGCGAACATGATTCCTTTCGATTTCATTGCCGACGTCTCGGTGCGATCCCGCGCCTTCGAAAACCAGTGCTACGTGGCTTACGCCAACTATTGCGGCCAGGAGGGCGACATCCATTATTGCGGGCAAAGCAGCATAGCCGCGCCGGATGGCAGTCGTATCGCTCAGGCCGGACTGGACGAAGCCTTGATCGTCGGTGAGCTGGATCGCCAGTTGATGGTCGATTCACGCAATGCCAACCGCTACTTCAACGACCGCCGTCCCGAACTTTACGACGCGCTCAACAAGCGCTAATCCGCTAGCATGGGCACCTCACCGTCCTGGAAGTGCCCATGCCTGCGCCGACTCACCCCCGCCCCCACACTGAAACCCTGACCAACGGCTTGCGCGTGACCCTGCGTCACGTGCCCGGCCTGAAGCGCAGCGCCGCTGCGCTGCGGGTGGCGGCCGGCAGCCATGACGTGCCATTGGCGTGGCCGGGGCTGGCGCATTTCCTCGAGCATTTGCTGTTTCTCGGCACCGAGCGTTTTCCTGCCGGCCAAGGATTGATGGCTTACGTGCAATCGCATGGCGGCCAGGTGAATGCCAGCACTCGCGAGCGCACCACCGATTTCTTTTTTGAGCTGCCGCCAGCATCTTTCAGCGGTGGGCTGGAGCGCCTGTCAGACATGCTCACTCGTCCTCGCCTGAACACGGAGGAACAGTTGCGGGAACGGGAAGTGTTGCAGGCGGAGTTCATCGCATGGTCCCAGGACGCTGCCGCACAACAGAAAGAAGCACTGTTCGAAGGCTTGTCAGCAGCGCATCCGTTGCGTGGCTTTCATGCCGGAAACCGCGACAGCCTGCCGGTAGAGCGAGCGGAGTTTCAGCAGGCGTTGAAAGACTTCCATCACCGGTTTTACCGCACGGGACAGATGATCCTGAGCCTGGCCGGACCGCAGAGCATCGAAGAGCTGAGAGCCCTGGCCGAGCAGTTCGCCGCCACGTTGGCACCTGGGGATAAAACCGGACAGGCAACCCCCGTTCGTTTGATGGACACTCCACAGGCAACTTATCAACAGGTCGGCGAGCGGCGCGGCAATCTGCTGTTTGCATTGGAAGACTTGCCGGCATCGTCCGCCGAAGCGCTGGCGTTCCTCTGCCACTGGCTGAACAGTGCCAAGCCCGGCGGATTGCTCGCTCATCTGCGGCAGCAAGGGCTTGCAGACAACTTGCACGGCTGCGTGCAGTACCAGTTCGCCGGGCAAGCATTGCTGCATCTTCAGTTCACCGCAGTTGCCGGTTCTTTCGACCTCATTCGCGAGCAATCCCTGGACTGGTTGAGCTTCTTCGCCGCGCAGCGGGACTGGTCGACATTGCGTGAGGAATATTCGGCACTGCATCTACGCCGACAGCAAGTCAGCGGCGCACTGCAACTGGCGCAGCTCGACAGCGAGCAACTCGAATGCGGCCTGTCCGATTCAGCCGTAGCCGCGCTCAAAGGGATTCTCGGCAAAATCGGCACTGTGGATAACTTCAGCCGCCACTGGCATCTGCCTGCCCCCAATCCATTCCTGCGCACGGCCGAAGCGCTGGCCAACGCCGGCCTGATCCGTGGCCAGACCAGCGCTCACCGTGGCCTGCGCACGTTTGCTCAGGATCGCTCGCGCAGTCGCCGTGAGCGCTCGCCGATGCAATTCAGTCAGGCGCTGCCGGACAACAATGGCGAAGGCGCGGTGTACGTGCGCTGGCAAACGGAAGCAGCGGCCACCGCCGAGCTGCAGTCGAAACTGCAGCGCAGTCTGCGGGAAGTGTCTGATGATGCACGTCAGGCCGGGGTCGAGTTGTCGTTCTGCGCGACGGGCAATCAGTGGCTGCTGAAAGTGACCGGTCTGCAGGACACGCTGCCCGCTGTGCTGGAACATGCGCTGAAATCTTTGACACAAGCGGGCGTCGACTCCGCGAAAGGCGAGCTGCAACCTGCGCTGATACCGATCCGCCAATTGCTCAAGGAATTGCCCCAGCACTGCCTGCCAGCAATGAGCGAATCCGATGACGCCGCGCACCTGTGGACAACTTCCCGCTGGGATGGCTTGGCATTGGGCCTCAACCCACAAACCCAATCCGCCATGGGCCTGGTGCTGAGTCGCATCCCCGGCGCACCGGACAACCAATTACCCGCACCGTCGGCAATCAACGCCGGTTACCTGTGGCACCGGATCGAAAGTGCGTCCAACGAACACGCCTTGCTACTGTTTTGCCCTACCGCCAGCCAGGAAGTCGCTGAAGAAGCCGCGTGCCGCCTGCTCGCACACCTGTGCCAAACGCAGTTCTACCAACGCCTGCGAGTCGAGCTGCAATTGGGTTATGCGGTTTTCAGCGGGTTGCGCCAGATCCATGGCCAAAGCGCAATGCTGTTCGGTGTGCAATCGCCAACGACCAGCGCCGCGCAATTGCTCGAGCACATTCAGCAGTTCCTCGATGACCTGCCAGCCCGGATCGAACAACTCGATGACGCCAGCCTCACCCAGCAACGCCAGACGCTTGCCGATCAGTTCGATGAAACCGCCCTGTCTGGCAAAGAGGCGGCCGAGCTTCTGTGGCAGGCCCGTCTCTGCGGCCACTCGTCGGATTATCTGCTGCAATTGCGCAGCGCCATCACTCAACTGGATCGCCCGGCATTGCAGGCCGCCGCACAACGCCTTATCTGCGCCGAAGGCGGCTGGCACGGCCTGTCCAATGACCCAGCGCCAGGCGCGCCATGGAAAGCTGCAAAATGATCATTACCAAGGCTGCAAGGAGCTTTCTCAAAGATTCACGGGCAATACCTTTGAAATTTTGAGTAACATAGCAACCTAACTATTTGGAACATCTCGACGCTGCCGTGGACTATACCTATGGATAGCGCTATCTCACCCACCCGAAGAAGGAGTCACCCGATGGCCTGGACCAAACCTGCTTACACCGACCTGCGCATCGGCTTCGAAGTCACCATGTACTTCGCCAGCCGCTGAGTTCTGCCTCGTCAGAATTGCAGTGCAACGCCTCGGCTCGCCGGGGCGTTTTATTTTCAGCGTTGAAATGATGGAGCGTTCATGTTCGTCCAGATTCTGGGTTCGGCCGCCGGTGGCGGTTTTCCGCAGTGGAACTGCAACTGCGTCAATTGCGCCGGTTTTCGCGACGGCAGCCTGAATGCCAAGGCCCGCACCCAATCGTCCATCGCCATTTCCGATGACGGCGTGAACTGGGTGCTGTGCAACGCCTCGCCGGACATCCGCGCGCAGCTCCAGAGCTTCGCCCCGATGCAGCCGGGTCGGGCCCTGCGTGATAGCGGCATCAGTGCAATCATCCTGATGGACAGTCAGATCGACCACACCACCGGCCTGCTCAGTCTGCGCGAAGGCTGCCCGCATCAGGTCTGGTGCACGGACATGGTCCACGAAGACCTGAGCACCGGCTTCCCGTTGTTCACCATGCTCAAGCACTGGAACGGCGGGCTGGACTGGAACCGCATCGAACTCGACCAGAGCTTCACCGTCGCCGCCTGCCCGAACCTGCGCTTCACCCCGCTGCCGTTGCGCAGCGCCGCTCCACCCTACTCGCCGCACCGCTTCGATCCGCATCCGGGCGACAACATCGGTCTGATCGTCGAAGACCTCGGCACCGGCGGCAAACTGTTCTATGCCCCGGGCCTGGGCAAGGTCGACGCACCGCTGCTGGACATCATGGCCGGCAACGACTGCGTGCTGGTGGACGGTACGCTGTGGGACGACGATGAAATGCAGCGCCGTGGCGTCGGCACCCGCACCGGTCGCGAAATGGGCCACCTGGCCCAGAACGGCCCCGGCGGCATGCTCGAAGTGCTGGAACAGCTTCCCGAGCAGCGCAAGGTGCTTATCCACATCAACAACACCAACCCGATTCTCGACGAAGACTCGCCGGAGCGCGCAGAACTGGTTCGGCGCAATGTAGAAGTGGCGTATGACGGCATGAGCATCGTCCTGTAACGAATGGCCCGGAGAACCGCAATGACCGATACCCCGCTGTCCCCCGCCGAATTCGAAGCGGCCCTGCGCGCCAAGGGCGCCTACTATCACATCCATCACCCGTATCACGTGGCGATGTATGAAGGCCGGGCGACCCGCGAGCAGATTCAGGGCTGGGTTGCCAACCGCTTCTACTACCAGGTGAACATTCCCCTGAAAGATGCCGCGATCCTGGCCAACTGCCCGGATCGCGAGATCCGCCGCGAGTGGATCCAGCGCCTGCTCGACCACGACGGCGCCCCCGGCGAAGACGGCGGCATCGAGGCCTGGCTGCGTCTTGGCCAGGCCGTCGGTCTCGATCCGGATCAATTGCGCTCCCAGGAACTGGTACTGCCCGGCGTGCGTTTCGCCGTGGACGCCTACGTCAACTTCGCCCGCCGCGCCAGTTGGCAGGAAGCCGCCAGCAGCTCGCTGACCGAACTGTTCGCGCCACAGATCCACCAGTCGCGCCTCGACAGCTGGCCGCAGCATTACCCCTGGATCGACCCGGCCGGTTACGAGTACTTCCGAACCCGTCTCGGTCAGGCGCGGCGTGATGTCGAGCATGGTCTGGCGATCACGCTCGAACACTACAAGACCCGCGAAGGCCAGGAGCGCATGCTGGAAATTCTCCAGTTCAAACTGGACATCCTTTGGAGCATGCTCGACGCCATGAGCATGGCTTACGAACTGAACCGCCCGCCGTATCACAGCGTCACCGATCAACGGGTCTGGCATAAAGGAATCGCCTTATGAGTTTCGACCGCAGCAAGACCCCGAGCTGGCGCCCCGGCTACCGCTTCCAGTACGAACCGGCCCAGAAAGGCCACGTGCTGCTGTACCCGGAAGGCATGATCAAACTCAACGAAAGTGCCGCGCTGATCGGCGGCCTGATCGACGGTGAACGGGATGTTGCGGCGATCATCGCCGAACTCGACAGACAGTTCCCCGGCGTGCCCGAGCTCGGTGATGACATCGAGCAATTCATGGAGGTTGCCCGTGCGCAGCACTGGATCGAACTTGCCTGAGTCATCGGCGCAAGTACCGGCCAAACCGGAAATCGGCCTGCCGCTGTGGCTGCTCGCCGAGCTGACCTACCGCTGCCCGCTGCAATGCCCGTATTGTTCCAATCCACTGGACTTCGCCGAGCAGGGCAAAGAGCTGAGCACCGAGCAGTGGATCAAGGTGTTCCGCGAAGCCCGGGAGATGGGTGCGGCACAACTGGGCTTTTCCGGGGGTGAACCGCTGGTGCGCCAGGACCTCGCCGATCTGATCCGTGAAGCGCGTCAGCTGGGCTTTTACACCAACCTGATCACTTCCGGCATCGGCCTGACCGAACAGAAGATCAGCGACTTCAAGAAGGCCGGTCTCGACCACATCCAGATCAGTTTCCAGGCCAGCGACGAGCAAGTGAACAACCTGCTCGCCGGCTCGAAAAAAGCCTTCGCGCAGAAACTGGAAATGGCTCGCGCCGTAAAGGCACACGGCTATCCGATGGTGCTGAACTTCGTCACCCATCGGCACAACATTGACAAGATCGACCGCATCATCGAGATGTGCATTGCGCTGGAGGCCGACTTCGTAGAACTCGCCACCTGCCAGTTCTATGGCTGGGCGCAGCTCAATCGTGTCGGCCTGTTGCCAACCAAGGAACAACTGGTCCGCGCCGAACGCATCACCAACGAATACCGCGCCAAGCTGGAAGCCGAAGGGCATCCGTGCAAACTGATTTTCGTCACCCCCGACTATTACGAAGAGCGCCCGAAAGCCTGCATGAATGGCTGGGGCAGCCTGTTTCTGACGGTCACGCCAGACGGCACCGCCCTGCCCTGTCACGGCGCCCGACAGCTGCCGGTACAATTTCCCAATGTGCGCGACCACAGCATGCAGCACATCTGGTACGACTCGTTCGGCTTCAACCGCTTTCGCGGTTATGACTGGATGCCCGAGCCGTGCCGTTCCTGCGATGAAAAGGAACAGGATTTCGGCGGCTGCCGCTGCCAGGCCTTCATGCTCACCGGCGATGCCAGCAATGCCGACCCGGTGTGCAGCAAATCCGAACATCACGGCGTGATCCTAAAGGCCCGCGAAGAAGCCGAGCACGCCTCCCAGACCATCGAACAACTGGCCTTTCGCAATGAACGAAACTCGCGACTCATCGCCAAAGGCTGAGCCTTTCAGCGCCACTGCCGCCGTTACCGCCGGTGTGGATTTCGCCGAATTGCAGCTCGGCACCAATGGTTTGTTCTGGAATGAATACCGTCCCGCCGATGCCGCGTGCCGGGTCTGGCACTGGCGCGACGGCGTGGCGAAGTGCCTGACGCCTGCGGGTTTCAGCGTGCGCAGCCGGGTGTACGAATATGGCGGCGGGGCGTTTTGTCTGACGCCTGATGGAGTGGTTTTCGTCAACGAGGCGGATCAGCAGTTGTACCGACAGACGCTGGACGGCGAACCCGTGGCATTGACGTCCGGGGAATGCCGATATGGTGATCTGCATTTTGCCAACGGGCAGGTGCTGGCTGTTGAAGAGAACGGTGATCGGCATCGGCTGGTGGCTATTAATCTGGCGAGTGGCGAACGCCATAGGCTGGTTGAAGGCGCGGATTTTTACGCGTCGCCAATCATCAGCCAGGATGGACGACGCCTGGCGTGGATCGAATGGAGCCGTCCACATCAGCCGTGGACATCTACACGGCTCATGCTCGCCGAACGCTCGGAAGATGGTTTTTCCGCCCCGCGCTGCGTGGCCGGTGAAACACTCGAAGAGTCGATCCAGCAACCTCGCTTCGATACCAATGGCCGACTGGGCTGCCTGACCGACCGTGGCGGATATTGGGAACCGTGGGTCGAGTCTGCAGACGGTTTGCAACTGCTGCCCTGTGTTACAGCCGATCATGCACCAGCGCCGTGGCAACTCGGCGGATGTACGTGGCTGCCCACCGATGAAGGATTCTTGGCGAGTTGGAGCGAAGGCGGTTTTGGTCGTCTGGCGCTCAACGGTGAAGACTTCACTGGCGACTACAGCCGCTTCCGTCATCTGGCTGTCGATGATCAGTTCATTTACTGCATCGCCGCCTCACCGATCAGCCCTTCAGCCGTGATCGCCATTGATCGCAAGTCGCGTGAAGTGAAATTGCTGGCCGGCGGCATTGCACCGCTGCCCGCCGAGTGCATCAGCCGCCCGCAAACCCTTTGCTATCCGAGCGGTTCAGGTGAAGCGCACGGTTTCTTCTACCCGACCACGAGTGGCGAAGCGAAACCACCGCTGGTGGTGTTCATCCACGGTGGTCCGACATCGGCCTGCTACCCGATGCTCGACCCGCGTATCCAGTACTGGACGCAGCGCGGCTTCGCTGTTGCGGATCTCAACTACCGGGGCAGCAGCGGTTATGGCCGGGAGTATCGACAAGCGCTGCATCTGAGCTGGGGCGCGGTGGATGTCGAGGATGCCTGCGCAGTGGTGGCTTACCTTAATGATCGCGGCATGATCGACGGCGAGCGTGCATTCATCCGAGGCGGCAGTGCCGGTGGCTACACGACGCTGTGCGCCCTGGCGTTCCATCAGGTGTTTCGTGCCGGCGCCAGCCTGTATGGCGTCAGCGATCCGGTGGCTCTGGGTCGGGCGACACACAAGTTCGAAGGCGACTACCTGGACTGGCTGATCGGCGATCCGGAGAAAGACGCCGACCGTTACGCCGCGCGCACGCCGTTATCGCATGCCAACAACATTCGCGTGCCGGTGATTTTCTTTCAGGGTGAACTGGACGCTGTCGTGGTGCCGCAACAGACCCGCGACATGGTCGCGGCCCTGGAGCACAACGGCATTGAGGTCGAAGCGCATTATTACGCCGACGAACGCCACGGCTTTCGCCGGGCCGCGAACCAGGCCCACGCGCTGGAGCAGGAGTGGCGTTTCTATCAGCGAGTGATGGGCCTGGCGGATTGAAACTCAGCGCTTGGCGATGATGTACACCGCATGCACGATCCCCGGGATATAGCCGCACAGCGTCAGCAGGATATTGAGCCAGAACGCACCGCCGAATCCGACCTGAAGAAACACGCCCAGCGGCGGCAAGATAATGGCGATGATGATGCGGATGAAGTCCATGGGGCAGCTCCTGATTGGGGGCTGGCTCGACTGAGCCATACAAGCTAATCGACCTGTGCCGTTTGTCAGGGTTCAGTGCAACCCGCGATCTCGCCATTTGTTTGCCATTACCGGCGCACAAAAAAACGCCCCACGCCAAAAGAATCAGGCGTGGGGCGTGCGTTATACCGCGAGACGGTTCTTGAATTCGGGTGGGAAACTTCAGCTCAAACGGCAATCCCTTTGCGGCATTGCAATTGCGCAGTGCGTACCCGGGAGAATGCGCGGGCCAGGCGCAGGAGCATTTCGTCGATGTTGGCCTTGCTGACGGTGAGCGCCGGGGTAAAGCGCAGGCAGTTGGCTTGTGGGGCGTTGAGCAGCAAGCCTTCATGGAGCGCGGCTTTGACCACGGCCTCTGCGGAGTCTTCCGACAGGGTCAGTCCCCAGAACAGCCCTTGCCCGCGCAACTCGCCATGTTCATAACGATGGGCCAGACGGGCGAGCCCCTCGCGCAGATGCTGGCCGTTGTCCCGGATCTGTTCGAGGAAGGCGCGGTCCTGCACGCTGTCGAGCACCACCAGGCCGGCGGCTGTCATCAGTGCGTTGCCGTGATGAGTACCGCCCAGCTCGCCGGCGTCGAAACAGCAAGCCTTGCCTCGCGCCAGCAATGCAGCCAATGGAACGCCACCACCAAGGCCCTTACCGAGCACGACGATATCGGCGCGCACGCCGTAGGACTGTTCGGCGAGCAATGTGCCACAGCGGCCAAAGCCGGTCTGTACTTCGTCGAGGATCAGCAGAATTCCCAGTTCACGGCACAGGCGTTCGACACCCTTGAGGTAATGTTCGGTCGCCGGAATGACACCGGCATCGCTCTGGATCGGTTCGAGCATGATCGCCACGGTCTGCGAATCGACAGCAGCATGCAGTGCCGGCAGATCATTGAACGGCACCCGATCGAAGCCCGGCAACAGCGGCGCGAAGCGGTTGTGCAGGTTGCAACTGTCCGACGCCGAAATCGTCGCCAGACTACGCCCGTGGCAGCCTTGTCTGGCGACAATGATCCGCGAGGCGCCGCCGCGATGCAGCTGACCCCACTTACGCGCCAGTTTGATCGCGGCTTCACAAGCTTCGCTGCCACTGTTGAGCAGATACGCCTGATCGCTGGAAGTGCTGGCGCACAAACGCTCGGCGAGGCTGAGCATGCCGCGGTTGTGCAGATTGAATCCGGGATTGATCAGGGCCTGCGCCTGGCTGGCGATGGCTTTGACCAGCGCCGAAGGGCTGTGGCCCAGGCTGTTGGCGCCGCCGGCCTGAGAAAAGTCCAAGTAGGCGCGGTCATTGCTGTCCCACAGCCAGGAACCCTGGCCGCGAACGAAAACCTGCTGTGGGCGCTCGACGCTGGGCATCAGGCGCCCGGCATTCAGACCATCAGCGGCATCCGATACATGGGTTTCAAAAGTCAGGTCATCGAGGCTCGGCGCCTGGCGCCGCAAGCTGAACAGATTCATTGAAAAAAACCTCGATTGAGGTTTTTTGAACTGCCTATGTAAACACTTTCGAAGCAAACGCTGGTCATTGCGCTTTCCGGCCCTGCAAGCCTTGTGAATGCGGTTAGACTAGGCGTCTTCAAGGCGCCGAGCCATTTCGATTTCCCAGCATTTTCGATAAGCATCACTTATGGATTTCAAACAACTGCGTTATTTCGTCGCGGTCTACGAAGAAGGCCATGTCGGGCGTGCTGCCGAGCGTCTGTCGATCTCCCAACCTGCGTTGTCCCAGCAGATCCGCCATCTGGAACAGAACCTCGACGTCACCCTGTTCGAGCGCAGCAGCAAACGCCTGCTGCCGACCCTCGCCGCTCATACGCTGTACAACCACGCGCTGCCACTGCTTGATGGCATGCAACGTGCGCGCGAGGCGCTGGGCAACTTCAAGGGCCAGGCGCTGCGCACGCTGGCGATCGGCGTGCTGCAAACCGTGCACACCAGCCTGGTGCCGCAAATGCTGGAACGGGTACGCAAGGCCCAGCCGCATCTGGTGGTGCAGATTTATGAACTGACGGGGCTGGAGATCGAGCGACGCCTGCTCAACGGTTCGCTGGACATCGGCATCAGCTATCTGCCGCCACGCCAGCCGGGTCTGCACGGCGTGATGCTGTACGAAGATGAATTGACGCTGGTCATTCCGGCGGATCATCCGCTGCGGGAATTCAAGAAAGTCTCGATGAGTCAGGCTGCCGAGTTGCCCATGCTGCTTTTGGGAGAAGAATTCCAGATCCGTCAGATCTGGCAGGCGCAACTGGCCAGCCTCGGGCGCCGCCCGCAGGTGCAGGCGGAGCTGAACAATATGGTGGGGATTCTCGACAGTCTGCCGCACACACGGCTGGCGACGGTGCTGCCCGGGCGCTCACAAAAGGAATACGACGATCAGGATTTGCTGTGGAAACCGATCAGCGAACCACGAGTACCGCTGAAGGTGGGTCTGGTGTGCCGTGATGTGCAACGCCAACAGGCGTCATTGGCCTTGCTCAGGACCTTGCTGGAAGAAGTGATGCAGCGCGAGGACAAACCTCTCAAAGGATCGCCGGCTCTGGATTCGTTGGGCTGAAAACTTTTCTGCGGGCATAAGAAAACCCCGCCGAAGCGGGGCTTTGCAGACTGTTTCCCTGACATCCATTTCACTCCGCCACCCTGGCAGAATCCTTACGTGTCCGTGTTATTGCTTTGCGCTTCCTGCGCTACGTCCATGGAAAGTAGATTAGCTCTGGATCCAATCTGCGCCTATGGGAGAACAGCAGCACGTCATGTAAGAGATCGCTTACATGACGTCACATCCTCAAAACTGTGAGGCGTCCAGCAGGTACAGCGACTCGCTGCCCGCCTTCACCGATGCGCTCAACGAGTGAATCCGCGGCAGCAGGCGGGCAAAGTAGAAACGCGCGGTGCCGAGTTTGCTTGCATAAAAATCGTCCTGCGCCTCCTTGCCCAACGATGCCTTGGCCATCAGCGCCCACATGTACGCGTAGGCGGTATAACCGAAGGCCTGCAAGTATTCGACCGACGCTGCGCCGATTTCGTTCGGGTTGGTTTTCGCCCGGTCCAGCAGCCACGAAGTCAGTTCGTCGAGGGTATCGACGGCATCGCTCAGCGGGTTGATGAATTCGCCAAGGTCGGCACTGGCGGTCGCGGTGAAATGACGGATCTCGTCGGCGAACAGTTTGTAGAACGCCCCACCGCTGCCAACGATCTTGCGACCGACCAGATCCAGCGCCTGAATGCCGTTGGTGCCTTCGTAGATCTGGGTGATGCGCACATCACGCACCAGTTGCTCCTGACCCCACTCGCGAATATAGCCGTGACCACCGAAGATTTGCTGGCCGTGGACAGTGGTTTCCAGACCCAGGTCGGTCAGGAACGCCTTGGCCACCGGCGTCAGCAGCGCCACCAGATCTTCGGCGCGTTTGCGGGTGGCTGCGTCCTCGCTGAACTTGGCGGTATCAAGCTGCATCGCCACGTAGGTGGAGAAAGCACGGCCGCCTTCGTTCGAGGCTTTCATGGTCAGCAGCATGCGACGCACGTCCGGATGGACGATGATCGGGTCGGCAACCTTGTCCTTGTTCTGCGCGCCGGTCGGCGCACGGCTCTGCAAGCGATCACGGGCGTATTCAATGGCGTTCTGATAAGAGCGCTCACCGGAAGCCAGGCCCTGTATGCCGACGCCCAAGCGCTCGTAGTTCATCATGGTGAACATCGCGGCCAGGCCTTTGTTCGGCTCGCCGACGAGATACCCCACGGCGTCGTCGAAGTTCATCACGCACGTAGCCGAGGCCTGGATGCCCATCTTGTGTTCGATCGAACCGCAGTGGGCCGGGTTGCGCGCACCCAGGCTGCCATCGGCATTGACCAGGAACTTCGGCACCAGAAACAGCGAAATGCCTTTCGGTCCCGCCGGTGCGTCCGGCAGCTTGGCCAGCACCAGGTGGATGATGTTTTCGGTCAGATCGTGTTCACCGCCGGTGATGAAGATTTTCGTGCCGCTGACCTTGTAGGAACCGTCGGCCTGAGGCTCGGCCTTGGTGCGGATGATGCCCAGATCGGTGCCCGCATGCGGCTCGGTCAGGCACATGGAACCGGCCCAGATGCCGGCATACATGTTCGGCAGATAAGCGGATTTCAGCTCTTCGCTGGCGTGGGCGTTGATCGACAGGCACGCGCCGGCGGTCAGCATCGGGTACAGACCAAAGGACAGGCTGGCGGAGTTGACCATCTCTTCGACCTGAGCCGACACAGCCTTGGGCATGCCCATGCCGCCGTAGGCCGGATCACCGCCGACGCCGACCCAGCCGCCTTCGGCATAAGTGCGATAGGCCTGCGGGAAACCGGCCGGTGTGGTAACGGCACCGTCGGCCCAGCGGCAGCCTTCTTCGTCGGCCGCGCGGCTCAGGGGCGCGATGCTTTTGCTGGTGACCTTGCCGGCCTCTTCAAGAATGGCTTCGACGGTTTCGGCATCGACAGTCTCGGCCAGTGCCGGCAGTTCGGCCCAGAGCTTGGCGACTTCGAACACTTCATTGAGGACGAAGCGCATATCGCGCAGCGGCGCTTTATAGTCAGCCATGGCAAACCTCGCAAAGATCAAAACAGGTGATTCGTGGAAAGAAGTTTTCGTTGAGCCGGAGTGTAACCCAACAACTTTTGCGACACATAGGGTCAAGCCATGACTTGTTTGTAATTTTTGGTCACTGTGTTAGCCAAAAAGAAGCCCGCAATCCGCGGGCTCTTTTGTTTGACAATGCCGGGCGCTGAACGCGCCTCATCGCTCAACCCGCCGCGCTGTCCATGCGTACCGCGCCACGGCGGTTCTGACCGAAGGCCATCACACAGTTCCGTCCCGCGCCCTTGGCGGCGTAGAGCGCCTGGTCGGCGGACTTGAGCACGTCTTCCGGCGTGCGCTGCTCCACTCTTTCGGCGACACCGATACTGACCGTGACCGATACGCTGGACGCACCGGAGCCGCCACGACGCTGGCGCCCCTGTTGATCGTCCTGCGGACGGCTTTCCTGATTGCGCAGCTGGATGTTGTAGGACGCAATCGATTCCCGGATGACCTCAAGGTGCGGCATGCACTCCTCGAGTGTCTTGCCCGCGAACACCAGGGCAAACTCTTCACCGCCGTAGCGATACGCCCGGCCGCCGCCACTGACTTTCGACAGCTTGCTGGCAACCAGCCGCAATACCTGGTCACCCACGTCGTGGCCATGGGTGTCGTTGAATTTCTTGAAGTGATCGACATCGCTCATTGCCAGCACATAGTTGCGTCCCAGACGCTGCATGCGCTCGTTGAGTGCTCGACGCCCCGGAAGTCCGGTGAGCTCGTCGCGAAAAGCCATTTGATAGGCTTCATGCGCCACCGCAGCGGCAATCATCAGCATCACCTGGCTGCACATGATGTTCAGCGTGAACGGCAGAATGAAGGTTTTCGGCAGCATCCAGAACACCCCGAGCAACCCCACCAGTTGCGCCGCATGCAGCGGACGCGGATGGCGCCAATATTGCCAGGCCAACAGCAGGAACGCCGAAAGAAATACCGGGTAGCACATCTGGATCAGACTCATCCAGGCCCCGTGCAAAGCCGGCCAGCGGATCTCCGAAAGCCACATCAACAGGGCCTGGGGATAACTTTGCTCGAGTCCCAGCGCCACGCTGCCGAAAGCCAGCAGCACGGCGAAACGCGCCACCATGTCCTGGAACAGATGTGTGCGCTCCTGCCACGCCGCGAACAGACCGAACAGCAACGGCAGCAGCAGGCAGACCAGATGGAACACCACGGCGGCGTCTTCGCGCACCTTGCCGTTGTCACGGTAATAGTCGGTCTGGGTGTCGAGCAGAAAGTAGGCGATATACACCGTGACCATCAGAAACAGTTCACGCTGGCGTCGATAGACCGCGCAATAAGAACCGCCCAGCAACAGCACCAGGGTCGGCAGCACGTTGAACAGTGAGGTGAAGAACACGTTGAGGTCTTTGACGTACGCAGCCGCCAACCCCGCAAGCAACAACAGCAGTGAAGGTAAAAAGTGACTGAAACGTACAGCGGAAGAACGCGGCAAGGGTAAAGCTCCGACCGTCTTGGCAAAGAGATGGCATTGTGCCTGCAATGTGACCGATTAGGCACACACAATGTGATCCAGATCACAGGTTGTCTCTTTAACGGCTGAATCCCTCTGTTTCTGAGCCTTCAATCAAGGTTTTTTCCCTGACAAACATGAAACTTGCGCGATGGCCGCTCTACGTCATTGCCATCAAGGCCATTTCCCCTGAGAGATCGTCGCAGGACGGTGCAGCGCCCATCGCCCTCCGTTCGGAACGATCGAGAAAATCCAGGGCAAAAAAAACCGCCGCTCCCGGGGAGCGACGGTTTCATGGAACCCGCACCGAGGCTTAGTAGCCCAGCGAGAAGTTCTCTTCCTTCATGTCCATCAGGTTGTTGGCGCCCGACAGCATGGCCGCCACGTGCGTACGGGTACGCGGCAGGATGCGCTGGAAGTAGAAGCGCGCGGTTTGCAGCTTGGCGGTGTAGAACGCCTCGTCAGTGGTGCCGGCAGCCAGCTTTTCAGCAGCCAGACGCGCCATGTCGGCCCAGAAGTAAGCCAGGCAGGCGTAGCCGGAATACATCAGATAGTCCACGGAGGCTGCGCCGACTTCTTCGCGATCTTTCATGGCGGCCATACCGACCTTCATGGTCAGTTCGCCCCATTCCTTGTTCAGTGCAGCCAGCGGTGCGACGAATTCCTTGACGGCTTCGTTGCCTTCGTTGTTCTGACAGAACTTGTGGACGATCTTGGTGAAGCCTTTGAGAGCCTCGCCCTGGGTCATCAACACTTTACGGCCCAGCAGGTCGAGTGCCTGAATGCCGGTGGTGCCTTCGTACAGCATCGAGATGCGGCTGTCGCGAACGTTCTGCTCCATGCCCCACTCGGCGATGAAGCCGTGGCCGCCGTAGATCTGCACGCCGTGGTTGGCGGACTCGAAACCGACTTCGGTCATGAACGCCTTGGCAATCGGCGTCATGAAGGCCAGCAGTGCGTCGGCTTTCTTCTTCTCTTCTTCGTCCACACCGTATTTGACGATGTCCACCTGTTTGGCAGTGAAGTACACCATTGCACGGTTGCCTTCGGCGAATGCCTTCATGGTCAACAGCATGCGGCGTACGTCAGGGTGCACGATGATCGGGTCAGCGGCCTTGTCCGGCGCTTTCGGGCCGGTCAGGGAACGCATTTGCAGACGGTCGCGGGCGTATTTCAGACCGCCCTGGAAGCCGATTTCGGCGTGGGCCAGACCTTGCAGCGCGGTACCCAGACGTGCGGTGTTCATAAAGGTGAACATGCAGTTCAGGCCTTTGTTCGCCGGGCCGATCAGGAAACCGGTCGCGCCATCGAAGTTCATCACGCAGGTGGCGTTGCCGTGGATACCCATCTTGTGTTCGATGGAGCCGCAGCTCACTGCGTTGCGAGTACCGATGGTGCCGTCGGCGTTCGGCAGGAACTTCGGAACGATGAACAGGGAAATGCCTTTGGTGCCGGCTGGTGCATCCGGCAGACGGGCCAATACGATGTGGACGATGTTGTCGGCCATGTCGTGTTCACCGGCCGAGATGAAGATCTTGGTGCCGGAGACTTTGTAGGAGCCGTCGGCCTGAGGTTCGGCCTTGGTGCGCAGCATGCCCAGGTCGGTGCCGCAGTGAGGTTCGGTCAGGCACATGGTGCCGGTCCATTCGCCGGACACCAGCTTGGTCAGATAGGCTTCTTGCTGCTCTGGAGTGCCGTGCTCGGAGATGGTGTTCATCGCGCCGTGCGACAGGCCCGGGTACATGCCCCACGACCAGTTGGCTTCACCGACCATTTCGCTGACAGCCAGGCCCAGCGACTCAGGCAGACCCTGACCGCCGTGCTCGACGTCGTGAGCCAGGCTTGGCCAGCCGCCTTCCACGAATTGCTTGTAAGCCTCTTTGAAGCCGGTCGGGGTTTTCACGCCGGACTCGCTCCAGGTGCAACCTTCGAGATCGCCCACGCGGTTCAGCGGCGCCAGCACCTGCTCACAGAACTTGGCGCCCTCTTCGAGAATGGCGTCAACCATGTCCGGCGTTGCGTCTGCGCAGGCTGGAAGGCTCTGATAGTGCGCTTCATAGCCGAGCAGTTCGTCACGTACGAAGCGAATATCACGCAAGGGGGCCTTGTAGTCAGGCATAGCGATAAACCTCTGCTGATGTAACCGGGAATGAACGACCGCATTGATTTGTTGTGACGGTCAAACAGTTGTTTGAAACATACGTTTACGCCGAAATCTTGTCAAGCGTCGTTCTTTTGCCATTCGTCATCACATTTTCCGAACGCCGGACACAGCAGTGCGACATGCGCCCGACAAAGCCATGTGCAATGAAAAAAGATTAGTTGAGGGAGAAGGACTTACAACGAAAAACGCCGCGAACAATCGCGGCGTCCGGCAACGCGAATATCGAACAATCAGGCAAACGTATCGATGATCGTACCGAGCATTTCATCGGACGCCTTGGCGACTTTCGCGCCCAGCTCCACTTGAAATTTGCCTTGGGCCATCTCGGCCATGGCGCTGTTCGGGTCCATTTGCTGACTGCGATCGATACTGCGCAGGCGGTCAACCTGAGCTTCGGAGGACTGGCTGGTGACCGAGCGTTCGATGGTGCTGTTGGCGATCTGGCTGGCCGCCTGATCGACGCGGTTCTGCCCGGTCTGAATGGTGCTCAGACCTGCATAAAAAGCTGTGTTTCCAGAGATTTCCATGGGAGCGCTCATCCTTGGGAAGGATCAATGGGTGTCATTGAACCAGAGACGTCAGAAAAACACCCGTCAAAAACACTAATGGCACAGTGCCTTGTCATAGCCAGAATCAGTCAAGCAGATCCAGTTGCAAATGCTCGGCGACCGACTCGGCGCTGACCGCCTTGAGCTTGGGCACGCGTCCCAGACACGGCGCCGGAATGCGCTCGGCCAGCGTCGCGAGGTTTTCCTCCAGCCGCGAAGTCTTCGGATCGATGATGTTCGCCACCCAACCGGCCAGTTGCAGCCCGTCACGGGCAATCGCTTCGGCAGTCAGCAATGCATGGCTGATACACCCAAGGCGTACACCCACCACCAGAATCACCGGCAGATTCAGCGCAATGGCCAGGTCCGACAGATTATCCTGATCCGCCAACGGCACCCGCCAGCCACCCGCGCCTTCAATCAACGTGAAGTCGGCGTTCATGGCCAGGATCTCGCGCATCGACGCCAGCAACGATTGCACGGTCAGCGCCACGCCTGCCTCGCGGGCCGCCAGATGCGGCGCGATGGCCGGTTCGAACGCCACAGGATTGACCTGTTGATAAGTCAACGGAACGGAACATTCGGCCTGCAATGCCAAGGCATCGGAATTGCGCAAACCCTTGGGCGTCACGATGCAACCGGATGCCACCGGTTTACCCGCCGCCGTACTCAATCCCATCGACCTGGCGGCATGCAGCAGCCCGGCGGCCACGGTGGTCTTGCCGACATCGGTGTCGGTTCCGGTAATGAAATAGGCTGCGCTCATAAGGGTTTCTCCAACACGGCGTAGACCACCTGATAAGTCGCCGGCAAACCGTGAGGCTGACGAAACTGCTCGTACGCTTCGACCAGTCCCAGAATCCGCGCCCGCCCGGTCAGACCGCCCGGACGACCAGGGTTCAGGTTATGCGCACCCAGCGCCTTGAGTTCATGGGTCAGACTGCGCACATCCGGGTAATGCAACACATGCGGCCGGTTCTCCAGGCTGACCGTGCGCAAACCACTGACTGCGCACAATTGTTCGTAGCGGGCGAACTCGCGGAAGCGATTGACATGCACCAGACCATCGACCTGCCGCCAACTGTCGCGCAATTCATACAGCGTTCCTGCACAAAGACTAGCAAACGCGAAAATCCCACCCGGCTTGAGCACCCGGAAAGCTTCGCCGAGCACCGATTCGAAGTCCGCACACCACTGCACCGCCAGACTGGAGAAAATCAGATCGCAGGTCGACTCCTGCAACGGCAAGCGTTCGGCATCACCCGCGATAAAATGCATGGCACCGCCCAAAGGCCGGGCGTGATCGAGCATGCCCTCGGCGATATCCAGCGCCAATCCTTCACTATCGGTAAAACGTTCGGCCAATGAACGGGTGAAATAGCCGGTGCCACAGCCCAGATCCAGCCAGCGTCGTGGCAGAAAACCCGTCGGCAGACGGTTCAACAACTGCGTACCGACATCGCGCTGCAACTCGGCCACACTGTCGTAACTGGCCGCGGCGCGGGAAAAGGAAGCCGCTACCTGGCGCTTGTCAGGCAAGCCGCCGGGCAGCGCAGCAAAAGACAAATCAGTCATCACCGCACTCATGTAAAAATGCCTGGATCGCCCCCGCCACACCGTGGGGATCCTCCAGAAGAAACCCGTGGCTGGCCTGTTCGATCAGACCGACTTCGACATCCGCCAGCAACGCGAACACTTGCCCCGCTGCCTCTGCCGGCACCAACCCGTCGAGCCCTGCGAACAGATGAAATTGCGGGCCACGAAATGCCTGCAAGGCGTCACGGGTATCGAGTTGTGCCAGCAGTTCCAGGCCCGCCATCACCGCTGCCGGAGAAGTACTCGGCGCACCGCCCAGCAACAGTCGCGACAAGCCGCGAGAGTCCTGTGCACCCTGAGCGCACAGGAGCGAAAAACGCTTGAGGGTCTGACGCGGGTCAGCACTGCAGCCCGCCAGAAACGCATCAAATGTTTCCCCCGGCATCGCGCTCGGCCACTGTTCATGAGCAACGAAAGAAGGATTGCTCGCCAGTGTCAGCAAGCCGCAGCAATGTTCACCACGCCGCGCCGCCAGCTCTGAAGCCAGCATCCCTCCCAGCGACCAGCCGCCGAGCCAGACGTTCTGGGGAATGCGCTCATCCAGCTCATCGAGCCAGTGCGCAGGATCGCTGGATTCCAGTTCCGGCAACGGTTCGATTTCCACCGTCAGGTGTTCATCGAGCCCGCGCAGCGCCGCCGCCAACGGTTCCAGGGGGGAAACACCAAGACCCCAGCCGGGGAGAAGAAACAGTCGATCACGCATGGCTTGGCTCCGACTTCAGTTGGGCAAAGCAATCGGCCAGTCCTTCCAACAATAGTTGCACCTGCGCTTCACTGTGGGCGGCGGTCAGGGTGACCCGCAGCCGCGCACTGCCGGCAGGCACGGTCGGCGGACGGATCGCGGTGACCATCAGCCCCCGCTCACGCAGCATTTGCGACAGACGCACGGCCCGACCGGCATCACCGATCAGGATCGGCTGGATCGGCGTGAAGCTGTCCATCAGTTCCAGACCAATCTGTTCGGCACCCTGACGGAACTGGCGGATCAGCGTTTGCAGATGCTCGCGGCGCCAGTGTTCGCTGCGCAGCAGTTCCAGACTTTTCAGCGTCGCGCAGGCCAGCGCCGGCGGCTGGCTGGTGGTGTAAATGTAGGGGCGGGCAAACTGGATCAGGCTTTCGATCAATTCTTCGCTGCCGGCCACGAACGCGCCCGCCGTGCCGAACGCTTTGCCGAGCGTGCCGATCAGCACCGGAACGTCCTCCTGGCTCAAACCAAAATGCTCGACGATCCCGCCACCGCTCGCGCCCAGCGGACCGAAACCGTGGGCGTCGTCGACCATCAGCCACGCACCTTTGGCCTTGGTCTCTCGGGCCAACGCCGGCAGGTCGGCCAGATCGCCGTCCATGCTGAACACGCCGTCGGTGACCACCAGCGTATTGCCGGTGGCTTTCTCCAGACGCTTGGCCAGGCTGCCGGCGTCGTTGTGCAGATAGCGATTGAAGCGTGCGCCGGACAACAATCCGGCATCCAGCAGCGACGCATGATTGAGCCGGTCTTCCAGCACCGTATCGCCCTGCCCGACCAGCGCCGTGACCGCGCCGAGGTTGGCCATGTAACCGGTAGTGAACAACAGTGCACGCGGGCGGCCCGTGAGGTCGGCCAGGGCCTCTTCCAGTTCGTGATGCGGGCCGCTGTGGCCGATCACCAGATGCGACGCTCCGCCACCAACGCCCCAGCGTTCGGCACCGGCACGCCAGGCTTCGATCACTTGCGGATGATTGGCCAGGCCCAGGTAATCGTTGTTGCAGAACGCCAGCAGTGGTTGACCGTCGACCACCACTTGCGGCCCTTGCGGGCTTTCAAGCAGCGGTCGCCGGCGATAGAGATTTTCGGCACGACGAGTAGCAAGGCGTGCGGCGAGATCGAAAGACATGCAAGCCTCACGGTGGCAAATGAATCAGCAGGCGCCGCCCGAAGCAGCACCTGAGAAGAACGGGCGATCAGACCGCCGCGTTGTAAAACTGCTCGCTGCTCTTCTGTTCCACCAGCGCCTGCTCGATGGCGGCCTGATGCACTTCGTCGGCATGCTCTTCACGGGCTTCCGGCTGAATGCCCAGACGTGCGAACAGCTGCATGTCCTTGTCGGCCTGCGGGTTGGCGGTGGTCAGCAGTTTGTCGCCGTAGAAAATCGAGTTGGCGCCGGCGAAGAACGCCAGGGCCTGCATCTGCTCGTTCATTGCCTCGCGGCCGGCGGACAGGCGCACGTGGGATTGCGGCATCAGGATCCGCGCCACGGCGAGCATGCGGATGAAGTCGAACGGATCGACGTCGTCGGCGTTTTCCAGCGGCGTGCCGGCCACTTTCACCAGCATGTTGATCGGCACCGACTCCGGATGCTCCGGCAGGTTGGCCAGCTGAATCAGCAGGTTCGCGCGGTCATCGAGGGACTCGCCCATGCCGAGGATGCCGCCGGAGCAGATTTTCATGCCGGCATCGCGCACGTAGGCCAGGGTCTGCAGACGCTCGCTGTAGGTGCGGGTGGTGATGATGCTGCCGTAGAACTCCGGCGAGGTGTCGAGGTTATGGTTGTAGTAGTCGAGGCCGGCCTTGGCCAAAGCTTCGGTCTGCTCCTGGTCGAGACGACCGAGGGTCATGCAGGTTTCCAGGCCCATGGCCTTAACGCCTTCGACCATTTTCAACACGTAGGGCATGTCCTTGGCCGACGGGTGCTTCCACGCAGCTCCCATGCAGAATCGTGTCGAGCCAATGGCCTTGGCGCGGGCAGCCTCTTCAAGGACTTTCTGCACTTCCATCAGCTTTTCTTTTTCCAGGCCGGTGTTGTAGTGACCCGACTGTGGACAATATTTGCAATCTTCCGGGCAGGCGCCGGTCTTGATCGACAACAGGGTGGAAACCTGGACGCGGTTGGCATCGAAATGCGCGCGGTGCACCGTCTGCGCCTGGAACAGCAAGTCGTTGAACGGCTGAACGAAGAGTGCTTTGACTTCGGCCAAAGTCCAGTCGTGACGCAGGGAGGCAGTGGTGCTGGCGCTCATGGGTGGTTCCTTGGTTATGCTTGGCTTACGCCTGGGGAAACGGAATACCCACAGGCACGACACGGATGTTCGGCATATTTAAGGAAGAGTCATGCACTGTCAACCACATCAAGAAATGCAGGTTTACATCTGGTTAAATAACAACCAATCCTGCTTGCTTTGCGATGAGCCGGCGGAAACCGATACCCCCCTCTGCACCGCATGCGAAACCGACCTGCCCTGGCTGGGCGATCAATGCATGACTTGCGCATTGCCGCTGCCCGCAGCAGGCCTGACCTGCGGCGACTGCCTGAGGAATCCGCCCGCCTTCGAACAGGTGGTGGTGCCCTGGTCTTACGGGTTTCCGGTGGACAGCCTGATCACCCGCTTCAAACACAACGCCAAATGGCCCTTTGGCAACTTGATGGGCGAGGTTTTCGCCCAGTTTCTGCAACATCGCTTCGACGAAGACCTCCCGCGCCCGGATGCCTTGCTGCCGGTGCCATTGGCGGACAAGCGTCTGCGGCAACGCGGCTTCAATCAGGCGGCCATGCTCGCGCAGTGGCTCGGCAAGCGACTGGATGTGCCCTGTGAAGAACATATCCTGCGACGTATCCAGGACACCGACGCCCAGCAGGCACTGGATGCCAAGGCGCGCAAACGCAATCTGCGCAACGCCTTCAATCTGCTGCCGCAGACCAACGTGCGCGGCCGGCATCTGGCGTTGGTCGATGATGTACTGACCACCGGTGCCACGGCCCAGGCATTGGCGCGGCTGCTGGTGGACGCCGGCGCCACACGGGTCGACGTGTACTGCCTGGCCCGCACACCGAAACCGGGCGACGCGGCTTGACTCGCACGCGCCAAGCGGCCAACGTCCTCCTCCATCAGCCCAGCACAAAGCACCCGACATGTCTCTGCCCAGCCTGTTGTCCCAGCACATCGTCCGCCGCCCGCAACGCATCGCGTTGCTGCAACACATCGCCGAACAGGGTTCGATCACCCGCGCCGCCAAAAGCGCGGGCCTGAGTTACAAGGCAGCGTGGGATGCCATTGATGAGTTGAACAACCTCGCACAAAAACCCTTGGTCGAGCGGGCGGTCGGTGGCAAGGGCGGCGGTGGCGCCAGACTGTCCAGCGAAGGCGAACGGGTGCTGCGTCTTTACCAGAAGTTGCAAACCTTGCAGGCGCAGGTGCTGGAAGCTGCCGAAGACGCCAGCGATCTGGATCTGCTCGGGCGTTTGATGCTCAGGACCAGCGCTCGCAATCAACTGCGCGGCAAAGTCCTCGGCATCGAGTCTCAGGGCCGCAATGACCTGATCCGTCTCGAACTGGCCGAAGGCCTGTGCATCGACGCGCAGATCACCCACGACAGCACCGTGCATCTGGAACTGCAAACCGGCACCGAAGTGGTGGCATTGATCAAGGCCGGCTGGCTTGAATTGTTGGGCAACGGACAGGCCGCAACATCTGGTCACAATCTTCTCGAAGGCACTCTCGAAGCGATTCTCGATGCCGAGGACGGCCCCAGCGAAGTGCGCATCGCCCTGCCCAATGGCCAGACACTCTGCGCCCTGGCTGAGCCGCTGCACTTGCGCACCAGCCAACTGAGCGTCGAACAACCGGTGCGGGTGCAATTTTCGCCGTCCAATGTGCTGATCGGCACACCGCTCTAGCCGCAAGCCCTGCAACAAAAGCTTCATCGCCTCTCATTAAGGTGGCTGCCAAAACCAAGCAGGGAGCCTGATGTGAGCCTATTAGAAGAAAACCAATCCACAGACCTGGAAAAAATGGTCGGCATGAGCCGTCGCGGTTTCATCGGTGCCGGCGCACTGTGCGGTGCGGCGATGTTTCTTGGCGGCAGCCTGTTGAGCCGTAGCGCGCTGGCCACCGGTGTCAGCGCCGGCAACAGCCGCCTGCTCGGCTTCGACAGCATTCCGGCCGCCACTACCGACGTCATCAGCCTGCCCAAGGGCTACAAGTCGTCGGTACTGATCAGCTGGGGCCAGCCCCTGCACAATAACGGCCCGGCCTTCGACCCCAGCGGCAACGGCACTGCAGCTGCACAGGAAGTGCAGTTCGGCGACAACAACGACGGCATGAGCCTGTTCGCCTTTCCGGACGACAAAAATCGCGCCCTGATGGCGATCAACAACGAATACACCAACTACCGCTACCTCTACCCCCATGGCGGTCTGCCGCAGTCGGCGGAAGACGTGCGCAAGGCCTTGGCCTGCGAAGGGGTGTCGGTGATCGAAGTGGCGCGCAGGAACGGCCAGTGGCAGTTCGTCCAGGGCTCACGCTACAACCGCCGCATTCACGGCAACTCGCCGCTGCGCATCAGCGGTCCGGCGGCTGGCCATGAACTGATGAAAACCAGTGCCGACAAGCATGGCAGGAAAGTTCTCGGCACCTTCCAGAACTGCGCCAACGGCAAGACGCCGTGGGGCACTTACCTGACCTGCGAAGAGAACTTCACCGACTGTTTCGGCAGCAGCAACGCCCAGCAACAGTTCGACCCGGCGCAGAAACGCTACGGCGTGACAGCCGCCAGCCGCGAGATCAACTGGCATCCGTTCGATCCGCGCTTCGACATGGCGAAGAACCCGAACGAGCTGAACCGTCACGGCTGGGTGGTGGAAATCGACCCGTTCGATCCGCAGTCGACCCCGGTCAAACGTACCGCCCTCGGTCGCTTCAAACACGAAAACGCCGCCCTGGCCGAGACCGACGATGGTCGCGCCGTGGTGTACATGGGCGACGACGAACGCGGCGAGTTCATCTATAAATTCGTCAGCCGCGACCGCATCAATCACCGCAACGCCAAAGCCAACCGCGACATCCTCGATCACGGAACCCTGTACGTGGCGAAGTTCGACGCGGGCGACGGCAACCCCGACCATCCGAAAGGCCAGGGCCAGTGGATCGAACTGACCCACGGCAAGAACGGCATCGACGCCAGCAGCGGTTTTGCCGATCAGGCTGAAGTGCTGATCCACGCACGCCTGGCAGCCAGCGTAGTCGGCGCCACACGCATGGACCGTCCGGAGTGGATCGTGGTCAGCCCGAAAGACGGCCAGGTCTATTGCACCCTGACCAACAACGCCAAACGCGGCGAAGACGGGCAACCGGTGGGTGGTCCGAACCCGCGCGAGAAGAACGTCTACGGGCAGATTCTGCGCTGGCGTACCGACCGCGATGATCACGGCTCCAGAACCTTTGCCTGGGATCTGTTCGTGGTCGCCGGCAACCCGAGCGTGCACGCCGGAACGCCAAAGGGCGGCTCGTCGAACATCACCCCGCAGAACATGTTCAACAGCCCGGACGGCCTCGGTTTCGACAAGGCGGGCCGACTGTGGATTCTCACCGACGGTGATTCGAGCAACGCCGGGGACTTTGCCGGGATGGGCAACAACCAGATGCTCTGCGCCGACCCCAGGAGCGGAGAGATTCGCCGGTTCATGGTCGGGCCGATCGGTTGCGAGGTCACCGGAATCACCTTCTCGCCTGACCAGAAAACCCTGTTTGTCGGGATTCAGCATCCGGGCGAGAACGGCGGTTCGACCTTCCCCGAGCATTTGCCGAACGGCAAGCCGCGCTCTTCGGTGATGGCGATTACCCGCGAGGATGGCGGGATCATCGGCGCCTGATTGGGCCTCATCGCGAGCAAGCTCGCTCCCACAGGGGATTCCAAATGTGAGAGCGAGCCTGCTCCGGGCGGCGTTCCGACGAAGACCCGATCAGACACCGACCAACTAACCCGCTGCCATCTGCGCTACCATGCTGGGCCGGACGCGGCAGCCTGCCGCGCGCAGGAGTCAGCATGGCCCACCCGTTTGAAACCCTCACCCCAGACCTCGTGCTCGATGCCGTCGAAAGCATCGGTTTTCTCAGCGACGCGCGCATCCTGCCGCTCAACAGTTACGAAAACCGCGTCTATCAGATCGGCATCGAAGACGCCGAACCGCTGATCGCCAAGTTCTATCGCCCGCAGCGCTGGAGCAACGAAGCCATTCTCGAAGAACACCGGTTCACCTTCGAACTGGCAGACGTCGAGATCCCGGTGGTGGCGCCACTTGTCCACAACGGCCAGACCCTGCACGAACACGCCGGTTTTCGTTTCACCCTGTTTCCCCGACGCGGTGGCCGGGCGCCGGAGCCCGGCAATCTCGATCAGTTGTATCGTCTCGGCCAGTTGCTCGGGCGCATGCACGCGGTCGGCGAAACCAGGCCTTTCGAACATCGCGAAGCGCTGACCGTGAAGAACTTCGGCCATGACTCGCTGCGCACTTTGCTGGAAGGCGACTTCATCCCCAAAAGCCTGTTGCCGGCCTATGAGTCCGTCGCCCGCGATTTGCTCAAGCGGGTGGAAGACATCTACGCCGCCACGCCGCACCGGAACATCCGCATGCACGGCGACTGCCACCCCGGCAACATGATGTGCCGCGACGAGATGTTCTACATCGTCGACCTCGACGACTGCCGCATGGGCCCGGCGGTGCAGGACATCTGGATGATGCTCGCCGGCGACCGTCAGGAATGTCTCGTACAGTTGTCGGAATTGATGGACGGTTACAACGAATTCCACGATTTCGATCCGCGCGAACTGGCGCTGATCGAACCGCTGCGCGCCCTGCGCCTGATGCACTACAGCGCCTGGCTGGCCCGACGCTGGGATGATCCGGCGTTCCCCCACAGTTTTCCGTGGTTCGGCAGCGAGCGGTATTGGGGCGATCAGGTGCTGGCGTTGCGTGAACAGCTGGCGGCGTTGAATGAAGAGCCGCTGAAGCTTTTCTGACACGACACGTCTATACAACTGCCCGTACAATCACCGCTTTGTCAGTTGCCTGAGCAAGGACTCTGCATGCAAGCCGCCAACCCGCGTCGCGGGTACATTCTGGGCCTGAGTGCCTACATCATCTGGGGCCTTTTCCCGCTTTACTTCAAAGCCATCGCCGAAGTGCCGGCGGTGGAGATCATCATTCACCGCGTGCTGTGGTCTGCGCTGTTCGGCGGGCTGTTGCTGCTGGTCTGGAAACATCCGGGCTGGTGGCAGGAACTGCGCGACAATCCGAAACGCCTGGCGATTCTTGCGCTCAGCGGCACGTTGATCGCGGCCAACTGGCTGACTTACGTGTGGTCGGTGAACAATGGCCGGATGCTTGAAGCGAGTCTGGGTTACTACATCAACCCGTTGGTGAACGTGTTGCTGGGCATGCTGATCCTCGGCGAGCGTCTGCGGCGGATGCAATGGATCGCCGTCGGCCTGGCCGCCGTGGGCGTGGCGCAGCAGGTGTGGCAAGTGGGCAGTCTGCCGTGGGTGTCACTGGTGCTGGCGCTGACTTTCGGTTTCTACGGGTTGATCCGCAAACAGGCGCCGGTCAAGGCATTGCCGGGGCTGGTGGTGGAAACCTGGATGCTGGTGCCGATTGCCCTCGCGTGGCTGCTGCTGAATCCGACCGCTACCAGCGCCCAGGCCACCTTCTGGACCACCTCCGAGGCCTGGTGGCTGGTGGCGGCCGGTCCGGTGACGCTCATTCCGCTGGTCTGCTTCAACGCGGCCGCACGACACCTGCCTTACACCACCCTCGGTTTCCTCCAGTATCTGGCGCCGACCCTGGTGCTGCTGCAAGCCGTGCTGCTGTTCGGCGAGCACTTGTCGTCCAGCACGCTGATTGCGTTCATGTTTATCTGGGCCGGTCTGGCGGTGTACAGCGTCGATGCGTGGATAAGTCTGCGCCGGCGCAACTGATCAAAAAACAAACAACCCTCCACAGGCCACGGTTCTCGTGGCCTGCACCGTTCCTTCCCAAGGTTATCCACAGCGTGATCCCCGCCGTTTGTGCGCAAGTCACTGAATGCTGGCGGTTTTTTGATCAATCTTGGCAAAGCCACGGCGGGCGTGGCCTGGAAGTCAGTCTCTACAGGTTATCCACAAGCGGATGCACGTTATCACTGGATAACCTGCCACGACGTTTCATTCTTCTGCACGCAGACTCAATTCCACCATCAAGTCATCAGCCAGGGTCTCCAGACGTGATTTCAACACGTCCAGCGACAAGGTGAGCGGCAAGGCCAGAATCGCCTCGGCATGAAACAACGGCTCGCTGCTCATCGGCGCCGGACGTACTTCGGTCACCAGTCGCTCGAGGTTCACGCCCTGCTCGCTCAGTAATCGGGTGATGTCACGCACGATGCCCGGACGATCATTCCCCACCAGTTCCATGGCGATCGGCTTCCAGGTGCACGCCTGTTCGATTCCGCTTTCGGCCACCAGCACACGAATGCCCTGTGCCGACAGCGCCTGTAAGGCATCGACTAATTCGTCGTAAGCCTCCGCCGGCACCCCGACTCGCAGAATCCCGGCGAACTGTCCGGCCATCCGTGACATGCGGCTTTCCAGCCAGTTGCCGCCGTGCTCGGCGATGCATTGGGCGATGCGCTCGACCTGTCCGGGCTTGTCCGGCGCGAAGACGGTGAGTACGAGGTGATCCATGGCGCAGCCCTCTTCTCATGACGCTTGTAGTGGAAAACCAAGTATAGGCAAGGGTTCGAGCGGCGCCTCAGACGCTCGAAATCACAAATCGTGTACAACTTTTTATATTTAACTGGAACAATCCATTGGTTTTTTGAGAACATCCCGTTCCGCGCCGTGACCGCAATGCGTCATGGGGTCGCAGAACGACGTAATTAGTCTGATTTTCACAACCGCAACTCATCATGTAGTATGCCGCAGCGCGCACTACATAACGTTGGATCGATGTCTGCCCAAGGCACGTTCGCAACCCTGAAAGCCCCGTCAGCAAGGCCCCCAAGCCGTTGATTGGTCCCAGCCCAGCCGCCAGCGATGGCATGTACTGGTCGAGGGGTTTGTGGTTTAAATGGCCAGAGGCTTCATTGTTAAATTGAAGAGCTGAAAAGCGAAATAGCTGAGCAGAGTGAGGCAAGCAATGACTGAACACGTTCAAGTCGGTGGCCTGCAGGTCGCCAAAGTCCTGTTCGACTTCGTGAACAACGAAGCCATTCCCGGTACCGGCCTCACCGCCGAAAAATTCTGGGAAGGTGCCGACAAGGTCATTCACGACCTGGCGCCCAAGAACAAAGCCCTACTCGCCAAACGCGACGACTTCCAGGCCCGTATTGACGGCTGGCACCAGAGCCGTGCCGGTCAGCCGCACGACGCCGTGGCCTACAAAGCCTTCCTGCAAGAGATCGGTTATCTGCTGCCAGAAGCGGCTGATTTCCAGGCAACGACGCAAAACGTCGATGACGAAATCGCCCGTACCGCCGGCCCGCAACTCGTGGTTCCGGTGATGAACGCCCGCTTCGCCCTCAACGCCTCGAACGCCCGCTGGGGCTCGCTGTACGACGCCCTGTACGGCACCGACGCCATCAGCGAAGCCGGCGGCGCGGAAAAAGGCAAAGGCTACAACAAGGTGCGCGGCGACAAGGTCATCGCCTTCGCCCGCGCCTTCCTCGACGAAGCGGCACCTCTGGCGGCCGGCTCCCACGTCGACTCCACCGGTTACAAGATTGCTGACGGCAAACTGGTCGTTACCCTCAAGGGAGGCAGCAACAGCGGCCTGCGCAACGACGCACAACTGATCGGCTTCCAGGGCGATGCATCGGCACCGATCGCGATCCTGCTGAAGAACAACGGTCTGCATTTCGAAATCCAGATCGATGCCAGCACCCCGGTCGGCCAGACCGACGCCGCCGGCGTCAAGGACATCCTGATGGAAGCGGCACTGACCACCATCATGGACTGCGAAGACTCCGTCGCCGCCGTCGATGCCGACGACAAGGTGGTGATCTACCGCAACTGGCTGGGCCTGATGAAGGGCGACCTGGCGGAATCCGTCACCAAGGGCGGTCAGACCTTCACCCGCACCATGAACCCGGATCGCACCTACACCAGAGTCGACGGCAGCGAACTGACGCTGCACGGCCGCTCGCTGCTGTTCGTGCGCAACGTCGGTCACCTGATGACCATCGACGCGATCCTCGACAAACACGGCAATGAAGTACCGGAAGGCATCCTCGACGGTCTGGTGACTTGCCTGGCGGCGATGCACAACCTGAGCGGCAACACCTCGCGCAAGAACACCCGCACCGGTTCGGTCTACATCGTCAAACCGAAAATGCACGGCCCGGAAGAAGCGGCGTTCACCAACGAGCTGTTCGGTCGTATCGAAGACGTGCTGGGCCTCAAGCGCAACACCTTGAAGGTCGGGATCATGGACGAGGAACGCCGTACCACGGTCAACCTCAAGGCCTGCATCCAGGCGGCCAGCGAGCGCGTGGTGTTCATCAACACCGGTTTCCTCGACCGCACCGGCGACGAAATCCACACCTCCATGGAAGCCGGCCCGATGGTGCGCAAGGCCGACATGAAGGCCGAGAAATGGATCGGTGCCTACGAAAACTGGAACGTCGATATCGGTCTGAGCACCGGCCTGCAGGGTCGTGCGCAAATCGGTAAAGGCATGTGGGCGATGCCCGACCTGATGGCGGCGATGCTCGAACAGAAAATCGCTCACCCGCTGGCCGGCGCCAACACGGCCTGGGTTCCGTCGCCGACCGCCGCCGCGCTGCACGCGCTGCACTACCACAAGGTCGACGTGTTCGCCCGTCAGGCCGAGCTGGCCAAACGTGCCCGCGCTTCGGTCGATGACATTCTGACCATCCCGCTGGCGGTCAAGCCGGACTGGACGCCGGAGCAGATCAAGAATGAACTGGACAACAACGCCCAGGGCATTCTCGGTTACGTGGTGCGCTGGATCGATCAGGGCGTGGGTTGCTCGAAAGTGCCGGACATCAACGACGTCGGCCTGATGGAAGACCGTGCAACGCTGCGCATTTCCAGCCAGCACATCGCCAACTGGCTGCGCCACGGCATCGTGACCGAAGCGCAAGTGATGGAAAGCCTCAAGCGCATGGCGCCGGTGGTCGACCGTCAGAACGCCAACGATCCGCTGTACCGTCCGCTGGCACCGGACTTCGACAGCAACATCGCCTTCCAGGCAGCGGTCGAACTGGTGATCGAAGGCACCAAACAGCCGAACGGCTACACCGAGCCGGTCCTGCACCGTCGTCGTCGCGAGTTCAAGGCTGCCAACGGCCTGTAACCTGCGCGGACTCCGGACATGAAAAAGCCCTGATCCTTCGATCAGGGCTTTTTCGTTTGGGTCGCTATCCCCAGGGCTCGATCCCCAGTTCATGTTTGACCAGCCCCAGCAACTTCGCCGTATCAATCGGCTTGAGCAGAAAATCCACCACGCTGAGGTGCATTGCCGCGATGGCATCCTTCACCGATGCATCGCCGGAGACAATGATGATCGGCAGTGCGGCGCGTTCAGATTCCCGCACCCGCCGGATCAGTTCCAGCCCTCCCACATTTCCCATGCGCAGGTCAGTGATCACCAGCCCGATCCGTCGCCGGTTATCCGTATCGGGCATCAACATCCTCAGCGCTTCTTCGCCGCTGGCGGCCGTTACGCAGTCAATGCCGTCCAGACCGAGAATATCCGCCAGCAGTTCTCGAGCGTCCTTGTCGTCATCGACGATCAAAACCCGCTGAGGAGGCAATTCGGGCTCGAACATCAGTTCCCGCAGCGCCTCCTGTTCGGCGTCGCTCAAAATATCGTGGTCGGACATGGCATTCTCTACATTTTCGAAATCGATCCTCTGGCACAGTGGTCAGACATCGCAGGGCAGAGCTTCAATGTGCACTTCGTCGGAAACTTTTCCAATAGGCGAACCGAGGAAATTCCGAGTATTTCTGTAGGGTATGTCCGAAACCGCCCGACGGTCGTGAAAACCTAGACTTACGTCCAATGGGCACCCCGCGCCCGGGAGCCGACCATGGCTGCAACGATCCGATAACAACAATTCGAAAAAGACTGCGGTAATGGTTATGAGTAAAGCGGACGCCTTCACCCAGGCAGGGAAAACCGCGGTGTTGCAGAACATTCAGGGCACATTGCAATTCCTTCAGCGCTTCCCCCCTTTCAATCAGATGGAACACGCCCACCTCGCTTATCTGGTGGAACAATGCCAACTGCGCTTTTACGGTCAGGGCGAAAGCATCATCAAACCCGCCGACGGGCCGGTCGAACACTTCTATATCGTCAAGCAGGGCCGGGTGGTCGGCGAGCGTCCGCACACGGCCAAGGGCGGCACCGAAACCACGTTTGAAATCACCACCGGCGAGTGTTTTCCCCTCGCCGCGCTGCTCGGCGAGCGGGCGACCCGCACCGAACACCTCGCCGGCGAAGACACCTTCTGCCTGCAACTGAACAAACTGGCGTTCATCAAGCTGTTCGCCCTCTCCAATACTTTCCGCGATTTCGCCTTGCGCGGGGTGAGCAGCCTGCTCGACCAGGTCAACCAGCAGGTCCAGCAAAAAGCCGTGGAAACCCTCGGCACCCAGTATTCACTCAATACCCGTCTCGGCGAATTGGCCATGCGTCATCCAGTCACCTGCAGCCCGACCACTGCGCTACGCGAAGCGGTGAAGCTGATGCACGAGCAACAGGTCGGCAGCATCGTCGCGGTGGATGAGCACAAGGCGCCGCTGGGGATTTTCACCCTGCGCGACCTGCGTCATGTGGTAGCTGAAGGTATTGGCGACTTCAACGATCCCATCGAACGCCACATGACACCCTCGCCGTTTTATCTGTCGCCGGATCACAGCGCCTTCGACGCGGCGATTGCGATGACCGAGCGACACATCGCCCACGTTTGCCTGGTCAAGGAGCAACGCCTGTGCGGCGTGGTTTCAGAACGGGATCTGTTTTCACTGCAGCGGGTCGATCTGGTGCACCTGGCGCGCACCATCCGCAGCGCCCAGCGAGTTGAACAACTGGTGAATCTGCGTGGCGAGATCGGCCAACTGGTGGAGCGCATGCTGGCTCACGGTGCGTCCTCGACCCAGATCACTCACATCATCACCCTGCTCAACGATCACACCGTGTGCCGGGTGATCGAGCTGACCCTCGCCGATAAAGGCGACCCCGGTGTGCCGTTCAGTTGGCTGTGCTTCGGCAGCGAAGGCCGGCGCGAGCAAACCCTGCACACCGATCAGGACAACGGCATTCTGTTCGAGGCGCGGGATGCCGCGCATGCGGCGGAGATTCGCGGCAAGTTGCTGCCCATTGCGCAACAGATCAATAACAGCCTGGCGCAATGCGGCTTCACCCTGTGCAAGGGCAACGTCATGGCCGGCAATCCGCAATTGTGTCTGTCCCGCGCCGAATGGGCCCGGCGCTTTGCCGCGTTCATCCGCGAAGCGACGCCGGAGAACCTGCTGGGCTCCAGCATCTATTTCGATCTGCGGGTGGTCTGGGGCGACGAGCAGGGTTGCGCGCAACTGCGCCGGGGCATCCTGGATCAGGTCGGCGACAATCGACTGTTCCAGCGGATGATGGCCGAGAACGCCTTGCGCAACCGTCCTCCGGTGGGGCGTTTCCGTGAGTTTGTGCTGACGAAAAAGAACGGCGAGAAAGCCACGCTGGACCTGAAGATCCAGGGGCTGACGCCATTTGTCGATGGCGCACGCCTGCTGGCGCTGGCCAACGGCATCGACGCCAACAATACCCTCGAACGCTTTCGCCAACTGGTGAACAAAGACGTCATCGACCGGCTGGATGGCGCGGCATACGAAGAGGCCTACCACTTCATCCAGCAGACCCGCCTGCAACAGCATCAATTACAGACGCGGGAAAACCTGCCGTACTCCAACCGGGTCGATCCCGACAGCCTCAATCATCTGGACCGGCGCATCCTGCGCGAATCCCTGCGCCAGGCCCAACGCCTGCAAAGCAGCCTGACCGTGCGGTATCAGCTATGAACCTGTTCTCGTGGCTGCGTCCGGCCAGCCCGGTCCTGGCGGACGATCTGCAACGACGGCTGGGGAAACTGCCGGTGATCCGCGACCTGAGCGAGTGCAGTCTGCGCGAGCAACGCTGGGTGGTATTGGATCTGGAAACCACCGGGCTCAATCTGAACAAGGATCGGGTGCTGTCGATTGGCGCGGTGGTGATCGAGGACGGCGCCATCGACTTCGGCCAGCAGTTCGAACGGACCCTGCAATGTCGTGAACTCAAGGTCAGCCCCAGCGTTTTGATCCACGGATTGGGGCCGAATGCGATTGCCGCCGGCAGCGAGCCGGCCGAAGCGCTGGTCGACCTGTTGGAATTCATGGGGAACAGTCCGGTACTGGCTTTTCATGCGCCCTTCGATCAACACATGTTGGGCCGGGCCATGAAAGAACACCTGGGGCACAAGCTGCAGCAGGTATTTCTCGATGTGGCCGACATTGCGCCGCTGGTTTGTCCGCAGGCGCACATCCGCGAAGCCGGTCTGGACGATTGGATCAACTGGTTCAGGCTCGATGTGTTCGAGCGTCACCATGCCAGCGCCGACGCACTGGCAACCGCAGAGCTGGCGTTGATTCTGTTCAGCCGCGCGCGTCAGCAACAGATTCACAGCCCGCTGAATCTGCAGCAACGCCTGAGTCAGTGGAAGCGCCGTCAGCAGACACATTCGTTCTGAGGTCCGGGGTTGTCGCCCCGACAACCCGACCGGTGGCCAATTGCTAACCATTCCCACCTCTGCCACAATCGCGAACAATTCTCGTTGGTTAACATTTCCCAGTCGGTGCCTTCGTGTCGTCAGCCCAAAGCCCTCACAGTGAGCTCGTCGGTGCGTTGTATCGCGACCATCGCAGCTGGCTGCTGGCCTGGCTGCGGCGCAACGTGGCCTGCCCGCAACGTGCAGAAGACCTGAGCCAGGACACCTTCGTCCGCCTGCTCGGCCGCGAGGAACTGTTGACGCCCCGCGAGCCCCGGGCGTTTCTGGTGGCGATCGCCAAAGGCCTGCTGTTCGACTACTTCCGTCGTGCCGCGCTGGAGCAGGCCTATCTCGCCGAACTGATGTTGATTCCCGAAGACGAACAGCCGTCGGTGGAAGAGCAGCAACTGATTCTCGAAGACCTCAAAGCCATCGATCGCCTGCTCGGCCAATTGTCGACCAAGGCCCGCGCCGCATTCCTCTATAACCGTCTGGACGGTCTGACCCATGCCGAGATCGCCGACAGACTCGGCGTGTCGGTGCCGCGTGTACGCCAGTATCTGGCTCAGGGCATCCGCCAGTGCTACATCGCCCTGTACGGTGAGCCGACGTGAACCCGGCCAGTTCCAGACCCGTCCCGGCCCATGTGCTGGATGCCGCGATCGCGTGGCAGTTGACCCTCGATTCCAGCAGCCCGCTGGAGCGCGAAGAGTTCGCCAAGTGGCACGCCGCCCACGAAGAGCACGCCCGGGCCTGGCGCCAGTTGGGCATGCTCGATCAGCGTTTCAGTGTGGCCAACGGCCCGGCCCGCGCTGCGTTGCTGCAATCGCGCGAGGGGATCCGGCGGCGTGTGCGCAAACTGGGCAGCGGTCTGGCCAGCGTTGTCGCGGTGATCGGTCTGTCGCTGTTTGCCGCAGAACACTACCTGCCACTGGATTACTGGCTCGCCGACCAGCGCACCGCCACCGGCGAACAACGCACCGTGCGGCTGGCGGACGGTACCGTGATCAATCTCAACACTCACAGCGCCATGGACGTGCGCTTTGATGACAAACAGCGGCTGGTGGTGTTGCAGGACGGCGAAATCCTCATCGAAACCGGCCATGGCGATGCACGACCGTTCATTGTCGAAACCCGCGAAGGCCGTATGCGTGCGCTGGGCACACGGTTTCTGGTCAAACGCGAAGAACAGGGCACGCGCCTGAGCGTGTTGCAGTCGGCCGTCGCTGCACATGCGCAATTCGACCCGCAGGAGCAGATCCTGCGCGAAGGCCAGCAAGTGTTGATTCGCGACAACGGGCTGGACGCGGTTGCGACGCTCGGTCCCGGCGCCGATGCCTGGACTCGCGGCATGTTGGTGGTGGACAACGCGCGCCTGGCCGATCTGGTGCACGAACTCGGCCGCTATCGTCGCGGCCATCTGGGCGTAGCGCCGGAAGTCGCCGATTTGCGCATCACCGGCAGTTTCCCGCTGCACGATACCGACAAGGCCCTGAACGCCTTGTTACCGACCCTGCCGGTGCAGATCGAACAGCACACCCCCTGGTGGGTCACCGTGGCCAAGGCTGATCCGAAGCCCTGATAAAAATCCCGTCCCCCCCAATGAAAACGGACTTTCAGCTGACTTCAGCCGCCATGCCGTCCGTTAATCGAAATTATTTTCATCCAGCCCTATCACTTTTCGAATCTCGTCCGGCACACAGGCAATTGAGAAATATTTCCATTCAGGAGCCGCCGTATGTCCCGTTCGCTAGACACCTTGTTGCGCCCCAGTTTGCTGGCGGTCGCCATTGCCCTCTGCACACCGCTGGCCAGCAGCCCGTCGATCGCTGCTGAACAGGCATCGAGCGTTCGCGCCTACAACCTGCCGGCCGCACCACTGGCGACCACCCTCAATCAGATCGCCAGCCAGGGCGGCCTTGCGCTGTCGCTGAGCCCGGCACTGGCCGCAGGCAAGACCTCGGCCCCGGTCAATGGTCAATATGACGCGGCGGGAGCCCTGCGCGCAGCTCTGCTGGGCACCGGTCTGCAACTGCAACAGAGCAGCGCCGGAACCTACACGCTGGTTGCCGTGCCGGAGGGCGTGGTGGCGTTGCCGGAAACTTCCGTGATCAGTGTGGAAAACATGGAAAGTGCCTGGGGCCCGGTCGAGGGCTATACCGCCACCCGCACCGCCGCCGGCACCAAGACCGATACCGCACTGGTCGAAGCACCGCGCTCGATCTCCGTAGCCACTCGCCAGCAGATGGACGACCGCAGCGTCCACAGCCTCGATGACGCCGTGCGCTACATGCCGGGCATCACCGCCAGCAGCTATGGCAGCGACACCCGCTCCGACTGGCTGCGGGTGCGCGGTTTCGAACCGACCCAGTTCCTCGACGGCCTGCCACTGCCCAAAGGCGTGTACGCCAACCCGAAACAGGAAACCTGGAACCTCGACCGCCTTGCCCTTCTGCGCGGCCCGGCCTCGTCGGTTTACGGCCAGACCCCGCCGGGCGGTCTGCTGGACATGGTCAGCCGCCGTCCGAGCGATGTGCAGAGCAGCGAGATCCAGTTGCAGTACGGCAGCGACAATCACCGTCAGATCAACTTCGCCAGCACCGGCAAGATCGACGACGCCGGGCAGTTTCTCTACGGCCTCAGCGGTGTGGTGCGCGACAGCGACACGCAGGTCGATCATGTCGATAACAAGCGCTACAACATCGCGCCGAGCCTGACCTGGAACATCGACGACGACACCAGATTCACCCTGCTGACCCAGTTCACCCGCGACGATACCGGCATCACCAGCCAGTTCCTGCCGGTGCAGGGCACCAGGATCGATATGCCGTTCGGCAAGGTGTCCCATCACAAGAACCTCGGCGATCCGGACTGGGAATACTACGACCGCACCTACTACGCGTTGGGTTATGCCTTCGAACATCGCCTGAACGATGTGTGGCAGTTCAAGCAGAACCTGCGCTACACCAAGTCGGACCTGTCGTTCCAGAGCCTGACCCCGGGTTCGTATCCGTACACCCAGGTGGACGACGCCGGCAATGTCGGTCGTACCAGCACCAGTGTCGAAGAGGACATCAGCCAGTTCGCCGTGGACAACAACTTCCAGGCCGACTTCGCCACCGGTGACATTCGCCACACCCTGTTGCTGGGTCTGGATCACCAGCGCAGCAACACCAACTACACCTCGATCTTCGGTGACGGCCTGACCACCAACGTGCTCAAGCCGATCTATGGTCAGCCGATCGTGCGTCCGGCACGCTCCACCGCGTTCTACGACTACGACCAGAAAACTTACCAGACCGGTCTTTACGTGCAGGACCAGATGGCCCTCGACCAGTGGCGCCTGACCCTCGGTGGCCGTGAAGACTGGGTGCACACCGGCACGAAGTTCATCAACAAGGGCGATGCGACCAACACCGACCGCGACAAGGCCTTCAGCGGCAACGCCGCACTGAGCTACGTGTTCGACTCGGGCTTCGTGCCGTACCTTTCCTACGCCGAGTCCTTCCAGCCCACCAGTGGCGCCGACGCCTCCTCCACGGAATCGCTCAAGCCGACCGAAGGCAAACAGTGGGAACTGGGGATCAAATACCAGCCACCGGGCAGCAAAACCCTGCTCAGCGCTGCGGTGTATGACCTGACCCAGAAAAACGTCTCGGTGAGTTCCTTCGTCAATGGCGTATCGATCACCAGCCAGACCGGCGAAGTGAAGGTCAAGGGCCTGGAACTGGAAGCCACCTCCGACGTCACCGACAACCTGAAAGTCATCGCCGCCTACACCCTGGCCAAGTCCGAAGTGCAGAACGGCGTCGACAAGGGCAACCGCCTGCAACTGATGCCGAACCAGCAGGCTTCGCTATGGACTGACTACACCTGGCACAGCGGCGTGCTCGATGGTTTCGGTATCGGTGGTGGCGTGCGCTACACCGGCAACACCTACGGCGACAAGGCCAACACCTGGCTGGGCAAGGCAGACGCCTACACCGTGTTCGATGCCAGCGTGCACTACGATCTCGGTCGTCTGGACAACAGCCTCAAAGGCGCATCGCTGGCAGTCAACGCCACCAACCTGTTCGACAAGGACTACATTTCCACCTGCGACAGCTTCTACTGCTACTACGGCGACCAGCGCAGTGTCGTCGCCAGTGCCACCTACAAATGGTAATGGCTTGAGCTGGAACAGGTGCCGCAACCAGGCCGTCCCTCGTGGACGGCTTTGGTGCTTTTGAAGGTCATGAAATGAAAAGTAAAACAATCCGTCGCTGGTCGTTCATCCACACCTGGACCAGCCTGATCTGCACCGTGTTTTTGCTGCTGCTGGCCCTGACCGGCCTGCCGCTGATCTTTCATCATGAGATCGAGCATCTGCTCGGTGACGCCCCCGAAGTGCGGGAGATGCCGGCCGACACGCCGCACCTCGACCTGGCGCAACTGGTGCAGGCCGCCGAGGCCCATCGCCCCGGCGACGTCGTGCAGTACTTCGGTTTCGAAGACGACGAGCCCAACGCCGTGCTGACGATCATGGCGAAAACCGCCGGCACCGAGCCGAATTCCTCGCACACCTTCATGCTCGACGCCCGCACCGGCGAAGTCCTGGAAACGCCTGCGGCCAACGGCGGACTGATGCTGTTCATCCTGCGTCTGCACGTCGACATGTTCGCAGGCCTGCCGGGCAAGTTGCTGCTGGCGTTCATGGGTGTGCTGTTCGTGGTGGCGATCGTCTCCGGGACGGTGTTGTACTTGCCGTTCATGCGTCGCCTGGATTTCGCCACCGTGCGCCGGGACAAATCCACCCGACTGCGCTGGCTCGACCTGCACAATCTTATCGGCGTGGTGACCCTGACCTGGGCGCTGGTGGTCGGCGTCACCGGGGTGATCAGCGCCTGTGCCGACCTGATCATCGCGGCCTGGCGCAACGACTCGCTCAACGCCATGATCGCGCCCTACCGCGATGCCCCGCCGCTGACTCACCTCGCCCCTGCCACCCGCCTGCTGGACATCGCCGGCGAAGTCGCACCGGGGATGAAAGCGGACTTCATCGCCTTCCCCGGCACGCGGTTTTCCAGCGAGCACCATTACTCGGTGTTCATGAAGGGCGGCACCCACCTGACTTCGCATCTGCTGACGCCGGTGCTGATCGACGCCAGCACCCTGCAGGTCACGGCGGTAGCCGAACGACCGTGGTACATGGACGCCATGGGCATGTCGCAACCGCTGCACTTTGGCGACTACGGCGGCATGCCGATGAAGATCCTCTGGGCCACCCTCGATGTGCTGACCATCATCGTTCTCGGCAGCGGCGTGTACTTGTGGCTGGTGCGGCGCAAGGCGGCAAAACCGGTGACGGAAACGGCGGAGGCTTCGGCATGAAACCGCGTCAGTCGAACTTCTGGAAAGTCTTCAGCACACCGCTGGTGATCGCGTTGCTCAGCGCGGCGGGGCTGTTCGCCGCACTGCTGGGCGACGGAATCTGGGACGGCTTGAGCTGGATCGGTCTGGGTGTGCCGGCCGCACTCGCCTTGCGCGGTCTGCTGTGGCGAAGCTGAAAAACCTGTGGGAGCGAGCCTGCTCCCACAAAAGGCTTGAGCCAAGGCGCTGACAGGCTATGCTGCCCGTTCATTGCCCTTGACCGAGACCCTGCCGATGTCCGCTCCCAGCATGACCCTGTTCCACAACAACCTGTCCCCGTTCGTGCGCAAAGTCATGGTGCTGCTGCACGAGACCGGCCAGCAGGATCGCGTCGCCCTGCAGGACTGCGTCCTGACACCGGTCAGTCCCGATGCTGCGCTGAACGACGACAACCCGCTGGGCAAGATCCCGGCCCTGCGTCTGGCCGACGGCAATGTCATTCATGACAGCCGGGTGATCCTCGACTACCTCGACCACCAGCACGTCGGCAATCCACTGATCCCTCGCGACGGCTCGGCCCGCTGGCGGCGCCTGACCCTGGCCTCGATGGCCGACGGGGTCATGGACGCCTCCGTCTTGGTGCGTTATGAACAAGTGCTGCGCGCCCCGGAGAAGCATTGGGACGAATGGCTCGAAGCCCAGCGCGACAAGATTCGCCGCACCCTGGCGCTGCTGGAGCGCGACGCCATTGCCGAACTGACCAGTCATTTCGACATCGCCGCGATCAGCGTGGCCTGTGCGTTGGGCTATCTGGATCTGCGCTTTGCGGATTTCGGCTGGCGTGAGGCCAACCCGCAACTGGCCCACTGGTACTTCGAGGTGAGCCAGCGGCCGTCGATGATTGCGACGATGCCAAAAGTCTAGGCCGACTGTTCCGGCCCCTTCGCGAGCAAGCTCGCTCCCACAATGGAACGCGTGCACCTGTGG
>NZ_LRUN01000003.1 GCF_001679645.1 Pseudomonas bananamidigenes | reverse complement strand
TTGGCTTCGCCAAACGTCGCTACGCTCCCACCCCCGGATAAATCCCTCCACTCAGCCTTCCGACGTCGCCCGAAGATCAAAAGCGGTACTCGAGCTAACGCTCATCGTGTTGAGTGGTTAAGGGCCGATTGAAGTGCTGTTCAAAATCTGAGTTCAACTCGATATCCCACGTCGGCGCACCTCGCCCAAACACCACGGTCAGTCCCCTCTCCCACGGGGAGAGGGCTAGGGTGAGGGGAAAGATTTCACTGGCACACTACCAAAACTGAAAACTCCCCCAGCCCAGCATTTCCAGCAAATAAACACGATCGCCTGATCACGTTTAAAGTACACGAACCGTTACGCCATAAGGGCTACAACACCTTGCGTCGTTGCCTACGCGTACGCCAGAATCCGCCGGCTTACGCGGCTACGGGATGGGCTATATCGTTTCCCTGTCACTGAAAAACAGTGATCGGGTTTGGTAGCCCGTTTCTTGACAGCCGTGTGGCGTCCCTTATGCAGTCTCATTTTTGAGGCTGATTTTATATGGTGGCCATGCGTGGGGCTCTTTCGGGGGCGCCGGGGGTTTCTCTGTCTTGACCGGTCTACCAACCCACGTGTGGCCGCCACCCTTCGTTTGGTAGCGAAAGTGACGGCTCTTCAATTCCTTCAAGATAGAGAGTCCGTATGTTCAAAATCACGCCAAACCCACCAGAAACCGATTCAATCCCCTACGACGCCGCACTCGAAGCCGAAAGCATAAAAACGGCCACCGAGCGGGCGATCAATCATTACCTCGATCCCGGGGCGCAGAAGACGTCCAAGCCGTCGCGCAAGCCGGGCAGGATCTATCTGGTCAATCCAACGGTGGATGACGAAACGCTGCTGGTCGAAGCGTGCGAAACGCTGTCGTCGGCCAGTGACATGGCCCGGGATATCGGCGACACCGTCGATCCGTCGCAGCGCAAGGCGATGCAGATACTGCAGCAGGTCATCATGCTGAGTGAACTGCTGGTCAATCGTGTGCTGGATAACCATCACGTCTCGCGGTAGTTGCCGCCTCGGTGAGGGGCTTGTCCCCTTACTGTTTGTTAGCCATCTACACAAATCCTCAAGCGACTCTTGTCCGGAGTTTTAGCTGATGTCCACGACCGTCATTCCACCGTTAGAAGATCCGGTGTCCCCGTACGAATTTCCCGATTCAAGAAAACTCCACGACGCGGCCGAACGCGCCCTCGACTATTACCTGACCCCCGCAGCCAAGATCATGGCCACGCCCTACACCCCAAACGATATGTTCAGGGTCAACCCGCAAACCGGCACGGAATCCTTGCTGGCCAACGCCTGCGAATCCCTCGCGTCAGCCACGGTCATGCTCGGTGACTTTGCCGGCCTGCTGGAAGGGCCGAACCGCAAGACCCTGTTGGGCATTGCGCAAGTGGTGATGTTGGGCGAACTGGCGGTGAATCAGGCACTGGATAACCTCGTGCCGAAGGAGTAAGTACCAAGGCAATTAAAAACCCGGAAGCTTTCGCTATCCGGGTTTTTTTCTGCCTTGCTGTAGGCGAGCTCCGAGAACTGGCAGGCCAGTTGATCAAAAGTCGTCGAGGTCGGGATAGACGATTTTCCCCACAACCCATGGCTCAACAATCTCGCAATGCACCGTGCGCAGAAATGATCCCCACTCACCCCGGTTATGGGCATCCGGGCCAGTGATTGTCAGCAAAAGGTATTCATCCCGGAAAGCGTCGTAGGCGTAGATAAGCCAGAAGTCGTTGTCAGGATCGTCAACCAGGGCAGTTCGATAATACTGACGGTCAATTTTTGCCCACCGCGTCTGGGTCGCTTGAGTGCTGGCCAGGTGGATATGATGCATATCGTTGAGATCGAGTCGTTCGTCTCGCCCGAAAATAGCGGGCAGTTCACCGCACACTTTGTAGTTATAAAAATGAGCGGCGAAGTTTTTCCAGTTGTTGATTTGTTCGAAAAGCGCAGAGATTTTGACTGCTGGCATCTATGGCTACTTTGTTATGGGTAGCTTGCCAGTGATCACATATTTATCGAACGCTTTCTGCCCATCACGCGCGGCTTGCCGGACATCAAGAAAAGTCAGTTCATCGCGAATGACTTTTTTAACCGGCTTGTCGATCTTTCTGGTGGTGGCCATCGGAGCCTCCAAAGGAGATGTATTCATACTGACCAGCTTAAGGGATTGGATTTCTACCGGCAAACGATAGAACCGGACCCAAAGGCGCACCAGTCAGCGGATTCTGGCGTGCTTGTAGGGCATGGCGCCCCTATGTGTAGTCACGCCGTAAGCCACAATAAAAAACCCGGAAGCTCTCGCTATCCGGGTTTTTTGTATTGCAGATCAATCAGCGGTTAAACCGCTCCACCAACGAATACTGCGTGTTGGCCGTCTTGGTCAGCTCTTCACTCAGCAACGCCGAGTTATGCGCCTGTTCCGAGGTCTGGTCCGCCAGTTCCGAGATGTTGCTGATGTTGCGGCTGATTTCTTCAGCCACGGCACTTTGCTCCTCGGTCGCGGCGGCGATCTGGGTGGTCATGTCGGTGATGTTGGCCACTGCTTCGCTGATGCCGACCAGCGCTTCGTCCGCTTCCAGGACCCGCGCCACGCCTTCTTCCGCCTGGCGGTGGCCGGTTTCCATGGTTTGCACGGCGTTCGAAGCGGTCTGCTGCAGCTTGGCGATCAGGGCATGGATCTGGCCGGTGGATTCGCTGGTGCGTTGCGCCAGTTGACGGACTTCGTCGGCCACCACGGCAAAACCACGGCCCATTTCGCCGGCACGTGCTGCTTCGATGGCGGCGTTGAGCGCCAGCAGGTTGGTCTGGTCGGCGATGCCTTTGATCACGTCGACCACGCCGCCGATTTCGTCGCTGTCCTTGGCCAGTTGCGAAACGGTCAGGCCGGTTTCGCCGACCGCCGCCGACAGGCGCTGGATGGCTTCGCGGGTTTCTCCGGTGATGTCGCGACCGCGGCCGGTCAGGCGATTGGCTTCCTGGGTCGCATCAGCAGTGCGTTGCACGTGGCTCGCCACTTCCTGGGTGGTGGCGGCCATCTGGTTGACGGCGGTGGCGACCTGTTCGGTTTCCACGCGCTGGCGTTCCAGACCGCTGGAGCTGTTGTGCGCCAGGGCGTCGGACTGTTTGGCCTGATCGGTCAGGTGCTCGGCGGTGTCCTGCAGACGGGTCAGGCAGGTTTTCAAGCGGGCTTCCTGACTGAGGATCGACATCTCCAGACGCGCCTGAGGGCCACGGCTGTCGGTGTACATCTGTGCGATCAACGGGTCGGACGTGGTCTGCTCGGCCAGGCGCAGCAAGCGCTTGAGCCCGCGTTGTTGCCATTGCAGGCCCAACAGGCCCAATGGCACCGACAGACCGGCGGCGAGGGCGAAGCCCCACTGCGAGTTCAGGGTGGCGCCGATCATGAAGCTCAACTGGCTGACCAGAATGAACGGCACCCAGTCCTGCAGCACTGGCAGCCATTTGTCCGTTTGGGGGATCGCCGACTTGCCCTGGTTGATGCGTTGGTAGAGCGCTTCGGCGCGGCGGATCTGTTCGGCGGTGGGTTTGACCCGCACCGACTCGTAACCGACCACCTGATTGCCTTCGAACACCGGTGTCACGTAGGCGTTGACCCAGTAGTGGTCACCGGTCTTGCAGCGATTCTTGACAATGCCCATCCATGGCAAGCCTTGTTTCAGTGTGCCCCACATGTGCGAAAACACCGCCGCCGGGACGTCAGGGTGACGAACCAGGTTGTGCGGCGCACGGATCAGTTCTTCACGCGAAAACCCGCTGATTTCGACGAAGGCGTCGTTGCAGTAGGTGATCACGCCCTTGGCGTCGGTTGTGGAGATCAACCGTTGCTGAGCCGGGAAAGTCCGTTCGCGTTGTGTAATGGGCTGGTTATTACGCATGGTTTTTCAATCCGCAAGGCTTTGAAAGGTTGTCGGCGGGGTCGGCGATTTATTGAAGTTTTTTTTCATTTATAAGTACGGCGTCGCAAAACGGCTCTTGCTTCAACCGGCGAGCATCGGATAGGTGAACAGGCTGAAATGCAGCAGGTTCAGACCAAAGTGCGTGGCGATCGCAGCACCAAGCCCGCCAAATCGATAGGCCAGACCATAGCCGACACCCGCCAGGCCCGCCAGCAACACCCATTGCCAGCCGGCGCCCACGTGCACCAGGCCGAACAGCAGGGACGCCAGCAGCAGCGCAAGATTGTCGCCGTAGGGCAGGTGTTTGAAGCGCCGGCCGAGGCCGCCCTGTATATAGCCGCGAAACAGCGCTTCTTCGACCAGCGTCACCAGCAGCAGGTTGTTCAGCACCCACAGCCACGCCTGATCCGGCCATTTCGGCGCCCAGGTGATCATGCCCAGCAACACTGCGCCGCCGAGGGCCACAATCACGCTCAACGTCAATGCCAGTGCGGTGGCATACACCGTCAGGCGCAACGAGCGCCGCGCGACGATCCAAGGGCAGACCAGCAACAGCCAGAAGCCGATCAGCGGTTTGTCGAGGTTCACGAACATCGAAAACGGCACGGCGTCGTCGGTGAAGCGCTGCGCCGGGATGGCCCGACCGTTGTAGAAGCCCGGCAGCCAGTGCATGGCCAGTGCCAGAGCCAGCACGATAAACAGGCCATGGCCGAGAAAACGCCCGACCGGCACCGTTTGCTGGCGCACGGCGTAGCCGGCGAACACCAGCAGTGCGATGGAGATCAGCGCCAGCCAGCCGAGCTGGCCGAAGCTCAGCGCCAATCCGTAACCCAGGCTGAGAAGCCCGAGATAGAGCCATGGCAGAGCGGTCATGGAAAGTCCTTGTGCACGATGGGTGGACAGGCTTTCTACACGGGTGGGGGCGAGGGGACAAGTGAAGGTGCAGGGCAAGTCAGGGACAGCGCCAATCCCTGTATGAGATTTGAAGGAGGGCAAGGACCCCCTGTGGGAGCGAGCTTGCTCGCGATGGCGGTGGGTCAGTGGCACAAAGGTCAACTGACACGCCCGCTTCGCGAGCAGGCTCGCTCCCACAGGGTTTTGTGTTTGGCTGGAGGATCAGCGCAGGTTAAGTTTCGCCGCAGCGCGCTCGGTGATTTCAGTGCGCAGCTTCAGCGAAGGTGCCGCACGTTTACGCGCCTCTTCGACAATTGCGCTCGGCGCGGTCTCGGGGCTGCCCGCATCAAACGGCGGCGCCGGTGCATATTCAAGCTGCAGCTGGATCAGCTGTGCCTTGTCGGCACCGACCAGTTCCTCTGCCAGCGTCAACGCAAAATCGATCCCGGCAGTAATGCCGCCCCCGGTGAACAGATTGCCGTCGCGCACCACTCGATCCTTCACCGCAATGGCGCCCAAGGTTGGCAGCAGTTCGTGATAGGCCCAATGCGTGGTCGCCCGTTTTCCCTGCAACAGTCCCGCCGCGCCAAGTACCAGCGAACCGGTGCACACCGACGTCACGTACCGCGCCTGCGCCGCTTGCGCCTTGATGAAGGCCAGGGTCTGTTCATCTTCCATCAGTGGCCCGACCCCGGCACCGCCGGGAACGCAGATCACGTCCAGATTCGGGCAATCATCAAAGGTGATGGTCGGTTTCAGCAGCAGCCCGGTGCTGGAAGTCACCGGCACCAGATCCTTCCAGATCAGGTGCACTTGCACGTCCGGCAACGAGGCCAGTACGTCGTACGGGCCGGTCAGGTCGAGTTGCTGCACCTGGGGAAACAACAGAAAACCGATCTGCAACGCCATGGTTTTTCTCCGTGAAAAATGGGTGGACGGCTTCACTGTAGGCGGGTAGGTTTTGGCGCATACGCCAATAAACCCTCGAATTACGCCAAATGCCGAAAACTATCCACGTCCTCGCGTTCGCCAATGTGCAGCTGCTTGATGTCACCGGGCCGTTGCAGGTTTTTGCTTCGGCCAACGACATGGCCCGCCAGCAGGGTTTGCCTGCGCCGTATACGCCAACGGTCATCGCCAGTGGTGGCGGGGCGGTGAACTCGTCCGCCGGTTTGGCGCTGCTCGCCGAACCGTTGCCGGAGCAGGCCAGCGATACCCTGATCATCGCCGGTGGCTGGGGCGTTTACGCCGCTGCCGAAGACGCTGAATTGGTGAGTTGGGTGCGCGAACACGCCAGCGGCTGCCGGCGCGTGGCGTCGGTCTGTACCGGCGCATTTCTGCTGGCCGCCAGTGGCTGGCTCGACGGTCGCCGGGTGGTCACCCACTGGACCCGTTGCGAGCAACTGGCACAGAAACACCCGCGCTTGCAGGTCGAGCCCAATCCGATCTTCATCAATGACGGTCCGGTCTGGACCTCGGCGGGCGTCACTGCCGGCATCGACCTGGCGCTGGCCATGGTCGAAGACGATCTAGGCCGCGACATGGCGCTGGACGTCGCCCGGCAACTGGTGGTGTTTCTCAAGCGCCCGGGCGGGCAGTCGCAATTCAGCGTGACGCTGTCGCTGCAAAAACAAGGCAATCGCTTCGATGATTTGCACGCGTGGATCGCCGAACACCTGACCTGCGATCTGGGCATCCCGACCCTTGCCGAACAGGCCGGCATGAGCGAGCGCAGTTTCGTGCGCCACTACCGCGCCGACACCGGCCAGACCCCGGCCCGGGCCATCGAACTGATCCGCGTCGAAACCGCTCGCCGGTTGTTGAGTGACACCGGGTTGCCGATCAAGCGGGTCGCGGCTAATTGTGGATTTGGCAGTGAAGAGACGTTAAGACGCAGCTTCCTGCGGGCCATGGGTGTGACGCCGCAGGCGTATCGGGAGCGGTTTTCGGTCAGTGCCGAAGCAGATCCAGTAATGCCCTGAGCGTCTCTTGCGGCGCTTCCTCGGGAATGTTGTGCCCGACACCCGCCAACACCCGCCTCTCATAAGTCCCGGTGAAGTGATGGGCATCTTCATCGTCTTCCGGCGCCGGGCCCACCCCGTCATCGGCACCGCACAGGGAAATCGTCGGCACGCCGATCGCCGGCTGTTTTTCCAGCGCCTGCTCCATCCACTCCAGCGCCGGATCGCCCGGCGCATACATGAAGCGATGGCGATAGGAGTGAATCACCACCTCGACGAAATCCGGGTTGTCGAACGCCGGAGCGCTCAGCGGATAACGCTCGGCGTTCCGCGCCCAGGTCGGCGACCACAACTGCCAGAGCAACTCGCACAGCGCCCGCCGGTTCTGCGTCAGCCCTGCAACGCCACGGGGCGTGTGGAAGTAGTACTGATACCAGAAGCGGTGCTCGGTCTCGGGATCCAGCGGCTGGATCGAATTCGGAATGTCTTGCAGGTTGTAGCCATCGCCCGTCACCAACCCACGCACCCGCTCGGGATACAACGCCGCCACAATGCACGCCGCCCGACCGCCCCAGTCGTAACCGCACAGCGTCGCTTGTTCGATACCCAGTGCGTCCATCAGATCCAGCAGATCCTGAGCCAGCGCCGCTTGCTGGCCGGAACGCAGCGTGTCCGGGCTGTTGAAACGGGTCGGCCCGTAGCCACGCAAGTACGGCACGATCACCCGGTAACCCTCGGCGGCGAGGGGCGGGGCGATTTCGTCGTAGGCGCGAGGCGAGTAGGGGAAGCCGTGAAGCAGGATGACCGGCGTGCCGTTTTCCGGGCCGTGATGTTCATGGGCGATGGTCAGACTGGCGGTCTGGCTGAATCGGATGTCGGCACGGGTCATGGAAAGTCTCCTTAAGCCTCGGCTTCCGCCACCTGATTGAAATACTTGCTGCGATCCGGTGTAAACGTCACCACCATTTTCGTCCGCGAACAGGTCATGACCCGCTCTGCACCCAGATCGATATCCAGATCTTCCCCACGCAACCCCTGCCACTGAGCCAGGTATTTCAGCGAGCCGTATTTTTCGTTTTTCTTCAGGCTGCGGCTCACGCCACCTTTCCAGCCGAGCACCGGCAACTCGTCGGCGCGGCAGCGTTGGGCGAGATCGGGGAAGCGGGCGGCGCGCTGGCGGCCGATTTCCCAGCATTTGATCAGGCCCTTGTCGGCGGCTTCCCACAGTTCGTCGCGGGTCAGGCCAGACCTAAAAGGGGAGTCGATGGGGCGGTGGATGCGTTGGCTCATTCTGGTTCCTTGAATCGGGTTTTTATTGGACAGCTCCGCTGTGCCCGTTGCGGTGGATGGTAGGGGGGGACGTAACCGCTGGCAACAAGGTATTTCGGGGTGTAAGTGCAAGTTACGGGCAGGGAATGTTTGGGGTTTGTTGATTGGCTGTAGGCAGTCAGGTACTGCCAGTCGTGGCGAGGGAGCTTGCTCCCGTCCGGCTGCGCAGCCGTCGCAAAGCCGGGCTGAGCAGTCTCTCAGGGGAAGTGCGGGGGCAGGGCCTGGGGTGTCGCTGCACCATCCGGCGGGAGCAAGCTCCCTCGCCACGACTGCTGTGATTCTGTTTATTTGCGTGTAGGGATTAGCCACGATCAGAGCGAGTGCCGGGCGTATTTCCTACAGAATCTGATGGCTTTACGGCTGCCATTCACTCTTTGTCCCACTCAACTTGCGATCGAGAAAACACGCCGCGCTGATCAGTGCCAGATGCGTCAGCGCCTGTGGCGTGTTGCCCAGATGCCGGCCACGGCTGTCGAACTCCTCCGCGTACAACCCCAGGGGATTGGCGTAGCGCAACAGTTGTTCGAATTCCAGGTGGGCCTTGTCCACTTGCCCGGCCCGGGCCAGGCATTCGACGTACCAGAACGAGCACGCCGCGAAGGCGCCTTCGGTGCCGGCCAGGCCGTCGATGCCGGTGTCATCGTTGCGGTAGCGATAAACCATGCCGTCGCGCACCAGATGCTTCTCGATAGCGGCCAGTGTCGCCAGCCATTTCGGATCCTTGGCGCTGACAAAACGTACCAGCGGTATCAACAACATCGAACCATCCAGCGCAGTACCACCCTGGTACTGCACGAAGTGCCCGCGCTCTTCGTTCCAGAAGTTGTTCCAGATATCGGTATAAATGGCCTGGCGGGTCTGGTCCCAGCGGGCGAAAGGTGCCGGCAGCGAGCGTTTCGACGCCAGCCGGATCGCCCGGTCCACTGCCACCCAGCACATCAGGCGCGAATGCAGGAAGTGATGTTGCTCGCCACGCATTTCCCAGATACCGACGTCCTTGGTCTGCCAGGTCTCACAGACCTGATCGACGACTTCCATTACGTGTTTCCAGCCTTCGTGGGAAATTGCGTCGCCGTATTTGTTGACCAGATAAACGGCGTCCATCAGTTCGCCGAAGATATCCAGTTGAATCTGATCGTAGGCGCCATTGCCGATGCGCACCGGTTTTGCGCCGCCATGACCGGACAAATGCGTGAGTTCGGTTTCCGGCAGTTCCTGGCGTCCGTCGATGGCGTAAAGGATGTTCAGCTTCATCGGCTGATCGCTGCAATCGCTGACCCGCCCGCGCAGCCAGCGCATGTAGCCGTTGGCTTCGTCGATGAAACCCAGGCGCATGAAGGCGTAGACGGTGAACGACGCATCGCGGATCCAGGTGTAGCGATAGTCCCAGTTGCGTTCGCCGCCGGGTGTTTCCGGGAGGCCGAAAGTGGCGGCGGCGAGGATTGCGCCGTGCTGGCGGGAGGTCAGCAGCTTCAGGGCCAGGGCCGAACGGTTGACCATTTCCCGCCAGCGACCGCGATAGTTGGACTGACCGATCCAGTCGCGCCAGAACTTCAGCGTGCGTTCGATACAGAGCTCGTCGGCCCCTTCGGCAAAGCGCGGGTCGTCGCTGGCGCCGAGCATGAAGGCAGCTGTCTCATCCTGCTTCAGGGTGAACTGCGCGACGGCTGCTTTCTGATCGACGTTCAAGCCTTGATCCGAGGCCAGCCGCAGTGTCGGCTGGCCGCTGGCGCTGAACAGCACGTCGTTCTTGTCGATGACGGCGCGGGTGTCTGCGCGGGCATAGTCATGCCGGACGGCGCAACGCAGGTGGAACGTTGCCTGCCCGCTGACCACCCGCACCCGGCGCATCAACAGCGGCAACGCCTCGTCGTTGTCGCCGATGGGCAGCAGATCGGTGATCTCCACCACGGCGTGGTCGCTCAGCCAGCGGGTTTGCAGGACGTTGGTGTCCGGCAGGTAAATCTGCTCGCGGCGGGCGTCGGGCAGGTCCGGGGCCAGCTGAAAGATTCCGGCATCGGGCGTGTCCAGCAGCGAACAGAAGATCGACGGACTGTCGAACTCCGGCCAGCAGAAGAAATCCACGCTGCCCTTGTCATTGATCAGCGCCGCGCTGCGCAGGTCGCCGATGATGCCGTGGGCATCGATGGCGCTTTGTCGTTCGGAATGATGTTCAGCCATTGCCACGGAACTCCGGATAGAGGCTCATGCCGCCGTCGATGAACAGGGTGGTGCCGACGATGTAGTCGGAGGCATCGGAGGCGAGGAAGACCACCGCGTTGGCCACGTCTTCGACATCGCCGATACGCCCGTAAGGGATGAGTTTGAGCAGGGCCTGCCCGGCGTCGCCTTCGGTGGTGTCTTTATTGATGGCCGTGCGGATCGCCCCCGGCGCGATGCCGTTGACGCGGATCCGCTGCTGGCTGACTTCCTGGGCCAGGGTCTGCATCAACTGATCGACACCGCCCTTGGACGCTGCGTAATTGACGTGCCCGGCCCATGGAATGCGCTGGTGCACCGAGCTCATGTGGATGATCTTGCCGGCGGCCCGGGATACGCCTTCACGCACGCCCTGACGATTGAAAATCCGCAGCGCAGCGCGGGCGCAGAGGAACTGACCGGTGAGGTTGACGCCGATGACTTCATTCCAGTCGGCCAACGACAGATCCACCGCCGCCGCGTCCTTTTGCAGGCCGGAATTGGCCACCAGAATGTCCAGCGTGCCGAAGGCATCGAGGGTCTGTTGAAACAGTCGCTCAACGTCTTCTTCGTTCGAAACGTCGGCGCCAATGGCAATGGCCTGCCCCCCGTCGGCGACGATCCGCCGGGCCAGCGCTTCGGCAGGTTCGGCCTGACGGTTGTAGTTGATGACCACGGCGGCACCGGCGGCGGCCAGAGCTCTGGCGGCGCCGTGGCCGATGCCGGAACTGGCACCGGTGACCAGTGCCACCTGGCGGGCGAGGGAAATCTGCATGCAGGGTCGCGCCTTGGGTTGAGAGCTTACTTAGCTGACTGAAGGGCGGCGGCGAGAGTTCACCTGCAATCATGAAAAGATCGATAGTTTCAGACTTGATATCGACCGCTGGTGCGATGCCACTCCACACTCCCGGCCAGCCAGCTTTTGATTCCATGCAGGAAGCGTTTGAGCAATGGCGAGGCGTGCGGCAGTACGGCCAGTTCGGCTGCCTCGTACATGCGCATGATTTCGTCGTGGATCGCGGCACTCTGTTGCATGGCCTTCTCGGGCGAGATTCGCTGATCGCGAACCAGCAATAAGGGCAGGTTGAAATCACCGATCCCGGCCTGTTGTTCCTTGAGGGCCGAGAAAAGGTCATTGGCAATGATCGTGGCACTCGCGGCCAATGTCGTGACACGTCTCACTGCCGGGTCGCTGTAGATATTGGCGGGTAGCTCATATCCCCCAATGATGTCGATCAGCGACAGGCATGGCAGAAAGCTGTTGGTCTGGCGTTGGGCCAGATATTCCCAGATAGCCGGGGTGATGGCCTCGACACGCCAGGCCGCTTCGGCGTTCATGGTGACGAACATGGCTATGATTTCGTGTCGTACGCGTGCCACTTGCGCCGGTGTGGCGAGGCTCTCGACGTGTTGCATGTAAGCGCGAAGGGCGAAGAGCACTGGATCGTTGTTCAGCGCCTGCTCCAATCCGTCTTGGTATTGTGCGCTCAAATGCACAGGTTCCAGTGCAGCCAATGCAAGGGACAGGCGAGGACCTACAAGTCCTGGATCGGAACCGGTTCTCTCGTCATCACAGTAGTAATCATCCACCGCAAACAGAGCGGCGAAACATTGAGCGGCAAGCAGCAAGCGATCCTGATTGTCCGTGTCCGTGTGGCAGAGCATGGCGAAGCGGCCAAAACCCATGGACCGAACCCTGGACTGTTGCCCCGGGAAAATCCCGATCTGTTCAATCCATGGCATCAGCCGGTCATCCACCGCGGTGGCCAGCGACTCATCGATCCGAAACGGAGCGGGGCAATACAGTGCAGGCACCGCCCAAGGGGATGCCGCGCGGGTCGCAGTCTGTTCTGGCGCGAAGGGCAGCGCTGGCGAATGCCGAGCAGTCATGAACCATTGGCTTATGCCTTCGACTCCGAACTGCTCGAACATCCGGCGAAACCAGGCTGTGAAATCGTCCGGAGTACGCTCTATCCGTGAAGCGATATCGGCAAGTGTCAACCATTGCCAATCCTGTGCCTCAGCGGCGTTGGGCATCGGGTCTGCCCGGCTTGTCCCGGCCAATATATGGTCGAACTCATGTTCGAACATTTGATTGGAAACCTGCTCGTGGTAGAGCATCGTCGCGACTTTGTGAAGCTTGCAGGTCATTCCCATTTCTTCGCGCAATCGACGATTGGCAGCTGTAACGGTCAGTTCGTCAGGTCGGGGATGCCCGCAACAGGTATTGGTCCATAGTCCACCGGAGTGATATTTACCTGATGCCCGCTGCTGCATCAGCAACTGACCCTGATCGTTGAAGACAAAAATCGAGAAAGCGCGATGGCGTAGCCCTTGAAGGTGGACCTGTGTCTTGGGTGCAACGCCGGTCCGACGATCCTTGGCGGAAACCAGAATCAACATTTCGTCCATCGCCTGATTCCTGACAGTCTTGGCTATCGGTCTTTTGTCCGAGCTTGTGTGGGGCGTTTCGATTCGCTGTAGTAAAAGATAGATCGTCTGTAATGACACCTGTCAGACCTGACAGGCCAGGCAGGTTTCACGACAGATGGTCGCTGTGATTCCGGAGGTCGGCGGGACGATGAGCGGTTCTGCTCCGGATTTTCAGCCAGGGAAACACGCTGGCAGTGATTCAGTAGCCTTTTCACATTCCACCAACAATTCCACGCTTTCCCGCCCGTCAGGCTTTGTGGCAAGTTGGCCGCCCCTGATGAGGCTGTATCCGATGGCAAACCCTTACCGCGAACTGTTCAACGCCCCCGGCGCCCGGGCCTTTGTGATGGCCGGGATGATTGCGCGCATGCCGATTTCCATGACCGGTATCGGTGTGATCACCATGCTCTCGCAACTGGCTGGCGGTTATGCGCTGGCGGGCGGGGTGGCGGCGACCTTTGCCCTGGCCACGGCATTCTGTGCGCCGCAGGTGTCGCGGCTGGTAGACCGTTACGGTCAGGGGCGGATTCTGCCGGTGGCGGCGCTGATCGGTGGCGGGGCGCTGCTGATGTTGCTGCTGTGCACCCGTTTGCAGGCACCGAACTGGACGCTGTTCATCTGCGCCGCGCTGGCCGGTTGCATGCCGAGCATGTCAGCGATGGTGCGGGCGCGCTGGACAGAAATCTATCGCGGTCAGCCGCAATTGCAGACGGCCTATGCGCTGGAGTCGGTACTCGACGAAGTCTGCTTCATCGTCGGGCCGCCGCTGTCGGTGGGGTTGAGCGTCGCGGTGTTTCCCGAGGCCGGACCGCTGGCGGCATTGTTGATGCTGGCCGTCGGCGTGACGGCATTCGTCGCCCAGCGCAGCACCGAGCCGCCGGTGCATCCTCATGAATCCCATCACCAAGGTTCGATCATTCGCTCCACCGACGTGCAATGGCTGCTGCTGTTGATGGTCGCCATGGGCATGATCGTTGGCGTGGTCGATGTGGTCAGCGTTGCGTTCGCCCAGCAACAGGGTCAACCGGCAGCGGCGAGCATCGTCTTGTCGGTGTATGCCATCGGCTCTTGTCTGGCGGGCATCGCGTTCGGGGCGATGCGCTCGAAGCTGCCGTTGCCGCGCCTGTTTCTCTATGGCGGGCTGGCGACTGCGGTGACCACGCTGCCGCTGTTGCTGGCCACCAACATCTTCGGTCTGGCCGTCGCGGTGTTCATTGCGGGGCTGTTCTTCTCGCCGACCCTGATCGTGGCGATGGCGTTGATCGAACGCATCGTGCCGCCGGCCAAGCTCACCGAAGGCCTGACCTGGCTGGTGACCGGCCTGAGCATCGGCGTGGCCATCGGTGCTGCGGGCTCCGGAGCCTGGTGGATGCCTTCGGTGCGCGCAGCGGATTCTGGCTGGCGATCGTTGCCGGCGCGGTGGTGCTGGGCTCTGCGGTGCAGAGCTTTCGTCACCTCAAATAGGCCGCTTACCAGCCCCGACCGGAATTCACCCAAAAGTTGACGGACAGTGAAGTCGACACCGACTCCACCTGATGGAACCAGCCTTCGGGCAGGAACAGCAGATCCCCGGCCTCCAGGGTCACGCGCAGGAATGTCACGTCGCGTGCGCCGGGAAAACGCTCGTAGTCCGGCGCATCCGGGTTGAAATCGCAGCCGTCCAGACCACCCTCCGGTGCGGTGGACCAGGTGCCCAGCGCTTCGCGATGGTGGGGCGCGGCGAGGGTGAATTTCTTCTGGCCCCAGACCTGGGCGAACAGGTTGTCGGAGTCATCGCGGTGCAGCGGCGTCAGCGTGCCCTTGGGGCCGATCCAGATCCGTGGCGCAATGAACAGCGACGCATCGAAGTAGGGCGGGTATTGAATCTGCTGCATCAAGGCGCTCGGCAGGATGTTGTTGCCCATGTACGCCGGCGGCTCGCCGTCCTTGCCCTTGACCGCCGGGCTGTCCAGCGAAGCGATGAAATCGGCCATCGAGGTGGAGCGAAAATCCCGTTCGGTGGAAAAGGTTTTCTTCACGTAGTCGCCATGGCGGGTGATGCCTTGCAGTTCGGCGAAATGCACCAGTGATTCTTCGCGGCTGAGCCGGAACAGCGGCCAGTCGTGCAGGGCATGGCTGATGACCACCGGCGTGCCGTAAGGCAGGTAGTGTTCTTCGAATGCCTGGCGCGACAGTTCGCTGCGCGGTCGGCGTTCGACGACGGTCTGCACAGGCCGTGCGGCGGTGATGGTTTCACTGTGGCGTGGCGGTGTCGGGTAGCGCTTGTTCATGTCGACTTTCTGCGTCGGCGCACCACCGTAACGGGCATGGTCGATGATCTGCGGCAGCATCGTCGCCAGGCCCATGTTGCCGCCGATCTTCAGCCGACCGCTGGCGAACAGTTCTTCGACGTTGGCGGTGCCGGTCATGATCCCGGCAAAGTCGTTCGGTGCCACCTCAATGGTCACGTCCGGACTCGGGTGTCGACCGGCTTCGGTGCGGGAGCTGGCCTTGACCTCGGACCAGTACGCCTGCTGCGGACCAAAGACGAATTGAAAAACGCCTTCGATGCCGACGGCACCGGCGTTGGCGAACAGCTTGCCCAGAATGCTCTGCAGGTCCACGGTGAATCCTCGTTGTTGTTTTGGTCTGAACGGTTAACGAGGCTTTGCGGGGGAAATTTAGCCGCCGCCGACTAATTTGCCCGACCGTTGATCCGTACCCTTTTGAAGAGACTTTTTCGAGGGAAACGTGGTGACCAAGCTGACCCTGCTGTGCCTGCCGTACTCCGGCGCCAGTGCCATGGTCTACAGCCGCTGGCGGCCCAAACTGCCGCAATGGCTGCAACTGCAGCCGGTGGAACTGCCCGGGCGCGGTGCACGGTTCGACGAGCCGCTGCACACCGACATGCGCGTGCTGGCCATGCAGTTGGCCAAGGAATTGCGCCCGACACTCAAGGCTCCGTATGCCTTGTTCGGCCACAGTCTGGGCGCCTTGATGGCGTGCGAAATCGCCCACGCGCTGCGAGCGCTGGGGTGCCCGGAACCCGTGGCGCTGTTCGCCTCGGGCACCGCCGCACCAACCATGCGCGCCGAATACGACCGGGGTTTTGCCGATCCCAAGACAGACGCCGAGCTGATCGACCAGCTGCGCACACTCAACGGCACCAGCGAAGAGGTGCTGGCCAACGAAGAGCTGATGAGCCTGACCTTGCCGATCCTGCGTGCGGACTTTCTGCTCTGCGGCAGATTCCAGCCATTGCAGCGCCCGCTGCTCAAGTGCCCGGTGCACGTGCTGGGCGGCAAGGCTGACAAGGCCACCACCGAACAGTTGATCGGCTGGAGCAAGGAAACCTCGGGCAGCTTCTCGGTGGACATGCTGGCCGGCGGGCATTTCTTCATTCATGAACATGAAGCCAGGGTGCTCAAGGTGATCAAGGATCAACTTGAAGTGCATCACCGGCGCCACAGCTTGATGGCTGCCGTCTAGCCCGACCTCCAACTCATCCTGAAAACTGTGGGAGCGGGCTTGCCCCACAGTTGCTTCTGACACTTCTTCTCAATCGCTAATTTTTCAGGTCTGGATTCGTTTTATAGGGACGACGTGCCTTTGTGCTTCTTGCCTACTGAATCCGGATCCCAAGAAATGAATGCTGATGACTCCTTGAAACTCGCTCGCCGGTTTATCGGGTTGCCGCTGGAAAAGCGCCAGATGTTCCTCGCCGCCCTGCAACGCGAAGGCGTGGATTTTTCAAGGTTTCCGATTCCGGCCGGGGTCGAGGCCGAGGATCGCAAGGCGCTGTCCTACGCGCAGCAGCGCATGTGGTTTCTCTGGCATCTCGATCCGCAAAGCGGTGCCTACAACCTGCCGGCGGCGGTGCGCCTGACCGGTCGCCTGAACCAGGCCGCGCTGGAGCAAGCCTTCGCCAGCCTGATCGAGCGACACGAAACCCTGCGCACGGTGTTCCGGCAGCAGCCCGACGACAGCCTGCTGCAAGTGCCGCTGCAACAGCCGCTGGACATCCAGCGCATCGACCTCGGCGATTTGCCTGCCGCCGAACGTGAAACCCGCGTGGCCGCCGCCGCGCAGGAACAATCGCTGCTGCCGTTCGACCTGGCCAACGGCCCGCTGCTGCGGGTGCGCCTGTTGCAGCTGGGCGAGCAGGAACATGTGTTGCTGCTGACCCTGCACCACATCGTGTCCGATGGCTGGTCGATGAACGTGCTGATCGACGAATTCTGCCGCTTCTATGACGCCCATGATCAGGGCCGTGCTGCCGACCTGCCGCCGCTGGCGGTGCAATACAGCGACTACGCCCTGTGGCAACGCCGCTGGCTGGAAGCGGGTGAGCAACAGCGTCAACTCGACTACTGGCTGGCGCAGATGGGCGACGAACATCCGGTGCTGGAGTTGCCGGTGGATCATCCGCGCCCGGTGCTGCCGAGCAATCAGGGCCGGCGCCTGGAAAGCGTGGTGGACGCTGCGCTGGTCGAGCAATTGCGCGGCATCGCCCGCCAGCACGGGGTGACGCTGTTCATGCTGTTGCTCGCCACCTTCAATATTCTGCTGCACCGTTACACCGGGCAGAGCGACCTGCGCATCGGCGTGCCGATCGCCAACCGCAACCGCCGGGAAATCGAAGGGCTGATCGGCTTCTTCGTCAACACTCAGGTCCTGCGCGTGCAACTGCACGGCCAGACCGCCTTCGCCGATCTGCTGCGTGATCTCAAGGAAACCGCCCTCGGCGCCCAGGCCCATCAGGACCTGCCGTTCGAACGACTGGTCGAGGCGCTGAAACTGGAACGCAGCCTCAGCTACAACCCGCTGTTCCAGGTGATGTACAACCACCAGCCGGAAGTCGCCGATGTCACCACGCTCAAGGTTGGCAGCGGTCTGGAGCTGGGCGTTATCGAATGGGAAAGCCGCAGCACCCAGTTCGACTTGAGCCTGGACACCTACGAGAAGGGCGGGCAGCTGCACGCGGCGTTCACCTACGCCACGGATCTGTTCGAGCCTGAAACCATCGAGCGCATGGCGCGCCACTGGACCAACCTGCTGCGCAGCATCGCCAGCGATCCGCAGCAGCGTGTCGGTGACCTCGCGCTGTTGGAATCGACCGAGCTCACACAACTGACCAAGGATTGGGGTCGCCACGACGCGCAATGGCCGAGCGAGCGCCCGGTGTATCAACTGTTTGAAGCCCAGGCCGAACTGACACCGGATGCCGTCGCGCTGATTTTCGATGACCAGCGACTGACCTATCGCCAGCTCAACGCCCGGGCCAATCGTCTGGCGCGCACGCTGCTGGCGCAAGGCGTCGGCCCGGAGGTGCTGGTGGGCGTGGCGGTGGAGCGCGGACTGGAACTGATCGTCGCGATTCTCGCCGTGCTCAAGGCCGGTGGCGCTTACGTGCCGCTGGATCCGCAATACCCGCGTGATCGCCTGCTGGGCATGATCGAAGACAGCGGCAGCCGCTTGCTGCTGACCCAAAGCCATTTGCTCGAGCGTTTGCCGGTGCCGCAGGACGTCCTGAGCCTGTGCCTGGATCAACATGAAGTATGGGAAAGCCCTGACGAAAGCAATCCGCAGCGCACCGTGTGGGCCGACAACCTGGCCTACGTGATGTTCACCTCCGGCTCCACCGGTCGCCCGAAAGGCGTCGGCATCAGCCACGGCGCCCTGAGCAAGCACGCATTTGCCTCGCAGCATTACTACGGCCTGAGCGCCGCCGATTGCGCGCTGCAATTCGCGACGTTCAACTTCGATGCCTTCGGCGAGCAACTGTTCGGCCCGCTGACCTGCGGCGCTTCGGTGGTGCTGCGCGGCAATGAGGTGTGGGACAGCGAAACCCTGTACCGGAACATTGTCGAGCACGGCATCACGGTCATGGACCTGACCACTGCTTACTGGAACATGATCGCCAAGGAATTCGCCGCTGCTGGCCCGCGTGACTACGCGGCACTGCGCCAGGTGCACAGCGGTGGTGAAGCGATGCCACCGGAAGGCGTACAAGCCTGGCGTCAGGCCGGTCTTGAGCACGTCCGATTGCTCAACACCTACGGCCCGACCGAAGCCACGGTCACCGCCACCACCCTCGATTGCAGCGACTACGTCTTCGGTCGCCAGCCGTTGCCGCTGACAATGCCGATCGGTCAGCCGCTGCCGGGTCGTCATACGTATCTGCTGGACGCCGACGGTCAGCCAACCCCGGTCGGTGTGGTCGGCGAGTTGCTGATCGGCGGTGAGTTGCTGGCGCGTGGTTATTTCCAGCGCGCCGACCTGACCGCTGAACGCTTTATTCCCGATCCGTTTTCCAGCACGGGTGCACGCCTGTACCGCACCGGCGACCTGGCGCGTTACAACGCTCATGGCCAGATCGAATACGTCGGTCGCGTTGACCATCAAGTAAAGATCCGGGGCTTCCGCATCGAACTCGGCGAAGTCGAAGCGCGCCTGCTGGAACTGAGCGATGTCAGCGAAGCCGTGGTGCTGGCGGTGCAGGGCGGCAGCAGCCTGCAGCTGGTGGCTTATGTGGTGCCGAAAGACGCGTCGGTGGTCGCAGCAGACGCCGATGAACAGGGCGCGGCGCGGGAAGCGATCAAGGCGCAGCTCAAGGACAGCCTGCCGGACTACATGATCCCGACGCAGCTGCTGTTCCTTGCCGAATTGCCCCTGAGCCCCAACGGCAAACTGGACCGCAAGGCCTTGCCGGCGCCGGACGCCAGCCAGATGCAGCAGGCGTTCGTCGCGCCGCGCAGCGAGCTGGAACAGACAATCGCCAACATCTGGCAGGACGTGCTCAAGCTTGAACAGGTCGGCCTTACCGACAACTTCTTCGAGCTGGGGGGAGACTCGATCATCTCGATTCAGGTGGTCAGCCGCTCGCGTCAGGCCGGGATTCATTTCAGCCCCCGCGACCTGTTCCAGCACCAGACCGTGCAAGGCCTGGCCAGCGTGGCGCGGCAGGGCAGCGGCGACGTGAGCATTGATCAGGGCCCGGTGACCGGCGAGTTGCCGTTGCTGCCGATCCAGCAAGTGTTCTTCGAGGATGAAATTCCCCAGCGCCAGCACTGGAACCAGGCGGTGTTGTTGCGCAGCCACCAGACCCTGAATGCCGAGGCGCTGCTGCAAGCGCTGAACGCGTTGGTCGCCCATCACGATGGCCTGCGGTCGCGTTTCGTCGAAGACGCTCAAGGTTGGCGTGCCGAGGTGGCAGCGCTGGCGCACGACCCGGAGCTGTTGTGGACTGCCGACAATCTCCCCGATGCCGATGTGCAAGCGCTGTACGCCAAGGCCCAGCAAAGCCTGAACCTGCAAGACGGCCCGTTGCTGCGCGCCGTGTTGGCGACCGTTGCCGATGGCAGCCAGCGCCTGTTGCTCGCGGTGCATCACCTGGTGGTGGACGGTGTTTCGTGGCGCATTCTGCTGGAGGACCTGCAGCTGGCTTATCAACAGGCTGCACAAGGTTCTGTCATCAAGCTGCCGGCGAAAACCAGCGCCTACAAGGCTTGGGGCGAGCATTTGCAAGCTTATGCCGCGACCGAAGCACTGCAGGCTGAACTCGGATTCTGGAAGCAACAACTCGACGGCGCGGCACTGGATCTGCCTTGCGATAACCCGCAGGGCAGTCTGCAAAGCCGCCATGCCCTGGTGCTGCACAGCCGCCTCGACAAAACCTTCACCCAGCAATTGCTGCAACAGGCCCCGGCCGCTTATCGCACGCAGGTTAACGACCTGCTGCTGACCGCGCTGGCGCGGGTCATCAGCCGCTGGACCGGCTACGCCGACACCCTGATCCAGCTGGAAGGCCACGGTCGTGAAGACCTGTTCGACGATGTCGACCTGACCCGCACCGTCGGCTGGTTCACCAGCCTGTTCCCGGTGCGCCTGACACCGGCGGATTCCTTTGCGGCGGCGATCAAGCAGATCAAGGAACAACTGCGCGCCATTCCGAACAAGGGCATCGGTTTCGGCGTGCTGCGCCATCTCGGTGACGCCGCCACCCAGGCCAGCCTCAAGGCGCTGGCGATGTCGCGCATTACCTTCAACTACCTGGGCCAGTTCGACGGCAGCTTCGATGCCGAGGACGGTGCGTTGTTCAGCCCGGCTGGTGAAAGCGCCGGACTGGAGCAGAGCCTCGATGCGCCGCTGGATAACTGGCTGGGCGTCGAAGGTCAGGTCTATAACGGCGAACTCGACCTGCGCTGGACCTTCAGCCGCGAGCAATTCAACGAGGCGACCATCGCCGGGCTGGCCGAGGATTACGAGCGTGAACTGCAAGCATTGATCCGCCATTGCTGCGAGGCGGATTCGATGGGCGTGACGCCGTCGGACTTCCCGCTGGCGCACATCGATCAGGCGCAACTGGACGCGATCCCGGTGCCGGCCGCCAATATCGAAGACCTCTATCCGTTGTCGCCGATGCAACAGGGCATGCTGTTCCACACCTTGTACGAGCAGGGCACCGGCACCTACATCAACCAGTTGTGCGTCGATGTCGACGGCCTCGATCCCGAGCGTTTCCGTGCGGCGTGGCAAGCGACCATGGACGCCCACGACATCCTGCGCAGCGGTTTCATCTGGCAGGGCCAATTGCAGGAACAACTGCAAATCATCCATCGCCAACTGACGTTGCCGTACACGCTGCTCGACTGGCGCGAGCGCAGCGACATCGCTCAGGCCCTCAAGGATTTCACCGCTGCCGATCTGGCCGAAGGTTTCGACCTGACCCGGCCCGGGCTGCTGCGGGTGACCCTGATTCGCATCGACGACAACCGCCATCACCTGATCTTCACCAACCACCACATCCTGATGGACGGCTGGAGCAGCGCGCAGATGCTTGGCGAAGTCCTGCAACGTTATGCCGGGCAGCAACCGCCGCGTCCGGTCAGCCGTTATGCGGATTACATCCAGTGGCTGCAACGTCAGGACGCCGCCGTCAGCGAAGCGTTCTGGCTGCAACAACTGGCGGATTTCCACGAGCCTGCGATGCTGGCGCAGGCCGCTGCCGGCGGTGGCGAGGTGCGCAGCGAAGTCGGTCACCGGCTCAAGCATTACGAGCTCGATGCACCGCGCACCGCTCGATTGAACGCCTTCGCCCGTGAACAGAAAGTCACCGTCAACACCCTGGTGCAAGCCGCGTGGCTGCTGCTGTTGCAGCGTTACACCGGCAACGCCTGCGTGGCGTTCGGCACCACCGTGGCCGGGCGTCCGGCGGAACTGGTGGGCATCGAGCAGCAGGTCGGCCTGTTCATCAACACCTTGCCGGTGATCGCCGGCAGTCGTCCCGATCAGACCGTGGCCGCGTGGCTGGCAGCCGTACAGGCGCAGAACCTGTCGCTGCGCGAGTTCGAGCACACACCGCTGGCGAACATCCAGCGCTGGGCCGGGCAGGGTGGCGAGTCGTTGTTCGACACGCTGCTGGTATTCGAAAACTTCCCGATTTCCGAAGCCTTGCAACACGGCACCGCCCGAGGCGTGGTATTCGGCGAAGTGACCAACCAGGATCAGACCCACTATCCGCTGACCCTCGGCGTGACGCTGGGCAAAACCCTGGCGCTGCACATGAGCTTCGACCAGACGCATTTCAGCGTCGCCACCGTCGAGCGCCTGAGCGCGCAGTTGCTGCACCTGCTGGAACAATTTGCCGAATCCGCCGGACGTCGTCTCGGTGAAATCGCCCTGGCCACTGCCGACGAACAGGCGCGGCAGCAGGCGCAAAACCATCCGCAGGCGTATCCGGTCGATATCCCGGTACACCAGCGCTACGCCCGATTGGCGGCGCAGCAACCGGATCGCACGGCGGTCATTTTCGATGGCAGGCATTACAGCTACGGTGAACTGGATGCCCGGGCCAACCGTCTGGCCCATGAACTGGTGGCCCGTGGCGTGCGCGCCGAAGTGCGGGTCGGCGTGGCGATGCCGCGTGGTGAAGGTCTGATCGTTGCCCTGCTCGCGGTGCTCAAGACCGGCGGCGCTTATGTGCCGCTGGATACGAGCTACCCGCGCGAGCGTCTGGCGTACCTGATGCAGGATTCCGGTCTGACGTTGCTGCTGACCGACTCCCGTGTGTCGGCGCAACTGCCGCTCGACGACGCCATGAGCGTGCTGGAACTCGATCGCCTCGACCTCAGCGGCCATTCGGCACAGGCGCCGGTGGTGGCGCTGGATCCGGACAATCTGGCCTACGTGATCTACACCTCCGGTTCCACCGGCAACCCGAAAGGTGTCAGCGTCACCCACGGGCCGCTGGCGATGCACTGCCAGGCCATCGGCGAGCGCTACGAAATGCGCGACAGCGATTGCGAATTCCATTTCATGTCGTTCGCCTTCGACGGCGCCCATGAGCGCTGGCTGACCAGCCTGACCCACGGCGGCTCGCTGCTGATCCGCGACGACAGCCTGTGGACCCCGGAGCAGACCTATAACGCGATGATCGAACACGGCGTGACCGTGGCCGCGTTCCCGCCGGTGTACCTGCAACAGCTGGCCGAACACGCCGAGCGCGTGGGCAATCCGCCGCAGGTGCGCATCTACTGCTTTGGCGGCGATGCGGTGCCGAGCGCCAGCTTCGAACGGGTCAAACGTGCGCTGAACCCGGAATACATCATCAACGGTTACGGCCCGACCGAAACCGTGGTCACACCGCTGATCTGGAAGGCCGGTCGCGAAGTGCCGTGCGGCGCCGCCTATGCGCCGATCGGCAGCCGCATCGGCGACCGCAGCGCCTACGTGCTCGACGCCGATCTGAACCTGCTGCCCCAAGGTATGGCCGGCGAGTTGTACCTCGGTGGCAGCGGCGTGGCCCGGGGTTACCTGAATCGCCCGGCGATGACCGCCGAGCGCTTTGTGGCGGATCCGTTCAGCACGACCGGTGGTGTGCTGTACCGCACCGGCGACCTGGTGCGCCAGCGCCCTGACGGCACCTTCGATTACCTGGAGCGTATCGACAATCAGGTAAAGATCCGGGGTTTCCGTATCGAACTGGGCGAGATCGAAGCCCGTCTGCAAGCCCTCGATGGGGTGCGCGAAGCGGTGGTCGTGGCGCAGGAAAGCGCCGGCAGCAAACGACTGGTGGCGTATGTGGTCGGCGACTCGCAACAGACGGATTTCGCCGAGCAATTGCGAGCGCAACTCAAGGCCACATTGCCGGCGCACATGGTGCCGGCCTACGTGCTGACCCTCGAGCGCATGCCGCTGACACCGAACGGCAAACTCGATCGCAAGAACCTGCCGAAGCCTGACGTCAGTCAGTTGCAGCAAACCTACGTGGCACCGCAAAGCGCGCTGGAGCAGCAACTGGCAACGATCTGGCAGGACGTGCTGAAGCTGGAGCGCGTCGGTCTGACCGACAACTTCTTCGAGCTGGGCGGCGATTCGATCATCTCGATCCAGGTGGTCAGCCGTGCCCGTCAGGCCGGATTGCGCTTCACCCCGAAAGACCTGTTCCAGCACCAGACCATTCAGGCGCTGGCCAATGTGGTGCAGACCGGCGAAGCGGTGCAGCCGATCGATCAGCAACCGGTGACCGGTGAAACCGCGTTGCTGCCGATTCATCAGTGGTTCTTCGCGCAGTCGATTCCTGACCGTCATCACTGGAACCAGTCGGTGATGCTCAAGACCACTCAAGCGTTGGATGCGGCTGTTCTTGAGCAGGCGCTGGATGCCGTGGTGGCGCATCACGACAGCTTGCGCCTGGCGTTTGTCGAGCAGGCCCGGGGCTGGACGGCGCAGTACCGCGATATCGAAAACCAGGCAGGCGAAACCGTGTTGTGGCAGGTCGAGGTCGCCGATCTGGCGGCCCTCGAAGTCCTCGGCAACAAGGCCCAGCGCAGCCTGCAACTGAGCGACGGTTCGCTGATCCGCGCGGTGCTGGCGAACCTTGCCGATGGCAGCCAGCGTCTGCTGCTGGTGGTTCATCACCTGGTGGTGGATGGCGTGTCGTGGCGGATTCTGTTCGAAGACCTGCAAAGCGCTTACCGGCAGATTCAGTCGGGTGCAGCCTTACACCTGCCGGCCAGGACCAGTGCGGTGAAAGCCTGGGCCGAAGCCTTGCAGGACTACGCCGGCAGTGCGCCGTTGCAAGCCGAGCTGGGCTACTGGCAACAGCAACTGCAAGGCACATCGAATGCATTGCCGTGCGACAACCCGCAGGGTGGTCAGCAGCATTGCCAGGCCATGGCGATCCGCACGCCGCTGGACAAAACCCTGACCCGCCAGCTGTTGCAGGAAGCCCCGGCGGCCTACCGCACTCAGGTCAACGACCTGTTGCTGACCGCATTGGCCCGGGTGATGGTGCGCTGGACCGGCGACGACCATGTGCTGGTGCAACTGGAAGGGCACGGTCGCGAAGACTTGTTTGATCACGTCGATCTGACCCGCACCGTGGGCTGGTTCACCAGCCTGTTCCCGGCAAAGCTGACCCCGGTCGCTGACCTCGGCACCTCGCTGAAGCAGATCAAGGAACAACTGCGGGCGATCCCGAACAAAGGCATCGGCTTCGGCGCTCTCGCGCACCTGGGCGACGACCACGCCCGGGCGACCCTGCAAGCGCTGCCGACGCCGCGCCTGACCTTCAACTACCTGGGCCAGTTCGACGGCAGTTTCGAGGCCGGCGACGCTGCGCTGTTCGTGCCGACCAGCGAGTCCGGTGGCGAAGAAGTGAATATGCAGGGGCCGCTGGGCAGCCCGCTGGCCCTCGACGGCAAGGTGTTCAACGGCGAGCTGGACCTGAGCTGGACCTTCAGCCGCGAGATGTTCGAGCCGGCGACCATCCAGCGCCTGGCCGACGACTATCTGCAAGAACTGACCGCCCTGATTGCCCATTGCTGTGACCGCGCCAACCGTGGCGTGACCCCGTCGGACTTCCCGCTGGCGACCCTGACCCAGGCCCAGCTCGACGTGCTGGCGCCGCAACCGCAGGCCATCGACGACATCTACCCGCTGTCGCCGATGCAGCAGGGCATGCTGTTCCACACCTTGCTCGAACACGGCAACGGCGACTACATCAACCAGATGCGCCTGGACGTCGATGGCGTCGACCCGCAGCGTTTCCGCGCCGCGTGGCAAGCGGTGGTGGATGCCCATGACATCCTGCGTACCGGATTCGTCTGGCAGGGTGATCTGGAGCAGCCGCTGCAAGTGGTGCAGCGTCAGCTCGACGTGCCGTTCCGCGTACTCGACTGGAGCGGCCAGGCCGACCTCGATGCCGCACTGAAAAAACTCGCCGATGACGAACGTGCCCAAGGCCTGGACCTGACCCGCGCACCGTTGCTGCGGCTGGTGCTGGTGCGCGTCGCCGAAAACCGGCATCACCTGATCTACACCAACCATCACATCCTGATGGACGGCTGGAGCAGCGCGCAGTTGCTCGGTGAAGTGTTGCAGCACTACAGCGGCGAAGCGGTGCCGCGTCCGACCGGGCGTTACCGCGATTACATTGCCTGGCTGCAGCGTCAGGATGCTGCAACCGCCGAAGCCTTCTGGCTGGCGGCGCTGGGCAACCTGCAGGAGCCGACCCGTCTGGCCGATGCCATTGCGCGGCCGAATGCCGGTCTGCCGAGTGCCGGTTACGGCGATCATTTCCAGGTACTCGATGCCGGTCTGACCCAGCGTCTGGGCGAGTTCGCCCGGGCCTCGAAAGTCACCGTCAACACCCTGGTGCAAGCTGCCTGGCTGCTGCTGTTGCAACGCTACACCGGCAAGGATTGCGTGGCGTTCGGCGCCACTGTCGCCGGGCGTCCGGCGGATCTGCCGGGGGCCGAGCAGCAGGTCGGTCTGTTCATCAACACCTTGCCGGTGATCGCCGCGCCGCAAGCGCAGCAGAGCCTGGCCAGCTGGCTGCAGGCCGTGCAGGCGCAGAACCTGGCGCTGCGCGAGTTCGAACACACGCCGCTGGCGCAGATCCAGCGCTGGGCCGGGCAGGGCGGTGACGCGCTGTTCGACAGCCTGATGGTGTTCGAGAACTACCCGATCGCCGAAGCGCTGGAGCACGGCGCACCGCAAGGCCTGCGATTCGGTCCGGTGGAGAACCACGAGCAGACCAACTACCCGTTGACCCTGCTGGTGCATCTGGGGGTCGAACTGTCGGTGCACTTCAGCTATCAGCGCGACAGCTTCGCCGATGCCAGCGTGGCGCAACTGGGCGCGCACTTGCAGCGTCTGCTTGAGCAAATGACCGAGGCGGGCGAGCGCTCGCTCAGCGAGTTGCATCTGCTCGAAACGGCTACGGTTCACAGCGATTTTGTCACCGACCTGTGCATCCACCAGAGCATCGCCCGTCAGGTGGCCGCAACCCCGAATGCGCTGGCCGTCACCTTCGCCGACACGCAGTTGACCTACGCCGAACTGGATGTGCGGGCCAACCGCCTCGCGCACAAGCTGATCGAACTCGGCGTCGGCCCGGAAGTGCGGGTGGGCGTGGCATTGCCACGTTCCGAGCAGTTGCTGATTGCCTTGCTGGCGGTCCTCAAGGCCGGCGGCGCCTACGTGCCACTGGACCCGGACTACCCGGCTGACCGCGTGGCGTACATGCTCGAAGACAGCCGTGCGCGAGTGCTGCTGACGGAGCAGGAACTGGCTGCCACGTTGGCCGTGCCGTCCGACACGCAAGTGTTGTTGCTGGATCAAGTTGAACTGCACGGCTATCCGGATCAGGCACCGCAAACCGCAGTGATACCGGACAACCTCGCCTACGTGATCTACACCTCCGGCTCCACCGGCAAGCCGAAAGGCGTGGCGATTGCCCATCGCAACGTCATGGCGCTGATCGACTGGTCGGCCAAGGTCTACCGCCGCGAAGACATCCAGGGCGTGCTGGCCTCGACCTCGGTGTGCTTCGACCTGTCGGTGTGGGAGCTGTTTGTGACTCTGGCCAACGGCGGCTCGCTGATCATCGCCCGCAACGCGCTGGAACTGCCGCAACTGCCGGCGCGGGATCAGGTGCGCCTGATCAACACCGTGCCGTCGGCGATCAACGCGCTGCAACGGGCCGGGCAGATTCCGCCGGGCGTGCGGATCATCAACCTGGCGGGCGAGCCGCTCAAGCAAGGGCTGGTGGACACGCTCTATCAGCAGCCGGACATCGAGCATGTCTACGACCTGTACGGCCCTTCGGAAGACACCACTTACTCGACCTGGACCCGCCGCACTGCCGGTGGTCAGGCACGCATCGGTCGGGCCCTGGATCACTCCGCCAGTCATTTGCTCGATGCCGATCTGCAAGCGGTGCCGCAAGGCGTGTCGGCCGAACTGTATCTGTCCGGCGCCGGCGTCACACGCGGTTATCTGGGCAAAGCGGCGATGACTGCCGAGAAGTTCGTGCCCCATCCGTTCGCCCGCAACGGCGAGCGCCTCTATCGCACCGGTGACCTGATCCGTCAGCGCGAAGACGGCGAACTGGAGTACATGGGCCGGATCGACCATCAGGTGAAAATCCGCGGTTTCCGTATCGAACTGGGTGAAATCGAAGCACGCCTGCTGGCGCAACCGGGCATCAGCGAGGCGGCCGTGCTGGCGGTCGAGGCCGACGGCGGCGCGCAACTGGTGGCCTACGTGGTCGCTGCGCAACTGGACGTGTACGACGGTGAAGCGCAGCGACAACGGCGCGACGGACTAAAGACTGGCCTCAAGTCTTCGTTACCTGACTACATGATTCCCGCGCACCTGCTGTTCCTCGAGCAGTTGCCCCTGACTCCCAACGGCAAGCTCGACCGCAAGGCGCTGCCGACGGTGGATGCCAGCCAGATGCAGGCCGCATATGTCGCGCCGCAATCGGAGCTCGAACAACAGGTCGCGGCAATCTGGCAGCAAGTGCTCACCGTGGAACGCATCGGTCTGAACGACCATTTCTTCGAACTCGGCGGGCACTCGCTGCTGGCGGTCAATGTCGTGTCGCGCATCGCCCTTGAACTGGGCCTGACGTTGACGCCGCAACTGCTATTCCAGCACCCCGTCCTGGGCGACTTTGTCGCTCGACTCGATACAGGAGGCGGGGCAATCAACGAACAGAAACTGAACAAGCTGGAAGCCCTGCTTGACGAAATGGAGGAGTTCTGATGGACACGAGTGTTGCTTTGAGGATTGCCAAGCGCTTTATCACTCTGCCGCTGGACAAACGTAAGCTCTACCTGGAAAAGATGCTCGAAGAGGGCGTCTCGCCGGCCAACCTGCCGATTCCGGAAACTCGCTCAAGCTTCGAGGCGATCCCGCTGTCCTACGCCCAGGAACGCCAGTTGTTCCTGTGGCAGATGGACCCGCACAGCACCGCGTACCACATCCCCAGCGCCTTGCGCTTGAAGGGCATGCTGGATGTCGCGGCGCTGGAACGCAGTTTCAACGCGGTGGTTGCCCGCCACGAAAGCCTGCGCACCACGTTCGTCGAGCAGGGTGAAACCTTTTGCCAGCAGGTTCACGAGCAGATGCCGCTGAGCATCACCGTCGAGGCGCTGGCGCCCGGCGAGGACGCCGACGCCGCGATCAAGGCTTTCGTCGAGCACGAAACCGCGCGCCCGTTCAATCTGCAACAGGGTCCGTTGTTGCGAGTGTCATTGCTCAAGGTCGGCGAAGACGATCATGTGCTGGCGCTGATCCAGCACCACATCATCTCCGATGGCTGGTCGATGCAAGTGCTGGTGGGCGAGCTGATCAAACATTACGCCGCCGACACCGGCGGCCAGTCCCTGAACCTGCCGCCGCTTGCGGTGCAGTACGCCGACTACGCGATCTGGCAACGCCACTGGCTGGAGGCCGGCGAGCGTGAACGGCAACTGAAATACTGGATCGACACCCTTGGCGGCGAACAGCCGGTGCTGGAGTTGCCGATCGATCATCCGCGCCCGGCGGTGCAGAGTTTCCGGGGTGCACGCCTCGATCTGAACCTGCCGACCGCGTTGAGTGATGCCCTCAAGCAACTGGCCCAGCGCGAAGGCGCCAGCCTGTTCATGGTGCTGCTGGCATCGTTCCAGGCCTTGCTGCATCGCTACAGCGGCCAGTTGCAGATCCGCGTCGGCGTGCCGACTGCCAACCGCAACCGGGTGGAAACCGAAGGCCTGATCGGCTTCTTCGTCAACACCCAGGTCTTGAGCGCGGACGTCCACGGACAACTGCCGTTCAATCAATTGCTGGCCCAGGTCAAGCAGTCGGCGGTGGCTGCCCAGGCCCATCAGGACCTGCCGTTCGAGCAACTGATCGAAGCCCTGCAACCGGAACGCAGCCTGAGCCACAGCCCGGTGTTCCAGGTGATGTACAACCACCAGGCGGTCAACGACCAGACCCGGCGTCAGAGTCAGGTGCAACTGCCGCAACTGAGTGTCGAGGACATCGTCTGGGAGGGCCGCACCGCGCAGTTCGACCTGACCCTCGGCACCTACGAATCCGGCGACGGCGTGGCGGCGGAGCTGACTTACGCCACCGACCTGTTCAAGCCGCAAACCATCGAACGCCTGGCGCGTCACTGGCTGAACCTGTTGCACGGCATTGTCGCCGCGCCGCACCAGCGCGTCGGCGAACTGCCGCTGCTGGAAACCACCGAACATCAAGTGTTGTTGCAGGACTGGAAACGCGTGGTCGATCACGCTGCGCCGGCCCCGTGCGTGCAGCAACGCATTGCTTTGCAGGCCGAGCGAACCCCTGAAGCCACCGCGCTGATCGTTGGCGAGGCTGTGCTGACTTACGGCCAGTTGAACGCCCGCGCCAACCAGCTCGCGCACAAATTGATCGAGCTGGGCGTCGGCCCGGATCGGCTGGTGGGCATCGCGGTCGAGCGCAGCGTCGAAATGATCGTCGGCCTGCTGGCGATCCTCAAGGCCGGCGGTGCTTATGTACCGCTGGACCCGGCCTACCCGGAAGATCGTCTGGCCTACATGATCGAGGACAGTGGCCTAGAACTGCTGCTGACCCAGGCGCACTTGCAGATGCAACTGCCGATCCCGGCGGGTCTGGCCACGGTGTTGCTGGATCAACCACAGGACTGGCTGGCGGCGTACCCGACCGCAGCGCCTGAGGTGGCCGTGACCGGCGAGCATCTGGCCTACACGATTTACACCTCCGGCTCTACCGGCAAGCCCAAGGGCGTCATGGTGCGCCACGCCGCCCTGAGCAACTTCGTCGCGAGCATGGTCGGGCAACCGGGCATCGCTGCGGCGGATCGCATGCTGTCGCTGACCACGTTCTCCTTCGATATTTTCGGCCTGGAAATCTACGGCCCGCTGCTGGCCGGCGCCGCCGTGGTGCTGACCGGCAAGGATGTGCATCAGGATCCGCAAGCGGTGCTCGAACTGATCGCCCGCCACGGCGTGACGATGCTGCAAGCCACGCCTTCGACCTGGCGCATGCTGCTGGACAACGAACACGCCGCGATTCTCGATGGCCGCATCTTCCTCTGCGGCGGTGAAGCGCTGCCCCAGGAGCTGGCGCAACGCATGCTGGCGCGTTCGCCGCTGGTCTGGAACCTCTACGGTCCGACCGAAACCACCATCTGGTCAGCATTGCATCCGCTGAGCCCGGACAACGGCCGTCCGTTCCTCGGCAAGCCGATCGACAACACGGCGTTGTACATCCTCGGCAGCGATCTGGAACTCAATCCGCCCGGCGCACCGGGCGAACTGTTGATCGGTGGTGACGGTCTGGCCCGGGGGTACTTCCAGCGTCCGGCATTGACCGCCGAACGCTTTGTGCCGGACCCGTTCTCGACCACCGGCGAGCGTCTGTATCGCACCGGTGACCTGACCCGTTACCGCGCCGAGGGCGTGATCGAATACATCGGACGGATCGACCATCAGGTGAAAATCCGTGGTTTCCGCATCGAGCTGGGGGAAATCGAAGCGCGCCTGCTGGCGCTCGACAGCGTGCGCGAAACGGTGGTGGCCGCTCAGGATGGCCCGACCGGCCCGCAACTGGTGGGCTACGTGGTGCCGGCGTCCGGCGAAGCGCTGGACGCCGAGGGCGAAGCCGCGTTGCGCGCCGCGCTCAAGACCAGCCTCAAGGCTGAACTGCCGGAGTACATGGTGCCGGCGCACGTGCTGTTCCTCGCGCAACTGCCGCTGACCCCCAACGGCAAGGTCGACCGCAAGGCCTTGCCGGCGCCGGACGCCAGTCAGATGCAGTCGGCCTGGATCGCGCCGCAGACCGCCACCCAGCACACCGTCGCCGAGATCTGGCAGGCGGTGCTGAAACTGGAACAGGTTGGGCTGAGTGACCATTTCTTCGAGCTGGGCGGCCATTCGCTGTTGGTGACCCAGGTCGTCTCGCGGGTGCGTCAGGCGCTCAATGTGCAAGTGCCGTTGCGCACCCTGTTCGAACACAGCACCCTGGCAGACTTCGTCGCCGCCCTCGGGGTCGAGCAGGCGCAGCAGGAGCCGCCGCTCGTGGCGCTGCCGCGTCTGCAACCGTTGACCCTGTCCTACGCTCAGGAACGCCAGTGGTTCCTCTGGCAACTGGAACCGACCAGCACCGCCTACCACGTGCCGGCGGCGCTGCGCCTGCGCGGTGAGCTGGACCTGCCGGCGTTGCAGCGCAGCTTCGATGCACTGATCGCCCGCCACGAATCCCTGCGCACCTGCTTTGTGCAAGAGCAAGGCCAGACCCTGCAAGTGATCCAGGCGCAGGCTTCGCTGGAGCTCGCTGTCGAAAGCCTCGACAGCGAGCTGGATGAGTCCGCATTGCGAGCGTTGGTCGCCGAAGAAACCCTGCATCTGTTCGATCTGCAGAAGGGCCCGCTGCTGCGGGTCAAACTGCTGCGCCTGGCCGCCGATGACCACGCACTGATCATCACCTTGCACCACATCGTCTCCGACGGCTGGTCGATGGGCATCATGGTCAACGAACTGGTGGCGCTGTATGCCGCGTACAGCGAAGGCAAGACTGCGCAATTGCCGGCGTTGCCGGTGCAGTACGCCGACTACGCCGTGTGGCAGCGCCAGTGGATGGACGCCGGTGAGCGCGAGCGACAACTGAGCTACTGGACCGCGCAACTGGGCGACGGCGATCAACCGTTGCTGGAACTGCCGACCGACCGTCCGCGTCCGCCGGAGCAAAGCTACCGGGGCGCACGTCAGGACATCCCGCTGAGCGCGGAACTGGTCGCCGGCCTGAAACAGGTCGCGCAAAGGGAAAACGTCACCTTGTTCGCGCTGCTGCTGGCGTCGTTCCAGACCCTGCTGCATCGCTACAGCGGTCAGACCGACATTCGCGTCGGCGTGCCGGTGGCCAACCGCAACCGGGTCGAGACCGAAGGCTTGATCGGCTTTTTCGTCAACACCCAGGTGCTGAAGGCCGAGTTTGACAGTCAGCAGACCTTCCGCAGTCTGTTGCAGCAGGTGAAGCGCACCGTGCTCGGCGCCCAGGCCCATCAGGACCTGCCGTTCGAGCAACTGGTGGACGCGTTGCAACCGGAGCGCAGCCTCAGCCACAGCCCGCTGTTCCAGGTGCTGCACAACCACCAGAGCCAGGCCCGTCGGGCACAAGGCGCGACGCGTCTGTCGAAGATCGAGATCGAAGGCCTGAGCTGGGTGTCGCACACCGCGCAGTTCGACCTGACCCTCGACACCTTCGAATCGACGGACAACGTCTGGGCCGAACTGACCTACGCCACCGACCTGTTCGACGCGGACACCATGGGGCGTCTGGCGCAGCACTGGACGAATCTGTTGCACGGCATCATCGCGGATTGTGGTCAGCGCATCGCCGAGCTGCCGCTGCATGACGCCGCCGAACGTCAGGCCACGCTGCTGCAATGGAACCCGACCGTCGCCGATTTCCCGAGCGAAGCGTGCTTGCATCAACTGATCGAGGCGCAGGCCGCGCGTGCGCCGCAAGCAATCGCCGTCACTTATGGTGAACAGACACTGAGCTATGGCGAGCTCAACAGCCGCGCCAACCAGTTGGCCCACAAGCTGATTGCCAATGGTGTCGGGCCGGACGTGCGCGTCGGACTGGCGGTGGAGCGCAGCCTGGAAATGCTCGTCGGCCTGCTGGCGATTCTCAAGGCCGGCGGCGCCTATGTGCCGCTCGACCCGACGTATCCGGAAGATCGTCTGGCCTACATGATCGGCGACAGCGGCATCGCTCTGCTGCTGACCCAAAGTCATCTGCTGGGTCGTCTGCCGGTGCCCGACTCGGTGCGCAGCCTGATGCTCGATCAGGAGCACGACGGCTTCGAAGGTTTCAGCGACAGCGACCCGCAAATGTCGATGAGCCCGGACAACCTGGCTTACGTGATCTACACCTCCGGTTCCACCGGTCAGCCGAAAGGCACTTTGCTCGCCCATCACAACGTGCTGCGCCTGTTCAAGGCCACCGATGGCTGGTTCGATTTCGGCCCGCAGGATGTCTGGAGCCTGTTCCATTCCTACGCGTTCGACTTCTCGGTCTGGGAGATTTTCGGTGCGCTGCTGTACGGCGGCAGACTGGTGGTGGTGCCTTACGAGACCAGCCGTTCGCCGGAGGATTTCTACGGCTTGCTGTGCCGTGAAGACGTCACCGTCCTCAACCAGACGCCATCGGCATTCAAGCAATTGATGCAAGTGGCGTGCGCTCCGGAACACGCGGCGGCGCAACCGTGCCTGCGTTACGTGGTGTTCGGCGGCGAGGCGCTGGAGGTGAAGAGCCTGCGCCCATGGTTCGAGCGCTTCGGCGATCAGGCCCCGCAACTGATCAACATGTACGGCATCACCGAAACCACGGTTCACGTGACCTACCGGCCGATCTCCCTGGCCGACCTGCAACGCGATGCCGGCAGCCCCATCGGCGAGCCGATTCCGGACTTGTCCTGGTACTTGCTGGACGGTGACCTGAACCCGGTGGCCGAGGGCTGCATCGGCGAGCTGTACGTCGGTCGCGCCGGCCTGGCTCGCGGTTACCTGAACCGCCCGGATCTGACCACGCTGCGCTTCATTCCCGATCCGTTCGCCGCCGATGGCGGGCGTCTGTACCGCACCGGTGACCTGGCGCGTTATCGCGCCGACGGCGTGATCGAATACATCGGGCGGATCGACCATCAGGTGAAGATTCGCGGCTTCCGCATCGAACTCGGTGAGATCGAAGCGCAGTTGCTCGAACAGGCCGCCGTGCGTCAGGCGGTGGTGCTGACGCAACCGGGCCTCAGTGGTCAGCAACTGGTGGCGTACCTGGTGCCGAGTGATGTTGCATTGCTCGACGCCGACGCTGCCGAACAGGGCCAGTGGCGTGACAGCGTGCGGGCCGCACTCAAGGAAACCCTGCCGGATCACATGCTCCCGGCGCACTTGCTGCTGCTCGAACAATTGCCGCTGACCGCCAACGGCAAACTCAATCGCAGTGCCTTGCCATCCCCGGACGCCAGCCAGGCGCAGCAGGCCTATCAGGCCCCGCAAAGCGAACTGGAACAGCGCCTGGCCGAGATCTGGCAGGACGTGCTGAAGCTGCCGCAAGTCGGCCTGAACGACAACTTCTTCGAGCTGGGCGGCGATTCGATCATCTCGATCCAGGTGGTCAGCCGCGCCCGTCAGGCCGGCATCCGTCTGAACCCCAAAGACCTGTTCCAGCACCAGACCGTGCAGCGTCTGGCGCTGGTCGCGCAGACCGGCGGCAGCGCATCGACCGTCGATCAGCAAGCGGTCACCGGGCCGGCGTTGCTGTTGCCGATCCAGCAGCAGTTCTTCGAAGATGACATTCCCGAGCGCCACCACTGGAACCAGTCGGTGCTGCTCAAACCACGCCAATCGCTGGCGGCCGAACAGGTCGAGCAGGCGTTGCGTGCACTGGTCATCCATCACGATGCCTTGCGTCTGAGCTTCCGTCAGCAGGGCAGCGGCTGGCAGGCCGAACACCTGTCGGTCGATGCGTTGCCGCAAAGCCTGCTCTGGCAGGAAAGCATTGCCGACATCGCGGATCTCGAAGCCTTGGGCAACCGCGCCCAGCGCAGCCTCGACCTGCAAAACGGCCCGCTGTTGCGGGCGGTGCTGGCGAATCTGGCCGATGGCAGCCAACGCCTGTTGCTGGTGATCCACCACCTGGCGGTGGACGGCGTGTCATGGCGGATTCTGCTGGAAGACTTGCAAACCGCTTATCAGCAAGCCCTCAGCGGTCAGGCCCCGAGCCTGCCGGCCAAGACCAGCGCCTTCAAGGACTGGAGCGAACACTTGCAGCGCTACGCCAATGGCCCGGCGTTGCAGGAAGAACTGGCGTACTGGCAGGCCTGCCTGAGCGACGTCAGCACCGATCTGCCGTGCAAGCGCAGCGATGCCGGCCAGCAAAACTGTCTGGCGCACACCGTGCAGACCCGCCTCGGCGCGGAATTGACCCGGCAGTTGCTGCAAGAAGCCCCGGCGGCCTATCGCACTCAGGTCAACGACCTGTTGCTGACGGCGCTGGCCCGGGTGATCGGGCGCTGGAGCGGGCAGGCGTCGACGCTGATTCAACTGGAAGGCCATGGTCGCGAAGAGCTGTTCGACGGTGTCGACCTGACCCGTACCGTGGGCTGGTTCACCAGCCTGTTCCCGGTGCGCCTGACCCCGGCCGAGGGCGCGGGGGAGTCGATCAAGCAGATCAAGGAACAGCTGCGCTCGATCCCGAACAAAGGCATCGGTTTCGGGGCGTTGCGTCACCTCGGTGATGCCGACGCGCAAAACAGCCTGAAGGCGTTGCCGACTCCGCGCATCACCTTCAACTACCTTGGCCAGTTCGACGGCAGTTTCGAAGCCGATGACGGCGCGCTGTTCGCGCCGGCGCCGGACAATGCCGGCCTGGAGCAGAGCCTGGATGCACCGCTGGGTAACTGGCTGACCCTCAATGGTCAGGTGTATGGCGGTGAACTGAGCGTTGGCTGGACCTTCAGTGAAGAACGTTTCGACCGCGCCACCATTGAAGCCCTGGCCCGCGACTACGCCGATGAGCTGGCCGCGCTGATCGCCCATTGCCTGACGCCGGGCGTGGAAGGCCTGACCCCGTCGGACTTCCCGCTGGCCGGCCTGACCCAGACGCAACTCGACAGCCTGCCGCTGCCGGTCGCGCAGATCGCCGACATCTATCCGCTGTCGGCAATGCAGCAGGGCATGCTGTTCCACAGCCTGTATGAGCAGGCGACCGGCGATTACATCAACCAGGTTCGCCTCGACGTCGAAGGCCTCGACCCGCAGCGCTTCCGGCAGGCCTGGCAAGCGGCGGTGGACAACCACGACATCCTGCGCACCAGTTTTGTCTGGCAAGGCCAGGTGGCGCGTCCGGTGCAGGTGGTGCACAAACAACTGGAGATGCCGTTCAGCGTGCTCGACTGGCGTGATCGCAGTGCCGATCCGGCAGCCCTGGATCAGTTGGCCGCGAGCGAGCAGGCGCAAGGTTTCGATCTGAGCCACGGCCCGCTGCTGCGCATGGTCGTGATGCGTCTGGATGAGCGGCGTTGTCACCTGATTTACACCAACCACCACATCCTGATGGACGGCTGGAGCAACTCACAGTTGCTCGGTGAAGTCCTCCAGCGTTATGCCGGTGAAACCCTGCCGGCGCCCGCCGGGCGTTATCGCGACTACATCGAATGGTTGCAACGTCAGGACGCCAGCGTCAGCGAACACTACTGGACCGCGCAACTGGCCAACCTGCAGGAGCCGACCCGTCTGGCCCAGGCGATTCAGGCCCAGCGCAGCGACGAGTCGCGTGAAGGTCATGGTGAGCGCTACGTGTTCATCGATGCCGATCAGACCCGGCGTCTGGGCGAGTTCGCCCGGCAGCAGAAGGTCACCCTCAACACCTTGCTTCAGGCCGCATGGCTGCTGCTGTTGCAGCGCCTGACCGGGCAGGACAGCGTGGCGTTCGGCGCCACCGTGGCCGGGCGTCCGACCGAACTCAAGGGGGTCGAGCAGCAGATCGGCCTGTTCATCAACACCTTGCCGGTGATCGCCAGCCCGCGTCCGGACGACAGCGTCGGCCAGTGGTTGCAGCGTGTACAGGCGCAGAACATCGGCCTGCGCGAGCACGAACACACGCCGTTGTTCGATATTCAGCGCTGGGCCGGGCAGAGCGGTGAAGCGCTGTTCGACAACATTCTGGTGTTCGAAAACTATCCCGTGTCTCAGGCCCTGGAGCAGGGCGCGCCGCAGGAGTTGCGTTTCGGTGGCATCGACAACCACGAGCAGACCAACTATCCATTGACCTTGGCGGTGAACGTCAGCGATGAGCTGTCGCTGCACTACAGCTACCAGCGCGGGCACTTCACCGATTCGGTGATCGAGCAATTGAGCGCGCAACTGCACAACCTGTTGCAGCAGATGGTGCAGTCGGGCGAGGCCTTGCTCGGTACGCTGGATCTGCTCGACAGCGCCGACCGCCGTTTGACGGTCGAGCAGTGGAACGCCACCGCCGTCGACTATCCGCTGGAGCAGGGCGTACACACCCTGATCGAAGCCCAGGCCCTGCGCACCCCGGACGCACCGGCGCTGGTGTTTGCCGGCCAGAGCCTGAGCTACGCGCAGCTCAATGCCCGCGCCAACCAGCTGGCCCATGGCTTGATCGCCCGTGGGGTCGGCCCGGATGTGCTGGTCGGTATTGCGGTCGAGCGCAGCCTGGAAATGGTCATCGGTCTGCTGGCGATCCTCAAGGCCGGCGGCGCTTACGTACCGCTGGACCCGGAATACCCGCGTGATCGCCTGAGCTACATGATTGCCGACAGCGGCATCGACCAGTTGCTGACTCAGCCGCACTTGCTGGCCAGCCTGCCGATTCCCGACGGCGTACAGACCCTGTGTCTGGAACCGTCCGGCGCGGACTTCGCCGGGTTGCCGACGCATAGCCCGCAAGTTGAATACGACGCTGGCAACCTGGCTTACGTGATCTACACCTCCGGCTCCACCGGTATGCCCAAAGGGGCGGGCAACGCCCATCGCGCCCTGACCAACCGCCTGATGTGGATGCAACAGGCCTACGGTCTGGACGCCAGCGACACCGTGCTGCAGAAAACCCCGTTCAGCTTCGACGTGTCGGTGTGGGAATTCTTCTGGCCGCTGATGACCGGCGCCCGGCTGGTGGTCGCGGCACCGGGTGACCATCGCGATCCGGCGAAGCTGATTGCGCTGATCAACGCCGAGCGTGTCACCACGCTGCACTTCGTGCCGTCGATGCTGCAGGCCTTCCTGCAGGACACCAACGTTGCGAGCTGCACCGGTCTCAAGCGCATCGTCTGCAGCGGTGAAGCACTGCCGGTGGATGCGCAGGTGCAGGTGTTCGCCAAACTGCCGCAGGCCGGTCTGTTCAACCTGTACGGCCCGACCGAAGCGGCCATCGACGTGACCCACTGGACCTGCCGCGACGAAGGCCGCGATGGCGTGCCGATCGGTCAGCCGATTGCCAACCTGTCGACCTTCATTCTCGACAGCGGCCTCAATCCGCTGCCGGTGGGGGTGGCCGGTGAGCTGTACCTCGGCGGCATCGGCCTGGCCCGTGGTTATCACCGTCGTCCGGGGCTGAGTGCCGAGCGATTTGTCGCCAGTCCGTTCGCGGCCGGCGAGCGCATGTATCGCACCGGTGATCTGGCGCGTTACCGCGCCGATGGCGTGATCGAGTACGTCGGGCGCATCGACCATCAAGTCAAACTGCGCGGTCTGCGGATCGAGCTCGGTGAAATCGAAGCGCGGCTGATGGAGCATGCTGCCGTGCGTGAAGCGGTCGTGGTTGCCCGTGATGTGCTGGGCAGCCAACAACTGGTGGCGTACCTGGTGCCGAGCGATCCGGCGACGCTCGATGCTCCGGACACCGTGCGCAATGAACTGCACGAGAACCTGTCGACCTGGCTGGGCGCGAGCCTGCCGGATTACATGGTGCCGGCGCACCGGATGTGGCTGGCGCGGATGCCGCTGAGCCCCAACGGCAAGCTCGACCGCAAGCGTCTGCCGGCGCTGGAGTTTTCGGCTTCGCAGCAACATGTCGAGCCGGTCAACCCCACCGAGCAGGCATTGGTGGAGATCTGGAAAGAGGTGCTGGGCCTTGAGCGGATCAGCACCAACGACAGTTTCTTCGCCTTGGGCGGCGACTCGATCATCTCGATTCAGGTGGTCAGCCGCGCCCGTCAGCAGGGCCTCGAACTGAGCCCGAAAGACCTGTTCCAGCAACCGACCATCCAGCAACTGGCCGTGCGTGCCCGGGCCATCGAAGGCAACCCGGCACCGGTGGCCGCGCTGGTCGACCTGCCGCTGCACGGCTTGAGCGAGGCGCAGATTGCCGAACTGCCATTGCCGGAAGGGCAACTGGACGGGCTGTACCGCTTGTCGCCGATGCAGCAGGGCATGCTGTTCCTCGGTCTGAATTCGCCGGACGGCGACCTCTATATCAACCAGGTGAGCATTCCGGTGCAGGGCCTGGAACCGGCGCGCTTCAAGGCTGCGTGGGAAGCGGTAAGCCGTCGCCATGACATTCTGCGCACCGGTTTTCTCTGGCAGGACATGGCCGAGCCGCTGCAATTCGTGCTCGCCGATCCGCAACTGCCGGTGAGCCTGCTCGACTGGCGTGATCAGGATCACTCGCAAGCCGCGTTGCAGGCGCTGGCCGCCAGTGAACGGGCCAAGGGGTTCGACCTCGACCGTCCGCCGCTGCAACGCCTGACGCTGGTGCAAGTGGGCGAGGACAGTTATCAACTGATCTGGACTTATCACCACATCCTGATCGATGGCTGGAGCAGTTCGCAGCTGATCGGCGAGGTGCTGAGCCAGTATTCGGGCCAGCCGTTGGCCGAAGCCGTGCCGTACCGCCGCTACATCAACTGGCTGCAACAGCAGGATGCCAATGCCAGCGAAGATTTCTGGCGTGAACATTTGCGTCTGCTCGACGAGCCGACCTACCTCGCCGACGCGGTGGTGCGCACCGGTGACGGTCGCGGGCATGAAGCGCTGTACAGCCGTCTGGGCCAAACCCGCACCGAACAGCTCAAAGCCTTCGCCCAGTCCCAGCGGGTCACCCTCAATACGCTGGTGCAGGGCGCGTGGCTGATGCTGCTCAGCCGTTACAGCGGCCAGCGCAGCGTGACTTTCGGCGCTACCGTGGCCGGGCGCCCGGCGAGCCTGCCGGCGTCGGAATCGATCCTCGGTCTGTTCATCAACACCTTGCCGGTGATCAAGGATGTGCCGGCGCAACAGGCGGTCGGTGACTGGCTGCGCGACCTGCAGGACTTCAACCTGGAAATGCGCGAGCGCGAATACACGCCGCTGTCCGACGTTCAGCGTTGGGCCGGCCGCACCGGGCAGTCGCTGTTCGACAGCATCATCGTGTTCGAGAACCATCCGATCGATCAGGCGTTGCGTGAGTGGCGCGACGACTCGCTGACGTTTGGCGAGAGCGCCAGCGCGGGCCTGACCAACTTCCCGATGGACCTTATGGTCACCCTCGAAGAAGGACTGGTGATCGAGTACATGTTCCTGCGCGAGCACTTCGACCGGGCGACCGTCGAAGGCATTCGCAGCAACATGGAGGGATTGCTGGTTGCGTTGACCGAAGACGCTGCGCAACCGCTGGGCCGCATCGGCCTGCCGACCGCGCAGGTGGCGGACAAGGCACCGGTTGCGGTGCAGTCGCCAGCGTCGGCGGTGCATCAGCGCATCGGCCAGTGGGCTGCGCAACGCGGCGAGCAAACCGCGGTAGTCTTCAATGATCAAACGTTCAGTTACGGCCAGATCGAGGCTCGGGCCAATCGTCTGGCCCATGCGCTGATCGCCGAAGGCGTCGGCCCGGAAGTGCGGGTCGGCGTGGCGTTGCCGCGCAGCGAAAACATGATCGTCGCGCTGCTGGCGGTGCTCAAGGCGGGCGGTGCCTATGTGCCGCTGGACGCGACCTATCCTCGCGAGCGCCTGAATTATCTGATGCGCGATTCCGGTATCGCGTTGCTGCTCAGTGATTCGAGCCTGCGTCAGGTGATGCCGACCCAGGACAACCTGCATGTGCTGGAGCTGGATCGACTGGACCTGAGCGCTCATCTGGATACGGCGCCACAGGTTTCGGTAGAACCGGACAACCTGGCGTACGTGATTTACACCTCCGGCTCCACCGGTTTGCCAAAAGGCGTCGGCGTGGCCCACGGGCCGCTGGCGATGCACTGCCAGGCGATCGGTCAGCGGTATGAAATGAGCGAAGCCGATTGCGAGTTGCACTTCATGTCGTTCGCTTTCGACGGCGCCCATGAGCGCTGGCTGACCACGCTGACCCATGGCGCACGCCTGCTGATCCGTGACGACAGCCTGTGGACGGCCGAGCAGACGTACAACGCCATGCATCAGCACGGCGTGACCGTGGCGGCGTTCCCGCCGGTGTACCTGCAACAACTGGCCGAACACGCCGAGCAACACGGCAATCCACCGCCGGTACGCATCTACTGCTTCGGTGGCGACGCGGTGCCGGTGGCGAGCTTCGAACTGGCCCGGCGTGCGCTCAAGCCGCAGTACATCATCAACGGCTACGGCCCGACCGAAACCGTGGTCACGCCGCTGATCTGGAAGGCCGGCGCCGAAGACGAATGCGGCGCCGCCTACGCGCCGATCGGCAGTGTGGTCGGCGAGCGCAGCGGTTACGTGCTCGACAGCGATCTGAACCGTTTGCCGGTGGGCATCGCCGGCGAGCTGTATCTCGGCGGGGCGCTGGCGCGAGGTTATCTGGGCCGTTCCGGCGGCACCGCCGAGCGTTTCGTGGCCAACCCGTTCAGCGCCGATGGCAGTCGTCTGTACCGCACCGGCGACCTGGTGCGCCAGCGTGCCGACGGTACGGTCGACTACCTGGGGCGGATCGACCATCAGGTGAAAATCCGTGGTTTCCGCATCGAGCTGGGTGAAGTCGAGGCGCGCCTCAAGCAACAACCGGGCGTGCGCGATGCAGCCGTGGTCGCCCGCGAGGGCGTCAGCGGCAAACAACTGCTCGGCTACGTGCTGGCCAGTGCCGATGCATCGGCAGGTCTGTGCGAACGCCTGCGTGAGCAGCTCAAGGCCAGCCTGCCGGACTACATGGTGCCTGCGCACCTGATGTTGCTCGACCGCATGCCGCTGACGCCGAACGGCAAACTCGACCGCAAGGCCTTGCCGGACCCGGACGCCGAACAGCGTCAGGATTACGTGGCGCCACGCACCGAGCTGGAGAAGGCACTGGCGAAGATCTGGCAGGAGGTGCTGAAGATCGAACGGGTCGGCCTCACCGACAACTTCTTCGAGCTGGGCGGCGATTCGATTCTCAGCCTGCAGGTGGTTGCCCGCAGCCGCGTGCTCAAGGCTCAGGGCCTGAGCCTGAAACTGCGCGACCTGATGCAGAAACCGAGCATCGGCGAGCTGGTGGCCAGCGTTCAGGGCTCCGCCGAGAAAACCTCCGGACTGCTGGCGATGAACGCCGAGGTCAAGGGCAAGGCGCCGTTGTTCTGCATCCATGCCGGTTTCGGCACGGTGTTCGACTATGAGCCGCTGGCCCGTCGCTTGAGCGGTCAGCGCCAGGTGTTGGCGATCCAGTCGCGGATGTTGCTCGACCCGGCCTTCAGTGATACGTCGCTGGAACGCATGGCCAGCGATTACGTGGCGCAGATCCGCGAGAAACAGCCGCAGGGACCGTATCACCTGCTGGGCTGGTCGCTCGGCGGTACGCTGGCGATGCTGATGGCGGCGCAGCTTGAGCGGGAAGGGCAGCGGGTGCAGTTTGTCGGTCTGGTGGACAGCTTCGTGGCGTCGGCGGCGATCAATGCCGGTGCGGTGGATGACTGGCGAGCCGATCTGCGTGATTTCCTGCGGGTCACGCTGCCGGACGCCTCGGACGTGACCATCGAGGGTGAAGAAACCGTGCAGAACCTGCGCGCGATCTTCAGCACCGCGATGGGCACCGAGACTGGAGCGTCGACCTACGTGGCGCTGGGGGCCGACGAACTGGCCCATGTGTTCAGCGTGGCGCGCCGGCTCAAGCAGTTGTCGTTGCAGCTCGACCGCTGCCCGCCGCTGGCGGTGCAGCCGATCTGCTGGTGGACTCTCGGCCGCGAAGAGGAGGCGGTGGAACTGGCCGCGCAACTCGAACAGCCGGGCATGGGCGGCGAATGGCTGGACTGCGGGCACTTCCAGATCCCGCGGGATGAAACTTTCCTGTCCGAGGCTGAAGAAATGCTCGGCGAGTTCGTTGAATCAGTAGTCATGTCCTGAAACCCGCTCTGTCATTGCAAACACGACTCGCGCCTATGGCGCCCGAGTCGTCTGGAGAAATTGAATGTCGTTGAATCCTGATATCGCCGCGTTCCTGCAACTGGTCGGCAATGGCCGTGCCAGCGGCAAACGCGTGGGCATGCATGAGCTGACCCCGGAACAGGCCCGCGAGCAGTTCGATCAGTCGTCGCTGCTGATGGACGCCGGTGGCGAAGACCTTGCTGCGGTCGATGAGCTGCAATTGCCGGTGCGCGACGGTTCGCTGCTGGACGCGCGGATCTACAGTAATCAGCCGTTGAAAGCCGGGGCCGGACGCCCGGCGTTGTTGTATTTCCACGGCGGCGGTTATGTGGTCGGCAGCCTCGACTCCCATGATTCGCTGTGCCGGGCGCTGGCGTCGATGGCCGATTGTGTGGTGCTTTCGGTGGCCTATCGACTGGCGCCGGCGTTCCGTTTTCCCACCGCGGCGGACGATGCACAGGACGCCTGGAACTGGCTGGTGGCCAGTGCTCGGGACCTGGGGCTGGACACTGACCGTCTGGCGATTGCCGGCGACAGCGTCGGTGGCAGTCTGGCCACGGTGCTGGCTGCGCAATTGGCGGGTGCTCCGGTGCAGCCGCGTTTGCAGGTGCTGATCTACCCGGTCACCGACGCCAGTCGCAGCACGCCCACCATCGAGCGTTATGCCGAGGGCTATCTGCTGGAGAAGGCCTCGCTGAACTGGTTTTACGACCACTATCAGCGTGAGGCGGCCGACCGTCTCGATCCGCGCTTTTCGCCGTTGCTGGGTGAGGTTCCGGCCCATATGGCACCGGCGTTGCTGGTGCTGGCCGAGTGCGATCCGCTGCACGACGAAGGCGTGGCGTACGCCCGGCATTTGCAGGCGGCGGGTGTCGGAGTCGAGTTGAAGGTGTACGAAGGCATGACCCATGACTTCCTGCGCATGGGCGCGATCATCGATGAAGCCGAGGAGGCGCAGCAGCACATTGCCGAGCGGTTGGCGCAGGTGTTTGCGGTGGGGTAGCGCGGGTTATTCGAGGGACTGAAAAGGGCCGCTGTCTGCGGCCCTTTTCTTTTGTCCGGGATTTGCATTCGGGCAGACAGCAAAACGCCGGCAGACGCCGGCGTTTTGTCTGGCGCCGAGCGTGTTACCAGTTGTAGGTCACGTCGGCGGTCATGGTGCGGCCTTCGCCGTAGTAGCAGTCCAGGGTGCTGTTGCAGCTGGCGACGTACTTTTTGTCGGCGAGGTTTTCCAGGTTCATCTTCACTTTCACGCCTTTGACGTGCAGCGGCGATTTCTCCAGGTCGTAGGAGACCATGGCGTCATATACGGTATAGGACGGGATCTGGAAGGAATCCTCCTCGTAGTCCGAGCCGTAGCTGCTGCGCACGTAGCGGGTACCCAGGCCCATGCCCAGACCGGCCAGCGGGGTGGAGACGTCGAAGTCGTAGTTGACCCACGCCGAGGCGGTCAGCGGCGGGCTCATGGCCAGGGTGCGGCCTTCGCGACCGTCGTTGACGCTGCGCCATTTGATCTGGTTGCGCGACACCGAAGCCAGCACACGCAGGTTCTGGGTGACGTTGACCTTGCCTTCCAGTTCCACGCCGCGCGAGCGCACCGAACCGCTCTGGCTGCTGAAGCCCGGGTTCTGCAGATCGTTGGTCAGCATGTTGTTCTGATCGATCTGGTAAGCCGACAGCTGGATGAAGCCGTCGACGAAGCTTGGCTCGTACTTGATACCGACTTCGTACTGCTTGCCCTCGGTCGGTTCGAACGGACGGCCGTTCATGTCGGCGCCGGTCTGTGGCAGGAACGATTCGGCGTAGCTGACGTACGGTGTCAGACCGTTTTCGAACTCGTAGCCAAAGCCTGCGCGTCCGGTGAACTTCTCGTCCTTGATGTTCGAACGGTTGCCGCCCAGCGGTTCCTTGTTGATGGTCTCGGCGAAGTCGTAGCGACCGCCGACGGTCAGGAACCACTGGTTCCAGCGCATCTGATCCTGGGTGTACAGGCCGGTCTGCTTGATCGTGTTGTCCCAACGGTAAGGCTGGCGGAAGTTGAACTCGCTGCCGTAGACCGGTTTGTACAGGTCGATGGCCGGTCCGGTCCGGTCATAGCGACCGAGGAACTTGGAGTTGAAGTGGTAGTAGTCCACGCCCAGCAGCAGGGTGTGATCCAGCTCGCCGGTCTTGAATTTGGCCTGGGCGATGTTATCGACACCGAAGACCTTGTTGTCCTGGGCCCAGTCCACGCCAAAGCGGGTCTGACGGCTTTCGTCATCGGCACCGGTGACCGGATTCGGTTCGAAGGAATAGCCGTGCAGCGGCGCGATGTAACGGTCGTTGAGCTGCGCGTAACGGGCGTTCTGCTTGAGGGTCCAGACGTCGTTGAGTTCGTGGGAGATCTCGTAGCCGAGCACGAACTGTTCGCGGTCGTACTTGTTCACGTTCGGCTCGCCGAGGAACAGGCTGCGGCTGATGCGACCGTTGGCGCTGCGGTACACGGTGCCGTTGGCCGGCAGGCCCTGGGCTTCCGGGGTGTCGTGGTCTTTCTGGTACTGGCCGTACAGGGTGATGCTGGTGCGGTCGTTCGGCAGCCAGGTCAGGCTGGGCGCGAGCATCATGCGTTTCTGGTCGGCGTAGTCGATCTGCGAGTTGCTGTCGTTGACCACACCGGTCAGGCGATAAAGCAGTTCGCCCTGGTCGTCGAGCGGGCCGCCGAGGTCGAAGGCGCCGTATTTGCGGTCGTAGCTGCCGCCACCGACGATCACTTCATGCAGCGGTGTGGCGGTCGGACGCTTGCTGACCATGTTGACGATACCGCCCGGCTGGTTCTGGCCATACAGCACCGACGCCGGTCCCTTGAGCACTTCGATGCGCTCCAGGCTGTACGGATCGATCTGCAGCGAACCACCGGTGCTGCCACCGCCGTAGGGCAGGTGCAGGCCGTCGAGGTACAGCGGGGTTGGCGAGAAGCCGCGAGACGTCGGCTCATCGAAGATCTTCACCCGGTCGGAGAAGCCGCCGCCGGTCATGCCGGCGGTGTAGCGCAGGGCTTCGGTGACAGATTGCGAGCCGCGCATCTTGATTTCGTCCTGGGTGACGACGTTGATGGTCTGCGGGATTTCCTTCAGCGCGGTATCGGTCTTGGAACCGGTGGCGCTGCGTTTGGCGACGATCCCGTCCACCGGACCCCAGGCCGATTCGCCGGCGGCGGTGATGCTGGTCGGTGCCAGGTCAAGGGCCGCGCCGTTGCTGCGGGCGCGCAACGATACATTGTTGCCCTGCACGCTGTAGGCGATGTCGGTGCCCTGCAGCAATTGCGCGATGGCGGCGGTCGGCTCCAGGCTGCCACTGACGGCGGTGCTGCGCAGGCCGCTGACGTCGTCCGGGCTGTAGAGCACTTGCAGATTGGTCTGGCGACCGAATTCCTGCAGTGCGCTCCCCAGCGACTGTGCAGGAATATTGATCGCCACCGCTGCGGCCTGCACCTGACCGATCACCGGCAGGGTCAACGCCAGGGCGCAAAAAGCGGGAAGGGTAGTGCGCAAGGAGCGGCGGATCAGCAGAGCCTTGGCGAGCGGGTGGAGTCCGTGCGGTGCGGGCATTGTTCTTCTACTCTTGAAAGTGTTGACTGAGAACGATTTCTATTAACTGTATGTAAGACGTTGAGCCTCCCGAAAACCGGAAAGGCCCGACGCACTTTTTTTTACAGACGTTTCACAATCAGGCGGGTTGCAGCTCGGTGACCACTTTGCCGGCGTTCATGCGCACCAGTTGGTCGGCGACGTCGAAGTAACGATCGTCGTGGGAAATGACGATGATGGTCTTGCCCAGACGCTTCAGGTCCGGCAGCAGTTCGGTGTAGAAGATCCGCCGGAACGTCGGATCCTGGTCGGCGGCCCACTCGTCGAACACCAGCACCGGACGCTCTTCCAGCCATGCGTTGATCAGCGCCAGACGCTTGCGCTGGCCGGTGGACAGATCGGTGGTGGTGAAGGCGCCGTCGCGCACGCTGACCTTGTGCGCGATCTCCAGGCGTTCGAGGTATTTGTTCGCGTCCTGCGGAATATGCGTGTCGCCCTGCACCACGTCGTCGAACAGGTAATAGTCGGCGAAGATCGTGGTGAACAGCTGGCGATAATCATCACGGGTGAGGGCGGTGACGACCTGACCGTTGAGGCGGATTTCGCCTTGCTGCGGCGCATACAGGCCCAACAGCAACTTGATCAGGGTGGTCTTGCCGCAGCCGTTTTCGCCGACGATGAAAATGATGTCGCCCTGATCGATCTTCAGGTTCACCGGCCCCAGACGGAACGGTGCCGCGCCTTCCACGGTGGGGAAACTGTACGAAACATCGGTCAATTCCAGACTGTGCGCCGGGGTTTTCCGGTTGCCCTGATCGTTGAGCAGCAAGTGCGGTTCGGGCGAAGAAAACTGCTCGGAGAGTTCGGCGATCCGGCGGAAGGCGATCTGTGCACGACCGACAATCGGCAACGCCGCCATGACGTGTTCCAGCGGCCCTTTCATGTACAGCAGCACCAGCACAAAGCCGCTCATCACCGCTTTGTCGGCGCTCGGCCACAGCGATTGCAGGGCCAGCGCCAAGCCGATCACCACGAAGAACAGCATCGAGCCGAGGGTCTTGGCGATCACGTAAATGTTCACCGAACGCACCTGGGTGTCGCAGATCCGGTCGGCGGTGCTCTGGATGCCTGAAACGAACATGCGGTGGCGACGTGGGCGGTGGATGCGCAGTTCCTTGGCGCCTTCGGCAATCGCGTTGTAGTTTTTTTGCAAGTCGTCTTCGTGGTCGCGGGCCTCCATGAAACCCTGCATGCCACGGCCCTGGGCCATGTACTGAATGATCGTGCCGATCAGGACCGCCACCGCCATCATCAGGAACATCGGCCACGACAGCATCGCCAGATAACCCATGCAGCCGAGGGTGACAGTCATGGAGATGGCCAGGGGCGAAAAGGCGAAAGCAAAGTCACTGATGGTGTCGACGTCGTGGGTCAGCACCGGGATCAGTCGATGGCTGCGGTAGCGTTCGATCTGCTCGATGGGCGCCGACAGCACCTTTTCGCCGAGTTCCTTGCGCAGCCTGGCGATGATGTGCTGGCCGACGAAGTTGGTGCCGATGTCGGAGAAGATCGAGCTGGCCAGGGCCAGCAGGCACAGGCCGGCGAACACCGCGACCACTGTGCTGGTGAGGCCGGCTTCGGAATGCAGCGCGTTATTGATCGTCGCCAGCAACGCCGTGACGCTCAGGCCGCCGACCATGCCGAGCAGGATCGAGCCGGCAACGATCAGCCGAAAGGGTTTGAGCAGGGCGAACAATTCATTGATCACCCCGCGTGTTGGTTTGCTCATGGAGGTTCCCTGCGTGAAAGAGCGGCAAAGGCCTGCATCGGCTGCGGGCGTCGCCTGGGTGACGTAGAGGGCAGTGGCGCGCCGCAATGGATCGCGCCATCTGTAGAACGACTGGCGGGAGGGTTAATTTAGCGTGGCGATGGCGGGTTACAGATCCCGGGCGACCCGGAAGCCGATCCAGTCGCCACGTTCGGTCGGCACCAGCGCATTGCGATTGCCGGAGCGTGAAAATACCGGTGCTTCGCCCCAGTCGTTGCCGCGAATGCGCCTGAATTCACACTTGCCGGTCAGCCAGGCGCTGCCGTCGCTCGGCGCGCCTTCGTAGTTTTCGTTGTAGCAGTCGGCGGTCCATTCGTAGACGTTGCCGTGCATGTCGTACACGCCGAAAGCGTTGGGCGGGAAACTGCCGGCGGGGGCGGTGAAGTTATAGCCGTCGGCGGCGCCATAGGTATTGGCGTGTTTGGCGATGCTGTATTCCTTGCCCTCGTCGAACGGGAAGGGAAACGGGCCGCTCGTGCCGCCCCGGGCCGCATATTCGCGCAGGGATTCACTGACCAGTCGATAGGGTTGACCGGTCTTTTTCGACAGCCAGGCCACGTAGGCGTTGGCTTCGGCGAAGTCCATGCACACCGCCGGATGCCGGTCGGTGTACTGCTTGCGCGGGTCACTGCCGGCGTAGTCCGGAACCCCGGCCTTGCACGCGCGACCCGGACGATCATCGCCGTCAGGCATGCGGTAGCCGGTGTCCTTGAGGTAGGCGAACCATTCGCCCTTGAGCACCTGGAAGCGGCTGATGGCCAGTGGTCTGGCAAAGGTCACCGGGTGCATCGGACCTTCATCGGGCTCGCGGCCCACTTCATCTTCCGGAGTGCCCATGGTGAAGGTGCCGGTGGGCAGCACGACCATTTCCGGACAGTCCTTGCAGTCCTTGAACACCTTGCCCGGTGCCGGCGCAGTGGCCGCTTGCGCAGCGCCTGGCAGCAGGCTCGCGGCGAGGGCGGCGAGCAACAGCGCCGGCAGGGTTTTCACGGCAGAACGAGGCAGTTCACTGTTCATTTCGAGTCTCGTCAAAGGGAAGGAAATCGTTCGCTCACAGCGCCCGGTCGAGCACCGCCAGCAGGCGGTCGATCTGGGCTTCGTCGTTGAGCAGCCCCGGCGCCGTGCGGATCACCGGCCCGACATCGCGCTCCACGGCATCGGCCACCACCTTGTTGGCCATCAGGTGTGCGGCGATCCTGTCGCTGTCCTTGCCCTTGACCCGGAAGAAGGTGAAACCGGCGGAAAATTCGGGGCTCAGCGGCGTGACCAGTTCGATCTGCGGCCGTTGCAGCAGGCGTTTTTTCAGGTAGCTGTTGAGTTCGTGAATGCGCGCCTGCACGTCGGCCTTGCCCAGTTGCAGGTGCAATTTGAACGCTTCGGTCAGGGCCCAGCGATGCTCGAACGCGTGGTAACCGCCCGGGGTCATGGTGGTCGAGAAGTGCTCGGCCTCGGAAAAGGTCGGGATGATCGGCGTGACGTATTTCACGTCCGTCGTGCGGCTGACCACGATCCCGGTGCCGCGCGGGCCGAACATCCATTTGTGGGTGCCGGCAACGAAGAAGTCGCAGTTCATCGCCGGGAAGCTCACGTCTTCTACACCAAAGCCGTGCACGCCGTCGACGACATACACAATGCGGTCGGCCTCGCTGCGGCCACGGTTGTGTTTGTCCACCAGCGCACCGATATCGGCGAGCGGCAGTTTCACGCCGCTGCCGGAATGCACCCAGCACATGCCCAGTACGCGGGTTTCCGGGCGGATACTGCGGTCGATATTGGCCAGCAGTTCTTCCTTGCTGATCCGGTACGGGTCCTTGAACAGGCGGATCTTGCGCACCCGGGTGCCTTCGCGCCGGGTGCGCAGTTCGAGGATGGTGTGGGTCGCGTAATGCTCGTGTTCGGTGGTGAGGATTTCCTGATCGGCGCGCACCTGCACGCCGCCATAAATCATCGCCAGCCCTTCGGTGGTGCTGCCGGTCAGGGCGATCTGCCGGGCATCGGCCTGCACGTAACGGCCCGCCCAGGTGCGCACCTCCTCTTCGCGTTTTTCGGTGACACCGTGGTCCCAGTCCATGGCCAGCCCCGGATTTTTGTCGAGGGCGACGCGGTGCATTTCGATCGCCTCGCGCACCGGGCGCGGATGGGTGGTGACCAGGAAGTTGGAGAAGTGCAGCCAGGCCGGATCCTGATCGAACAGTTGCTGCAATTGCGCCCACTTGTTGCGCGGCAGAGGCGCAGCGGTCGAAGCGTTGGCGATGTTCGGCAGGCTTGCGCCCAGCGGTAGTGCGGCAGCGAGGATCCCGGCCTGCTTCAGAAAGTCACGACGGTTGCTCATGGTCTGGCGACTTCCCGGCTCGAAGCAATCGCCGGTCTGGCGGCTTTCTCGACCTGATCCCAGACCCGCAGGAAATTGCCGCCCCAGAGTTTGGCGATGTCAGCTTCCGAGTAACCGCGCGACAGCAGTTCAGCAGTGACGTTGCGAATCTCGCTGACGTTCTCCCAACCTTTGACGCCGCCGCCTTCGTTGAAGTCCGAACTGATGCCGACGTGGTCGATGCCGATCTTGCGCACGGTGTAATCGATGGCGTCTCCCAGGTCCTTCAGGCTGGCCTTTGGTTCTGTGTCGAGGATGGCGTAGAGCTGGCCGGCGTATTCGCCGAACTTCTGCTCCGACCACGCCGAGATGATCGGATCGCCCGGCATCAGCGCGAAGGCCTGATTCGGCAGCGGCGGCAGATCGAAGCGCTTGCGCAGTTCGTTGAGTCTGTCCTGAGTGCCTTGGGTCAGCGGACGCAGGTACTGCGAGAAACCAACGATCTGCACCACGCCGCCGCTGTTCTTGATCAGTTGCAGTTCCTTGTCGCTGAGGTTGCGCGGGATATCGACCATGGCCCGCGGTGCCGAGTGCGAGGCCACCAGCGGCGTGCGGCTCAATTGTGCGACTTGCTCCAGGGCCTTGGTCGACATCTGCGACACGTCGATGATCACGCCCAGGTCGTTAAGGCGCTTGACCGCCTGCTTGCCGATATCGGAAAGACCGTCGAGAGCGTCCGGCGAGTCATTGAAAAACGGCAGCGGGCGCGACGAGTCGGCCCAGTCGTTGTTGCCGATATAGCTGAAGCCGAACATGCGCATGCCGCGCGCCGCCCACAGGTCCAGCTGATTCAGGTCATGACCCAGCGGGTAGGCGTTGAGCATGCTGATGAAAATCGCGAACTTGCCTTCGCCGTGCAGGCGCCGGAAGTCGTTGGGGGTGTAGGCGATGCCGACCTGATTGGGAAAGTCGCGGACCATCCCGGAGATGATCTTGTAGCGGACTTCCTGCTGGTTGCGCGCCTCTTCGACAAAACCGGCGGTGGGCTTGTGCGGGGCGTTCGGGCCGTTCCAGATTTCCGGCCAGCCGAAAATCGTCAGCGCCGCACCGGACAGCCGTCCGCGATTGGCCTTGACCAGGTCGAACTGCTCGCTGCCGTCCTTGTCGATCTCGTTGCCGGTGGTGCCGAAGTTCTGGGTGATGGTGATGTGGCTGTCGAACGAGAGCATGTGTTCGTGCAGTTCTTCGGCCTGCTGCATGACTTTGACCGGGTAGCCGGGGTTGTCCTTGAACCAGATGTCCCAGACCGCGAAACCGGCACCGGCGCTGATCGCCAGGGCCAGCGGCAGGCCGATGAATAGAGCCTTTTTCGAACGTGGTTTTGTCATTGCCATCTCAGTCAGGTTCGCTGTCGAGGTACAGGCGCAGAGGCCTTTGCTATCTGGGAGGAACGAGCGGGCGCAGGAAAAAATTAGTCGTGGTTGCCGGCGCTTAAATTTGTCCGGGCAGCAAACGTTCTAGCTGGGATAAAGCCTGCTTCAGGGCTGAATACAGGTAGGGCAATGAGGATTTCTCGACGATGGTTCATGGCAGGCCTGGCGCTGACCGGCGCTGCCGTACCTGCAGCTTATTTCGGGCATCGTGAATGGACGAAGCCCGACCCGACGATCACGCCCGGAGAGGCGTCGTTCGATGTCGCCGATGTGGCCGGGCAGCGCCTGGCGAACGCATTGCGCGGGGTCTGGAAGATCCGTTTCAGCGGTCGTGATGCGGGCCTCGACGGATTGCCGAACGAGGGTCTGGAGGTGTTTCTGGATATCGGCCAGAGGGGCCGGGGCGTGTGCGGGTTTCTCGACACGCCGGAGCGTTTGCGTTCTGCCGAAACACCGCGCTACCGGATTCTCGGCGATCTTGCCGGGGCCGAGGCGTCGAAGCTCAGTTGGCGGCTGCTGGGCGCCGGGGGCAGTGTCGATTACGAACTGAACATGATCCTCGATGAGGTCTGGGCCGATTTCGGCAACGCCGGCAGCGGCAGCCTCAGCGGCACGGTGCAGCGTCTCGACCGCTCGCTGGCCTTGCCGGTCCAGGATCACCGCTTCATTGCGGTCAAATGCCTGTTCCCGGAAGCACGACAACGCACACCGCTGAATCCGACGCTGCTGGCGTGGCTGGTGTCCCCCGAGCATCGGCTGTTTCACCAGGTCTGGCATGCGACGCGGGACAAGTGGCACACGCTGTCCGAAGACAAGCGCAACGCCTTGCGCGGCCTCGGCTGGCAACCCGGTCCTCGCGATCAGGAGCGCGATGCTCGCGGTCCGCGCAAGGATCGCAACGGTTCGGGAATCGATTTTTTCTTCATGCACCGGCACATGCTCGGCACCGCGCGCTCCATGCAGGATCTGCCGTCCTGGCAGTTCTTCCCGCTGCCGCAGCCGGAACTGGTACGCGATCGTGTCGGGTTCGCCCGTTATTTCGACAACCACGACGGCACCTCGCTGCCGCCGACCTGGCTGGCCGAGGGCGATGACGAGTACGCGCAATGGGTCAGTGACCTGAAGACCGCCGAGACCTATCAGAGCAATTTCGAAGTCTGGGAGTCGCAGTACCGCGATCCGCAGTACCTGTCGAAGCTGACCCTGGGCCAGTTCGGCTCCGAGGTGGAACTGGGTCTGCACGACTGGTTGCACATGCGCTGGGCCTCGGTGCCGCGGGATCCTTCCAATGGCCAGCCGGTGCCGTTGGCCCGGGATCTGGATGACTTCGCCGCACGCTGGTTCGCCCCGGAGAACGACTTTCTGGGCGACCCGTTTTCATCCCATGTGAACCCGGTGTTCTGGGCGTTTCATGGCTGGATCGACGACCGTGTGGAAGACTGGTTCCGCGCTCACGAGCGCTTCCATCCGGGGCAGGTTTCGCGACTTGAGGTCAATGGCGTGAAATGGTTTGCGCCCGGGCGCTGGGTCGAGGTGGCGGATCCCTGGCTTGGCCCGACCACTCATGGGTGCAGCACGGTGCCGGGCCTGCAGGTGGGCAAGTCGGTGGAAATGGACCCGGAAACCATGAAGCTGGCGCTGCGCATCACCTTTGGTGAAGACGAGAAGAAGCTCGAAAGCCTGTTCCGGCGCGTGCCGAAACGACCATGGTATGCGCGCAATCTGACGGCCAAGACCGGCGCGGTCTGAGGGGCCACGCTATCGTTGATTCGCTGAACCTGGCAGGCTCGCTCCCACAATGAGCGCATTTCATCTGAATGGACGCGATCATTGTGGGAGCGAGCCTGCTCGCGAAAGCGGTCGTGAGTTCGCTGCGATTACAGCGTCTGCCACCCGCCGCCCAGCGCCTTGTACAACGCCACGCTCGCCTGTAATCGCGACAGTCTCAGTTGCACATTCAGATCCTGTGCCGCGTACAGCGTGCGCTGGGTTTCCAGCACCGTCAGCAAATCCTCGGCTCCCGCCTGGTAGCGGCTCTGAGCGATATCGAAGGCAGTCTGCGCCTGATTCAGCTCTTCACTTTGCCACTGGCGCTGTTGATCGAGCCCGCGAATCCCGTTGAGGGCTTTTTCGACATCGGCGAAGCCGTTGATGATTGCCCCGCGATAGGTTTCCAGCAGTTCTTCCTGGCGGGCCATGGCCTTGTCGCGTTCGGCGCTCAGGCGGCCATTGTTGAAGATCGGCGCCACCAGCCCGGCGGTGAGGTTGTAGAAAGGGCTGCGGATAATGTCATCGAACTGATTGGCCCCGGAGCCGAGCTGCGCAGTCAGGGTCACGGTCGGCAGCATGGCCGCGCGGGCGACTTTGACGTCGGCCTGCGCCGCTGCCAGTTGCGCTTCGGCGCGGGCGATGTCCGGACGCCGATTGAGCAGATCGCTGGGCAGGCCGGCGTCGATGCTCGGCCATTGCAACCGGTCGAATGACTCCGTGCTGGTCTGCAACTCCTGCACGGGGCGGCCGAGCAGGGCGGCGAGGCTGATCACGGCATCCCGGGCCTGCTGTTGCACCAGCGGTAATTGTCGTTGCTGCGCGGCCACCAGACTTTTCTGCTGAGCCAGTTCCAGTGCGGTGGCCGAGCCCGAGTCGAAGCGGGTCTGCACCAGTTTCAGTACGTTCTGCGCGTTGGCCAGGTTCAGCTCGGCGATGCGGCTTTGCTCGCGCAGCGACAGGGCCTGGGCATAGGTGCTGGCCACGCCGCTGAACAGGGTCAGCTCGACGGTCGCTCGATCGAATTCGCTGGCCTGCAGGGCGAATTGCGCGCTGTCGCGGGAGGCGCGTTTACCACCCCAGAAATCGATTTCGTAGGACGCGCTCAGGTTGGCGTCGAAGTAATCCACCGCCCGATTGCTGCTGTCGGCATCGAGCTGGTTGTAACCGTTGCCACGCAGCAGTTTTTGCCGATTGGCATTGGCCCCGGCTTTCACTTCAGGCAGTTGCGAGCCGCCGGCAACCACCGTGCCGGCCTGGGCCTGGCGGACCCGGGCCACGGCGGCGGCGAGATCGAAGCTGCCGAGACGGGCCTGTTCGATCAGGCGGTCGAGCTCGGGGCTGGCGAACTGTTTCCACCAGTGCGGATCGATGCGGGCAACGCTGGCCGTGTGGGGCGACTGCCACGCAACGGGCGGTTGCAAGCCGCTGTCGGGACGCTGGACGGAACTGCCGCAGGCGCTGAACAACAGGCACACGGTCAACAGGCTGAGGCGCGGTTTCATAGAACGATCATTCACTGGTAAGGGCCGTGACCGGGTCGAGCCGGGCGGCTTTGCGGGCCGGCATGAAGCCGAAGACGACGCCGGTCACGAGGGCGCAGCCAAAGGCGCCGAACACCGCCATCAAGGAAAACGCCACGGCGACTTCGCTGAGAATCAGCACGCCGCCGACGATCAGCGCCAGGGCGATTCCGGCGAGACCACCGACCACCGAAAGCATCACGGCTTCGGTGAGGAACTGACGCAGGATGTCCCGCTGCCGGGCGCCGGTGGCCATGCGAATGCCGATCTCGCGAGTGCGTTCGCGTACGGTCATGAGCATGATGTTCATCACGCCGATCCCGCCCACCAGCAGCGAAATCGCGGCAATCGAGCCGAGCATCAGCGACAGGGTGTTTTGCGTGCGCGCCTCGGCCTGGATCATCGCGGCGTTGTTGGTCAGTTCGAAATCCTTCTTGCCGTTGTGCAGACGAAGCATCAGTTGTTCGATGGCGTGTTCGGCTTCCTTGACCTTGCGGGCATCCGCCGCGGCGATGGCCACGTATTCCGGATTGCGCGTGCCGAACAGCCGCACGCTGGCGGCGGAGTAGGGAATGGCGATGCGGTCATCGCTGTCCTGATCCCCGGAGCTCGCGCCTTTTTCCTGGAGCACGCCGACCACCTGGAACGGCACGTTCTCGATCAGGATGTATTGGCCGATGGGGTTGGGCACATCCTTGAGCAGTTTGTCGCGAACTTTCTTGCCGATCACCGCCACCGCGCTGGCGTTGCGCTCGTCGGCATCGGTGAAGTAGCTGCCCTCGACCACCGGCCAGTTGAAGATCGCCGGGAAGTTGGTGTCGTTGCCGCCGACGTAGCTCATGTGGTCGGCGTTGCCGAACCGCACACCGGCCTCCGCGCCGTTGACCGGCATGATCCGTTTGACCTGCGGCAGGCTGGCCAGCGCCGCCACGTCATCGAGGGTGACGATGCCCGGCGGCGTGCGCGGATTGGGCGCCGAGCCGCTGAGATAAATGATGTTCGAACCGAACGCGCCCATTTGCGCCATGACCTGACGTTTGCTGCCTTCGCCGACCGCGAGCATGACCACCACCGAGGCGACGCCGATGATGATCCCCAGCAGGGTCAGTGCCGTGCGGAAACGGTTGATCCACATCACCCGCCAGGCGGCGTGCAGGGCGTCCACCAGTTCACCTTTCCACGCGCCGGACGCTTGCGCGCCTTCGCTCAGACGCTGGCGCAGATCGACGGCCTGCAGGGAACCGGGGTTGGCCGACGTCCGGGCTTCGGGAGTGTCCCGGGCGCTGTCGCTGATGATCAGGCCGTCGCGGATTTCGATGATGCGCTTGGCCCGGGCTGCTACTTCGCGGTCGTGGGTGATCAGGATGACGACGTGGCCCTGGCTCGCCAGTTCGTCGAGCAGCGCCATGACTTCCTTGCCGCTGTGGCTGTCGAGGGCGCCGGTGGGTTCGTCGGCAAGAATGATGTGCCCGCCGTTCATCAGCGCCCGGGCAATCGACACCCGTTGCTGCTGACCGCCGGACAACTGGTGCGGACGGTTGCCGGTACGCGATGCGAGCCCGAGGCGGTCGAGCAGGGCGGCGGCGCGGGCGTGGCGTTCGGCGGCGGGTGTACCGGCGTAGATCGCCGGCATCTCGACGTTTTCCTGGGCCGAGCCGGACGGAATCAGGTGGTATCCCTGGAACACGAAACCGAAAGCCTCGCGGCGCAGCCAGGCCAGTTCGTCGGTGTCGAGGCCGGCGACGTTTTCCCCGGCGAAGCGGTATTCGCCGGACGTCGGGCGGTCGAGGCAGCCGAGGATGTTCATCAGCGTCGATTTGCCGGAGCCGGATGCGCCGACGATCGCCACGAACTCCCCGGCGTGGATCGACAGGTCGATCCCGCGCAACACATGCACTTCAGGCGCATCGCCGCCACCGTAGGATTTACGGATGTCCTGCAGGTCGATCAGGGGCGTTTGCATTCAGCCTCCGTTGCTGTCGGCCGGGCCGACCAGCAAGTGATCGCCTTCGCTCAGACCTTCCAGCACCTGGACTCTCAAGCGGTCGCTGATGCCGGTACGCACTTCGCGGGACTGAATCTCGCCATTGGCGGCGATCACCTGCGCGGTCTGCCGGTCGGCGGTGGCCGTGCCTTGCAGGGCGGCAAGCGGCGCGGTGAGGACGTCCTTCGCCTGGCTGGCGACGAAGAATACCTGGGTGGTCATTTCCGCCATCAGGGCGTTGTCGGCGTTGTCGACATCCAGCAGCACCGTGTAAAGCACCACCCGGGCGCTGCCGCTTTTGCTGGTATTGGCGGGGCTGCCGCCGCCCTGGCTGGTCTGGTCCAGTGGCTTGGGCGGCACCGGCAGGATTTGCCGCACGGTGCTGCTCCAGCGCCGATGGCCGCCGCTGAGGGTGGTGAAGTAGGCGGTCATGCCGGGTTTGACGTGGCCGATGTCGGCTTCGGAGACCTCGGCCCACACGGTCATCGGCGACAGTCTGGCGATGCGCAGGATCAGCGGTGTCTGTTGCTGCGCGTTGAGGGTCTGGCCTTCACGGGCATCGAGGGCGACCACGGTGCCGGCCATCGGCGCGTAAATGCGGGTATAGCCGAGTTCGGCCTGGTCGCTGCGCAGGCTGGCTTCGGCCTGGCGGATCTGTGCCTGGAACATGTCGATGCGCGCCTGGGTGGCTTTCAGTTCGGCGCGGGCGGTCTGCACGTCTTCTTCGCGGGTGGCGCCGCCGGCGGCCAGGTTTTGCTGGCGCTGGTATTTCTGCTGCGCCAGTTCGTGCTGGGCCTTCTGTTCCTGTAACTGGGCCTTGAGGTTTTCGATGGAAAAACGTCCGGCGTCGAGTTTGGCTTTCTGGGTCGACGGGTCGATCTCCACCAGCAGTTGGCCTTCCCTGACCACGTCGCCGACTTCCACGTGGATCTTGCGGATCTGCCCCGATGCCTGGGCGCCGACGTCCACATAGCGTCGCGGTTGCAGGGTGCCGAGTGCGGTGACGCTGCTTTCGATATCGCCACGGGTCACTTGCACCGTGGCGTACTTGTCCCGGCCGGGAGGCAGGATCTGCCAGGCAGCGTAAGCGGCGACGGGGATCAGACAAAGGGCTGCGAGCAGTGCGCGTCGGGCGGGGCGGGGACGTTTCATGCAGGGTTCCGGCCAGTGGAAATCGGCCCGTCGTTCAACACGCGTGCACAGGATCGGGCACCGTGGAACGCTGCCGCAGGGCGCGGCAGACACGGGGAGCTGTCCTGTTAACGATGAAAGCGGAGGGGAATTTAAGCGGTGACACAGGTTGTTACAGCAATCCGAAGGTATAGCCGAACCTCTATTTTTCGGGCAACGACAAACACCACTTTAAATCTATATGAGAATTACTATAAATTACGCACCTCAAGTTGCCACCACATTGCTACTGCCGCAAACGGCGGGGCTCAACGGTGTGCTCAAGGACAGGACCCGCACTCGAGCGGCCGGGAGTCATGTTGGAAAACTACTATCGCGAGCTGGTGTGTTTCCTGAACGCCAGGCTCGGCAACCGACAGGTGGCCGAAGATGTGGTGCATGACGCTTATGTGCGGGTGCTGGAGCGTTCCAGCGATACGCCGATCGAACAACCCCGCGCCTTCCTCTATCGCACCGCGCTGAATCTGGTGATCGACGACCACCGGCGCAATGCCCTGCGGCAGGCCGAATCCCTGGAAGTACTCGACAGTGAAGAACGCTACTTCACTCCGTCGCCCCACAATACGCTTGATCATGGTCAGCGCCTGGACATGTTGCAGCGGGCATTGGCGGAGCTTGCGCCACTGTGTCGCGACAGCTTTCTGCTGCGCAAGATCGAGGGGCTGTCCCATCCCGAAATCGCCGAGCGCCTGGGCATTTCCAAGGCGCTGGTGGAAAAGCACATCGTCAATGCCATGAAGCATTGCCGCCTGCGGATCAAGCAATGGGACGCCCACTGAGCCGTCGTCGTTAAATTTTATTTCACTGTCCTCGTTCCTACTCAACAGACGACCTGCTGTCCTGCTCAGGGCCGGCCGGTCACCCAAGCTCTTCCTCCGCGCTGTTCGGGGGTTCATCCAGAGGACACTGGAAATGACACAGGCAATTGCATCGCCCATCGTTCACGACCTGATCGGCGTCGGTTTCGGCCCTTCGAACCTGGCGCTGGCCATCGCTCTGCAGGAGCGAGCCCCGACCCTGGGCGAGCTGGATGTGCTGTTTCTCGACAAGCAACCGACCTACAGCTGGCACGGCAACACGCTGTCGACCCAGAGCGAGCTGCAGATTTCTTTCCTCAAGGATCTGGTGACCCTGCGCAATCCGACCAGCCCGTACTCGTTCGTCAATTACCTCAAGCACCATGGTCGTCTGGTGGATTTCATCAACCTCGGCACCTTCTACCCGTGCCGCATGGAGTACAACGACTACCTGCGTTGGGTGGCCGCACAGTTCACCGAACAGAGCCGTTACGGCGAAGAAGTGCTGACCATCGAGCCGGTGCTGCACAACCATCAGGTCGAAGCGTTGCGGGTGATTTCCCGTGGTACCGACGGTCAGCAATGGGTGCGCACCGCGCGCTCGGTGGTAGTGAGTGCCGGTGGCACGCCGCGTATTCCTGAATCGTTCAAGGCGCTCAAGGGTGATCCTCGGGTGTTCCACCACTCGCAATACCTGGCGGAGATGGCCAAACAGCCCTGCGTGAACAACCAGCCGATGAACATCGCGATCATCGGCGGCGGGCAGAGCGCCGCGGAAGCCTTCATTGATCTGAACGATTCGTTCCCGTCGGTGCGGGTCGACATGATCCTGCGCGGTTCGGCGCTTAAACCGGCAGACGACAGCCCGTTCGTCAACGAAGTGTTCTCGCCGGAATTCACCGACCTGATCTTCCAGCAGAAGAGCAGCGAGCGTGAGCGTCTGGTCAACGAGTACCACAACACCAACTACTCGGTGGTCGACATCGACCTGATCGAGCGTATCTACGGCATCTTTTATCGCCAGAAAGTCTCCGGAATTGCCCGCCATGCGTTCCGCACCCTGACTACCGTCGAGAGCGCCGCCGCTACCGATCGCGGGATCGAACTGACGGTGCGCAACAACGCCACCGACGAAGTCACCGTGAGCATCTACGATGCGGTTGTGCTGGCCACCGGTTACGAACGTCAGATGCACCGCAAACTGCTGGCGCCGCTGGAAGAGTACCTGGGCGACTTCGAGGTCGATCGCAACTACAGACTGATCACCGATGAGCGCTGCAAGGCCGGTCTGTACATGCAGGGCTTCTGCCAGGCCAGCCACGGCCTGAGCGACACGCTGCTGTCGGTCCTGCCGATCCGCGCGGACGAGATTGCCGGTTCGCTGTACGAGCATGGCAAGAACCGCGGGCACAGCCGTTCGGTGACGGATTTGTTGCTGGCCACTGCCAGCTAACCATCCTTTCAGCCTCCACACTGATCGTTCCCACGCGGAGCTTGGGAACGATCTTCGGTGTAATCCTGAACCCTTCCTGAACACCCGCCACATTCCCCGACACACTTCTTTTTGCGGGTTTACTCTCCAGACATCGGGGCGTAAGCTTCGCGCGTTTTCATCAATAGCGGAGACCCACAGTGGGTACTTGTTCGAGTGACAGTTGTCGGCCGGTCCTTGTAACCGGCAGATTCTCGGCAAGATAACGCGCATTCCTTTGTGCCGTTGTCTCGCCGAACAGCGAGCAGCGGCATCCCGATCATGGTCAGTTGAGACCATGTCCCGACGTCCTTCTCACCGACACTGAAAAGAGCGTGGTTTCGACTTCATCGTCGCTATCGCGGCCCTATCGACACGCCTGTCTTTTTTGACCGGCGCGCCAGGCCTTGCCGTGCCGGTTGCTCCGGTGCAAGGGGCTGGACGTACCTGCCTGACGGTTTCCCGGCTGACCACAGGGGCAACAGCCATGAAACTTACGCTCAAGGAATTTTTCGCAGGTTTCCTGCGTACCCGCCACATCGCCCGGCACTTCCGTCGCCTGGCGTTGCTGGAGAACCTCAAAGACACCACGGTCAGCCGTGAAGTGCCGCCCACCCTGGCCAACACGCTGGTGGACGCCGCCCATTGCGACAGCGGCGTGCTGCTGTCGAATCTGGGTACGCACACCGACGGTCTCACCGATTTTGAAGTCGATGCGCTGCGCGCGCAGTTCGGCCTCAACGAAGTCGAGCACGAGCAACCGCTGCCGTGGTGGACCCACCTGTGGCACTGCTACAAAAATCCGTTCAACCTGCTGCTGACCCTGTTGGCGGTGATCTCGTGGCTGACAGATGACCTGAAAGCCGCCATCGTGATCTTTTCGATGGTGGTGCTCTCGACCCTGCTGCGCTTCTGGCAGGAAAGCAAATCCAACCAGGCCGCCGACGCGCTCAAGGCCATGGTGAGCAACACCGCCACGGTGATGCGCCGGGACGAGCCGCGTGCCGAACTGCCGATCAAGCAATTGGTGCCGGGCGACCTGATCGTGCTTTCGGCCGGTGACATGATTCCTGCCGATTGCCGGGTCCTGAGTGCCAAGGACCTGTTTGTCAGCCAGGCTGCAATGACCGGAGAATCGATGCCGGTGGAGAAGTTTCCCCGTCAGACGGACCTTGATACCCGCAATCCGCTGGAGCTGGACAACATCCTGTTCATGGGCACCAACGTGGTGTCCGGGACGGCGGTGGCGGTGATTCTCACCACTGGCAACAACACCTATTTCGGTGCGCTGGCACTGCGGGTCGGGGCGACTGATCGGGCGGTGACTTCGTTCCAGCAAGGGGTGAACAAGGTCAGCTGGCTGCTGATCCGCTTCATGTTTGTCATGGCGCCGCTGGTGCTGTTCATCAACGGTTTCACCAAGGGCGACTGGACCGAAGCATTGCTCTTCGCCCTGTCGATCGCCGTGGGCCTGACCCCGGAAATGCTGCCGATGATCGTCACCTCGACGTTGGCCAAGGGCGCGGTGTTCCTGTCGCGCAAGAAAGTCATCGTCAAACGCCTGGATGCGATCCAGAACTTCGGCGCCATGGACGTGCTGTGCACCGACAAGACCGGTACCCTGACCCAGGACAAAATCTTCCTGGCGCGCAATGTCGATGTCTGGGGCGAAGACTCCGATGACGTGCTGGAAATGGCTTATCTGAACAGCTACTACCAGACCGGCCTGAAAAATCTGCTTGATGTGGCGGTCCTGGAACACGTGGAAATCCATCGTGAGCTGAAGGTCGGCACGGCGTTTCGCAAGGTCGACGAGATCCCGTTCGACTTCAACCGCCGGCGCATGTCGGTGGTGGTCGAGGGGCGCGGGCAACCGCATCTGCTGATCTGCAAGGGGGCGGTGGAAGAAGTGTTGTCGGTGTGCACACGGGTTCGTCACGGTGAAGTCGACGAAGCCTTGAGCGATGAATTGCTGGCGAGGATTCGTCAGGTCACCGCAGCCTTCAACGCTGAAGGCTTGCGCGTGGTCGCGGTGGCGGCACGGTCGATGCCGGAAGGTCGCGACACTTACAGCCTGGGCGACGAGCAGGAGCTGACGCTGATCGGTTATGTGGCATTCCTCGATCCACCGAAGGAAAGTACCGCGCCGGCACTCAAGGCTTTGGCCGAACACGGCGTGGCCGTGAAAGTGCTGACCGGCGACAACGAGCTGGTGACCGCCAAGATCTGCCGCGAGGTAGGCCTGGCGCAGCAAGGTCTGTTGATGGGCAACGACATCGAGCGCATGAGCGACGCGCAACTGGCGGTGGCCGTTGAAACCACCAACGTGTTCGCCAAACTGACGCCGACCCACAAGGAACGCATCGTGCGCATCCTCAAGGGCAACGGCCACGTGGTCGGGTTCATGGGCGACGGCATCAATGACGCACCGGCCCTGCGTACGGCTGACATCGGTATTTCCGTGGACAGCGCGGTGGACATCGCCAAGGAAGCGGCGGACATCATCCTGCTGGAAAAGAGCCTGATGGTGCTGGAGGAGGGCGTGCTGGAAGGGCGCCGGACCTTCGCCAACATGCTCAAGTACATCAAGATGACCGCCAGCTCGAACTTCGGCAACGTGTTCTCGGTGCTGGTGGCCAGTGCGTTCATCCCGTTCCTGCCGATGCTGCCGATGCATCTGCTGGTGCAGAACCTGCTGTATGACATTTCGCAGATCGCGATCCCGTTCGACAACGTCGACGACGAAATGCTGAAACAGCCACAACGCTGGCAGCCGGGGGATGTCGGACGCTTCATGCTGTTCTTCGGCCCGATCAGTTCGATCTTTGACATCACAACGTTCGCCCTGATGTGGTACGTGTTCGATGCCAACACCCCGGATCACCAGACCCTGTTCCAGTCCGGCTGGTTCGTGGTGGGGCTGCTGACCCAAACGCTGATCGTGCACATGATCCGTACGCCGAAGATTCCGTTCCTGCAAAGCCGTGCCGCCATGCCGCTGCTGGTGATGACGGGAATCATCATGACCGTGGGCATCTTCCTGCCGATGGGACCGCTGGCGCACTACTTCAAACTGCAGGCGCTGCCATCGATGTACTTCGTGTTCCTGCCGGTGATTCTGCTGGCGTACATGGCACTGACCCAGGCCGTGAAAGGCTTTTACATCCGCCGGTTCGGCTGGCAGTAACAGGTAAGAATCCCCCCTTGTGGGAGCAAGGGGGGCGGTTTCAAGGAGTACGACATGCAAGCCATCAACAACATCAACCTCGATTCGCTGCTCGACACGCTGGTCAGCCTCAGCGCCGCTTTCGTGCTCGGCGGGCTGATCGGCTTCGAACGGCAGTACCGGCAACGCACGGCGGGCTTGCGCACCAACGTGCTGGTGGCGGTGGGCGCAGCGATTTTCGTCGATATGGCCAATCGTCTCGGCGGTGCCGAAGGTGCGGTGCGGGTGGTCGCCTACGTGGTGTCCGGCATCGGATTTCTCGGCGCCGGCGTGATCATGCGTGAAGAGGGCAACGTACGCGGTCTCAACACCGCAGCGACGCTCTGGACCTCGGCAGCGGTCGGTGCCTGCGCCGGCGCCGACCTGCTGGCCGAAGCGGTGCTGGGCACCTTGTTCGTGCTTGCCGCGAATACCTTGCTGCGACCGATCGTCAACAACATCAACCGTCAGCCACTGGATGTGGTTTCGGCGGAGGTGACCAACATTGTCTATGTGATCGCCCGACGTTCGCAGCAGACAGCTGTTTTCGCCTTGCTCGAAGCCGAACTGGAACGCAGCAACTACCCGGCCAGTGATGTCGATGTGCATGCCTTTGGCGCCGACGAGATCGAGATCGAAGCCACGCTTGCGACCACTTCTGTGGATGGCGATGAACTGGACGCGCTGGTGGCGCGAATCTCCACCTCGAACCTGGTGGTGCAGGCGTTCTGGAGTCCGAGCACGACGGAGTGACATGCTTGATCCGGATGAGTGACGGTTTTTTTCAGAAAAGTCCTACAGAGTGTATCCCGATGCTTGGGTAGTCTTGCCGCCACTTGAAGTGACTGGCGGGACGTTCACGATGACCGACAAAACCTTGCGTATTCTGATCGCCGATACCCGGCATTTTCACCGGATGAAGATCGAGCGTCTGTTCAACGGCCTCGACTACTACCGCATCGCACCGGTTCAGAACCTCACCGAGCTGCTGACATTGGTCGATTACGGTTGCCAGCCGTTCGATGTGTTGGTGTTGAACGCCGAGCTGGCGGGCGGGATGCCGGATCTTTGCGGGTATCTGTTCGATCATCCGCAAGTCCGGCATGTGCTGGTCTATGGTGAGACGGCGGATGTCCCGGCCGTTTCCGCACGGTACCGGGACAGAATTGCCATCAGCCACATCCCGTTGCCCTCGATGAGCGCCATCGCACAGCTGATGGCGTCGGTCGAGGCTTGCCGTGAACATTCATCGCCTATGTGCCCGGCAACTTCCTTTGCGCAACTGCGCGCCTGATCACGATTTGGTCCGGTACGCAACTGTCAGGTCTGACAGGTGCTTCGCCGTGCCTGCCGTGCAAAAGTTGTAGCGCAGCTGCCAGTCGTCCCGTTCATGCAGGTTCAGTGGCGCCAGTGTCAGGCATTCGCCACGGGAGTGGTTATGGGTTCAGCAATGGTCGTCGATGATCATCCGGTGGTAGCCGGTGCCGTCCGTATGGTTCTGGAATCGGTGGGTTATAAACCGGTTCATGTCGCTTCGAGCGGTGTCGATGTGGTGCCGATGATTCGCGAGCATGCGCCGGAACTCATCGTACTTGACCTGAAACTCACCGGCATGGGCGGTCTGGAAGTACTGGAACGCATCAGAGCCATCGGCCTGATCTGCAAGATCGTGATTTTTACCTCGGCCGACCCGCAGCATTACATGGCCCGTTGCCGACGTGCCGGTGCGATGGCCTTCGTCACCAAGTCCGCGGAATTGCAGCAACTGCAGAACGCAATCAAGGCTGTCCGTTCCGGTTACAGCTATTTTCCTGAAGCGCCCGTGGGGTTCGCGGGGCCATCGAGTGTCGACGGCAATGAGCGCGAACTGATCGACCGTCTCTCGGATCGTGAATTGCACATTCTGCTGCAACTGGCACTCGGCAAACCCAACAAGGACATCGCCATGGAAATGAACCTGAGCCACAAAACCATCAGTACTTACAAGACTCGTCTGATGTTGAAGCTCGGCGTCAGCTCGCTCGTGGTGCTGCGAGAGTTTGCCAGACGCAACCATCTGCTCTGAGAGGCTGACCCGTGGTGAGGTCGCTGCGACTCATTCCTCTGTTGATCTTCCTTTTTGCAAGTGCGGTACAGGCATCCGGCGCTGCGCAAAAACTGGAAATCGTCTCCCGCATCCGGCTGGAAGGTGTTCAGGTACGGCTTGACGAGCAGGATCGACAGTGGCTCCGGGCACACCCGGTATTGCGCATCGGCGCTTCCGGGCCGGACTATCCCCCCTTCGAATTGACCCGCAACAGGCATGAACTGGAAGGCCTCACGGCCGAATACGCCGACGCGATCGCACAGGTGCTGAACGTCGGGATCGAAGTCTGGTGCTACCCTGATCGCGAATCCGCCATGGCCGCGCTCAAGGCCGGGGAGCTGGACTTGCTGGGCACCTCGAACAACTATGAGATCGCCGATCCCCAGCTGATGCTGTCCCGCGCCTACGCCGAAGATCAGCCGATGTGGGTGACCCGGCTCGATGAACCGATACCCGATGATCTGTCAGGCAAGCGCATTGCGATGGTGGATGACTACCTGCCGGCTTCGACCATCGTGAAGGCTTACCCGCAAGCCGTCCTGCAGCGTTATCGCTCGATCCTCGATGCCCTGGGTGCCGTAGCATTCGGTCGGGATGATCTGTACCTCGGTGACTTCATCAGTGCCGGCTATCTGATCAACACCAACTTTCACAATGACCTGCAACTGGCCGGCCCTTCGGGCCTCGATGCAAACCCTTTCGCTTTTGCCCTGACGCGTGGCAGCACTCGTTTGAAACGTCTGGTCGACAAGGCCCTGTTGGCCATTCCCATGGAGCAGCGCCTGGCCATGGAGCTGCGCTGGAGTGCCGGTCGTGCGGACATGGCAGGACAATCACGGGTCAGTCTCAGCAGCAGTGAACAGGATTGGCTTGACCGGCATCCGAGTGTGCGGGTCGGTGCGATCGAGGATTTCGCCCCGTTGACGTTCTTCGATGCGCGGGGGCAACTGCAGGGGCTTGCAGCGCAGTTGTTGAATCTGATCAGCCAGCGCAGCGGTCTGAAGTTCGAGATTGAACGGGGACAGTCACTGGACAGACAGATTGAGCAATTGAGGGCCGGGGAGCTTGATCTGCTGCCTGTGGTGACCCCTGGCAGCGAGCGTGAACGCGAAATGCGTTTCTCCCGGGCTTATCTGAACAATCCGTTCGTCCTCGTCAGCGGGATATCGGCGTCCGGTGTGAAAACGCTGGATGACCTGGCAGGCAAGAGGCTGGCGATCTATCGCGGTCACCCTTTGCGCGATTATCTGCTGGAGCGAGTACCGCAGCTCGGATTGGTTGAAGTACCAAGTCCGGCGGCCGGGATGGAAGCCATTGTCAGCGGGCGGGCCGATGCCACGCTGAGTTCGTTGATCGTGGCGCGCTATCTGATTTCCCGGCAGTACCGGGGGCGTACCCGGATTGTCGGTACGGTGGGGGACCGGCCTGCCCGGATCGCGTTGGCTACCGCGCCGGACGCGGTGGCATTGCACTCGATTCTGAACAAGGCGCTGTTGAGCATTGCGCCGAAGGAAATCGACGCTCTGGTCGAGCGCTGGGGTCGTGATGCAGTTGCCGATGACAGTTACTGGCAGCGCCATCAGCAGAAAATCCTGCTTGGATTTGCCGTTGCGTCAGGATTGCTGCTGCTGGCATCGGCCTGGATTGCCTTTCAGCGCCGGCAGATTCGCCAGCGCCAGCAATGGCTGCTGCAACTGCAGGAAGCCAAGGATGCGGCGGATGATGCCAGTCGGGCCAAGAGCACTTTTCTGGCCGTCATGAGTCACGAAATCCGTACGCCCATGAATGCCTTACTGGGCATGCTCGAACTGGCGCTCAAACATGCCGATGAAGGTGTGATCGATCGCCCGGCGATGCAGGTGGCGTCCACTGCGGGGCAACAACTGCTGGCATTGATCGGCGATATTCTCGACATCGCACGCATCGAGTCAGGTCATCTGTCGCTGGCTCCCGAACGGACCCATCTGCGTGAGACCGTGTTATCCGTGTGTCGGGTTTTCGAAGGACTGGCGCGCCAGAAACAGTTGTCATGGTGCGTAGAACTGGATGAGCGCAGCGAGGTCGAGGTGATGCTCGATGCGCTGCGGTTCAAGCAGGTGTTGTCGAACCTGCTGAGCAATGCGATCAAGTTCACCGATGAAGGCGCAATCGTCCTGCGGTTGCGCATTTACGATGCGCCCGAGGGGCAGGTGGAAGTGGGAGTGATCATCGAAGACAGTGGTCGGGGAATCAGCGCCGAAGATCAGCAACGCTTGTTCAACCCGTTCGTGCAGGTCGGCAGCCAGCCGGTGTCGGCTCGCCATGGTTCCGGTCTGGGCCTGGTAATCAGCCGCAACCTGTGCCGGATGATGGGCGGTGACTTGTGGCTGACCAGCGCTCCCGGGCGAGGTACGCAAGTCATGTTGCGTCTGGAACTGCCGGTGCTTGAGCCTCTCGATCAGAAGGACGCCAGGATACCGGTGATGACAGCGGCGAAATCGCTGTATGTTCTGGTGGTGGACGATCACCCGGTCAATCGCCTGTTGCTGTGTCGGCAGTTGAGCGAACTCGGGCATCGATTTGTCGACATCGAACACGCTGAACAGGGACTGGATCTGTGGCGCGGCCAATCTTTCGATGTACTGATCACCGACCTCAACATGCCCGGGCTCAACGGTTATGAGCTGGCGCGAGTGATTCGCGAAGAGGAGGCGGCGACGGGCAGCAAGCCCTGTCTGATTCTGGGGTTTACCGCCAATGCACAAATGGAAGAAAAACAGCGATGTCTGGCAGCCGGAATGGATGATTGCCTGTTCAAGCCGGTTTTGCTGCGGGAACTGAGCCTGGCGCTGCTGGGCGCAACACCGGACGAAACACAGCCCGTAGCCATGGACGAGCAGGGATTGCCCGGTTTCGATCTGAATTCGCTGTTGCAACTGGCGGGTGCGGACAACCCGCTCATCGGGCAATTGCGTGAGGAGATGCTCAGTAGTCTGCACACCGATCTGGAACGGCTGGACCAGTCGGGTCGGAAAGGTGATCGCGCAGCCCTGAAGGATCTGGCGCATCACGTCGCCGGCGGAGCGCATATGATCGGTGCCGAACGCGTGGTCCACGCGTGCCGGGTGCTCGAACAGGCTTGCCGTGCGGAGGCGTCCGACGCAGCGCTTGAGGCTGCCATTAATGCGCTGCGCGAGGCCATGCACGACCTCGCGCAGCAACTTCAGGCCTGAGCGATCAGTCCCACTGCGGCGCAATGCCTTTGGGGCTGGTGAGGCGATGACCGCGATCCAGAGTGGCGATCAGTGCCATGTCGGCCTCGCTCAATGTCAGCGCGGTGGCGCCAAGGTTGCCCTGCAGGTTGGCGCGCTTGGTCGACGATGGAATCACCGCATAACCCGATTGCATCGCCCACGCCAGTGTGACTTGCGCCGGGGTGGCTTGCAGACGCTCGGCGATCTGCACGATCAGCGGATCCTTCAGCACTTCGCCATAGGCCAGGGTCATGTACGAGGTGATCTGGATGCCCTGGCTCTGTGCGAACTCGACGACCTTGCGGTTTTGCAGGTACGGATGCAATTCGATCTGATTGGTGGCGATGTTTTCTGCACCGACGGCGGCAATCGCCTGCTTCATCAGGTCGATGGTGAAGTTGGATACACCGATCTGCCGGGTCAGGCCCAGGCGCTTCGCTTCCAGCAGGGCGCCCATGAATTCCGCCACCGGTACCTGGTCTTCCGGCGAGGGCCAGTGGATCAGCGTCAGGTCCAGGTAGTCGGTCTGCAGCTTTTCCAGGCTTTCCTTGAGACTGTCGATCAGACGGTCCTTGGCAAAGTTGGCGATCCAGATCTTGCTGGTGATGAACAATTCGTTGCGGGCAATACCGCTGGCGGCGATGGCCTGGCCGACCTCGGCCTCGTTTTCGTAGATCTGTGCGGTGTCGATGGCCCGGTAGCCGAGCTCAAGGGCAGTGCTCACCGAATCGATGACCACCTGACCTTGCAGGCGAAACGTACCAAGACCGAAAGCGGGAACAGACATGCAGGACTCCAGGGTTGCAGTGGGAATGGGCAGGAGTATCCGTTGTCGCTTCCGTGAGAAAAACCGCTGTCCGGGCAAAGTACTGTTGACTGAAAGTCACGAATCATTGTGAAGATATTCGTTCCATCAGTAGAACGATGAAGCCGGTTTTGCCTGACTAGTGCCAAACGCGTGGCGAATTTATGATCGATCCATGATCAACCTGATTTCGGAGCCCACCATGAAAAAACTCATCGGTATCTTTACCAGCCCTCGCGGCCACTGGGTCGGCGATGGGTTTCCGGTTCGTACACTGTTTTCCTACGACAACCTGGGCAAGCACATCAGCCCGTTCCTGCTGCTCGATCATGCAGGACCTGCGCAGTTCACCCCGACCACTGAACGACGTGGGGTCGGGCAGCATCCGCACCGCGGTTTCGAAACCGTGACCATCGTTTATGACGGCGAAGTGGAGCACCGCGATTCCACGGGCAGCGGCGGCAAGATCGGACCGGGCGATGTGCAGTGGATGACCGCCGCCTCCGGGATCCTGCATGAGGAGTTTCACTCTGCGGATTTCGCGCGCAAGGGCGGCACGCTGGAAATGGTGCAGCTTTGGGTCAATCTGCCCGCCAGGGACAAAATGGCGGCGCCGGGCTACCAGACGATTCTGGACAGTGACATCCCCAGCATCGCGCTCAAGGACAACGCCGGCAGCCTGCGGCTGATCGCCGGTGAGTTCGACGGCCATACGGGGCCGTCCCGGACCTTCACGCCGATCGATGTCTGGGATCTGCGTCTGAATGCCGGCAAGTCGCTGACGCTGGATCTGCATGAAGGCCGAAACACCGCGCTGGTGGTGCTTCGTGGTGCGGTCCGGATCAACGGCCAGGAGTCGGCGGGCGTAGGGCAACTGGCGTTGTTCGAGCGTGAGGGTGACCGCCTGACGCTTGAGGCCGGCGAGGACGCGATGGTGTTGCTGCTCAGCGGCGAGCCGATCGATGAGCCGATTGTCGGTCATGGCCCGTTCGTGATGAATACCGAGCAGGAAATTCATCAGGCGTTCGTTGATTTCCAGTCAGGCCGGTTCGGACGGATGCCTGCGTAGATCGACATTGTGGGAGTCAGCGAGCTGGCTCCCACAGTTTTTTTCAGAGGGACATTCGATAGCCCTTATCCCGCCAAATCAATTGCTCCTACACTAAGCCCAATCTGTGCGATTTTCTCGCGATTGACCTCTGTCGGAGTTGTTTGATGCTGTCTCTGCTGACTGAACATCCGTTGTTCTGCGCGTTGATCCTGATCCTGCTCGACCTTGGCCTGTGGCGTCTGATCGGTTCCCGGGGCAGTGGATGGAAGCTGTTGGTGCGGGTGCTGATTTTCAGCCTGTTCAGCGTGCTGCTGTTCAACGAAGGCCTCAACCCGATGGAGCCGGCGCCTTGGGCCGACAATGTGCCGCTGCATCTGGCGGCGACCGGGCTGCAGATCGGCTGGTGGCTGTTCGGCGCACGGACCCTGACGGTGTTGATCGGGGCGGTGATGATGCAACGGGTCGGCCACACCGGGCGGCTTTTGCAGGATCTGCTCGGTGCGGTGATCTTTCTGATCGCCATTATTGCGGCACTGGCCTATGTGCTGGACCTGCCGGTCAAAGGCGTGCTGGCGACATCCGGGGCGCTGGCGATCATCGTCGGTCTGGCGTTGCAGAGTACGCTGAGCGACGTGTTTTCCGGGATCGTCCTGAACACCACGAAGCCCTATCAACTCGATGACTGGATTTCCATCGACGGCACCGAGGGCCGGGTCACCGACATCGACTGGCGCGCCACGCGCCTGCAGACTTCCCAGGGCAGCATGGCGGTGATTCCCAATTCACTGGCGGCCAAGGCCAAGATCATCAACTTCAGCCGCCCGAGCAACATGTTCGGTGTCGCCGTCAGCGTGCAGGTGAGCCCCCATGCCCGACCGAATTCGGTGATCGACGCCCTGGAGCGGGCGATGCAAGGTTGTCGTCCGTTGCTGGACACGCCGGCGCCGAGCGTCGCGCTGAAAAGTTCGAGCAGCGCCGGCGCGGAGTATGAAATCAGCGGCTTCGTCGCCTCGATGGGCGAGAAACGTGCGGTGCGCAATCAACTGTTCGACCTGGCTTACCGACATTTGCAGGCATCCGGAGTCAACCTGCTGTCGAGCGATGAGCCTGCCGCACCGGCCCATCTCTCGCGGCCACGGGCGCTGCTCGACAGCTCGCCGATTTTCTCCACCCTGCGGCAGGAAGAGAAAGAAACCTTCAGCCAGAACATGACCCTGCAAACCTTCCGCGCCGGTGAGATCATTCTGGCGGGCGGGGAGGTCAGCGATCACTTGTTCATCATTGAGTCCGGTGTGGTTTCGGTGACCTTGAATCGTCACGGCGTACCGTTCGAATCCGGGCGCATGGGACCGGGGGAAGTGATCGGCGAGGCCGGGATTCTGTCCGATTCGTCTTTGCCCGCCGACTTTTCCGCCAAGACGTTCTGCGCTCTGTATCGCATCGAGAAGTCTTATCTCAAGCCCTGCCTGGATGCCCGTCATGACATCAATGACGCGATGAAGGCGCTGCTGGATTTCCGCCTGCTCAAGGCGCAGGCGCTGACGCAGGAAGCGCCGGCAGCGGTTCCGAAAAGAGGCTTTCTGCAATGGCTGCGTCGTCGCGCCTGAGCCGGATCAGCGGCGTTCGTACCCGGCGAGTTTCTGTTCGAGATTCTGGCGCACCTGCGGCCATTCATCATCGATGATGCTGAAGCGTACCGAGTTGCGCTTGCGGCCGTCGGGCATGATCCGTTCGTGACGCACGATGCCTTCCTGTCGCGCACCGAGGCGCAGGATCGCGTTGCGCGATTTGTGGTTGAGCTCATCGGTAGTGAACTGCACGCGCACGCAATCGAGCACCTCGAAGGCGTGGCGCAGCATCAGGTACTTGGCTTCGGTGTTGACGAAGGTTTTCTGAAAGCGCGCCGAGATCCAGCTGCTGCCGATTTCCAGTTTGCGATTGAGCGGGTCGATTTTCCAGAAACGGGTCGAGCCGATGACCTCTCCGGTCCCCTTCAACACAATGACAAACGGCATCACCGTTCCCGCATCGCGGCCGTCGAGGGCCTTCTTCAAATAACTGTCGATGGTAGTCACCGAGGGCACTACGGTAACAGTAAGGTTCCACAGCTCGCCGTCGGCAGCGGCACGAAGCAGGGCGTCGGCGTCGGTATATTGCAGGGGGCGCAGGACGATGCCCTGGCCTTCCAGTGTGATGTGCATGGGGCGTGGCTCTCGGCAGTTCGGGCGAGGGCGTATTACGCCGCAGCGGGCGAAGTTCTTGCAACCGCGCGTTGAGGCGGCAGGGTCGATTGGTGAAATCAATTGTCGATCCGATACCCGGATCCCGTATACATGAGGACCATCGGCGGAACGATCCGCGTCTCCCTGCAAAAGGACTGAGCAATGAGCGAGCCACGCCTGGCGAATCTGAAACGTTATCTGCAACGACTCGGGTTCGACACGCATCCGGCACCGACCCTGGACACGCTGCGGTTGTTGCAGTTGCGCCACACCGGTGTTTTCCCTTTCGAAAATCTGTCGACGCTCACCGGCGAACCTGTATTGATCGATCTGCCGTCAATCGAGCGCAAGGTTCTGAACGACGCCCGCGGTGGTTACTGCTACGAGCTCAACAACCTGTTCCTGGCACTGTTGCTGGAGCTGGGCTTCGATGCCCGGGGCATCAGCGGGCGAGTGGTGATGAATCAGCCCGAAGGCAGCTGGACGGCGCGCACCCATCGCTTGAGTCTGGTGATCATAGAAGGCGTGCGGTACATCACCGACGTCGGCTTCGGCGGCATGGTTCCGACTGCGCCGCTGGTACTCGATACCGAAGCGGAGCAATCCACCCCCCACGAACCCTATCGCATCGAAGTGCAGGCCGATGGCTACATGCTGCGGGCGAGTGTCGCAGGTGAATGGCGACCGATGTACCTGTTCGACCTGCAACGCCAGGAAGACATCGATTACACCCTCGGCAATTGGTATGTCTCGACCCACCCGGACTCACCGTTCGCTCAGCGTCTGATGGTGGCACGCACCGGCGATGGCTGGCGACGTACGTTGAACAACGGCAGTTTTGCGATCCACCGCATCGGTGCCGAGAGCGAGCGGCGCGAAGTGACGGATGTCGATGAGCTCATCGAACTGCTGGAACGGGAGTTCGGCCTGCGCTTGCCGCACCAGCCCGGTGCACGTCTGGCGCTGGCGCGCTTGATCCAGCCGGCGTGAAGCCTAAGGTTTTGCATCCGGCTCCAGTACCCGCCGGATTTCGTTCACGGCCGCCGACAGTTTTTTCTCAAGGCTCTTGAGGTCGGTGGCGGTGATGCCTTTCTTGAATTGCCCAATGGAATGCTCGAGTTCATCGGCATCGCCACGGCTGTTAAGCAGAGCGTGGCGCAGAGTGTTGTTGATTACCGTCTGATAGCCAAACCCTTCGTCTTCGGCGACCGTACGTGCGGCTTCGATGACCGCATCATCGAGCATGATGGTGATGCGGGTCTTGCCCTTGTTGGAGGCGACGGCGCCCCGTTTTCCCTGGGTGAAGTCGTATTCATCCTTCATTGATCAAGTCTCCGGAAAATAATCGCGTCGCTCGCTGGGCGTTGCCCTGCGCGCGCAAATGATTCGAACCAAATTCGGCTCTCGATAGCTGTACACAACGACCAAACGTCCCTTGCCGTCGTTGCCGAGAGTGATCCAGCGTTGCTCGTCATGATCGTTGTCTTCAATCGTCAGTGCTCGTTCGTCGTAGAAGACCGGTTCGGCCTCGGCGAGGCTGATCCCTCTGTGCTTGAGTTTGTTGGCAGCATTCTTGCTTTTGTCGAACTGAATCTTGAATGACTTCATTATGCATACTTTATATGTATAAAAAAGAGCGCGGCCGCACCGTCGGTCGCCATGAGCACTTCAGCCTGGGTGGATAAAACGCGGGGCCAGTCAACGATGTGTTGCCGGATTTGTGGGGGATGGAAGCAGCGAGATAGAAGGTTGGGTGGCTACCTATCCATAATGTGACTGGTAAGTTGTATACAACTCTATGGACATTTGTCCCGACTCTTGAATACAGTGTGCGCATAACAAAAACCAGGGAACCCCCTAACCATGAAAACGCCCCATGTTTCACACCAACGGCCCGAGGACGAAAATCTCGGGGTCGGCGCGAATATGGCTTACGGCCTGCAACATGTTCTGACCATGTATGGCGGTATCGTCGCGGTGCCACTGATCATTGGCCAGGCCGCCGGGTTGTCGCCGGCGGACATCGGTCTGTTGATTGCTGCTTCATTGTTTGCGGGGGGGCTGGCCACGTTGCTGCAAACCCTGGGTCTGCCGTTTTTCGGATGTCAGTTGCCGCTGGTGCAGGGCGTGTCGTTCTCCGGTGTCGCCACGATGGTGGCGATTGTCAGCAGCGGCGGGGAGGGCGGCTTTCAGTCAGTGCTCGGCGCGGTCATTGCGGCGTCCCTGATCGGCTTGCTGATCACGCCGGTATTCTCACGCATCACCAAGTTCTTCCCGCCGCTGGTTACGGGTATCGTGATCACCACCATCGGCCTGACGCTGATGCCGGTGGCCGCCCGCTGGGCCATGGGTGGCAACAGCCATGCGCCGGACTTCGGCAGCATGCAGAACATCGGTCTGGCGGCGGTTACGCTGGTGCTGGTGCTGTTGCTGAGCAAGATCGGCAGTTCCACCATTTCGCGTCTGTCGATCCTGTTGGCGATGGTGATCGGCACGGTGCTGGCGGTGTTCCTCGGCATGGCGGATTTCTCTGGCGTCACCCAGGGTCCGATGTTCGGCTTCCCGACGCCGTTCCATTTCGGCATGCCGACCTTCCATTTTGCCGCGATCCTGTCGATGTGCATCGTGGTCATGGTGACCCTGGTGGAAACCTCGGCTGACATCCTGGCGGTCGGTGAAATCATCGGCACCAAAGTCGATTCCAAGCGACTGGGCAACGGTCTGCGGGCGGACATGCTGTCGAGCATGTTTGCACCGATCTTCGGCTCGTTCACCCAAAGTGCCTTCGCCCAGAACGTCGGGCTGGTGGCGGTAACCGGAATCAAGAGTCGTTATGTGGTGGCGACCGGCGGTATCTTCCTGGTGATCCTCGGCCTTTTGCCATTCATGGGCCGGGTCATCGCGGCGGTGCCGACTTCGGTTCTGGGCGGCGCCGGCATCGTGCTGTTCGGCACCGTGGCGGCGAGCGGTATCCGCACGCTGTCCAAGGTCGACTACCGCAACAACGTCAACCTGATCATCGTCGCCACGTCGATCGGCTTCGGCATGATCCCGATTGCCGCACCGAACTTCTACGATCACTTCCCGAGCTGGTTCGCGACCATTTTCCATTCCGGCATCAGTTCGTCGGCGATCATGGCGATCCTGCTGAACCTGGCGTTCAACCACTTCACCGCCGGCAATTCGGATCAGCAGTCGGTGTTCGCGGCGGCAGAAGAGCGGACCCTGCGTTACCGGGATCTGGCCGCTCTGCGCGAAGGCGATTACTTCAGCGACGGCAAGCTCCATGACTGCGATGGCAATGAAGTGCCGGTGATCGATCTGGAGTCGGATCACGGTCATGGCGCACCGAAGGTACATGCCAGGAGCAGCGAGCACGTCTGACCGTTGTGTCTGAAACAGAAAAGGGCCGATCAGTCGGAAAATTGATCGGCCCTTTTTATGGCGCTGATTTTTTCAACGCCCACAAAAAAGCCCCTGAATCTTTCGATTCAGGGGCTCTGTATTTGGCTCCACAACCTGGACTCGAACCAGGGACCCAGTGATTAACAGTCACTTGCTCTACCAACTGAGCTATTGCGGAATTGGTGCGTATGTTACTGATTTAAAAAGACTAGTCAAGCTTTGCCGGATATTTTTTTGCTGAACGGTTTTCAGCCACCGAATGTAAAGGTGCCCATCAGCAGTTTTGCGTACAACGCCGTGGCGGCCAGTTGCACCAGCCACAGGGCCAGACCGCCGAGAAATACACCGGCCGCCACTTGCAGCACCAGGCTTTTCTCGCGTTTGCCCGAGGTGCGGGGTGGATAGTAGTCCAGCTCGTCACGGTCGGCGCGCAGATCGTCGTTTTTCATGTCGGTTCTCTGAAATCCTGTTTGCATGCAGTCTAGAGGGTATAGCGGCTTTTCTTCGGACAAATAAAAAACGGGAAACCCGAGGGCTTCCCGTTTTCAGTGCTGCGCCGGATCAGATGACCTGAACGATGGCGTCGGTCACGACTTCGATGTTGCTCTGGTTCAGCGCGGCCACGCAGATGCGGCCGGTGTCCAGGGCGTAGATGCCGAACTCGTTGCGCAGGCGATGAACCTGCTCGGTGGTCAGGCCGGAGTAGGAGAACATGCCACGCTGACGACCGACGAAGCTGAAGTCATGCTGCGGGGCTTTCTTCGCCAGCAGAGCGACCATCTGCTCGCGCATGCCACGAATGCGCAGGCGCATTTCGGCCAGTTCGGCTTCCCATTGGGCGCGCAGTTCCGCGCTGTTCAGCACTGCAGCGACAACGCTGGCGCCATGGGTCGGCGGGTTGGAGTAGTTGGTGCGGATCACGCGTTTGACCTGCGACAATACGCGAGCGCTTTCTTCTTTCGATTCGCTGACGATCGACAGGGCGCCGACGCGCTCGCCGTACAACGAGAACGACTTGGAGAACGAGCTCGATACGAAGAAGGTCAAGCCGGATTCGGCAAACAGGCGCACGGCAGCGGCGTCTTCGGCAATGCCGTCACCGAAACCCTGGTAAGCCATGTCGAGGAACGGCACGTGACCTTTGGCCTTGACCACTTCCAGCACGTTGTTCCAGTCCGCCGGGCTCAGGTCGACACCGGTCGGGTTGTGGCAGCAGGCGTGCAGCACGATGATCGAGCCGTTCGGCAGGGCGTTGAGGTCTTCCAGCAGGCCGGCGCGGTTCACGTCGTGAGTGGCGGCGTCGTAGTAGCGGTAGTTCTGCACCGGGAAACCGGCGGTTTCGAACAGAGCGCGATGGTTTTCCCAGCTCGGGTCGCTGATGGCCACGACGGCATTCGGCAGCAGTTGCTTGAGAAAGTCGGCACCGATTTTCAGTGCGCCGGTTCCGCCGACGGCCTGAGTGGTGACCACGCGGCCAGCGGCCAGCAGTGGCGAATCATTGCCGAACAGCAGCTTTTGCACAGCCTGATCGTAAGCTGCGATGCCGTCGATCGGCAGGTAGCCACGGGAAGCGTGCTGAGCAGCGCGAATGGTTTCGGCTTCGATAACGGCGCGCAGGAGTGGAATTCGCCCCTCTTCGTTGCAATACACACCCACCCCGAGATTGACCTTGTTGGTCCGGGTATCGGCGTTGAATGCTTCGTTGAGGCCCAGGATTGGATCGCGGGGTGCCATTTCGACAGCGGAGAACAGGCTCATTTTTACGGCAGCTCTAAATGGAGAGTGGAGGGACGTGTGGCGCTCCAGCCGAATGCACTAGAGCGGTGCACAAACGGGGAGCTAGTATAGAGGCCATCATCGACCAATGGCGACAGGCGATTCGGGTTTTCAGGTAAGTTTTTCCGATTATTTCTCGACCGTTAGTCGAATGGGCTTGTCGGAGACTTTACCGGATGTAGGACTTTTACCTTGAAAGGCAAGGCAATCGGCTCCACATTCAGCACAATCTTCGTTTTTCCTTGCGCGACATTGGTCGTTCGCGGTCTTCCTCGTGGTTCTGCGGTTTTTCGTCAGCGCCGCGATTGCAGAGGTGTTTATGTCTGAATTCCAGCTCGTCACCCGATTCGACCCTGCCGGGGATCAGCCTGAGGCCATTCGCCAGATGGTCGAGGGTATCGAAGCCGGGCTGGCGCACCAGACGTTGCTCGGTGTGACCGGTTCGGGCAAGACCTTCAGCATTGCCAACGTGATTGCCCAGGTGCAGCGTCCGACCCTGGTGCTGGCGCCGAACAAGACTCTGGCCGCGCAGTTGTATGGCGAGTTCAAGTCGTTCTTCCCGAACAACGCCGTCGAATATTTCGTTTCCTACTACGACTACTACCAGCCCGAAGCCTACGTGCCGTCGTCCGACACCTTTATCGAGAAGGATGCGTCGATCAACGATCACATCGAGCAGATGCGTCTGTCGGCGACCAAGGCATTGCTGGAGCGCAAGGACGCGATCATCGTCACCACGGTGTCGTGCATCTACGGTCTGGGCAGCCCGGAAACCTATCTGAAAATGGTGTTGCACGTCGATCGCGGCGACAAACTCGATCAACGCGCACTGGTGCGACGCCTGGCCGACCTGCAATACACCCGCAATGACATGGATTTCGCCCGGGCCACATTCCGTGTACGCGGCGATGTGATTGATATCTTCCCTGCCGAATCCGACCTCGAAGCCATCCGTATCGAGTTGTTCGATGACGAAGTGGAGAGCATTTCCGCATTCGACCCGCTGACCGGCGAGGTCATCCGCAAACTGCCGCGTTTCACCTTCTACCCGAAGAGTCACTACGTGACGCCCCGGGAAACCCTGCTCGATGCCATCGAGGGGATCAAGGTCGAATTGCAAGAGCGTCTGGAATACCTGCGCAACAACAACAAACTGGTCGAGGCCCAGCGCCTGGAGCAGCGCACCCGGTTCGACCTGGAGATGATCCTCGAACTCGGCTACTGCAACGGCATCGAAAACTACTCGCGCTATTTGTCGGGGCGTCCCGCCGGTGCGGCACCGCCAACGCTCTACGACTATCTGCCGGCCGACGCCTTGCTGGTGATCGACGAATCCCACGTCAGCGTGCCGCAGGTCGGCGCGATGTATAAGGGCGACCGTTCGCGCAAGGAAACCCTGGTGGAATATGGCTTCCGTCTGCCCTCGGCGCTGGACAACCGACCAATGCGTTTCGACGAGTGGGAAGCTGTGAGCCCGCAGACGATCTTCGTTTCCGCCACGCCCGGCAATTACGAAGCCGAGCATGCCGGACGGGTGATCGAGCAAGTCGTACGGCCGACTGGTCTGGTCGACCCGCAGGTCGAAGTGCGTCCGGCGCTGACCCAGGTTGATGATCTGCTATCGGAAATCACCAAGCGTGTGGCGCTGGAGGAGCGAGTGCTGGTCACCACGCTGACCAAGCGCATGGCCGAAGATCTGACGGACTACCTGGCCGACCATGGCATTCGTGTACGTTATCTGCACTCGGACATCGACACCGTCGAACGGGTCGAAATCATCCGCGACCTGCGCCTTGGTACGTTCGATGTGCTGGTGGGGATCAACCTCTTGCGAGAAGGCCTGGACATGCCGGAAGTGTCGCTGGTGGCGATTCTCGATGCCGACAAGGAAGGTTTTCTGCGTTCCGAACGTTCATTGATCCAGACCATCGGGCGAGCGGCCCGTAACCTCAATGGGCGGGCGATTCTCTATGCGGATCACATCACCGGTTCGATGGAACGCGCCATTGGCGAGACCGAGCGTCGTCGCGAAAAGCAGATCGCTTTCAACCTGGCCAACGGCATCACGCCGAAGGGCGTATTCAAGGACGTGGCGGACATCATGGAAGGCGCCACCGTGCCCGGCTCGCGGAGCAAGAAGCGCAAGGGCATGGCCAAGGCTGCCGAGGAAAACGCCAAATACGAGGCCGAACTGCGCTCGCCGAGCGAGATCACCAAGCGCATCCGCCAGCTGGAAGAGAAGATGTACCAGTTGGCCCGCGACCTGGAGTTCGAAGCGGCGGCGCAGATGCGCGACGAGATTGCCAAGTTGCGCGAGCATCTGTTGGCCGTTTAACAGAACGTTCCCACGCTCTGCGTGGGAATGCAGCCCTGGACGCTCTGCGTCCGCTCAACGTTAATGAGACTCCCCGGCCTTCAGTCCGGCGGGCAGTTTTCTGGTCAACAAAATGGCCAGCATGCTGATCCCCAGCGCAATCCCGACAAAATGAAACGCGTCGTTATAGGCCATGATCAGCGCCTGCTGATGGACAATCTCGCTCAGTTTCCCCAGCGCCGCCGTGTCACTGCCAAAACGGTCGGTCATCGACGCCAGACGTTCGGCCACCTGCGGATTGGTCGGCACCACCGCTTCACGCAAATAATCGAAGTAAGTCTTGGTGCGCGCATCCAGCAGGGTGGCGAGCAGGGCGATGCCGATGGCGCCGCCCAGGTTGCGCAGGATGTTGAACAGACTCGACGCCGAGCCCGCGTCCTGGGGCTGAATGTAAGCCGTGGCGATCAACGAAATGGTGACCATGATCAACGGCTGGCCGAGGGCGCGGATGATCTGGATCTGATTGAACTGCGGCCCGGCAAAGTCAGGGTTGAGCACGCCGGATGAGAAACTCGCCAGACCAAACAGCCCGAACCCGAGGGTACACAGCCATTTGGGCGACACGAACTTCATAAGTTTCGGTACCAGCGGAATCAGAAACAGCTGCGGCACGCCCATCCACATGATCACTTCGCCGATCTGCAGGGCGTTGTAATTCTGGATCTGCGCCAGATACAGCGGCAGCAGGTAGATCGAGCCGTACAGCCCGACGCCCATGCCCAGGCTGGAAATGCTCGACAGACCGAAGTTGCGATTGCGCAGGATGCCGAGGTTGATCAGCGGGTTGGGTTTGGAAATCTGTACGATCACGAAGGTGATGAGGCTCAACAACGCGATGCTGCCCAGCGTCACGATCAGGCTCGATTCCAGCCAGTCCTTGCGATGACCTTCTTCAAGAAACACTTGCAGGCAACCAAGGCCGATGCCCAGCGTGAGAATGCCGGTGTAGTCGGTGCTTTTCAGCAGTTCCCAATGGGCTTCTTTCTTCTCCAGGCCGTACATCAGCCCCGCGATCATGATCAGTCCCGGCGGCACGTTGATGTAGAAAATGTATTCCCAACCCCAGTTTTCCGTGAGCCAGCCGCCGAGGGTCGGTCCGATGGACGGGGCGAAAGTGGCGGTCATGGCGAACATCGCCATGCCTTTGGCACGGTGGTGTTCGGGGAGTTTGATCAGGGTCAGGGTGAAGGCCAGCGGGATCAGTGCGCCACCGGTGAAACCCTGCATGGCGCGGAATACGATCATGCTGTCGAGGCTCCAGGCCATCGAACACAGCAGGGATGAAATCAGAAAACCCATCGACACCCACACCGCCAGGCGCCGTGCCGAAAGCAGCTGCACCAGCCATGCGGTCAGCGGGATCATGATGATTTCCGCCACCAGATAGGACGTGGAAATCCACGAGCCTTCTTCCAGCGTTGCCGACAGGGCGCCCTGAATGTCCTTGAGCGATGAGTTGGTGATCTGAATATCGAGCACCGCCATGAACGCGCCGAGCATCACGCTCATCACCGCGATCCAGTCCCGCCGGGTCGGCTCGCCGACCGGGCGGATCAATTGGTCACCGGCCATTGTCTGGAGCGTCTTTGATATTCACGGTAGCGGTGACCGACATGCCCGGGCGGATTTTGCCGTGCAGCGGGTTATCGGCCTTGAACGTCAGCTTGACCGGAATCCGCTGCACGACCTTGGTGAAGTTGCCGGTGGCGTTGTCCGGCGGCAACAGGCTGAACTGCGCGCCGGAGGCGGCGAACAGGCTGTCGACCCGTGCTTCGATCGGCGTATCGCTGTAGGCATCAAAGACCAGCTCGGCTTTCTGGCCCGGTTGCATGTGGCCGATCTGGGTTTCCTTGAAGTTGGCCTGCACCCAGATGTCTTCGTCCGGAACGATCGACAGCAGATACGCGCCGGCCTGAACAATCTGGCCATTGCGTGCGGCACGCTGGCCGACCAGGCCGCTGATCGGCGCATGGATTTCGCTGCGGGTCAGGTTCAGTTCGGCCTGGGCGAGGTCGGCGCGGGCGTTGGCGATCTGCGCGTCGAGGCGTTTGATCTCCGCATTCAACGCGCTGACCTGCTGGCGCTGACTCTGGGCATCGGCCTGAGCCTTGGCCACTTGCGAGCGGGCGATGTGGTTATCGGCGGAAAGAGTGGTGACCCGTTCCTCGGATACGAAACCAGGTTTGCGCAGGGCTTCGGCACGGGACAGATCGATCTGTGAGCGGCCCAGTGTCGCTTGCGTGGTGGCCACTTGTGCTTCGCTGGCGGCAATCAGGCTGGCCTGCTGCGTCAATTTGCTTTGGGCCTGCAGGCGCTCGGCTTCGCGGGTGGCGAGGGCGGCGTTGGCGCGATCAACGGCGAGGCGGAAGTCGTCGCCTTCGAGGCGGACCAGCAACTGGCCTTTTTCCACGTGCTGATTGTCCTGCACCAGGACTTCGTCGATGCGCGCGCTCAACTGGCTCGACACGCGGGTGATTTCGCCCTGGACATAAGCGTTGTCAGTGCTTTCATAAAATCGTCCCTTGAAAAACCAATGAGCAAACAAGCTTCCGGCAATCAGCAGGACAAGCAGGACGAAAATGATCAGGCGACGCTTGAGTTGGGCAGGCATGGGCAAACTGTAGTCGAGGAATTGTAAGGAAAGTTATCAGCAAGCGAATCTGGCACGAAGCCGATAAGCGGTAAATGCCGTCTGCTGATATTCAGCCATTCACTGCGCCCGACGGGCGTTTCAGACGCAAGCTTGGCTTAAATGCCCTGCCCGCTGGAGCGGGGCGGGTGTCGCCTGTTACCATTCGCCGCTTGATTGTTCTTTGCTTTTCATTCTTTTCGAGACATGCCATGACCACCGTCCGCACTCGCATCGCGCCATCGCCTACCGGGGACCCCCATGTAGGTACCGCTTACATCGCATTGTTCAACTACTGCTTTGCCAAGCAGCATGGTGGTGAGTTCATCCTGCGGATCGAAGACACCGACCAGTTGCGTTCGACTCGCGAGTCCGAACAGCAGATCTTCGACGCCCTGCGCTGGCTGGGCATCGACTGGAGCGAAGGTCCGGACGTCGGCGGCCCGCACGGTCCGTATCGCCAGAGCGAGCGCGGCGACATCTATCAGAAGTACTGCCAGCAACTGGTCGACATGGGCCACGCTTTCCCGTGCTTCTGCACTGCCGAAGAGCTGGACCAGATGCGCGCCGAGCAAATGGCTCGCGGCGAAACCCCGCGCTACGACGGCCGTGCACTGCTGCTGTCCAAGGAAGAAGTCGCCCGTCGTCTGGCTGCCGGTGAGCCTCACGTGATTCGCATGAAGGTACCGACCGAAGGCGTCTGCGTGGTTCCGGACATGTTGCGTGGCGACGTCGAGATCCCGTGGGATCGCATGGACATGCAAGTACTGATGAAGACCGACGGTCTGCCGACGTACTTCCTGGCCAACGTGGTCGACGACCATCTGATGGGCATCACCCATGTGTTGCGCGGTGAAGAATGGCTGCCATCGGCACCGAAACTGATCCTGCTCTACGAATACTTCGGCTGGGAACAACCGGAGCTGTGCTACATGCCGCTGTTGCGTAACCCGGACAAGAGCAAGCTGTCCAAGCGCAAGAACCCGACCTCGGTGACGTTCTACGAGCGTATGGGCTTCATGCCGGAAGCGATGCTCAACTACCTGGGCCGTATGGGCTGGTCGATGCCGGACGAGCGCGAGAAGTTCTCGCTGCAGGAAATGGTCGACCATTTCGACCTCAAGCGTGTGTCCCTGGGCGGGCCGATTTTCGACATCGAGAAACTGTCGTGGCTCAACGGCCAGTGGTTGCGTGACCTGCCGGTGGAAGAGTTCGCCGCTCGTATTCAGAAGTGGGCCTTCAACTCCGAATACATGATGAAGATCGCACCGCACGTTCAGGGCCGTGTCGAAACCTTCAGTCAGGTTGCTCCGCTGGCCGGGTTCTTCTTCGCCGGTGGCGTGAACCCGGACGCCAAACTGTTCGAATCGAAAAAGCTCTCGGGTGATCAGGTTCGTCAGTTGATGCAGTTGATCCTGTGGAAACTCGAAAGCCTGCGTCAGTGGGAGAAGGACAGCATCACGGCGACGATCCAGGCGGTGGTAGAGTTCCTCGAGCTGAAACTGCGTGATGCGATGCCGCTGATGTTTGCGGCGATCACCGGTCAGGCAAGCTCGGTATCGGTGCTCGATGCGATGGAAATCCTCGGTCCGGATCTGACCCGTTTCCGTCTGCGCCAGGCCATTGACCTGCTGGGCGGCGTGTCGAAGAAAGAAAACAAAGAGTGGGAAAAGCTGTTGGGCGCTATAGCCTGATCGCGTTTGACGTTGCAGGACGCGCCGCAGGTCAGGATCTTTTGATCCCGTCTTCGGCGTTTTCCCCCGAATTTACGGGGGGAGGGCGGTAAGTGATTGTTATGCCGACAAAAAATTTTGAAATTTTTCAAAAATAAGTTTGACAGGCTTTCGATACGCCCTTAAGATTCGCCCCGTCCTCAGCGATGACATCAACGATGAGGGGCTATAGCTCAGCTGGGAGAGCGCTTGCATGGCATGCAAGAGGTCGACGGTTCGATCCCGTCTAGCTCCACCAATTTACACTTCGAAGCCTGGCCACACCGGTTTCGAAGCGATCAACACTCAGCGTTGATCAGTTGTATAGAAGGTT
>NZ_LRUN01000029.1 GCF_001679645.1 Pseudomonas bananamidigenes | reverse complement strand
CCACGCTCCGCGTGGGAACGATCACACAAAACTTTCAGGCGTTAGCGACCGCCACCGAGATCGACAAAAGTCCCGGTGGCATACGAAGCCTTGTCCGACAGCAGCCAGACAATCGCCTCCGCCACTTCATCCGGCCGCCCGCCCCGCGCCATCGGAATTGCCGACTCCAGCTTGCTGACCCGGTCCGGATCGCCGCTCAACGCGTGGAAGTCGGTGTAGATGTAGCCAGGACGCACCGCATTGACCCGAATACCCTCGCCCGCCACTTCCTTGGACAGACCGATGGTGAAGGTGTCGAGTGCGCCTTTTGACGCGGCGTAATCGACGTACTCGTTGGGCGAGCCCAGCCGCGCAGCGACCGAGGAGACGTTGACGATGCTGCCACCCTGCCCGCCATGTTTGGGCGACATGCGCAGGATCGCGTGCTTGGCGCAGAGGATCGGTGCCAGAACGTTGGTTTTCATGATTTTGAGGATGCGGAACTCCGACATTTCCTCGACCCGGGATTTATGACCGACGGTGCCGGCATTGTTCACCAGCGCGGTCACCCGACCCAGCTCCGTGTCGACTCGTTGAAACAGGCCGATCACCTCGTCCTCGATACTGACGTCGGCACGGACGGCGATGGCGGTGGCGCCACGCTCGCGTACCTGGTCAAGCACATGGTGGGCAGCCTGTTCGTCCGTCTGGTAATTGATGCAGATCCGATAGCCTTGCTCGGCAGCCAACAGCGCCGTGGCGGCCCCGATTCCGCGACCGCCACCGGTGATCACAATGACTTTATCCATGCTGGCCTCCCCCGATGCACACGTAACAGTCGAGGCAAGAATAACCGCCATCGCGGGGTTTTGCATGGCCTGCGTCAGCGGTTCAGCTCACCGCCAGAGGTTTGTCCCGCGCAATGCCCTGCAAAAAGCGATCAGCCGGCATCGGGTGGCCGAGCAGATAGCCTTGCAGCGAATCGCAACCCAGTTGTGTCAGAAAGTCCTGCTGAACGCCGGTTTCAACACCTTCGGCGACGATGCGCAAGCCCAGCGCCTGACCCAACGCGACAATCGCCGAAACGATGGCCGCGTCATCGCTGTCATGCTCCAGATCGCGGACGAAGCCACGGTCGATCTTCAGTTCGTTGGCCGGCAAGCGCTTGAGGTACATCAGGCTCGAATAACCGGTGCCGAAATCGTCGATGGACAGGTCGACGCCCATGTCGGACAGTTCCTGCAACACTGTCATGCTCGCGTCGGCGTCACTCATGGCGGTGGTTTCAGTGATTTCCAGCGTCAGGCTGTTGGCCGGCAAGTGGTGTGTCGCCAGCGCCTTGGCCACGCTTTGCACCAGCCCGGCGTGGCAGAACTGCAAGGCCGACAGGTTGACCGCGATGCGCCAGTCGGTGTGGCCCAGCACATACCATTCGCGCATCTGTCGACAGGCTTCGTTGAGCACCCATTCGCCAATCGGGATGATCAGCCCGGTTTTCTCCGCCAGTTCGATGAACTTGTCCGGCATCAGCATGCCGTGAGTCGGGTGCTCCCAGCGCAGCAGCGCCTCGGCCCCCACCGGACGCCCGTCGGCCGCGTGGAATTTGGGTTGGTAATGCAGACAGAATTGATTGTGCTCCAGCGCCGCGCGCAGGTCCTGCAGCAACTGAAGTTGCTTGCGTGCGTTGCTGTTCATCGAGGCGTCAAAAAAGCTGTAGCCGTTCTTGCCGCCGCCCTTGGCGTGGTACATCGCCGCGTCGGCGTTCATCAGCAGTTCCTGGGCACTGTGGCCGTTGCCCGGATACACAGCGATGCCGACGCTGGCGGAAATCTGCAGTTCATGTTCAGCCACCCGGAACGACTGCGCGATCAGACCGACCTGACGCGCGGCCAGCCCCAGTGCATCGTTGGGCTCGGTCAGGCGCACCAGCAGCACGAATTCGTCACCACCGATCCGTGCCAGCGTGTCGAGGCTGCGCAAATCTTCGCGCAGACGCACCGCCACCTCTTTGAGCAACTGATCGCCCATGTGGTGGCCGAAGGCATCGTTCACCGGTTTGAAGCCATCCAGATCGATGAACATCAGCGCGAAACAGCCGCCCTGCTCGTTGACCTTTTTCATGGCCTGATTGATCCGGTCATCCAGCAGCATGCGGTTGGGCAGACCGGTCAGCGTGTCGTGCAACGCCAGTTGAGTGAGTTCACGGTTGGCAACCGTCAACGAATGGGCCAGATCGGCAGTACGCGCCTCGAGGCGTGCGTCGAGAATCGAGGTCAACAGCGCAATGCTCAGCACCGCCAGCGTGGTGATCAGCACCAGATTGTCCAGGCCATTGCCATTCAGACCGTTGAGCGCCGCACCGCAGAAACTTCCCTCGGGAAAACGCGCCGCCGCCATGCCCGTGTAGTGCATGCCGACAATCGCGATCCCCATGACGATGGCGGCACCGGCACGGAACAGACGCACGTAAGGCGATTGCTGACGCAGGCGAAAGGCAATCCACAACGCCGCCGCCGAAGCACCGACAGCAATCGCCAGCGAGGCGCCGAACAAAGTGGGGTCGTAATCGATGCCTGGTTGCATGCGCATCGCGGCCATGCCGGTGTAATGCATGGCACTGATGCCGGCGCCCATGATCAGGGCGCCAAAGGCCAGTTGCCACACCGGCAGTTTCGGCTGGCTGACCAGCCACAGGGCGAAGCCGCAGGACAGTACGGCGATCAACAGCGAAAGCGCTGTGAGCGCAATGTCATACCCCAGGCTGATCGGCAGCTTGAAAGCCAGCATGCCGATGAAGTGCATCGACCAGACGCCGACCCCCATGGCAAACGCGCCACCGGCCGTCCACAAATGCACGGCGCGGCCCCTGGCAGTGGCGATGCGCCCGGTCAGGTCGAGCGCGGTGTATGAAGCCAGGATCGCCACACTCAGCGAAATGAAAACCAGGGTGAAGGAATAACTACCGATGAGCATGGGCATTCTCGCGACCACCCCACCGGACTGCGTCCGTTCGCGGCGGGGACAAATGCGGCGATTGTACTGATTGCGCAGAAGAACGCACTGACAAAGTAATCAAATGGCCATCAAGTCGATGAAACGCTTGTTTGATCGTCTGACATGCCTCTGGTCCGGTGGCCAAGACACAGAACAGATCGTTCCCGGTAAAGCGACAGATCGTTCCCACGCTCTGCGTGGGAACGATCTGGCTGCGTCAGGGATTCTGGCTGGTTTCCAGTTGCCCGTCCCAGCCACCACCCAGCGCCGCGATCAATTGCACGCTGGCGATCAGTCGGCTTTGCAGGATGTTGAGCACGGTGCGCTCGTTGCTCAGCGCCGTGGCTTGCACCACCACCACATCGATGTAGGCAATCAGGCCGGCCTTGTACTGATTCTGGGTCAGACGCAGAGAATCCCGCGCCGCATCCAGCGCTTCCTGGCGCACCGCCGCCTCGTCCTCGTACACCTTCAACTGCACCAGATAGTTTTCCACCTCGCGGAAGCCGTCGAGCACGGTCTGCCGGTATTTGGCTACAGTCTCGTCGTATTTCGCTTCGGTGCGGTCGACTTCCGCCGAGCGACGGCCACCGTCGAACAGCGGCAGGCTCATCTTCGGCCCGACCGACCAGAAGCGGTTCGGCAGGCTGATCAGGTCACGGGAGGTACTGCTGCTGTAGCCGCCGCTCATGCTCAGGCTGAAATCCGGGTAATACGCCGCTTTCGCTACACCGATATTGGCGTTCGCTGCGATGACCAAGCGCTCTGCCGAGGCGATGTCGGGACGCCGTTCCAGCAGTTGCGACGGCAGGCTCAACGGAATCTGCGGCAGTTTCGGGATGTCCTGGGTTTCGGCGATCTTGAACTGCGCCGGTGGTTGACCGGTCAGCACGGCAATCGCGTTCTCGAACTGTGCCCGTTGCCAGATCAGGTCCACCAGATCGCCCTGGGTGGATTTGAGCTGGGTCTGTGCCTGCGCCACCGCATCGCGTCCGGAGATCCCGGCGTTGTACTGGTTGCGGGTCATTTTCAGCGAACGCTCGTAAGCCTCCACCGTCGACTCCAGCAAACGTTTCTGCTGATCGATCACGCGCAATTGCAGGTAGTTCTGCACCAGCTCCGATTGCTGGCTCAGGCGCATGGCCGCCAGATCGGCGTAGCTGGCCTGGGCGCTGGCCTCGTTCGCCTCCAGACCACGACGCAACTTGCCCCAGACATCGGCTTCCCAACTCACACCCAGTTGCGCGTTGTAGGTATCGCGAATACCGCTGGCGGAACTGCTCAGGCTCGAACTGCTGCTGCCGGTGCCCTGGCTGGAGCGGGTCTTGCCCGCGCTCAGGTCGAGCGTCGGGTAGAACGCGCCACGGGCATCACGCACCAAGGCCTGGGCCTGACGATACTGCGCCTCGGACTGGGCCACGGTCTGGTTGGAACTGTTGAGTTTTTCCACCAGTTCGTTGAGCTGGCGGTCGCCGTACAATTCCCACCAGGCGCCACGGGCCAGAGCGTCGGAAGGGTTGGCCTGACGCCAGCCTTCAGCCTCTTTGTATTGAGCGATTTCGGCAGTCTGCGGGCGCTGGTAGTCCGGGCCGACGGCGCACGCGCTGAGCATCGCCACGCACAGCGACAGGCTCAGCAGACGCGAGCCGCGGACACTGGCCAGTTGGATAAGCGAACGGTCATTCATAGCGGAGTTTCCAGAGCGGCATCGGTACGCACGCCACGCCACTTGTTGAAGCGATGGCGGGCCTTGTCGAGATAGAGGTAAACCACAGGTGTGGTGTAAAGGGTCAGGATCTGGCTGAAGATCAGTCCGCCGATGATGGTCAGGCCGAGCGGCTGGCGCATTTCCGCACCTTCGGCCCGGCTGAGCAGCAAAGGCAAGGCGCCGAGGATTGCCGCCAAGGTGGTCATCAGAATAGGACGCAGCCGTTGCAGACAGGCGCTGCGGATCGATTCCAGCGGCGCCATGCCCTGGTGACGCTCCAGTTGCAGCGCCAGGTCGATCATCAGGATCGCGTTCTTCTTCACCACACCGATCAGCAGGAACAACCCGAGCAGCGAGATCAGGCTGAATTCGCCGCCCAGCACGTAGATCGACAGCAGCGCGCCGACCCCGGCCGATGGCAGTGTCGACAGAATGGTCAGCGGGTGAATGTAGCTTTCATACAGCACACCCAGCACCAGGTACACCGCCAGCAGCGCACCGAGAATCATGAACGGCTGGCTTTTCTGGGTGGCCGCGAAGGCATCGGCGGTGCCGGCCATTTTCGCGATCACGTCTTCCGGCAGGCCGACCTTGGCGATCGCTCGCTCGATGGCCGCGCTGCCCTTCTCCACCGTCACGCCTTCGGCCATGTCGAACGCGATGCTTTCGGAGGCGAACTGACCTTCGTGGCTGACCCGGTCGTCCTCCAGGCTGCTTTCGTAGTGGGCGATGGTCGACAGCGGAATCCGTGCACCATCGGCAGTGATCACCTGCACCTGATTGAGCGTAACCGGATCCTGGGCGTATTTCGGATTGACCTCCATCACCACCTGATACTGGTTGAGGCTGTCGTAGATCGTGGAAATCTGCCGCTGGCTGTAGGCGTTGTTCAGCACGGCGGTGACCATGTTCATGTCCACGCCCAGACGCTTGGCCTGATCGCGGTCGACGATCAGTGTGACCTGCTGCGCACCGCGTCCTTCACGAGCATCGATGGCCGTCAGTTCCGGCAACGCCCGCAACGCGGTCACCACTTTCGGGTACCACTCGCGCAAGGCGCCCAGATCGCCACTCTGCAGGATGTAGCTGTACTGCGACGTGGTCTGTTCACGACCGCCACCGAATTGCAGGTCCTGGTCGGCCATCAGCATCAATTGCGCGCCGGGCACCTTGGGCATTTCCTTGCGCAGACGCTCGATGACCTTCTGCGCCGAAATGTTGCGCTCCTTGATCGGCTTCAGGCGCACCAGCATGAAAGCGTTGTTGGTGCCGTTGTTGCCGCCGATGAACCCGGCAACGCTCTCGACGGCGTCATCCTTGAGCACGGCGCGGCGGAAGGTTTCCATTTTCGGCTGCATCACGCTGAACGACAGACCGTCGTCACCGCGCACGAAACCGATCAACTGGCCGGTATCCTGTTGCGGCATGAAGGTCTTCGGCACCACCACGTACAGCGCGACGTTGACCCCGACCGTGACAATGAGGCTCAGCAACGTCAGACGTCGGTGGCGCAGCACCCAATCAAGGCTGGTGGCGTATTTGCCCACCATCCAGTCGTTGGTGCGCCGGCTCCAGCGTTGCAGACGGTTTTCCTGCCCCTTTGTATGCGGTTTCAGCCAGCGGGCGCAAAGCATCGGTGTCAGGGTCAGCGACACCACCAGCGACACCACGATGGCCGCGGCCAGGGTGATGGAGAACTCTCGGAACAGGCTTTCGATGATCCCGCCCATGAACAGGATCGACAGGAACACCGCCACCAGCGACACGTTCATCGACAGCAGCGTGAACCCGACTTCCCTGGCCCCCAGATACGCGGCCTTCATCGGTTTGACGCCTTCGTCGATGTGCCGGGAAATGTTCTCCAGCACCACGATGGCGTCGTCCACCACGAGCCCGGTGGCGAGAATCAGCGCCATCAGCGACAGGTTGTTCAGGGAAAAGCCGTACAGGTACATCACCGCAAAGGTGCCGACCAGCGACACCGGCACCGCCAGGGTCGGAATCAGGGACGCCCGGAAATTGCCGAGGAACAGGAACACCACCAGGATCACCAGCGCCACGGCGATCAGCAGGGTCATCTCCGCTTCGTGCAGGGTGGCCTTGATCACCGGCGAACGGTCCATCGCCAGATTCAGTTTGACGCTGGCCGGCAGCACCGCCTGCAACGCCGGCAACTGGGCCTTGATCTCGTTGACCGTCTCGATGATGTTGGCGCCGGCCTGCCGGTTGATCACCAGCAGCACCGCCGCATCGTCGTTGAAGAAACCGCTGTTGTAACGGTCTTCCACGCCGTCGCTGACCTTGGCCACGTCCTTCAGACGCAAGGCCGCACCACCGTTGTAGTGAATGATCAGCGATTCGTAGTCCTTGGCTTTCTCCAGTTGATCGTTGGCCTGGATCTGCCACAGGCGCTGGTCATCCTCGACCGAGCCCTTGGGCCGGCGGACGTTGGCGCCGGCGATGGTCTTGCGCACATCGTCCAGCGCCACGCCATACTGGTTCAGCGCCTGGGGTTCGAGTTCGATGCGCACCGCCGGCAGGGAGCTGCCGCCAATCTGCACTTCACCCACGCCCTGCACCTGGGACAGGCTCTGGGACAGGATGGTGGAAGCCAGGTCGTAGAGCTGGCCTTTTTCCAGTACATCCGAAGTCAGCGACAACACCATGATCGGCGCCTGCGACGGGTTGACCTTCTTGTAGGTCGGCATGCTGCGCATCCCGCTCGGCAACAGATTGCGCGAAGCGTTGATCGCCGCCTGCACTTCCCGCGCTGCGCCATTGATGTCGCGGTCGAGGTCGAACTGCAGAATGACCCGTGTCGAGCCCTGGCTGGAGCGGCTGCTCATGGTGTTGACGCCGGCGATGGCGCCGAACGAACGCTCCAGCGGCGTGGCCACGGTGGAGGCCATGACCTCCGGGCTCGCGCCGGGCAGGCTCGCCTGCACCACGATCACCGGGAAGTCCATTTGTGGCAGTGGCGACACCGGCAGCAGACCGAAGCTCACACCGCCCAGCAGCATGATCGCCAGGCTCAGGAGCATGGTCGCCACCGGGCGTTTGATGAAAGGACCGGACAGGTTCATGGCTGCTCTACCGGCTCCACGGCCGAAGGCGCACGGCCCCAGCGCCGACCGAGGCGGTCGAAGTACAGGTAGATCACCGGCGTGGTGAACAGCGTCAGGATCTGGCTCACCAGCAATCCGCCGACCATCACCAGACCCAGCGGCTGACGCAATTCAGCCCCGGAGCCGGTGGCCAGCATCAGCGGCACCGCACCGAACAGCGCCGCCAGCGTGGTCATCAGGATCGGGCGGAAACGCAGCAGCGCCGCCTGATAGATCGCCTGCTCCGGCGCCATGCCCTGGTTGCGCTCGGCGTCGAGGGCGAAGTCGATCATCATGATTGCGTTCTTCTTGACGATACCGATCAGCAGGATGATGCCGATGATCGCGATCATGCCCAGGTCATTGCCGCTGAGCAGCAACGCCAGCAACGCGCCGACCGCCGCCGACGGCAAGGTCGAGAGAATGGTGATCGGGTGAATGTAGCTCTCGTAGAGCACGCCCAGCACGATGTACATGGTCACCACCGCCGCGAGGATCAGCAGCAAGGTGCTCGACAGCGAAGCCTGGAACGCTTCGGCCGCGCCCTGGAACTGGGTCTGCACGCCGATCGGCATGCCGATGTCCTTCTGCACCTGCTCGATGATGTCCACCGCATGCCCCAGCGCCACGCCGTGGGCCAGGTTGAACGACATCATCACCGCCGGGAACTGGCCGATATGGGTGATCGCCAGCTGTGCCTGACGCTCTTCGACATGGGCCAGGCTGGACAACCGCACCTGCCCGCCATCGGTGGTCTTGACGTGGATCTGGTCCAGCGCCTGCGGACCGATCTTCTCCCCGGCCTGAGCCTGCAGCACCACTCGGTACTGGCTGGCCTGGGTGTAAATGGTCGAGATCTGCCGCTGGCCGAAGGCGTCGTACAGTGCGTCGGTGATATTCGCCACCGAAACGCCAAGGCGCGAGGCCGCATCGCGGTCGATCACCAGGAACACCTGCAAACCCTTGTCCTGCAAATCACTGGCAACGTCCGTCAGCTCGGGACGCTGAGCCAGAGCCTCGACCAGACGCCCGCTCCACAGGCTGAGCAGTTCGGCGTCCGGCGAAGACATGCTGAACTGGTACTGGGTGCGGCTGACGCGGTCTTCGATGGTCAGATCCTGCACCGGCTGCATGAACAGACGGATGCCCACCAGTTTGTCCAGTTGCGGTTGCAGGCGGGTAATCACTTCGGCAGCCGTCAGATCACGTTGGCTGTGAGGCTTGAGGTTGATCAGCAGGCGACCACTGTTGAGCGTGGCGTTGTCGCCGTCGACGCCGATGTAGGAAGACAGGCTTTCCACCGCCGGATCTTCGAGAATCACCTTGGCCAACGCCTGTTGACGCTCGCCCATGGCGGCAAAGGAAATCGACTGCGGCGCCTCGGAAATGCCCTGGATCACCCCGGTGTCCTGCACCGGGAAAAAGCCCTTGGGCACCACCATGTAAAGGAACACGGTCAGCGCCAGGGTGCCGATGGCCACCAGCAGGGTCAGCGGCTGGTGCTTGAGCACCCACTGCAACTTGCGTCCGTAGGCGGCGATCATCCAGTCGATGAACGCGCCGCTGGCGCGGTAGAAACGGCCCTGCTCATGTTCTTCCGGCTCACGCTTGAGCAGACGCGCGCACATCATCGGCGTCAGCGTCAGCGAGACCACCAGGGAAATCAGGATCGCCACTGACAGGGTGATGGCGAATTCGCGGAACAGCCGCCCTACCACATCAGCCATGAACAGCAGCGGAATGAGTACCGCAATCAGCGACAGGGTCAGGGAAATCAGGGTAAAGCCGATCTGCTTCGCGCCCTTGAGCGCGGCCTGCATCGGACTGTCGCCTTCCTCGATGAAACGGGCGATGTTTTCCAGCATCACGATCGCATCGTCGACCACGAAGCCGGTGGCGATGGTCAGCGCCATCAGCGTCAGGTTGTTGACCGAGAACCCGGCCAGGTACATCACGCCGAACGTACCGATCAGCGACAGCGGCACGGCCACTGACGGAATGATCGTGGCGCTGGCCCGACGCAGGAACAGGAACGTCACCATCACCACCAGCGCGATGGCGATCAGCAGTTCGTGCTGCACGTCGGTGACCGAGGCGCGGATGGTCTGGGTGCGGTCGGTCAGCACGGTCACGTCGAGGCCGGCCGGCAGGTTGTCGGTGATGCTCGGCAGCAGCGCCTTGATCCGGTCGACCACCTCGATCACGTTGGCGCCCGGTTGACGCTGAATGTTCAGCAACACTGCCTGATTCTGGTTGGCCCACGCCGCCAGACGCTCGTTTTCGGCGCCATCGACGATCTGCGCGACATCCTTGAGTCGCAGCGGCGCGCCGTTCTTGTAGGCCAGGATCAGGTTGGCGTAGTCCTTGGGCGAAGTCAGCTGGTCGTTGGCATCGAGCATCGACACCCGGGTCGGGCCGTCGAAGTTACCCTTGGGCTGGTTGACGTTGGACGCACCGATGAGCGTGCGCACATCCGACAGGTTCAGACCATTGGCCGCCAGCGCCTCCGGGTTGACCTTGATCCTTACCGCCTGACGCTGGCCGCCGGCGATGCTGACCATGCCGACGCCGCTGATCTGGGCGATCTTCTGCGCCATGCGCGTGTCGACCAGATCGTTGAGCTTGGGCAGCAACATGGTTTTCGAGGTGATGGCCAGGGTCAGTACCGGGGTATCCGCCGGGTTGACCTTGTTATAGACCGGCGGCGCCGGCAGATCAGTCGGCAGCAGGTTGGTCGCCGCATTGATCGCCGCCTGCACCTGCTGCTCGGCGACGTCCATGTTGATGTCGAGGCTGAAACGCAGGGTCAGCACCGAGGCGCCGCCGGAACTGGTCGAGGCCATTTGCGTCAGGCCCGGCATCTGTCCGAACTGGCGTTCGAGCGGCGCGGTGACGGCGCTGGTCATGACATCGGGGCTGGCGCCCGGGTACAGGGTCATGACCCGGATGGTCGGATAGTCCACTTGCGGCAAAGCCGAAACCGGCAGCAGGCGATAGGCGATCAGACCGGCCAGCACGATGGCCAGCATGCTCAGCGTGGTGGCGACCGGGCGGAGGATGAACAGGCGCGAAATGTTCATGCGCCCTTCTTGGCCTTGTCGGTGACGGCAGCATCAGGTGCGCTGGCGGCGGATTTGCCTTGCAGGTGGCCGGTCGGGGTGGTCGGCACATCCTGACTGTCGTTGACCACTTCCACTTCACTGCCTTCCTTCAAACGGTCGGTGCCTTCCAGCACCACGCGGTCGCCGGCGGCCAGGCCTTCGGTGATCACGGTGTTCTGCCCGTCACTGGCGCCGATCTTCAACTGGCGGATGGTGACTTTCTTGTCGCCGTCCATCGCATAGACGAACGTACCGTTGGTGCCGAACTGGATGGCTGCGGACGGCGCCAGCACCACACCCTTGAGGGTGTCGGCCAGCAGGTGGACGTTGACGAACTGGTTGGGGAAAAGGGTCTGGTCGCGGTTTTCGTAGCGCGCCTTGAACTTCAAGGTGCCGGTGGTCACGTCGATCTGGTTGTCGAGGCTTTGCAGCACACCGGTGGCCTGAATTTTCGTGTCGCCACGGTCCCAGGCTTCGGCCGGCAGTCTGGCGCCGCTGCGATAGCGGGCGAGCACGGTTTCGAGGGAGTTTTCCGGCAGCGTGAAGACCACGCTGATCGGCTGGGTCTGGGTGATGACGGCGAGGAAGGTGGTGTCATTGGCCGCCACCAGGTTGCCGACGTCGAGCTGGCGCAGGCCGATGCGACCGGCAATCGGTGCGCGGATCTTGGTGAATTCGAGATTGAGCCTGGCGTCGTTGACCGCCGCCTGATTGGTCTTCACGGTACCGAGAAACTGGCCGACCTGGGCTTCCGCGGTGTCCAGGGTCTGCTTGGCGATGCTGTCTTCCTTGTACAGGCCGCGATAACGCTCGACGTCCACCTGAGCGTTTTTCAGCTGTGCCTGGTTCTGCAGCAAGGTGCCTTCGGCCTGAAGCAAGGCGTTCTGGTATGGGCGCGGGTCGATTTCCGCCAGCAGGTCGCCGGCCTTGACCATCTGCCCTTCCTCGAAATAGATCTTCACCAGCTCGCCGCCGACACGGCTGCGCACATTGATCGTATTGAGCGCGGTCACGGTGCCCAGCGCCTTGTAGTACAGCGGGAAGTCACCGGTCACCGCCGGCGCCACGCGCACCGGGATCGGACCTGACGCCCCGCCGAACCCCGGACGCATCATCCCCGAACGCCCGGTGTGACCGGCCTGCGCCTTCTCACCGCCCTCCTTGTGGGCTGATCCGGCGGGCCAGAATTTCCAGCACAGGCCGGCGATGACCAGCAGGACCAGCAGGCTGAGCAGCCAGCGACGAGAGTTTCGGGAAGACGATTGCATGGAGTGATTGACCATTGGGCGCGTGGGTTTCTATGACGGGAGGCTGAACGATAAGCACTGGTGGGGGTAAAGCAAAGCAGCTTTACCGGCAATTTACCTTCAACTTACGTTTCAAGGTGTGAGCCAAAACACTGATACACAAATGAAAACGGCCTGGACAGGGCCAGGCCGTTAACAATTGTAAAAGCGCTTATTTCAATACGGCGAGGGCGGCGTCGTAGTTCGGCTCTTCAGCGATTTCCTTGACCAGCTCGCTGTGCAGCACGTTGTCGTTTTCGTCCAGCACAACCACCGCACGGGCGGTCAGACCTTTCAGCGGGCCGTCAGCAATGGCCACACCGTAGTTCTCGATAAACTCGGCGCCACGCAAGGTCGACAGGTTCTGTACGTTTTCCAGGCCTTCGGCGCCGCAGAAACGGGCCTGGGCGAATGGCAGGTCAGCCGAGATGCACAGCACCACGGTGTTGGCCAGTTCGTTGGCCTGAGCGTTGAACTTGCGCACGGAAGTGGCGCAGGTCGGAGTGTCGACGCTTGGGAAGATGTTCAGCACTTTGCGCTTGCCGGCGAAGTCTTTCAGGGTGACGTCGGACAGATTGCCGGCTACCAGGGAAAAGGCTGGCGCCTTGGAACCGGCTTGTGGCAGCTGGCCGTTGACTTGAACCGGGTTGCCTTTGAGAGTGACTTGAGCCATGAACGGTGTCCTTCTTAACGTTGTTGGGAAAGCATGCAAGAGGCGGAAGTTAACCACGAAATGGTCCGACGACCTATGCCTGAACTGAAATTGTCACGCGCCACCACGCAGACTGGATACTTGTTAAAGCACAAGTCTGCATCTTTTATTTAACGACCTGTCGATTCAAGCCCCCGCCGTTCGACAAAGCAGTGCATCCCTCATTTGCCACGGAGAAACACCATGCGCTTCATGATCATTGTCAAAGCCAGCCAGGATTCCGAAGCCGGCGTGATGCCCAGCGAACAGTTGCTGACCGAGATGGGCAACTACAACGAAGAACTGGCCAAGGCCGGCATCCTGGTGTCCGCCGATGGCCTGCACCCGAGCAGCAAAGGCGCCCGTGTACGTTTCAGCGGCGAGAAACGCAGTGTGATCGACGGTCCGTTCGCCGAAACCAAGGAGCTGATCGCCGGGTACTGGATCTGGGACGTGAAATCGAAGGAAGAAGCCATCGAGTGGGTCAAGCGCTGCCCCAACCCGATGCCGGGCACCGAATCCGAGATCGAGATTCGCCAGGTTTTCAGCGCTGAAGACTTTGGCGCCGAGTTCACTCCGGAACTGCGCGAGCAGGAAGAGCGGATTCGTGAACAGGCCAAAAAGCACTGACACCCGCACAAACACTTCAGTCCCCACGGGTTACGCCGTGGGGACTGTGCGTTGCTCAGCCTTGCGTCACTTGGCCTTCATCTTCAGATAAGACTGATGCATGTCCGAGGCCCAGCCATCGATCACGGCTTTCACGTCATCGGCTTTCATGACCTGAGAGTCGTTTTCCAGAGGCTTGCCGGTGCCCTTGCGCACGACCTGCGCCACCACCTTGTTGCTGCCGCCATCGAGGAACACGGCTTCGGTGGCCAGGGTGGTTTCCTGATCGCGACTGCCGCTGGCGGTCGTGACCGCTGCTGCCACCAGAGCAATCGGGATCACTTCATAGGCATGCAATCCTTCGGTCTTGCTGCTGACCGCCGTGATGGCCGCCCGCACCACGATCACACCCGGACCGGGCCCGGCGGCCAAAGGCAAGGACTTGCCCACTTCGCGCTTGAGTGCCTGGTCGTAGTAAGCCGTGATGCCGTTGAGGGTCTGTTGCGGGATTCTTACCGTTGGCTGAGGCTTGGGATAGAGCTGGGTCGGTTCGATATAGACGCTGGTGAACTTGTTGATATCGAGCTTGGGATCGACCCAGCGCATGACCTCGGCACCGGACGGTGATTTGGCCTCCTTGAGCTGGCTGTAGTCCTTGAGGAAGCCTGAATACTCATCCGGAGCGACGGTTTTGCTGGAGCAGCCCACGACTCCAAGCGTGGCAATGCACAGGGTGCTCATCATTACGGCTAGCTTCATGCTGTAACTCCTGTCAGAAGGCCTGATTTATTGCATCGAGGAGTTACAGGTATAGCTAAAACCACAGGCTTTGCCCTGGCCGAAATCATCATTCACGCCAGGTTGCGGATCCGTCTCACCAGGTCGACGTCTCCCCGCTGCGCAACGCCATCTCCCGCCGGCTGTGAAGCCGCATCGCCTTGATCAGCGACACCGTACCCACCAGCAGAATCGCCGCGCCGAACAGGAAGTCGATGTTGTACAGCTGGAAATCCTGCACCGGCCCCACCAGCACCGTGCGCACCACACCGATCCCCACCAGTGTGGCGAGGAAGTCGATCCCCGGCTCGTCGCGGTAGAACACCAGCAGCAACGGCAGGCACAACACCAGCAACATCAGCAGCACCACGACCTTGAACGCGCCTTTGCGCTCGACGCTGAACGCACATTCATGGGCGCCATAAGCCTTGTAGTCTTCATCGCGGACCACCGAGCCTTTCTCATTGATGTAGTCGGCGCGGTTGTACTTCTGGATCGGCGTGAAGGTGTTGGACATCTCCATCAGCGTGGTGATGTTCTTGAAGCGCAGGTCGACGCGCTCGTTGCCCTTGAGGTAATACAGAACTGGCTTGTAGCCGTAGCGATAGGTGTCGAAAGGGAATTCGGTGTCCCGGCCCTGAACGCCGATCGGGCGCGATTCGAGCTGGGCGAAGGCGCTTTTGTCGGTCGAAGCCAGGTTGCGGCTCAACGGCAGCACTTTCACCTGTTCCAGGAAGATCGGCGTGACGCCGTAGGACCACTGCAACGGTTCCAGACGCAGACGCAGTTCGTTGCGGCCCAGGTCATAGCGGTTGAAGGTGCGTTCGGAGACCACCACCGCGCCGCTGAGCATGAACTCGCCGCGCAGGTTGTTGGTGATGCGCAGGGTCAGTTGATCCTTGCCCTGCAGCGCCGCATCCGGGGACGGCGGCGTGCCGCACCACGCGGTGCTTTCGCCGACACCGCCGAGCTGACCGCCACGGTTTTCATTGAATACGTAGATGTAGCCGGCCCACAGCGTCAGCATCAGCAGCAACGCGGTGAGGCCCAGAATCTTTTTGCCCGGACTCACTGATCAGACTCCCTTCTTCGTTCCGTCGTCCAGCCGAAAACCCGCTGGCGACGGGGACTCTACCAAAAGGCCAGCATCGACCCAAGGAAAAATCCCCGAAATACGTCCGCCATAGGGGATTCCCCGGTACATGGCGTTCGAACCTGATCGTGCAATCAGTCCGCAATCATTCACTTTCCATATAACACTTTCCACTTGGAACTTATCGACAAAACAAAAAATTCTAAAAACCTGTAATTTCTGACAGTTGAAAATCGACACTAAAACCAGGAAATTTTCCCCAACTCAAAACTCCTGACTCAACATCCATGAAACATATCCTTCTGATCTATTACTCCCAGACCGGACAACTGAAACAGATCGCAGAATCCTTCATACGTCCGATCATTGAAAATCATTCCATTACGATAGACATGGAAGAACTAAAACCAATAACGCTGTATCCATTTCCCTGGCCATTTGGTCAGTTCATCGATCAGTTTCCGGAAGCTGTCTCACTAATCCCCCCCGCGCTGCACCCGTTTCAATTCGACGAGGGCAAAAAATACGACTTGATTATTCTTGCTTACACTGTGTGGTTTCTGTCGCCTAGCCCGCCGATCACTGCATTCTTGAAATCTGCGAAAGGCAAAATGGTGCTCAGCGAAACTCCGGTCGTAACATTGATCGCTTGCCGCAATATGTGGCTAGAGGCTCATGAGCAAGTTAAACAGTTGATAAAACAGGCTAACGCATACATTCTGGATAACGTGGTATTAACGGACAGGGGAAGTTCATTAAAAACACTTGCAACAACGCCACGCTGGATGCTGACGGGGAAAAGAGATGCTTTTTGGCGCATTTTTCCCAGAGCCGGGATTCACAACGATGACATCATCGCTACGCAACGTTTTGGCAAGGCGCTGCTGTTTTCAATTCTGAATGGGGATATACAGAAGACAAACCCGGTCCTGACAGGACTGAAAGCCGCAACGGTTGATCAACGACTGATCGATAGTGAGAAAATCGCACGTCGCAGCTTCCTGATCTGGGGGAAATTATTTCAACTTCTGGGGCCACAAGGGCACTTCCTCAGAAAAATTGCGGCCATTGCCTACGGACTTTTTCTAATTATCATCATCGCAACGGTCGTTCCAGCGATGATGATTATCAGAGTACTTCTAAAACCTTGGCGACAACACGCCATTGACAAAGAACGTCAATACTTCGAAAGCCCTTCAGGTTCCGAAGATGATCGAATGGAGAAATTCTCATGAACAACGCCGTCTACATCAATCGCACTGCCACCTTCTTGCCAGGAGATCCCGTTTCGAATGATGAAATGGAGAATATTCTTGGTCTGGTTGCAGACAAACCGTCAAAACTTCGGGAAAGAATCCTGAAAAGCAATGGAATCAGAAATCGGCATTACGCCATTGATCCTCTGACCGGACTCACAACACACAGCAATGCTCAGTTGACAGCGGCAGCTATTCGAAATGTTGTACATGACGGGGATTTAGCGTCTGAAATTGAAATTATCAGTTGCGGGACAAGTTCACCCGACCAGATCCTGCCAAGTCATGCATCAATGGTACATGGTGAACTGAAAAACCCGCCTTGCGAACTTGCATCTTTTAGTGGAGCTTGCCTTTCCGGGTTGGCAGCCATGAAATTTGGTTACATGTCCATTCTTTCTGGTCTAAAAGCAAGTGCTATTACTACAGGCTCCGAATTAACATCCACATTCATGCGAGGAAGAAACTTCACAGATGAGTTAAATTCGACTGTCGAGAAATTTACTACAAATCCTGAAATAGCCTTCGAGAGAGATTTCCTTCGCTGGATGTTATCCGATGGCGCTGGTGCTGTCTTGCTGGCCAACAAACCGAATACGGATGGTATTTCCTTGCGGATCGACTGGATCGAAATGCGTTCTTACGCGAACATCTTGCCTTCATGTATGTATATAGGTGCAGAAAAGCAGGAAGATGGGACGCTGAAGGGATGGCGAGAGTTTGATTCGTACCAACAACTCGGCGAGCGGTCTGTATTTTCTATTACGCAAGATGTGAGACAGCTTAACGAACACGTTATCAACTTCACCGTCGCGAAAGGGTTGCAAGACATCACCAGAAAGCAATCGATTAAACCGCAAGAAATCGACTGGTTTTTGCCCCATTACTCCTCAAATTATTTCCGAGAAAAAGTTTACAACTCGCTCAAATCCATTGACTTTGAAATACCGTTCGAGCGCTGGCATACCAATCTTGAAAGAGTTGGAAATATTGGATCTGCCTCCATTTATTTCTTGATCAACGATCTACTCGAAAGCAAGAAACTGAAGCATGGTGATGAAATTCTCTGCTACGTCCCGGAGAGTGCTCGTTTTTCAACCGGCTTTGCAAAAATGACTGCCATTAAGCACTGATCACGAAATCCACCATGCAGTTCAATTGAAGACTTCAAGAGAGCCGTCATGAAATACAGTTTATCCACACAAGACAAAAAAGCTCCGAGCAGTACCAATGAACTATTCGATCTGATCATTGGCTCCTGGGCTTCACAGATCATTTACACCACCGCAAAGGCAGGAATCATCGACAAGGTCCAGACAGGTTTCAACTCTATGGAAAAACTTGCCAGCATCCTCAGCATCAATAAACCGGAACTCAACCGGCTGCTGAGTGCAGTCGATGCTTTAGGTCTCATCCGCCTGCATGACACGGGTTTGATCGAACTGACCGAGATGGGCGAACTACTGCGCTCAGACAAGGATGAAACACTGCACCCTTTTGCGTTGCTTTGTGGCCAGGACTGGCACAACAAGACTTGGGAACATTTGTTCGCACGCCTTGGATCAAACAACCCTGCCTTTGATGAAGTCATGGGCGAACCCGTCTTCGAATACCTTACAAAAAACCCGATTGCAGGTGCCTTGTTCGACAACGCCATGAATGCCCTTTCATCAATATGGGGCCCTTACGTGGCCACAGAACTGGATCTTTCGAAACTACATTCGGTCCTGGATATTGGTGGTGGTAGTGGAATTTTTCTTGCCCAAATCCTCACACATCAACCGCACTTAAAAGGTCATTTGCTTGATTTGCCCGACGCCATTGACCGGGCTCGGCAAAGCAAGCACTTGAGCCACTTTTCCAGCGCGCAACGCTGTGACTTCATAAAGGGCTCTTTCTTTGACGCTATCCCGGTGAAAGCCGATGCACATGTCATGAAGTTTATCCTTCATGACTGGGCGGATCACGATGCCCTGACCATCCTTTTGAACAGTCATCGAGCACTCAATCCTGGAGGCCGTCTGTTTATCATTGAACAGGTTATTTCCGCCTCCAGTCCTCCTCTCGCCAGAATGAGTGACATTGAAATGATGCTTTTTGGCAATGGGAAAGAGCGCACAGCCCAGGAGTTCATCAAGTTACTCGAACGAGCCGCTTTCAAGGTAGAAAGCATCAAAACAACGACAACCCCCTTCTCGATCATTGAGGCAAGCGTGCTCTAAGCCAGATATTTGAAATCACAGGTTGAAGCACCTGAGTCAACGCCGCCGAAACAACGGCCGCGGCTCGATCACCGAGCGCCCGTACAGCACGCTCATTCCCGCCAGTCCCTTGAGCGCATCCTCGGCGGATTTGTCCTCGCGTACCGCGAAACTGTCGAACCCGCACTGACGCATATGGCTCAGTTGATCGCGCAACACATCGCCAATGGCCCGCAACTCGCCTTTCCAGCCAAAACGGCTGCGCAGCAGATAGGCCTGGCTGTAGGCGCGGCCGTCGCGAAAGGTCGGGAAGTCGAGGGCGATCAGCGGCAGCGAGGCCAGCCACGGCAGCAGGCTTTCGACGTCGTCGTCCGGCCCGAGCCAGACCGCATGGGTTGAAGGGGATTCGAGCCAGTGAGCCAGTGGAAGTATCAGCATTTCACCGCTGCTCCCGGTTTCAGGCGCGCGGATCAGCGTCCACGGATCGTCGAGCACGATCCGCGCCCCGCCCGCCTCCATCCGCAGCAGATTGTTCATGCCGACACCTCCAGCGCTTTCGGGTAGACCCGCTCCTTGAACGGTTCCAGCCCGATACGCGCCACGGTATCGACGAACAGTTCCTCGGCCTCGCGGTAACGAACGAAGGTGCCGATGATCCGTTCGATCACATTCGGCACTTCGGCGGCGCTGAACGACGGGCCGATGACTTTGCCCAGTGCGCTGTTCTTGCCCTGGGCGCCGCCAAGGGTGATCTGATACCACTCGCTGCCGTTTTTATCGACGCCGAGAATTCCGATATTGCCGATGTGGTGATGCCCGCAGGCGTTCATGCAACCGGAGATGTTCAGGCTGATGTCACCGAGGTCATGCAGGTAATCGAGGTCGTCGAAGCGCGCCTGAATCGCCTGGGCGATGGGGATCGACTTGGCATTGGCCAGCGCACAGAAATCACCGCCGGGGCAGGCGATGATATCGGTCAGCAATCCGGCGTTGGCGGCGCCCAGCCCCTGTTCCTGCGCCAGTTGCCACAACGCATACAGCGCCGATTTGGGCACGTCCGGCAGAACGATGTTCTGTTCGTGGGCGATGCGGATTTCGCCGAAGCCGAAGCGCTCGGACCAGTCGGCCACGGCCAGCATCTGCAAACCCGTGACATCCCCCGGTGGCGAGGCCGGACCCGGTTTGGTCGACAGCACGACACTGGTGTAGCCCGACACCTTGTGCGGTTGTACATTGCGCGCGACCCAACGGGCGAACGCCGGGTTGTCGGCCAGGTGCGTGCCAAACTCCAGATCGGTCCCGGCCAGCGTGCGATAGTCCGGCGGCACAAAGGCGCCGGCGACCCGCTGGTATTCAGCGTCGGTCAGTTGTGCCGGGCCGTCCCTGAGGTGTTGCCATTCTTCCTCGACCTCTTTGGCGAACGCCTCGATGCCCAGCGCCTTGACCAGAATCTTGATCCGCGCCTTGTACTTGTTGTCGCGCCGACCGTGACGGTTGTAGACCCGCAGCACCGCCTCGACGTAGGACAGCAAGTGTTGCCACGGCAAGCCCTCGCGGATCTGCAGACCGAGAATCGGCGTGCGCCCCAACCCGCCGCCGACGATCACTCGCAACAGCATCTGTCCGTCGCGACCGGGGTAAAGGTACAGGCCGATGTCGTGCATCATGATCGCCGCGCGGTCCTGTTTCGCCGAGCAGATGGCGATCTTGAACTTGCGCGGCAGGAACAGAAATTCCGGGTTGATCGTCGACCATTGCCGCAGGATCTCCGCCAGCGGGCGCGGATCGATCAACTCGTCCGCCGCGACCCCGGCAAAGGCTTCGGTAGTGATGTTGCGTACACAGTTGCCCGAGGTCTGGATCGCATGCATGTTCACTTGCGCCAGGCGTTCGAGAATGTCCGGCACTTCGTGCAGTTCGATCCAGTTGAACTGCAGGTTCTGCCGGGTGGTGAAGTGGCCGTAACCCCGGTCGTAGTCACTGGCGATGCTCGCCAACGTACGCATCTGTCCGGCGCTCAGGGTGCCGTAGGGAATCGCCACCCGCAGCATATAGGCGTGCTTTTGCATGTACAGGCCGTTCTGCAGGCGCAACGGCAGAAACTCTTCTTCGCTCAATTCCCCGGCCATGAAGCGCTCGACCTGATCGCGAAACTGCGCAACGCGCTCGAACACCAGCGCCCGGTCGTAATCGTCGTATTGATACATCGGCTACCTCATCAGCACTCAGCACAACTCCTGTGGGAACGAGGCATCTAGAGATTGCGCGATCTGGCGCAATCTCTAGATGCCTCGTTCCCACAGATTCCTGAAAGCACTATGACGTTGCAGCGCAGCCCGTTACAGATTCACCTGAACGCATAAAAACCGTATCAGGGCGCGGCAGATGGCCGCAGGCAAAGCCTCGATCTGATCCGCATAAATCAACAATTCCTGAGCCTGTTTTGTTTCCGGCAGCATTCCTACAGTGCAGCTCGTGCCAGACCGGGTGGCCTGGCAAGACTTTGCAACCGTGGAAGAATTGACCATGAGCACAGCAGCAATCGGACAGGCTTATAACTACAAGGTCGTCCGCCAATTCGTTATCGCGACGGTTTTCTGGGGTGTGGTCGGGATGGCGATGGGGGTATGGATCGCCTCGCAACTGGTATGGCCGGACATGAATCTGGACTTGCCGTGGACCACCTTCGGTCGCCTGCGACCTTTGCACACCAGCCTGGTGATTTTCGGCTTCGCCGGCAGCGCGCAATTCGCCGCCAGTTACTACGCGGTGCAGCGTACCTGCCAGGTGCGGCTGTACTCGGACAAACTCGCCGCGTTCACTTTCTGGGGCTGGCAAGCGGTGATCGTGATCATGCTGATCAGCCTGCCGATGGGCTACACCACCACCAAGGAATACGCCGAGATCGAATTCTCCGGCGCGGTGTGGATGGCCGTGGTCTGGGTGGCTTACGCCATCGTGTTCTTCACCACCGTGGTGCAGCGCAAGACCAGGCACATCTACGTCGGCAACTGGTTCTTCGGTGCGTTCATCCTGGTGATCGCCATGCTGCACGTGGTCAATCACCTGTCGATTCCGGTGGACTGGTTCAAATCCTATCCGGTGTATTCCGGCGCCACCGATGCCATGGTGCAGTGGTGGTACGGGCACAACGCGGTGGGTTTCTTCCTGACCACCGGGTTCCTCGGGATGATGTATTACTTCGTGCCGAAACAGGTCAATCGGCCGGTGTATTCATACCGGTTGTCGATCGTGCATTTCTGGGCGCTGATCACCCTGTATATCTGGGCCGGCCCGCACCACCTGCACTACACCGCGCTGCCGGACTGGGCGCAATCCCTCGGCATGGCGATGTCGCTGATCCTGCTGGCGCCAAGCTGGGGTGGCATGATCAACGGGATGATGACGCTGTCCGGCGCCTGGCATCAGTTGCGCACCGACCCGATCCTGCGCTTCCTCGTTCTGTCGCTGGCGTTCTACGGCATGTCGACCTTCGAAGGTCCGATGATGGCGATCAAGACCGTCAACGCCCTCTCCCACTACACCGACTGGACCATCGGCCACGTACACGCCGGTGCCCTCGGCTGGGTGGCAATGATCACCTTTGGCGCCACCTATCACATGGTGCCCAAAGTCTTCGGTCGCGAGCGCATGCACAGCACACCGCTGATCAACCTGCACTTCTGGCTGGCGACTATCGGCACCGTGTTGTACATCGCTTCGATGTGGGTCAACGGCATCACTCAGGGCCTTATGTGGCGGGCGATCAACGAAGACGGCACGCTGACCTACTCGTTCGTCGAAGCGCTGCAGGCCAGTCATCCGGGGTTCGTCGTACGGTTTGCCGGCGGGGTGTTCTTCCTGACGGGCATGTTGCTGATGGCCTACAACGTATGGCGCACGGTGCGGGTGGCGGATGTTGCGATTGCCCACCGTGAAGCGCAGATCGCCTGATCAACGGAGCCGGTCATGTTCGATATCGTTTTGAATGTATTGGGCGTGCTGTTTCTGTGGCTGTCGGTGGAGTACTGCTTGCGCCATGAAACGGCTGAAAGCCTGGATGATGCGAGCCTGACGCCGTTTGCCGATGATCCGGAGGTGGCGCGGCGGGTTGAGTTGGCTACCGGTAAAACCGTTAAAGCGGTGGCGCCGGAAACAGCAAAAACAGGCTGGATCAACCTCGAAATGTAGCCGCAAATGACTGCCCACTGTTGATCGTTCCCGCGCCCTGCGTGGGAACGATCTTTCACAGCAATTCAGACTCTGCGCAGACGCGCCATGCTCAGAGTGTCGACCCACTGCCCGTCACGCACGGCGTAATCACGGAGCACGCCTTCGGTCTCAAAGCCGAACTTGCGATAGAGCCCGATGGCCGCCTCGTTGTCGGCGTACACCGAGAGTTCGACCCGGTGCAGGTTCATCCAGTTGTCCGCCACGTCCAGCGCAGCCGCCAACAACTTCGACCCCACGCCTTTGCCCTGCCATGCCGTTGCGACGCCCATGCCGAGACTGCCGGCATGACTGCGGCGCACCCGCGAAAAAGCCTCCAGCCCGATATGGCCGATCACCACACCTTGATGCAGCGCCACCAGTTTCAGCATCCGCTCGTTTTCCGGCATCAGCCGTTGCCGCCAGATCTCGGCCGACTGAAACGGCATCTGCAACACCTGCCGGGTCACGGCCGGGTCGTTGTAGAGCGCGGTGACGCCCTCGACGTGGGACTCGCTGAAGCGTTCGAGGTGAATGGCGGGGTTGTGCTCAGGCATGAACGATCCCTCCTGGATCAGTGCGTGGCCGGTCACTTTAAACCGCTTCCTCACGGATTCGCCATGCCTGTTTAAAGCCGTTGGCCGAAACGTCCGGCAAGCCACAACGCCTTGCGCCATTGCCTGTGCATCCGCCAGAATCCGCCGGCTTGTGGGCCTTGAGGGTGGGTTTTATCGTTTCCGGGTCGCTGAAGAATCAGCGATCGGGTCTCGCAGTCCGCGATCTGGAATTGAAGGCCGAGGCGCCACTATAGACTGATCGTTCCCACGTCGAGGCGTCGAACCGTCCGCGTGGGAATGCCTCAAGGGACGCTCCGCGTTCCAGCTCTGGAAGGGACGCGGAGCGTCCCGGGCTGCATTCCCCACGCGGAGCGTGGGAACGATCTAAGAAAAACTACTCAAACCATTCCTGCCGCTCATTGAACGTGCGCTGAATCAACTCAACCAACGTCTGCACTTCAGCCACATCCCGCGATGCGGAATTAACCGCCAACCACGCCTGCAACCGCATCGCTTCGTCAAACAGACCCGGCAACGCCACCAACCCGCGATCAAACCGGCTCATGTACATCGGCAGCAATCCGATGCATGCGCTGCACCGGATCATCTCCAGCATCAGCTCGTAGGACTGCATCTGCACCACGCCCGCCAGACGTTGCTCGACCAGATTGTTCCAGGGCCGGAAGCTGTCGATCTGCCGGTCATGCTGCCATTGCACCAGCATGAAATCGGCGAGGTCATCCGGGCTTTCAGGGCGAGCAGTGACGCGGGAGTAGCGTTTGGCGATGTGCGGTTGGTACTCCAGTTGCGCGAGGCGCTGCGGTTCGCTGGTGGCGAAGGTCGGGCCTGGATGCGGAGTGTCGCCATGGGCGAGCCACAGCACGATGTCGGCGCTGACGGCGCGCAAGGCCAGTTCGCTGTCGAGGGCGATGATTTCCAGGCGCACGCTGGCGTTGCGGCGCAGCAGTGCGATGAGATCGCGGCCGAGGATGTCGTGCAAGATCGATTCGGCGACGGCCAGTCTGATCAAGGGTTGCTCGATCACCGGCAGTTTGCGTTCGTGGGCCAGCGCGACCAGTTGCGCCTGCAATTGCTGGCCTTCGCGGGTCAGGGTCAAGGCACTGCCTTGAAAGCTGAACAGCGCGCATTGCAGTTGCTGTTCCAGCTGCGCCAGCTGTTTGCGCAACAGGGTCGAACGCACGTTGAGGCTGCGGGCGGCCTGCATGAAGCAGCCGCAACGGGCGCTGACCAGAAAGTATTGCGCGATGTCGCCCTCTATTTTCGCGACCTGCGCCAGCCAGGGTTCGGCCTTTTCCTGCGGCCAGCGAAAATCGGGGCTGCCCTGTCGTCCTGCGGGTTCGGTGAATGACATCGATGACTCCCTGTCGATCTTTGTATTTATGAATTCCACACATCCCCATGTGGGAGCGAGCCTGCTCGCGAAGGCGGCGTTTCAGTCACCGCAAGTGTTGAATGTGCAGACGCTTTCGTCGGAACGCCGCCCGGAGCAGGCTCGCTCCCACAGGGGTTCAGTGGTGGATCTGAATTACAGTTTTTCCTCCAGCACCTTGTTGAGTTCTGCCCCGTCAATGCTCAGCGTCGCGGTATTGAGCATGCCGTCCAGATACGCCTGGGCGATCTGTTCCTGACGCTGGGCACGCAAGGCCTGGGTCAGTTGATCACGCAGTTCATCAAGGGTCGCGGTGCGCGCCGGTTGTTGTTCGGTGAGTTTGATCACGTGGAACCCGGCACTGCTTTGCACCGGGTCGGAAACCGCGCCGACCTTGAGTCGCGCCACGCTGCCACGCACTTCCGGCACCAGTTGCTGCAACGGTTGCAGGCCGGTGTCGCCACCGCGTTCAGCGGTGAGGCGATCCTGGGAAAACTCCTTGGCCAGCGCCGCAAACTCCGCCGGAGATGCCTGGGCCTTCTTGCTCAGCTCCACCGCCTGCTTGCGAACCGCCTCAAGGTTCTGCGGCTCGTTCACACCAAGGAAAATCTGGCTGACCCGGTACAACGCCGGGGTCTGCCAATTGGCCTTGCCCGCATCATAGGCCTGCTGCAATTCGGCGGCGCTCGGGTAATCCGCCGGCACCTGACTGACCGAACGCAAGTAATCGCGAAAAACGATCTGTTCGGTGGCCGCACGGGTTTGCCTCGCAACGTCGGGACGCTGCGCCCAGCCCTGGGCATCGGCCTGTTCCAGTACGGCTTTTTCAGCCAGGCGTGAACGAATCCAGCGCTCCAGCGCCTCGCGATTGCCGCGCAGTTGCTCGCGGGTCTGCGGTGGAACAGCCGCCAGCAACGCCTGCAATTCCTCCGGCGTGACCTGCTGATTGCCCAGTCGCGCCACCGCAGGCCCGGCACTGGCGCCCACGACCGGCGCCGGTTGCTGGGCGGCGACCGGGTCATTACCCGGCCGCACCACCAGCGCCACGGCCACCACCAACAGCGCCACCGCAGCGGCGCTGATCACCATGGCAGGTTTTGTCACAGCGCGACTTCCTCTTGCTCAACCTTTGCAGCCTGGGCGGCAGCAGCGTTCTGGGTGAAGTCACGCAGATACACGATGAACTCCTGCAACAGGCGATCCCACAGTTCCAGATTGCCGCGCAGGTAATCGCTGCTGACGCCAGCGGCCACCACCACGTCCATTTCCATCACCAGAAACTCGCCCTGCAACGACAACCTGGCAAAGCGGCGGGTCGCGTTCCACTGCTCGGCCACGCCCGCCGGCAGCTCACCCTGTACGCGCAATGCGCAGCTGAAGGTGAAGTCGACGTAGCTGCCCTGCTCCGCCACCGCCGGGTTGCCGAAACGCACGGCGTAACCGATGCCCTGGCTGGCGCTGAGCAACTGGACGATGCCGTTCTGCTCGGTCTGGTTGACGCGATAACCGGCGGTTTGCAGCACTTCGGTCAGGGATTGCGGGGATACGTGACTGATCAATTGAGTCATGACTTCTTCCTTGTTCATCAGTGTGCGAGCGCCGCTTGCGGCGCATCGAATTGGGTCTTGTACAGTTCATCGCCAAAGCCCTGGGCCAGTTCATCGAACTTGACCCGGGCGCTGCCGGCAAAGGGCTGGCGGATCTTCATCACCTCGGCCACATCGATGTTTTCGTAGGCGGTGAGGATTTGCTTGGCCACGCCGTACATTTGCTGATTCTTGACCGAACATTGCTGCACTTGTGTGTCACGTTCGGCCAATTGCGCCTGAAGCTTAGACCGTTCTGCCTCTTTGGCACGGGCCATGACCAGCAACTCGTCATAGGCCTTCTTGAACTTGCCGATCTGCTCGTTGCTGGCCGCCACCTGCGCCTGGGCCTGGTTGTGCAGGCTTTGCTGCTGCCCGGCCAGTTGTTCGGCGAGGCCTTTGGCCTTGGCCAGTTCAGCGGTCAATTGCTTGATTTGCGCTTGGGCAGCCTTTACTTCGTTCTGCGCCGCCAGTTGCGCGGCGCTGGCCTGGGCCTGCTGACTTTGCAGGGTTTGCAGTTGCTGGGTGGTGCTGCGCAACTGGGTGCGCAGGCGCTCTTCCATGCCTTCGGCGCTCGCCCCGGTGGCAGCGATCAAACCCAGACCCAACAACAAGATTCGCGTGTGCATTTGCCTCTCCCGGCGCCTTAGAAGCGCGTGTTGATCTCGAGCTGCAAGACGTCGATGTCGAACGGCGCGCCATACACCGCCTCGGTGCTCATCCAGCGACCGGTGGCGTAGACGTTCTTCGCCAGACCGTAGTTGCCACCGAGGATGTAGCCCTTGGCGTTGGTGCCGCCGAGGTGGAACGACGAGTCGTTGAAACCGTCCGGCAAGGCATCCGGCTGGATGTACTTGTAGCCAGCGAACAGGTTCCAGTCGCCCTGCTTCTTCAGGTCCAGCGCGTTGCCCAGGGTGAACTGCACCATCCACGCATTGGCACCGCTTTCGATGTTGCCGCTGCTGTCGAGGTTGTTGACCAGTTGCCCCGCCGAGCGCTTGCGCATGTCGCCTTCGTCGTAGCCGAGGTTGTGGATGTAGTTGCCCTGGCTGCGCAGTTTGAAGTCGGCAGGCAGGTCGGCGTCCCAGACCAGGTTCAGGTCCAGCAGGTTGAACTCCGAGGCCAGACCGACGAATTGCGGCTGCGGCGTGGTGGTCGGGTTGAGCGGGTTCGGCGTGATGTCACGCAGCAGGAATACGCTGTTGCCCTTCTGCATGAACGCCGCACGGGTGCCGTCACTGTCGCAGCCCGGCGCGCCGGCCCAGGGTTCGCAAGGGCTGGAGCGCTGGCCTTCGATGTCATCGAAACGGTAATAGGCCAGCGCGCCTTTCAAGCGGTGGTTGCTGTTGATCGCCCACTTGGCGCCGATCTGCGCGCCGTACAGCCACTTGTTGTCGCTTTCTTCCTTGTCGAAGCCGTTGCTGGTGGTGGTGTCGTTGGTGTAGTCCACCGGGAACGCGCCCACGGTGCCGAACACACCCCAGTCGCGGCTGAGCTTGTGGTCGAAAATCGCCGCCACGCCGTCGAAGTTCAGGTCGTTGGAATACAGCATGTCGGTGGACATGAACGGGTTGGCGAAGCGGCCACCGGTCAGGGTCAGTTCATCCGACGGTTTCCAGGTCAGGTAACCCTGATCGAGCCAGATGTCCTTTTTGGCAAAACCGCCGCCCAGGTTCTGGGTGGTCGACACCGGGTTGTTGTCGGAACCTGTGCCGATACGGATGCCGGCGGTCCATTGCGGCGAAATCTCCGCTTTCATGCCCAGACGCGCACGCAGGCGGAACACGTTGGTACGGTCTTCGCGGGTATTGAGCAACGGCGGCAAGGCTGTGCTGCTGTTGGGGTTCACGTCGTACGGGCCGTTGTTGTTGAGCTTGGCGAAGTCGACGATTTCGTTGCTGTTGCTGCCCGAGTAGTAGCGCGATTCGTCCCGCAGACGAATGTCGCCGTCGAAGCTGATGCGTGATGCCCAGTCCGGGAACATGTTGGGCGCCGCCCAGTTTTCCTGCTTGGCGGTGGCCATGACTTCAGCCTTGACCTGATCGCGGATCTGGTCGCGCACCGCCGCCGGCACGTATTGCACCCGCACATCGCCCGGGGCGGCGACCGGCCCGGCTGCTACAGCAGTAGACGCCGCAGCCTGCCTGGCCTGTGCCGCTTCGTTCTGGGCCTGGGCGATCAGCGCGTCGGCCTTGTCCTGTTTCAGAATGCCCTGCTCGACCAGCAAGCGGATCAGATTGATCGTGGCGTTCTCCGAGGGCGCAGGCGCTGCCGCGGCCTGACCGACGAGGGTCGCGATGACCATGCCGACCGCCAGGGACAATCGATTCACGTTGGAAATCATCTGCACACAACTCCTTTTCATACAGCTTTATGAATTCGGTTAACCCGGACGCCGCCCTTGCAGGGACATGCGCACGGGCAAGGTGATGGAGGCGGGAGGCCGTTCGCTCAAAGCAGGCGCATTGCGCAGCGCGGCCAGAACCTGCGTATCGATGTCCGGGTGCCCGCTGGACTTGACCAGTTCGACCCGGGTGATTTCACCCACGCTGCTGAGCCACACATCGGCCTGCAGCGAAAACGCGAGGCTGCGCAGGTCCGGGTTCTCCCGCAGCAGCTTCTGAAAGGTGAACGCGAGGAACTGGCTGTAGGTGCCGTTGCCCACACGTCCACCACCCGCACCGGCCATGCCGCCGCCCTTGCCCGCGCCGATGTTGAAAGCGTCGTTGCCACTCTGGGCGTCGCCGTCCATTTGCATCGGGTTGGCCAGGTCGTCCGCCGGTGATGGCGGCGCTTCTTCCTCGGGTTTCACTTCCTGTGGCTCGGGCGTCGGCTCGGGCTCGACGACTTTTTCTTCCACCGGGGTTTCCGGCTCCGGCGGTTTTTCCGGCGGCGGAGGTGGCGGTGGCGGCAACGGAATGATCGTCGGCACCTTCGGCGCTTCACGGCGGATGCCGCTCATGTCGTTGGCCCACTGCCACAGGAACCACGCGGCGAGCGCGCCGAGGATCAACCCGGCGCCCCACTTCACGTAGCGCACGGGCGATTTCTTCACCGGCAGCGGTTCGATCGGCATCTGTGCAGTCATGACTCAGCCCTGCGTCGGTTTGCCGGTGACGAGACCGACCTGGGACAGTTCGAGCCGGCGCAACAGATCCAGCACTTCGATGACTTTCTGGTATTGCACCGTGGCATCGCCACGCACGATCACCGGAAAGTCCGGGTTTTGCGCCTTCTCGATGCGCAGGCGCTCTTCGAGCTCCGGCAGGGTCACCGGGTAGGCGTCGAGGAACACCTGGCCGCCGTCGTTGACCGAAATCGCCTTGGTCTTGGCCTCGGACAGCGACACCGCGGCGCTGGCTTTGGGCAGGTTGATCTGGATCCCGGAGACCTGCGCGGTGGCGGTGAGGATGAACATCACCAGCACCACCATCAGCACGTCCACCAGCGGGGTGATGTTGATACTGTCCACCGCTGCATCTTCATCATCGTCGTGGGAGGCATTTACGGACGCCATGTCAGTGCTCCTCAGGCCGGTACGGAGTGGTTGACGTGATGGCCGCGCTGATGCGCCGCTTCACTGGACTGACCTTCGCCGTGCATCTCCGCCAGACGAGTGATGAACTCGTCGACGAACACGCGCATGTCGGCGCTGACTTCCTTGTTGCGGGTGATCAGGCGGTTGTAGCCAAACAGCGCCGGGATGGCGACGAACAGTCCCATGGCCGTGGCGAGCAACGCAGCCGCCATACCCGGGGCGATGGCGTTGATGTTGACGTCACCGGCCATGGCCGTGCCGAGAAACACCACCATGATCCCCAGCACGGTGCCGAGCAGGCCGATGTATGGGCCGCCGGCAATCGCGTTGGACAGGGTCGAGAGTTTCGAACTCAGTTGCTGGTTTTCCCGGGTGCGCACACCGTCCATGGAGCAGCGGATGGCTTCGATGGTCGCGGCCGAAACCGACGAGGTATCGGCGCCCTGCTCGCGGCGGGTGCGGATTTCTTTCACCGCCACCTGATACAGGCGCCACAGCGGCGAGTGCTGCAAGCGCTGGGCGAGCTGCGCGTCGTCGGCGAACATTTCCAGGCGCGTGCCGACCTTGGCGAATTGCTCGCGAAATGCTTCGTTGGCGGCGGTGACACGGCTCAGGGTGCGGTTCTTGCGCAGCATGATGAACCACGACTGAAACATCATCAGTACCAGCACCGCGATGATCACCCACGCATCCACCGGCACGGCATTGAGCAGGAAACCTAGGCTGCCGAAACCGAAGCCGGACTGTTCTTCATCGACCCCGTAGGCCACCAGTTTCGACTCGGCGCCCTGGGAGGTGGCGTCAGCCAGCAACAATGGCGCCGGACGGGCGACTTTCGACAGGCGCAGTTCATCGATGGCGCCCACGAACGGCTGGAACGCGCCCGGTGAAAGGTCCGCACCGATGGCCATGACCGAATTGAACGCCGGCATCGCTTGAGCGAGCGCTGCGCTTTCGCGGCCGTTGATGTACAGCGTCACTTTCGAACCTTCGGCGGTCAGCGCGACATGCTGCCATTGACCGGGATTCAGCGGTTGCGTGGCGACAGCACGCTGACCGCTGATATCCACGAACGGCACACCCTGATTCACACCGATCAGCAGGCTGTTGGCGCCTTCGCGGCGGGCCAGGATCAGTTGCTCGCCACTGGCCTGATCCAGTCGCAGCCAGGCACTGAAGGTGAAGGCGCTACCGGCGTTATGCTGCAGCGACGGACTGGCCGGCAGCAACAACGGTTGGCCGCTGAACTGCAGGGCCCGCCCGACTACGCCGTCGATGGCGGCACCGGTTGCGCTCTGCGCGGTGTTGCCGTAGGCGGTGGTGTCTTTTGCCGGGGTGCCGGTGGCGCCGTCGAAGTGATAGAGCGCGGTGTAATTCGGATCGAATGTCAGTTGGCCGTTGCCGGTGGCCGGTGCTTTCGGGTTGCCGTAGTACATCCAGATGTCCTGGCGCTGACCGCCCTCGACATTCGGCACATCGACCCAGATCAGCGCCATGCCCATCAGCGCATCGAAGCTTTCGATCTGGTGGTTGAGCACGGTCTTGTCGTCGGCGGCGACAAAACGCAGATCCGAGCCGTCCTCTTTCACGCCGTCGAAGGTGAAGTTGCCGGTGTGCAGGCGCACCAGCAGCGCGGTGCGGCCCAGGGCCTGATTGATCCCGGCGCCCTGCGGCGTGGTGTCGACGGCGATCTGTTTGCGGTAATGCCAGTCGTCCTGCCACCAGGCCTGAGCCGTGGCCGGGAGCACGAAGCCCAGGCAGATCAACAACGAAAGAATGAGGCGCTGCATGGAACGTGCTCCTTTAGAAAGTGGCTTGAAGGTTGAAGTGCAGGCGCGATTCCTGTTTCGAGGTGTTCGGCCCTTCGAGTAGCGGATAGCCCCAGTCGACGCTGCCGGACAGCCATTTGCTCAGGCTGGCGCGGGTGCCGAGGCCGACACTGGCCAGGGCGTAACTGGCGTCCTGATCCGGCAATTCGTCGCGCAGATACAGTTGCGCGCCTTCGGCGAAGGCGTAGAAGCGCCAGTCCTGCATCCAGGTGCCGGCGTACTTGGCCAGCGAAGGCGTGCGGACTTCCTGACTGAGCAACACGCCGTCATCACCGGTGCGTTCGGCAGCCAGATAGCCGCGTACCGAGGTCGCGCCGCCAGCGGAGAATTGTTCGTTGGATACCAGTGGGCCCGACGCCAGCTGGAACGCGGCTTTGCTCGCGCTTTGCCAGTCGTTGTCGAAGGTCCAGGTGAAACTGGTGTTGCCCTTGAGCACGGCAAAACTCGGCTTGGCGCGGTAGCGCTTGTAGTCGAACTCTTCGTCGGAGCTGCCGTAGCCGAAAATGCTGCGGGTAGCCGCAACGAGGCTCAGACCGAGGCCTAGCTGGCTCTTTTCGGTGTAGCGATAGCCGTTGTAGGCGAAGGTGAACGGCGCGTATTTCAGCGGCACCTTATCGCTCTCGCCGGACAGGGTCAGGCGTTCGTCGAAGTCCTTGAAGTCGATGCCGGCCGACAGCGAGTTCGACCAGCTGCCGCTGGACGGAATCGTGTAGATCGCCGACACGCCATAGGAGTGGCCCTTGCCGAGCACGTTGCTGCCGCCGATGGTGGCGACGTTGCTGTCGGATTGATAACCGGAGAACTGCACGCTCCAGCGGTCGGTCAGCGGCGCAGTGTACGAGCCGGACCAGACCTTGGCGTTGTCGGTGTCCTGCGGTGCGGTGAAGTAAGTCAGGTTGAGGCTGTGGCCGAGTTGCCAGAGGTTGTTATAGCCAAGGCTGGTCACGGCGCGGAGCTTTTCGGTGTCGGCGCTGTAGTCGTTGTTCAGACCCACGCTGGCGGTCCATGGGTTCTGGTCTTCGACCTGCAGGTCCACGTCCATGGTGCCGGGGCGCTGGCCTTCGCGAACCAGCGGCATGACCTGCCGGCCCGGAGTCTTGTTGAGTTGCGCCAGTTCGCCCTGGACTTTGGCGAAGTCCGGCACCTCGCCCTCTTTCAGCGCCGGAACGTTGTCGCGGATGTCCAGCGGCGAATAGTGTTTGGCGCCGACTACCCGCACCCGGCCGACCTTGGTCTCGCTGACTTGCAGGTAGACGATGCCATCGGCCACGGCTTGCTCCGGCAGCTCGACGAACACCGATTGGTAGCCGCGTTCCTGATAGGCCTTCTGCAAGGCATCGCGGGCGCCTTCGATGTCGCTCAGGGCTTTTTGCGGGCCGAGGAACGGGTACACCGCTTCTTCGATGGCCCGGGCATCGAGCACGGTGTTGCCGCGCACGAAGTATTCGTTGACGTCCACCAGACGCTGCGCCGATTTGTTTTCGGCCTCGTCGGCGAACGCCGGCTGCACGCCCGCCGTCACCAGCAGCCAGCCCCACAGCGCCAGCCGTGACGTGAAAATCTGCTCCACACTACCCCCTGAAATTCGCGATGACCTGTTGGCGTCTCGGCGCCCTGTGTATTGCGTCGGTTGCTGGCCGCTGTCAGTTGCTGACGTGCGGGGCGCAGGCGTGCTTGCCGAGCCAGGTGTGCAGCAGCGCGAAGTTCAAGGAGAACTCGGGCATTTGCAGCAAGGCACCGCAGAACACTTCACCAATGACTTTCTGAATGAGCAGCACCGCACGAGGCTCGTTGAGCAGCGTGGCGATGTCGCGACTGAGGACGTTGTAGCTCCAGACTTTCTGGTTCAGGCCCAGGCCGACGAACCAGCGGAACAGCAGGTTGTAATTGAGTTGTTCGAACAGTTGCTGCTCGCTCGGCACCGAATACAGCAGTTGCAGGAGCAGGATATGCATGACCGTTTGCGCCGGGATCAGCATGCCGGGCCGGGCGTTGAGCTCGTGCAGGAGATCGGCGTGAGCGTCGAACAGATCGTCGATCTGCGGGCGCAGCAGCACCAGCGAATGACCCGGCGGAATGTAGCTGGAGACTTCCTTCAAGGCCCCTTGCCAGTCATCCTGCGACACGATCCAGACCCACGGCGCGCCGTAGCGATACACCGAAACCGGCTTCTTGCGCGCCGCTTCAACGATCTTCGACAGGCGTTGATCGAGTTCCTGCATGCCCACTTTCGAGTAGCGTTCCATAGTCCCCATTGCCTCACTCCCGGCGTCCCGCCTCGGCTTGTGAAAAGTGCCCCAAGGGCCCTTCAAGCGCGTTACATAGGCATGACCGGACTGGCGATGTGCTACCGAACTTTTGTCATAAAAGCTTCATTACAGAAATCGTATGAGATCGATCAGGCACCCTAAAAACCTGTGGGAGCGAGCTTGCTCGCGAAGGCGGTGTGTCAGCCAAATAAAAGGTGACTGAAAGGACGCCTTCGTCGGAACGCCGCCCGGAGCAAGCTCGCTCCCACAAGGATGAGCTTTTTTTTTGGTCAGGTATAAACCGGCCAGGTCTCGACGATCTTGCCGCCACGCATCGCCAGCAAGTCACCGAATTGCAGAAGGACAGCCTCGGTCTGCGTCGGCCGCAGAAAGACCTGATCCTCCACCGTCAGCCCCACCGCATTCGAACCATTGACCATCTCCTGATTCGAGCTGCGTCCGTAAATACCGTTGCTCTGAAGCCCCGGCGGCGATTCGAACTCGGCCATCCAGTTGCCGCCATAGATGAAGAAAGTCTGACGCTGGTTGGCGTCCCACCACGAGAACAGCTTTGATTTGTCATCCAGCGCCGGGATGTTCACCGCGCCGGTGCTTTTCAATACCGGGGTGGCGATGTAGGTGGCCGGCACATGCTCCACCAGCGACGGCAGATCATAGTGGGTGGGTTTGAGCATCGCCGTGCCCACCGACACTTCAGTGCTCAGACTTTCGTTTTCATGCATGCGATAACTCGGGCTGCCGGCGGTGTTCAGGCACAGGCCGTCGTGCCACAGCGCCGGATATTGCTGCCGGGTGAAGTCGACGCAGCGCTGATAAATCACCATCACCTTGGCGAACAGTTCTTCGGGCGAGCCGAGAATCCCCGGCACGCCCATGCCCACGAACGGGTCATAGCCCATGAACCCGGCAAACTCCAAGTGCTGCGGGTTGGCGGCGATCAGCGCAAGCATCTGCCCGAGCACGTTCAGATCGCTGACGCCGCCCCGGTGCAGGCCGACGTCCAGCTCGATGTTGATCCGCATCCGCGTACCCAGACCTTGGGCCAGTGCGAGGTACTGCTGCAACCGCTCAGGCCCGTCCAGCAGCCATTGCAGTTGCTTCGACGGGTCGAACGGGCCTTTGTGGGTCTGGTAGAACAGCTCGGCAGAACGAACCGGCAACGGCTTGCCGAGCAGGATGTCGGACTGCGGGTAAACCTGCGCGTCGTGATTGAGAAACGGCTGATGAAACGACATCAATCGCTGCGTCCCGGCCCGTTGCCCGATATAGCTGAGCAGCCCCGGCGATGGCAATGATTTCTCTACCAGTCGCAGGTGTTTGCCGCTGCGTTTGACCGAGCCCATGACCACGTCGATGTTGTGGTCGAGGCGATCCAGATCGATCAGCAACACCGGGCGCATCGGGCCTTTGGTCTTGAGTTCATGGTTCAGCGCCCGGAAATATTCGCTGTAAGGCCCGCCGCGATCCGCCGGCCGCAGCCACGCGCCCACACCCACCAGCAGAGCGCCGACACCCAGAGTGCCGAGTACAAAATTGCGTCGATTGACCGCCATCAGCTCACCCCCAGAATCGACGACAGATGCGCGTTGAGGAACTTGCCGCTCGGGTCCAGCGCCTCGCGCACCTGAATGAATTCCTGCCAGCGCGGATACAGTGTCTGCAACGTGCGGGCATTGAGCGTGTGCAGCTTGCCCCAGTGCGGACGGCCGTTGTACTTCCAGAAGATCGGCTCGACGGCGGCGAAGAAATTGTGATGGTCCATCTGGTAATGCTGATGCACCGAGATCGAACAGCTGTCGCGCCCCTCGAACATGCTCAGCGGAATGTCGTCGGCCTTGACGTAGCGGTACTCGATGGGAAACCAGGTGCGCAGATCCTTGTCACGGATCAGCTTGAGAATCTCGCGCAGGCACGCCGGGCCGTGTTCGGCGGGCACCGAATACTCCATCTCGTTGAAACGCACGGTGCGCACGTTGGCGTAGATGTCGAACGAGTCGCCGACCCGATCCTCGAAACTCGCCAGATGTCGCATGCTGTTGAGCAGCGAAGTGCGCAGGCCCGGGAAATCGCTGCCGTACTTGTCGAGCTTCTCGATCAGGGTCACGAACTCGTTGCCGCCCTCCTCTTCGGGGGGAATCGGTGGCGTGGCCGGGTCGGTGGTTTCGTTGAGGGCAATCGACAAGGCGTAGTCGGAGTGAGTGACGACGAGCATTTCCCAATGCTGGTTTTCGCTTGTGTTCTTGTCGAGGTCTTCCAGCAGCTCTTCGGTTTTGGCGATCCACTGACGTTCGCGCAGGCGATAGGCCGGGCGGTTTTGCAGGCGGATTTTCGTCGCCACGCCCAGCGCACCGAGGGACACCCGCGCAGCGTTGAACACCTCGGGGTGACGCTGGCTGTCGCAGTCCAGCACCTCGCCGCTGGCCGTCACGAGTTGCAGGCCACAGACCTGGGCGGAATAGGACTGGAAAGTCTTGCCGGTGCCGTGGGTCGACGTGGAGATGGCCCCGGCGAGAGTCTGGTAGTCGATGTCGGCCATGTTCTTCAGGGCCTGACCGACGTCCTTGAGCGGCACGCCCATGCGCGACATCGGCGTGCCGGCGGCGAACTCGGCCTGCAGGGTCTTCGGATCGTGATCCAGCAGACCGTTGAAGTAACTCAACGAAAGCAGCGTGCCGTCGGTGGGCACCAATGCGCTGAAGGAGTGTGCCGAGCCGACCGGGCGGATCTTGCCCGCAGCCTGTTGAATCACGGTCGTCAATTCATCCAGATTTTTCGGGGCCACCCGTGCTGCCGGCAGACAGCTTTGCCCGCCTGACCAGTTGCGCCACGGAATCAGCCGGGGCGCACGCATCAACTGGCCCAGCGCCGGATTGGAAGCCAGTGCGCTGAAAGCACCGACAATGCTTGCCCGCTGCAACAACTGCCGGCGTGTCAGATCTATCGGCATGCCAGAATCCTTATTGTGGGAGCGGCTGACCGGCCATGAAGCCGATCAATTGAAGAAATTGTTCTTCCGAACACTCGACGCACTGGCCCATCGGCGGCATGCCGTTGTAGCCGTTGATGGCGTGGTCGAGCAACGTGTCGGCGCCCTGACGGATACGCGGCTCCCATGCCTTGCGGTCGCCGGTGAGTGGCGCGTTCGCGGCGGGGTTGGCGTGACAGAGCTGGCAGCTGTTGGTGTAGATCTGCGCCAGCGCCGGGTCTGCGGGTATGGCGTTATTCGTGCTGGCCGGGGGTTTTGGGTCTTCGCCGCAGCCAGGCAGCGTCATGGCCAATGCCAGTAATAATGTGAGTCGGATTGCCCGCATAACGGCCTCGCTTATTGTTGTGGTCACACCTTAAGGCAGGCAGGTCGGCGGGTTGAGGGCATTGCGGGACATTGAGGGGGGCAAACGGGGCCAGCCCATTACCGAAGACGATCGTTCCCACGCTCCGCGTGGGAACGATCATGTGTGGATGCCCGCTCTGCTGTGCGGTTTCGCGTGACATTTGCGGGTTTAAATTTCGGCACATTCAGGCGTATAACCGTTACAGACTTTTTCAATGACACGCGGGTAGCGACATGACCACAGCAAACATCCTTGGCAATCTGTTCCCTTCTGTCAGCGACATCCCGGAAAAATACCGCCTCGGCGGCCAGGTCGAACAACGCGAGTACCTGGTCGACGGCCAGTTGCGCCGCTGGGACGGCCCGCTCGCCACCGTGCGCAGCCCGGTCTATCTGCACGGCGACAACGGCGACGAACAAGTGATCCTCGGCAGCACGCCGCTGCTGGACGCCGACACCGCCCTCACCGCCCTCGACGCTGCGGTACGCGCCTACGACCGTGGTCAGGGCCTGTGGCCGACCCTGCGCGTAGCGGAACGCATCCAGCACGTCGAAGCCTTCCTCGGGCGCATGCGCCAGCAGCGCGACGCCGTGGTGAAACTGCTGATGTGGGAAATCGGCAAGAACCTCAAGGACTCGGAAAAAGAGTTCGACCGCACCTGCGACTACATCGTCGACACCATCAACGCGCTGAAAGAACTCGACCGCCGCTCCAGCCGCTTCGAACTGGAACAGGACACCCTCGGCCAGATCCGCCGCGTACCGCTTGGCGTGGCGCTGTGCATGGGCCCTTACAACTATCCGCTGAACGAAACCTTCACCACGCTGATTCCGGCGCTGATCATGGGCAACACCGTGGTGTTCAAACCGGCCAAGCTCGGCGTGCTGCTGATCCGTCCGCTGCTCGAAGCCTTCCGCGACAGCTTCCCCACCGGCGTGATCAACGTGATCTACGGCAGCGGCCGCGAGACTGTCAGTGCGCTGATGGCCAGCGGCAAGATCGACATCTTCGCCTTCATCGGCACCAACAAGGCCGCCAGCGACCTGAAAAAGCTGCACCCGAAACCACACCGCTTGCGCGCCGCACTGGGGCTGGATGCGAAGAACCCCGGCATCGTCCTGCCGGAGGTGGATCTGGACAATGCTGTCAGCGAAGCTGTCACCGGTTCCCTGTCGTTCAACGGCCAGCGTTGCACCGCACTGAAAATCCTGTTCGTGCATGAAGATGTGGTCGAAAGCTTCATCGAAAAATTCAACGCAAAACTGGCCAGCCTCAAACCCGGCATGCCGTGGGACAGCGGGGTTTCGCTGACGCCGTTGCCGGAGTCGGGCAAGGTTGATTATCTGCATGGGCTGGTCGCCGACGCGCAAAGCAAGGGCGCCCAGGTGGTCAATCCGAATGGCGGCGAATCACGGGAGTCGTTCTTCTATCCGGCGGTGTTGTACCCGGTGACGCCGCAGATGCGCGTGTATCAGGAAGAGCAGTTCGGCCCGGTCGTACCCATCGTGCCGTATCGCCATCTCGATACCGTGATCGACTACGTGCTGGAGTCGGACTTCGGCCAGCAACTGAGCATCTTCGGCACCAACCCGGTGGCGGTCGGTCGTTTGGTCGACACCTTTGCCAACCAGGTCGGGCGAATCAACCTCAATGCACAGTGCCAGCGCGGCCCGGACACCTACCCGTTCAACGGGCGCAAGAACTCCGCCGAAGGCACGCTGTCGGTACACGATGCGCTGCGGGTGTTTTCGATCCGTACGCTGGTGGCCACCAAGTTCCAGGAGCCGAACAAGGATCTGATCAGCGAAATCATTCGCGGACGCGATTCGAACTTCATCGCCACCGATTACATCTTCTGAGGAGGAATCACCGCTGAGCACTTTCAGCCCCCACCGCTGGCCGCCGTTGTTGCGGCGGATCCTGCGGCCGCTGCTGGACCCGTACCGTCGCTACCGCCACGCGCGGTTGATTCACGCGGTGCGGGTGGCGCTGGGGTTGCTGGCGACGATCCTGTTGACCACCGGCATCAACCTGCCCCACGGCGAATGGGCGTCGGTGACCATGCTGGTGGTGATCGGCGGTTTGCAGCACCACGGCAACATCGGCAAGAAAGCCGCCGAGCGCGCCACCGGCACCTTGATCGGCGCCGGCGTCGGCTTGTTACTGGTGGCGCAACAGGCTTGGCTCGGCCTGCCGTGGCTGACCTATTTCGCGATGGCCGTGGTGTGCGGATTTTTCTCGTATCACGCCATCGGCAAGGGCGGCTACACCGCCCTGCTCTCGGCCATCACCGTTTTCATCGTCGCCGGGCATGGCGACAACCCGATCACCGACGGGCTGTGGCGCGGGGTCGATATCCTGATCGGTATCGCTTTGGCCCTGGCCTTTTCCTTCGCCCTGCCGCTGTACGCGGTGTATTCGTGGCGCTACAACCTGGCCGATGCGTTGCGCGACTGTGCAACCGTGTATGGGCGGATCATCAGCGGCGAGCCGGTTTCCGCCGATGAACACTTGAAACTGATGGGCCGGTTGAACACGGTGATGGTGCAACTGCGTTCGCTGATGCCGTCGGTGTCCAAGGAGGTGAAGGTCTCGATGACCGAACTGGATGCGATCCAGCGCAACCTGCGCATGTGCATCAGCACCCTGGAAATCCTCGGCAATACCCGTCCGGATCCCAATGACCCTGAAGCCATGGCGCATCTGCAATCGGCGTTGAAGGCCGAGCATCGGCAGATCCGTGTGCAACTGATCGGCATGGCCCGGGCCCTGAAAACCGGTGCGACCCAGCGCCTTGGGCGTCCGCTGGAATTGTCGGACGCCAGCCTCGACGCGCCGGTTTACAGTCCGTTGGACGGTTACCGACTGTTGACCCGGCAACTGGCGTCCAACATTGGCGAGATGCGCCAGCGCCTGGCGAAAACAGCGCCGCGCTGGAACATCTGAGGATTACTGCGCCGCCAGACGCCGCGACCTGAAACCCCAGCCCTGTTGCATGCCGGCAGCGGCCAGCAGGATCGCTGCCACGCCGACCCATTGCAGGGTCTGCAGTTGATGGCCGAAGGCAAACCAGTCGACGAAAATTGCCGCGATCGGATAAATGAACGACAGTGCGCCGGTCAGTGCCGTGGGCAATTTCTGGATCGCGCCGTAAAGCAGCACATACATCAAACCGGTGTGAACGATGCCCAGCGTCACCAGACTGGCCCAGGCACTCGGCGCCTGCGGCAGCGCTGAAAGATGCGCGAACGGTGCGAGCAGCAGCACACCGGTGCAGACCTGGATCAGGGCGATCAGGTGTGGCGGCGTGCCGGTCAGGCGCTTGATGATCAACGCGGCGATGGCGTACAGAAACGCGGCCCCCAGCGCCAGTGCGATCCCCGTCAGGTAATCGCTGCCGTCACCACCCTGCCCGCCATGGGCACTGACGATGGCCAGCATCCCCATAAATGAAATCGCCAGCCAGAACAGCTTTTGCAGGGTGATCTTCTCGCCCAGAAACAGCGCCGCCAATCCCACCAGCATGAACGGCTGCACGTTGTACACCGCCGTGCCGATGGCAATCGAGGCCCGTGAATACGAAGCGAACAGCAATACCCAGTTGCCGACGATTGCCACACCGCTGAGCACCGCCAACAGGAATGTGGTGCGGGTCAGAATGCCAGGGCGCAGAAAACCGAATGCGGCGCAAATCAGCAAGAGCGTTCCGGAGCCGAATACGCAGCGCCAGAACACCACGTCGAGCACCGGTTGCCCGGACACCAGCACAAACCAGCCGATCGTCCCGGATATCAGCATGGCAGCGGTCATTTCGAATGAGCCGCGACGGATTGTTTTGTCCATCATCAATCTCCTTAATGTGTGGCAAAAGTATGCCAAGCGAGACCGGGGCTTCTCCAGCGCAAAAAGCAGGCTAAACTCGATTTCTGCCTTTTTTATCGAGGGTGACTGGCGTCATTCACCTAATGCAGGAGTTGTGTATGACCGACGACATCGACCAGATCCTGATCGGGGCCTTGATGGAAGACTCCCGACGTTCGCTCAAGGCCCTGGCACAAATCAGCGGGTTGTCATCACCGAGCGTGGCCGAGCGTCTGCGTCGGCTGGAAGAGCGCGGCGTACTCAAGGGCTACACCGTGGAGATCGATCCGAAGTGCTTCGGCTACCAGTTGCAGGCCATCGTGCGGGTACGGCCATTGCCGGGGCAGTTGCAGGAAGTGGAACGGCAGATTCTGTCGATTCCCGAATTCACCGAGTGCGACAAGGTCACCGGCGAGGACTGTTTTATCGCTCGCCTGCATGTGCGTTCGATGGAGCAGCTCGACACCCTGCTCGATCGGCTGAATACCCTGGCGGAAACCAATACCGCCATCGTCAAGAAGACCCCGGTCAAGCGGCGATTGCCGCCGATGGCGTGAGCGGCGTAGATTGAGTCTTTTCCGGCGAAGGATTGGCGGCATGAAAAATCAGGCAATGATGCTGGCGGCGTTGATGCTGGCTGGGTGCGGTACGGTGCAGACCGTAGCATTCAGTGACAAGCATTCCACCGAACAGTTGAAGGCTAATAAATCCTACTGCGGCGCTGTACCGCGCATCTACAGTGGCGTGACGTACGACTTCTGCCTGCTGCACGCCGAAAAGCCGGATGACGTCGATGCGTTCAACTACAAGAACGCGACGCCTGGCCTGCTGGTCGATGCGGCCGTGTCGGGAGTGCTCGATACATTGCTGTTGCCCTACACAATCTATAAGCAACAGGCCGATGGCAGCATCGTGATCAATTGATCGCCTGCTTTCTTTTTCGCAGGCAACAAAAAACCCGCTTTCGCGGGTTTTCTGTTTATAGCGTTGTCGCTATCAATCGTCGCGACCCATGATGCCGAAGATCTGCAACAGGCTGATGAACAGGTTGTAGATAGATACATACAGGCTGATGGTCGCCATGATGTAGTTGCGCTCGCCGCCGTGGATGATGGCGCTGGTCTGGAACAGGATGCACACCGACGAGAACAGCACGAAACCTGCGCTGATCGCCAGTTGCAGGCCGCTGATCTGGAAGAACAGGCTCGCCAGCGTCGCGCCCAGCAGGACGAAGAAACCGGCAGTGATGAAACCACCGAGGAAGCTCATGTCCTTGCGGGTGACCAGCACGTAGGCCGACAGACCACCGAACACCAGCGCGGTCATTGCGAAGGCGGAGCTGACCACTTCGGCGCCGCCCTGCATGCCCAGGTAACGGTTGAGGATCGGGCCGAGCAGGAAGCCCATGAAACCGGTCAGGGCAAATGCCGACACCAGGCCCCAGGCCGAATCACGAAGCTTGTTGGTCAGGAAGAACAGCCCGTAGAAGCCGATCAGCACCACGAAAATGTTCGGGTAGCCGACGCGCATCTGCTGAGCCACGAAAGCCATCACACCGCTGAATGCGAGGGTGAGCGCCAGCAAGCCGTATGTGTTGCGCAGGACGCGGCTAACCTCTAGCTGCTCAGCCTGCACGCTGTTGTGAACTGCGTAATCCTGTTCGCGCATGGCGACACTCCTGTTGGTTTGAAACGTTCAGTCGCAAAGATCATAACAGACGCTCTGTAACAAGCCATGCACAGAGTTTGACAGTGTGTTTCATTCAGGTATTATGGCGCCCGCAACGCAAACGGAGGTGTGGCCGAGTGGTTTAAGGCAACGGTCTTGAAAACCGTCGACTGTAACAGGTCCATGAGTTCGAATCCCATCGCCTCCGCCATCTTATGTACGACAAAGCCCTGATTTTTCAGGGCTTTGTCGTTTCTGGCGGTTGGCTTGCGTCAGTGCAGAAAGATCGATTTGTTGCAGCGTTTTCGGACGCGTCCTAAAACTAAGCTGTAGAAAGCGAATTACCATCGCCGCCGGTGGCGTTCGCCATAATCTGCGATATGCACATTCCGCATATCGTGCACGTCCCTCCCCGGCGTTCTGCCGACCTAAAACTTCCCCTGCTACTCTGGTTTCGTCCACGGAGGAAACCGAAATGTCCAATTCTGATCTGCTCCCTTCCCTGCTCTTCAAAATCAACGAAAACCAGCTTGCCCTTGAGGCAGCCATCATGGAGCTCACGCTCTGGGTCGAGCAGCGCGGATCCGCCGACGTGGCGGAAAACGTTCGCGAGTCTCTGGCCGCAATCGATCGGAATGAGGAGTTCATCAAGATGACCCTGGCCGTATTGATGACGCCTGACTGACAGCTCGTCGCTTCAGCCTCGCCCGCCCGCCACGTCTCGATTACTGTATATCCAAACAGTACACAGCTAGGCATTCCCGTGAATCCCTCCGATATCGAAAACACCGACGACTGGCTCGGCTGCCCAACTCCACTCGAAACCTGCCGGCATCAGCTCCGGATGTATGAAAACGAATTCGAAGCGCTCACCCTTAACCTCAAGCGAGCGCTGGAAAATGTTCATGGCCTGGTTCGAGACAATGATGCGCTCAGGCAGGAGAGGGATTCTCTCAGAGCGAAGCTTCAGTACACCGAAGGAGATTTACTGAGCGAAAGGCGAAGACTCGCCGACGTCGAGCACAATAGAAACTATTTGTTCAATGAAAACCAGCGCCTGCTCAGGGATGCTCGAGAGCGAGAAGAGTCGTCGTATTTTTGCGAAAACTGCGACGAAAAACGTTTGTGACGAAGCTGACGCCCGCTGGTCTACGCTGAAGGCTCATGTGAGGACCTGACAATGTGCGGACGACTCTCCCAGTACAGCGGTATTCACGACTTCGTGGCAGCGCTCAGCATGCCGAACGCCTTGGTCAACTCAACCGGCGAGCAGCCTTTCGAGCGATACAACGCCGCGCCGACCGCTCAACTTGCCCTCTTCCATCAGGAAGGTGAGTTCCTGCATGCCGATATGGTTCGCTGGGGATGGCGCCCGCACTGGGCCAAGGATCGCGCCGCGCCGATCAACGCCAGGGTGGAAAAAGTCGCCCACGGCCCATTCTTCCGCGCCATTTGGCCGCACCGGGCGATCATCGCGATCAACAATTGGTTCGAATGGGTTGACGAGGGCGGCCCGAAAAAGCAGCCCTACCTGATCCGGCATCGGGACTGGTCGCCGATCTTCTGTGCCGCAATCGGCCAGTATCCGAACGAAGAACATGACCCGGGCGAGCATGATGGCTTTGTCATCATCACCGCAGACAGCGCGGGCGGCATGGTCGACATTCACGACCGGCGCCCGGTAGTTCTCCCGCCAGAGCTTGCCCGCGAATGGCTGGCCCCAGCAACACCGAAAGAACGCGCCGAGCAGATGGTGCTGCACCAGGGAGAGCCATCTGAGGCTTTCGAATGGCTCAAGGTCGACCGCGCCGTCGGCAATGTCCGCAACCAAGGCCCCGACCTGATCCGCCCCATCAGCGCGTGATTTCTCGCACGTACGCCTGGCAGGCCTGGAGTGCAATCAATCCCCGGTCACCTTCGTCGGTGATGGCGACAATTCGTTGAGCATGCGCCGGGTCAAGTTCGGCTCGTACGGGGCCATGAACCACGCCGCCGGCGCCGGCGGTGGCAGGCACTGAACAGCCACCGGCTGAACCCGCATCGAGGAGGACTGACAGCCGCAGATCAGAAGTGGCAAGGCGATCGCGTAGAAGAGCCTGTTCTTTTTGAGCATTGGTCATTTTCTCGGAGTGGGTTTTGTCACTGGCGGCCAGCTGCTGCTCGAGCGCCAGCCGCTTGTCCTGTTCGGCCTGCTGCGCAGTGGCCGCCGCCTGGGTCAGCTGATTGAGGGCTTCGGTGTGTAACCGGGCCTGTTCCGCCAACTGCTTACCGTAGCGCCAGTCCTGGAACTGCCAGGCGCAGGCGGCGCCGATCAGCACCAACGCCAGAACACCCGCCGCTCTCCACAGCCCAGGCATTACGGCACATCCTTGAAGAAGACGTGGCCGCCCAGCTTGCAGGTCTGTTTCGCCTTCGCGGCCCAAGCCGGTGGAAGTTTCATGCTGGTGGCGTAATAGTGCGTGGCGCCGCCAGTGGGATCCGAAACCTTGCCATCAATCACCTGGTCAGCGGCCTTCCGTGCTTGAGCAAGCTCGCGGCTTGAGATCGGCTTAGCACCGCTGAGGTACGGGAAGTTCGGATCGTTTTTGTTCCAGCAACTGAACTGATAGGGCTTCTGGCAGACGCCGGCGTAACCTTCCCCCCACCATGAATTGGTCTTGCCATCGTTCACGCGGTTGCGGATCGTCCACGCCACGGCCACTTGACCGTCCGCGCCCTCACCGCGAGCCTCGCCCCACAGCGTGCGCGCAAGAATGTCGCGCTCTTTTTCCGTTGCAGTCATTACGATTCTCCTGACAACAAAAAGCCCGCACTTGGCGGGCTATGGGTTAATTGATTTGATGGTTACTCTGGCCAAGGGAAGCTGGCCTGTATCTCGGCGTACCGATTCAGACCTGTCTGCCTGGCTACCTGAATCTCGCTCTCTGCAGCCCCCATCATTTGAAGTCGAGCAGCCTCCGAGAAGAACCGATCTGACCCTGTAATGGGATCGGCATATGCTTGCAACCGCTTCGCCTCGATCTGTTCTCGCTGGCTCGGAACCGGGATCTCCACGATCATTGGCAAACCATCAGGACCGGGCACTATCTGCTTATCAACTGGGCGAAAACGCACAAACTCATCGTATTGTGCGGCACTCAGTTCCACGGCATCAGACGGGAAGTCTGGATAGTTTGCGGGGTCGTCGTACCAACTGTTTTTCATGGCGCTGTAATACATTTTCAACCCTCAATAGCCGATCGCAATTGCACCGAAGGCGCACGGTATAGTTCCCGCCCAACTTAAGAATGTTGTGGTTGTCGGGTTGCCTGCAGCAATTGTTGTAGGACTCGCACCATTTGCTGATGAGGCCCAAACACCACAGCAGGCATTAGGAAAGGCGATCGGAAAGTTCGACGGAGCACCTTGCGACCCCAACGTCGTTGTACGGATCCATTGAATGATCAACTCACGGCGCACGCCACTTGACTTGTCCCGGAAAGGGATCTTGATGTAATCGTTATTCGCCGCGCCGCCGGCGCCAATAAAGGTCACCAATAATCCGAGCGGAGAAACAGCCTTGTCTGAAATCGCCCCGGCGAGAATTTCGGCCGGACTGGCAAACTGCGTAACACCTGCCGCCGACTCGGTAGCGGTCTGACCCAACGCAACAGCGTGGTGACTCTTGGTCCCGTTGGACACCTGCAAACCGCCACCCGAGGATGAAACAAGGATCCACGCGGCCAGAGCGACCGAGTACCTGACGGTGCACAGCCCATTTGCAACGATCTCTCCGCCCTGAAGCGGAAGATGAGACGGCCCGAGCAAAGGACCGGGCGCCAATCCGTTGGGCGCAAAGGTACTGGCGCCAGTGTTTGCGGTTTTCGCTTTGAACCGGAGCACCAGCTTTTCATCGACTGCCACAACGGCGGGCGTATAGGCGACCAGATAAGCGTTTGCCACACCCGTGTCAGCTCCATAACCACCGGAGCCTAACTGGCCGATGACTCGTATTGCCTGCAACAGCTGGGTCAGATCCGCTTCAGCCGGTGCCAGCCCGGCAGCCTGAATGACGTTGAGGACTTCATCTGTAACCGAGTTCCCCCAAGCAGATGGGATCAAAGACCCTGGCGTCCCGGTCAACGGGTTCTCGTCGACAAACTTGCCGTCCACCAATCCCACGCTGGGCACACTTTTCGGATAATCCACGCTCTTACCTCTCAGTCGTAATTGATGTGCACTACGGTGTGCGCCGGCGCCGGGCGCCGTATTGAACATTCGAGCGGATCACCCGGGTTCGCACCGAAGCGCTCTCCCCAGTAGCTGACGCCGAATCGTCTGCCCTGCCGCTGCCGGCCGCCCGTGTTGAGCGTCCACATAAACTGCGCGTGCCAGGTCCCGAAGTGCGCCGCCCCAAAACGAGAACGCCCCATACGGGGCGCTCGATGCTCGGTGATGGTTGCTCCGGGGTAACCCTGGCTCACAGCAATCTCGATGAAGTAGGCCCTGCTTTGCCCTCCGACTTCGACCAACCGCCGGCGAACCGCAAGACGACGATCCTCGAATGCAGGGTTGGGACCAAGGCACGGATCCGGCAGGTTCATAACCGACTCCCAGTCCGGTACCAGCTCACTGACGCCGGACGGGTCCATCTCGTTCAGCAAGTCGCCAGCCCGGGCATCCAGCCGCGAGAACTCGACGGCCACGCCGGTCAGCACCAGGTCAATCTCCGGTACCAGTTGCGGGTCCCAAGCTGGCCCTGAGGGCAGAAGTCCGCGCAATTGACGGCGGTACTGATCTGCGGTTCGCGCTACAGCCATGTGATACCTCCGAAGGTCAGCAACTCATTGGATGCGGCGATGACATCCGCAGCGGGCACAGTCAGAGAGTGATCGGTTTCACCAGCGGCTCCACTGATGGCTTCACGGATGTGGCTGATCAGCAGCTTGTCGCCCAGCCCAGCCTCGCGTTCGTGCAGGTCGATCAGGCTGGCAGCGATCGCGGCGCGTACCGCGCTTGTGTCGGGTACCGGGTGAATGCTGTAGTGCACCGACTTCTCTGTGGGGGCAAGCACATATAGCTCGGCGGTTACAGGCCGAAGCGGCTCGATATAGCTCTTTATCTCCAGCAACTGCGTGGGGTTCGGTACCGGCTCTGGATCGTTATCACGCATCACGAACAAACCCACGGTGCCGGGCCCCATGTAACCACCACGACACCAAGCACGTGTGACGCCGGGGAACTCCAGCGCCCAGGTCTCGTAATCGTCGGCTGACCCACCATGAGGAATGACCCGATAAGAGCGAATCACTCGCGCTCGGAGCGACTCGACACTCTCCTTCGCAATGCCACCAGCAAGTCCTGGGGCAATTACGGTGAAGGCATTGGTTATTCCCGGTACTGGCTGCACTAACGTCAAGGCCAGCCCCGCGTCAGCATTCCCCAGCGCGCCAGCATCGACAGCTTCAATTGTCGTGGTGTTGGTGCCGGCGGCGGTGGTAACGCCAGTGGTTACTCGGTACATGCGCCCGTCACCGGCTTGAAGAACCACATCAACATCCAGAACGGCACCCGCTGCAGCGCTGAAGATCACACTGCCCTCAGCAGGCTGGGCTGCATTGCGTGGCTGGTTCAAGCGCAGTGCTGCAATGCGCTCCAGCGTTTCTTCATCAGCCTTGTCGGGCAGGATCTGGTCTGCCAGCCAGTTGAGGTAGCCATATAATCCGTAGGCTGCACCACTGAGCGCACGTGAAAGCACCTGCGCATCGGATCGCCTGAGCGAGTCACTGGCCAGATCAGCCTGGGTCCGATTGATCAGCACCGGTAACGACGGAGTTTCAAACGGCATAGATCACCTGCCAGGAAGAGAGAGGTTTGATTTCCAACCGGGCGCCACTCGGGACGGTCAGTACGACAATGAGATTCAACCGGTTGATGTCGCGCTTTTCACTGCTGACCTCGATCCGGATCACTTCGCCGTCATCCAGTAGCCAACGTAGCGCTTCATCGGCGTAAAACTCCGCATCCCGTTGGGTGGCGTCGGTCAGTTTCACGCGGCGCAACAGCCAAAGCCGCGAGCCAATACGGTCGTCTGCGATGGCTGGATAGCTGTCGCCCCACCAGCCGTACCGTTCTTCATCGTCTAAAGGGTCATCCTCGAAGCCACGGCGCCAGGTGAACAAGCTGATGAGTACCGCCCGCGTCAGGGCGGCTTCGCGATCGTCCGATAAGTTCATCAGCCCCCCGCTGCGGGAGGCCCGCTGTTGCCGTTGCCGGCCTGGACTTTGGTGTGGACGTGTTCGACCTGGCTTACTCCGGACGCCACCTGGTCACCTTGCGAGACAATTCGGCCGGTCTGGGTTATCGACGGCGTGTCGAAGTTCACGGCGGTGGTGGCCTTGATGTTCAGCGTATCGGTTTCGATATCGATGATCCGACCGCGCTTGAAGTGGATCCGGTCGCCTTCATCGGTGTAGATGGCCACCTCACCTTCCTTCAGTTCCTTGATCCGGTACCGACGATCCGATGCAACCACCACAACGGCGTGAGAACGGTCGCCGTTGAGGAACATGGTCAGCACTTCGGCGCCGGCCTTGGGATGACTGGTGAACCCGTATGCCTCGAAATGCTCGACGCTGTCCTTCAATTCCCCGGCCGTCAGTCTCACTTGCAGGGTCTGCATCATCCGGCCAGCAGCGGCGAGCACCACGGTGCCGCGCGCCAACATGTTTTTCAGGCTCATTTTTTAGGCTCGTAATCTGCGGGTATGAGGTATTCGAAGTTGTCGCCCTTGCCGCCTTTCTTGAGCTTGCGGTTTTTGTGCGGGTCGTGCGGCTCAGGTTCGAAACCATCCGGAGGGCCTATCTCCATTCGTGTGATCATCCCGGACTCGGACAGGGTGTAAGTCACCCGAGCAATGAGCATCACGCGGTCGAACCCGATCACGGGATCAATGACCCGCACCAGCGAGTTATGCCGCCACAGCGCCCCGTTCGACTGCCGCCAACCTTGCACGGTGTAGGTGGTCGTGAGCGCCTTGCCCATCCGACTGCCCCGCTCCCAGTTCGCCCGGGCCTGGGCCAGTTCGTTGGTCATCTGGCCAGACTCTTGGATGATCATCACCCGCTTGCGCGCCATGCGTGGATCAGTCACCACCGCCGAGACTTCAGCCGCTTGTTCACCGAACTCTTCATCGGTTCCACTCTTTTGGCCAAGCACTCGGTATTCGGAAAACACCGCCGAAAAATCCAGCGGCGCGTCACCGGTCAGGATGTTCTTGCCCACCTCCAGCACATCAAAAGCACGCACCTCGCTCCCGGGCTTGGCGAGCACCGCCATGCCTTTTGCATCGTCAGTGGAGAAAACACGGAACAGCGTCAGCAATCGGTCGATAGATTCAAACGCCGTCTCACCCGGCTCAATGGTGTGATCCGACAGCTTGGCGCTCTCCGGGATCTGGCTGCGCACTTTGATCCCATACGGACGGGCCAGCGCGCTGACAATGGCCAGCACGCTCTGGTTGTTCCACTGCCCCGGTTTGTTGATCGCCGCGCAGTCCACCAGGTCAGCGGTCAGCGAACGGCCGCTGATGCTGGTGGTGATCTGCTTGTCGTCGTAGCTGATCGGCGTGGCGAACACCCAGCCAGTCAGCACCAAGTCGTCACCGATCCGCACCTGACATTTCGCCCCCTGCTTGATCGGCAACGGCTGGAGCTGCCCGGGCCACTTCCAGGTGATGCTGAGATTGAAAGACCGGGCCTGATCCTCGAGGCCGGCGGTGATCTCCACGGATTTCCAGCCGGAGTAATCCAGGCCGTCAACCGTGAGGCCGACAGCATTGATATCTTCCATGGGTTACCTCTGAGCTATTTTGATCGGCAGCGCCGGGACGAACCCTGGGTGCCTGAGGCGATTGCGCTGTACCACTTCGGATTCACGCGTGGCATCACCGAAGCGCCGGTAAGCCAGTACCAGCGCCGGCAAAGTTTCCGCCGGCGTGATTTCGACCAGGCGCACACCGGACTCTGCGACAGCGGTCAGGTGCTTGACGATGGTTTGACGCAGGGTGTTGAGCGCCATGTAGTGCTCGGGGTCAGCCTTCAGCGATGCTTCGAAGATGGCTTCATTGAGGTTTTCCCGCAGCTCGATCACATCGTCAGCCACAGGAACCTCTGGCCTTACGATCGGCTGCACTGCCTGCTGATCAACCCCGGGCGTTGCACCCGGTGAAACTGGCTGTGAAGCGATCGGCATTTCACTGATGATCAACGCGACCTGCACCAAAAGCGCGTCCTGCACCAGATCGGCGGTCGCCTGTGACGCAGCGGCGGAGTCTCGCCCGCCGGCCTGGCTGACCGTGTTGACGCTGGCCACCGCCTCGGCGTGCTGCGTCGAGGCGGCCACCGTGTTGCGGTAGGTTGAACCTGAGTCATCACCCAAGTAGTCATCGACCGAGAACTCACTGAAGTAGCTGGAGAACAGCGACGACAGCGAGTCCGGTGCATTCATCAGCGACTGGACGAAGCCGGTCAGGTTGGTGAAGGCGCCAACAATCGTAGAGAACTGCTGCTGGATCACCGTATACACACCCGACAGGCTGTTGCGCAACCGAGCCAGGCCGAGCCGCGCCTGATCCACCTTGGCCATCGCGGCCTTGTAGCGGTCGAGTGCTGAATCCAGCAGGCTGTCCGAAGCCTTGACCACCTGCTGCTGGGTGTTGACTTTGGCCGTGGGGAACTTCAGCGGGGTGTCCGGATAGAACGTCACCGCGAACTCGGCCATGCCGCCGCGCTTGAAGTCGTGGCTCAGTTCCCCCTCGCCGACTTTGACCTGCATTCGCCCCAGCCATGGATGAACCAGTTCACCGGGACCCGGCGCCTGGAGGGCTTCCATGAACTTGTCACGCCGTTCGAAACAGTCATCACCGATGATCCAGCACACCAGACGATGCACCTGTGATTGCTTGCCCAACTGTTCCGCGTATGGCTCATCCCGTTGCGGAAATTCGTGCAACTGCACTTTCATGCCGATCGGCACCGATGCCTGAGGGATCAAAAATCTGATCCCCCGAAATGACGCCGGCAGCATCTGGTCACGCCATGTCGTCTGATCCATTCACCACCTCATCGACCCACAGTGCGGGTACCCACGTCAGGTTTGATTTTCAATCCAGGCTGATTGGTTTGTGATTTGTCGACTTGCAGGCCTGGCGGCTGGTTCTCGAACCGCATCACCAGCTCCCCCTGAAGCTTGGGCTGGCTCGCGGCCATGGCGTTCTGAACCAGTGAGTCGCCTTGCGGTGACCAGCGCTCGCCATCTGGGCGAGGCCGCAACAGAGTCCCGTCGCCGTTGCCGGCACGCGCCGGGGCAACTTGCATGGTCAGGTTGTTGACTGCATTGGTCGCATTGCTCACCGCGCCGTCTATGCCGCCATCGCCCACCATGCCAAACGCTTCCATGATCGACCTGACCCAGCCACTGATCTTGTCCCATGCCTCCTTGAACCATTGCAGCGCTGGTTCCCAGTTGGCGATCAGCGCACCGGCCGCCATAGCGATCAAGCTGGCAATCAGCACGAACGGATTGGACTTCGCCACCAGGTTGAAAATACGAGTTGCCACCGTGGCAGCAATCACCGCCCCTCGGACAACGGCCAGGGTGACGCTGAAGATTTTCCCGGCAACGTTTGCCGACAACATGGCAACGCGCATCGCAAGGAAACCCGCAGCAGCGCCCATCAGGCTCTTGGCGATGACGGGGCTGGTCTGGGTGAATTTCTCCCAAGCCGCCTGCGCACGACGCGCAACTGCCGTGATCAATCCCCATAATGCGGAAAAGAACGGAGCAACCCTCTGCCAGTTACCAATCAGAAGCCCCGCCGCCAGCGCGAGCCCGCGGATCACCAACCCGACGACAGACATCTTGGTAACTGTTTCGAACAGCTTCAGGGCGAAGATGCCACCCATCACTGCGAGCTTGAGCGCGCCAAAAGCAATCCCTACACCCAGAACACTTTTGACCAGACCCGGGTTCGCCGCAGCAAATTCGGATATCTGTCCAACGATAGGCCCCAACAACGTCATGATGTCGTTGAGCGGCGGCAGAAGCACATTGCCGATCTCAATGCCCAGTCGCGTTACACGGTTGCGCATCAGTTGCATCGCGTTCGCGGTGGTGGCGGCACGTGCGCTGTATTCGCTATTCATGGAGCCAGCGTATTTGGCGTCAGCCCCGACGTCCCCGAAGCTCTTTTTCAAAAGATCGAGGTTGGTCAGCAATGGGGCGATCGCTGTGACGGACTCTGATCCGAACAACTGGGTCAACAAGCCGGCCTGCTTTTCCGGTGCGACCTTGGCCACTCGTTCCAAAACATCAAGCATGGTGCCTTGAGCGTCTTTCTGCATACCCTGAGCCACTTTCGTGACATCGAGCCTGAGCGACTTGAACGCTTGGGTTTGTTCTTTGGTGGCAGCCTTCCCTTTGGTCAGCGCCAGCATGAAGTTCTTCAAGCCAGTGGCCGCGACTTCGCTGGGCACACCGACGCCGGCGAGCGTGGCGCCCATGGCGGCAATTTGTCCCGAGGCCAGACCGGCGATTTTCCCGAGCGGACCGATACGGGTCACGATGTCGGCGATCTGCGCGGCAGAGGATGGACCGGTGTTGCTCAGATAGTTGATTTTGTCGGCCAGGGCGACTACTTCGGGCTGGGTCAACTTAAAGGACGTCCGCCACTTCGCCATCATGTCGCCGGACTGTTCCGCCGTCTGGTCGAAGGCGATGCCCATCTTCACGGCGTCTTCAGCGAACTGTTTCAACTCGCCCGCTGCAAAACCCGCCTGCCCGCCGGCCGCTACGATGGCAGCAATGCCGCTCGCTGCCATTGGCATTTTCTCCGACAGGTCGAGCACATCCTTGCCCATCTGCTGGAACTGTTGCGGCGTGTCGAAGTTGACCACTTTCTTCACGTCGGCCATCGATGATTCAAAATCGATAGCGGCCTTCGCCCCGGCAACAAACGGGGCAGCAAGCGCCCCGCCCTGCACTACATCCTGAAAGCTGATCTTGCCCAGTCCCGAGCTTTCCAACTGCTTGCGAAAGCCCGCAACGTTTTTCCGGATACCGGACAGCGTCGGCGACAGCTTGTCGACACCAGTGATCAACGCCTTGAGCTGGAACTTGTCCGCCATCACTGCACCTGTTGAAGTTTGTTGATCCGCTGGGCGTGCTCCATGCACTCACGGAGCACATCGAGTGGCCGCGCCAGCATCAGCTCCGGATCGGTTTTCCAGAACCACGCCAGGTCATACGCAACGGCAATCAGGTCGCCGATGGACTCGACGCCGCACTCATGAAAAAACTGGCCACCGCCCAACTCAAAGCGTTGAGGTCGGCCAAATCCAGCTGGTTGACCGAAGACGGCGGGATGCCGGCGCAGACCGCGATGTACTTGGCGGCGACATCCATGTCCAGGCTGACTTCTTCGTTTTTGTCGATCTTGTACGGCAACGCCTTGATGGCCCGGACTTCCTGCACCGTCGGCCGGCGCAGGGTCAGTTCAGTCACCGGCTCGCCGTGGGCCTCGATTGCAACCTGCAGCTTCACTGGATCACTCATTGCCAGCTCCCATTCACACCGTCGAATTGCAGTTCTGTCGTACCGTCGTCGCCCTTCGCCGCGGGTTCATCGACGAGATAGGCGCCCGAAAGGACGTACACCTTCCCGTTTGCGAATTCGCAGGTGACGGTCATGTCGCGCCCATTGGCCAGCATCTTGATCGGGAAGCCCTGTGACAAAATCGCAGTCATCTTCAAGCTCGGGGCAAGAGCCTCTTCCTTGTAGAACCCGGGATAAACCGTCTCCCGTTTCACGGCCATCAGGGGAGCTTCCGCGCCCCCGCTGATTGTCAGTTGGGTCCCGTCCACCTTGACGTACGCGGTGCCGGCTACTTTTTCGCCCATGGTCTTTGTCTCCAGAATGAAAAAGCCCGCACGGGGCGGGCTGGGTGTTCAGGGTCAGTGTTACGCCGCAGCGTCGTACTGAAGGCGGAACTGGTTCAACAGCGCGAAGATGCGCAGGCCATTGATGTAGTCCGGCGGGAACAGCACATTCACACGGCTCGGGTCATTGCTGTCGCGTTCAACAATCAGGTGTTCGGCGAACAGCTCTGCGTTTTCTACGTGGCCTTCCCTTTCGAGCTTCGCATACTGCGCGATCAACTCGCCGCGAATGGTGCTCGGCGTGACGATGGGCTGGCCGGCGCCGAAGTTGGTGCCGTCGCTGGCTAGCTTGTGGCGGCCGTACTTGCTGGTGATCACGCTTTGCATACGCCGGACGATAAACGCCGACTGGTGCATGGTCTCGCTGTCCAGGTAGGAATTGTCCGCCTGGCCGTAGGCGTTCTTCTGGTAGGTGGTGATCGAACGCTGAATGCGTACATAACCGCCTTCGAAGTACGCGGTAGCGATGCCGTAGCTCAGCAGCGACTGGCGCTCGGTCAGGGTAAAGCGATCGCTGGCCGGCGCCGGATCCAGCCCCGGCAGGCTGCCGCTCTGGGTCGGCCGGCTGGCATCGGCAGAGATGAAAACCGCCGAACGGGCCGCCAGAGCAGCGGCGACCACCCAGACCGGTTGCGGGACACCCGCCTCGACGCCCTGAATGGTCATGTGCTGATCGTTGCGCACCTGACCCGCCGCAACCAGAGTGCCGACGGTACCGCGCTTGGCGCTGTAGACGTGGCCGAACAATTGTTTGGCCCAGCTCCAGCGCCCGGTGTTGTCATCCATCGCATCGCGCCAGGCATTGAGCGTGGTGGTGTCCGACCAGGGCTGACACAGAAACTCGAACGGTTCATCACCCAGGGCGGCGATCGCGTCCACAGCGTCAGGCACGCCAACACCCGCCGACATCGCGGTGGCGGTGACCGTCAGCCCCGCCGGGGTTGCCTCACCGTTCGATTTGCCCAGACGGTTCAAAACAATACCGATGTCGTTGCCACTTTCGCCCGTCCACTTGCAGGTCAGCGTGACAACGCCCTGCGCCGCAGCGGCGGTCACGGGGAGGTCTGGACTTGCGTTGATCTTCACTGCCAACGCGGAGGCCACTACAGCCGCAGTCGCTGCCGCCGGAACCACCGACTGCACACGGACACCACCGACATACAGGTTCAGCAGACCGCCTTCAGTTGCGGTACCGGCAATAGTCACAGTCGCTGATGCCGTCTCGCCGGTTTCATTCTGCAAAGGCAGACACCAGACTTCGCCAATCGGGTCAGCCTTGCGCCAGGTTTCGTACATCGCGGCGAGCATCGAACCTTGACCGCCGATGTCTTTGGCGAGCGCGACGCTGGAGACGAGCACCAGCTTGCCGATGCTCTCACCGGCAGCATCATCGTTGACCTGGCCGACGATCAGCCGGCGCATGGCCGACGATGCGGTGTTTGCAGCCGAGCTATCCATCTCCGCGTAGAACAACGGTACCCGGATATCGGCGGGAATGTTGCTGAATCCGATGGCCATTATTTGCCGTCCTCGGGTTGCGCCGCTGCGACGGCTTTGGTGGATGGAGCTTTGGCGGGTTTGGGTGTGACATCACCGTCTGCCAGGCGACGGCGCCACCAGGCATTGTCGGGGACTTCCCGACCCTCAACGGGCAACAGGTCGCCCGCCTCCGGGTCGGGCACAGAGCGGCCAGCGGCCGGCGCCACAGTGATGCGCTTGGTCATGGTTTTACTTCTCCAGTGAATTGGACTTCGATGCGCCCGTCCGGGCCGGGGCGTTTCAGGTTGGGGTCTGCCGGGTCGATGCAGTCCATGCGGATGTTCGCGCCCGTGAAGTTGGCCAGACCGTCTAGCTCCAGTTCGTGCCAGGTCTCTGGAGGTTGGTCCGATCGATTGCGGCCGATCTGGAATTCGGCGGTGAAGAGATATTGGTAGATGACTCGGGCACGACTGACGAAAACCAGCGTGCCTTTGTCGTATTCGATCGGCGTGTACTCCGGGCCAGGCTTCCAGCCCACCAGAGCGCGCCATAGTTCTGCGCGCAGATCGTGCAGCTGATCGTTGGCCTCCTGTCCGCGCTCATCCCCGGCGTCCAGCACAACCACCACTGCAAACTGGTCTGTAACTTCCTGTATCACAGCATTCTGCGCCTTGCTGGGCGCTGCGGCATCCGCTGCTGCAATCACGTATGCCGCCGGCATGGGGAGCTTGGCAGTCTCCGCAACAGCGTCCCAATCGATACCGGCTGCAACCCGTCCGGCATAGGTCGGGCACGTCGCCTTGAGATGGGCAACAATCGGGTTCAACTTCATTGATCAACTCCCGGGCATAAAAAAACCTCGCGAGTGCGAGGCTTTTTCGAGGGACGGGGATCAGCCTTTAGTGAAGGCCTCCACCGCCGAACCAACGTTGATGTCGCTTGGCAAAGGGAGCTTCACGACGGTTACATCTGACTCTTTGGAAAACTTCCCTTCCGCCAACTGGCGGGCGCTTCCGTTCACCGACTGGAATTTATTGGCTTCGTAGAGCCAGATGTGCGGCGCGCTCTTGCCGTTCAGTGTCAGGTTCCAGCACCCAATCATCGAGCGGTTGCTAATCACTTTCGAATCACACTCGACAGAACCATTGGGGTAGATCTTGTGGTTCAGGTAGATGAGGGTGATGCGATCGATTGCAGCACTGGGGGCTTCCCGCGCAGCTTCTACAGCATGCGCAGTAATCGCCGAGACGGACATGACGACGGAGGCAATCAAACTCAACGCTTTCATAGGTAACTCCCTGTTAACAGAGCCGCAAGCCTATCGCAAAAGCGCTGGAGAGTGTCCGCTAAGCCGCCGGCGGCTCATGACAGCGCCGCCGCGAAAGCCGTGAACAGGATTGACCGAACTTGCTCGGATGAGTCCTGAAGCGCGTCGGCCATGTAGTTGTCGTGCGGTTTGATCCGCCATTCCCCCGCCGCCCGCTCGGCGACAAGCCGGGCACGAACGCCGGCCTGGCGTCGATTCTTGCGCCCGATGCCTTTACCGGGCGCGAGCTTCTGGGGCTTTCGGCCTTGCTTCACACCGTAGAAAAGATAGGCTGGATAAAACTCGCCCATTGCAGGCGTGAGGGTCGGCGAAATCTTGACCATGAAGCCGGAGCGCGACACCTTGAACTTGATGGAGCTGACGGTCTCGCCGGTCCGGTTCTTGGGATAGCCCTCTCGCCCCTTTCCCAACACCAGGTTCATCTGGGCGTGCTGGGTTACCAGCAAACCGGCTTTGCGCATCCCGGCGCGAATCTTCTTCTTGTCGAACGCTTCACGCTCGAAATCTTCGAAGCCCTCGACGTGAAGGTAACTTTCGACCGATGCGGAGTTAGCCATAGATTCCACCTCTGGGCTTTTGCGGCCCGAGTTCTTCGACTTCCAGAATGGTGAAGCGCCGGGTTCCGTTCATATCGGCGACCCGCCGTACCCGATAGATGATGCCTCCGTGCACGACCTCATGAGCATCACTTACACCCTTGAGGTAGTAGAACGTCACGCGGTGGGTGATCTTCACATCGGTTTGAACACCGGCTGTGTAAACGGCGGTACCGACTGGCTCGATCTTCGCCCAACGCTTTTTCTCGTCGGTGAAGATTGAGTCAAGGCCTTGATCCGGCGCCGGGGCATCCGTGCGGAGCCTGAGCGTAATCCGCCGATCTAGTTCACCGGCGCTCGGTTCGCGGTAGGCCATAGTTAGAACCTCGGCGGTACGGTGATCTCGGCCACCAGGTGGTCAAGGAATTCGGACGGCAGCTCAGACAGCGACTGCCCCACAAGGAACACCTCCGGGTGCCGATGGATTGTCGCCGCCGCCATTAGCAGCCAGTTGCGGACACCGGGGTGAAGGTCAAGATCGGTCACTGCCTTGTAACGGATACGCAAGACGCCGGCGGGTCGCCCTGCCGGGAACGATACGAAGCTTTCGCGCTGGCCCTGCTCGATCTCTACCAGGCCAGTGTGATCGATCCAAGTGCCATCAGGCTGCCGAACCTTGACCGAAACAACTTCGGTTGCCTGCCCGATGTCCAGCGCGTGACCGGAGGGAAACCCAGCCGGCCAGTCCTCTTCGTAGATTGCTCCGCGAATACCCGCTCCGGTTTTGGATTCGCACTGAGTCGTGACGCCAGGGATGATGATGTCGCTGATCAGCCCCGGTTCCATGTCCTCAGGCTCCAGCCGGCACTGGAATGCCACCTGCTCCAGCGTCAGGACTGGATCGCCGAAGTACTCGATTCGACGGGCCATGGCTTAGGGTTTCTCGTCGTCAGGGTCTGACGGATTCTCTGGATTCTCCGGGTTCTCCGGGTTTTCAGGGTTTTCAGGGTTGTCGTTATTTTCTTGACCAGCCGAGTCCAGAACTGCCGGCGCAACCGATCCGGGCTTACTGTTCTTGCCCGTAGCCTTCTTGGACTGCGGCGACTTCGGTGAGGCTTGAACGGAGGGCTTGCCAGCGTAGACTTTCGCATAGCCCGACTCAATCAGCACTGAAGCCTTATCAGCGTCGAAGCCTGCGGTTTCTCCAGTGGCATATCCGTGCCAAGGCTTTTTAAAGGTGACAATCGTCAGTTCGCTCATTTTGCTACCTGCTCAATAAGTGACCCCGCAATCGAGCGGGGTCCAGAAATTACATACCAGCGCCCCAGGTGATACCGGTACCGATCGAAACCGACTCGGAATGACGCGGGCCGAAGTCGTGCTTGCTGATTACGCGGATCAGGGTCTGGTCACGCTGGAACGCACTGACGGTATTACCGCCGGCGTCCTTGTAAGACGCCTCCGTGCTGATCGCGATGGCCAGGCTGGTGTCTTCGCCGATGTAGCAATCAGCGAAGTTGGCAAAGTAGATTTCGGACTCGTTGCCGCCCGCACCCAGGTTGGTCGGAATCTGAGTGGTCAGCGCGTACGGATAGCCCTTGAGCATCCCAGCATCGATTTCTGGATAGGCCTTGTTGCCGTTGCCGTCACGCAGTGCTTGCAACCAACGAATGGTGCGCGGCGCCATCAACCAGCCACACCCAGCCAGATCGACATTCGCCGCTTCGAGCCGAAGCATCAGGCCGCCCAGATACAGATCGACGATGGTCAACGTCGCGCCGGCCGGCGCACCAGCCACGTTGCCCGGGAGCGCCCAGTGGCGCAGACCTTTAGGAAGCGATCCGGTACCCGGGCCACGGATGAAATGCAGATCCTCGGAAAGACCCATACTCACCGCCAGATCGTTACTGACCTGGGCGTCGATGCGTGGGTTCACACCGGCATAGGCCAACAGGTCGTTGGAAATTGGAACCAACGCCGCTGCCTTTTTGGCCGACAACTTCAGGTCACCGAACTGCATATCAGTGACGGAGATATCTTCCTCGGTACCCAAGTAGGTCACTTGGGTATTGCCCAGTACACGGGGCATCGTCAGGTTGCCATTGTTGAGTGGCAGACTTACCGCCCCCATTTTGCGAACCACCGATTTCGGACGTAGCGACTCAATCACGCTGGCACTGAAGTTTTCCGGCACCAGTACCCCGCCGGAGCCAGGAGTAACGGTGGACAGCGCGGCCTGCACATCTGCGCCATACCCGCCGGTTTTCGCCATCTCGGCTGCTGCCTGCTGATTACCACCTGCCTGGACCATCAAGCGGACCATTTGCGCCATGGCTACACCTGGCGGCGTTGGCTCGGCGCGCACTGTAATGTGAGCTGGAGGGCTGTTGATACCCTGAGCACTCTCGGCAACAGGCACCGCAGATGCGGCGGTCAATCGTTCGGCCGTCTCCGCACGGGCGATTTTGGCGGTCAGTTCGTTGATCTGGGTTTCCAGTTGCGTGAACTGCGCCAACTGCTCGGCGGACAGGCTGGCACCGTCCGTTTCGATTTTGGCCAACGCCTGGACCTGTGCAACCAGTTGAGCGCGTTCGCTACGCATTTGAAGTACAAGGGACATGGTGCCTCCTGGGCATTAAAAAAACCGCACAGTGCGGGCTCGGTGACTGCCGCGAACGCGGTCAGATTAGGGTTTGAAGATTCAGTGCGGCTGCGCGGACGGACAAACGCCCGGCCTGCCGTCCAGCGCGGTTCAGTGCAATTGCTTGGGACAGATCATCGACCGCCTGCTGAGGGCTCTGCATTCGATCAGCAAGACCGGCATTGATACCGGCCTGCCCTCGATACAGCCCCGCCTCGGTAGCAATGACCTGTTGCACGGACAGCCCGCGATACTCCGCCACGGCATTGACGAACAGCTGGTAGCTCTCCTGAACAACATCGTTCAAGTACTTCAGCGACTGCTCGCTCAAGGGTTCGTGGGGGCTGAGGTCGTTCTTGTGAGCCCCGGCATAAACCGTGGTCACCTTTACGCCCATGCCCTCTTCCTGCTTTGAACGGTCCATGTGACTGGCGATGACGCCGATCGAACCGACGCCGCTGGTCTGGCTCACCACCAGCTCGCTACACGCCGATCCCAGCAAGTAGCCGCCGCTGTAGGCCATGAAGTTGACGATGCCGGTGATGGGTTTCTGCTGGGCCATGGCGCGGATATCGGCCGCCAGTTCGAAAGCACCGACGGCGGAACCGCCGGGGCTGTCGATGTCCAGAACGATGCGTTCCACCATCGGATCCGCCACCGCGTTGCGCAGCTGCGCCCGGAGTGATTCGTAGCTGGTCATCGTTTCGCACATGCTGATGTGACTGCCACGGCTGACGAGCACGCCGCTGACGGGAATAACCTCGATCCCCGTTCGTGCAATGGCCGTTCGGCGTTCTTCTTCGCGCTGTGCTATACGGTCGATGCCGTCATCATCCCAGATGGCCGGGCCTTGCTTGGCGCCAATGTTGACGATGTTCAGGCTCATTGCCTGGTTGGCCCAGCGCACGCCGAGATCCAGCATGTCGGGCAGCACCAGCAGCGGCTGATTGAACAGCAGGCTGGAGGCTCGCAAGTAGTTTTTCATTGGGCAAGAATCCTTCCGATTTCAGCGTGCTGAAGTTCGAGCTGGGCTCGGACTTGGGGGTTGGTCAAATCGCCGCCGGGTTTGCCTGCATCGACCATGTTCAGGGGTTGCAGGTAGATATCGCCACCAGGCACTGGCGGCATGTTCTCCAGTCGGCGGATGTCGTTGACGCTGAGCCAGCCCCATTGCCTGCCGATGGCATAGGCTTCGTAGCGACTCTTCTGATCGCCACGCAGCAGACCGGACAGGTTGAACTCGATGAAGTACTCACGCCGATCCTTCGGCAGCAGGAAGTCGCGCATCATCGACTGTTCGTGACGCTTGACCCACGGCAGCAACGCGAACACCACGAACTGGATCATCAGTTGCTCGAGCGTGTTGTAGTTCGACTTTTCCAGGTCGTTGACCATGGGCAGCGGGATTTTGTAGATCCGGGCGATATCGGTGCCGGTGGTTTTGAGGATGCCAAGCACCTCGGCGTCCACGTTGTTCATCGACACTGGCTTGAACGTCATGCCCTCCTGCAACAGCGCGACCTTCTTGGCATTGTCCATGCCGCCGAACTTCTGGCCCCACTGATCAACGATCTTGTCGATGCTGCCCTGATCCTTGATCGACGGAGCTTCACGGGGGCGCTCGATCACGCCGGATACGGTCACGCCGTTGGCGAAACTCTTGCCCGTGTATTGCCGCACGGCCTGGGCGAGCCCCAGTGAATCCGCGTGCACTTCGATCGGGGAAAGGCCGACGTAGTGATTCGTGCTGACCCAGCGCACGTGGTGGATCATGCGCATCGGCAGCGCTTCGCTCGCGCCGATGCGGTAGTACGGCAGCAGGTCGGCACCTTTCAGCACCTGCACCTTGTTATTGCACAACGGCCACAGGCCGATGACGTTGCCGTCGTCACGACGGTCAATGAAGCTGTAACCGTTGCCCCGCAGACCCGCCGCGAGCTGGGTGCATTCCCGGTATTCATACGGAGTCTGGAATCCGTTGGGCTGGTACCGCAGGACGTCATAGGCCGGATGATTGATCGCCGGTTCCCGCTGCCCTTTGTCTTGCCGGCGGTACATCTCACAGGGCAACTGCCCCATGGTTTCCGCCAGCAGCGTGACGCAGTTCTGCAGGATGGGCAGGCCCAGCGCGGACTCGGGTGTGACTGTGACTCCCGAGCTGTTGCGGCCGCTGCCGATGAGGCCGCGCCAGAATCCGCTGTCCGGGTTTGTGAGAGTGCCGCGCCCTTCGCCGAGCACGCTTGAGAAAAACATGCTCAACCTCCTTGGGGTTTGGATTGGGCTTTCAGTACAGCGGCTGCGCGATCGGCCAGGTAGGCCCAGGCCATCAGGCCGAGCCCGGCGACGATGCAACCAGCCGGAACGCTGATCAGCGTCACTCCACCCACCAGCAGCCCGAAGCCCAGCAGGCCGGCCAGCCAGGCCGCGATGGCTAATTTCATATACCTGCCCCTTCGTCGTAGATGGATTTGCCGCTCGGGCCTGCGGATTTGATACTGGTCCCGACAGCGATGATGGATGCCACGATGCCGTCAATCCGCCCTGTGGCTTTGGCCTTGTCGGCCTTTCGGTTGTTGGCCGGATCGCAAACGATCACCGCGTTACCGGCGCACCAGGTCATGACCGGGTTACCGTCATGGCGTAGGGTTTCGACCGTTTCCGTTTCGATGACTTCAACATCCGCCGGATCCAGATCAATGACGCCCTGCTCATCTGCACGCCCCAGCAACCGGCGTTCGAACTCATCGACAGCCGGCGCCATGTCCTTGAAGCCTTGGCCGAAGCCGACCATTTCCGGCAGCGAGATATCCTCATCCGCCATCAGTTGCAGCAGGTCTTCCACGCGCCAACGGTCGTAACCGATTCGCTCGACATCGAAGTACGCGCAGATTTTTACGAGCCGCATCAGTACGTGCTTCTTGCTGATGGCTCGACCGGGAGTCGTCTCGAGGTGACCGTCCTTGACCCACATGGCGTACGGAACCTTGTCCCGATCCTCCCGCCCTTGCAGATCCTCATCCGGAATCCAGAAGTACGGCAGCAACCGCCAGTGAGGGTCGTGCGGCACCGGCCAGAACAACAGCACGAACGCAGTCAGGTCGGTGGTGCTGGCCAGGTCGAGCCCGGCAACGCAACGGCGGTTGCGGAGAAGCCGCATCGGTACGCGCTCCTCGGCCTGTTTCCAGACAGCCCACGAAATCCAAGGCGCATCAGCCTGAGTCCATTCGCAGAAGTTGAGTCGGCGAACCACGGACTCTTGCGCCGGTAGGCCCCGGGCTGACTGCACCTGTTCACGCAAATACTTGCGTCCGGGGATGCCGTCGGTTTGCCCTTCAGCGATGTGATCAAGCGAGGGGTTGACCTTCGGCCAGCAGGCTTCGTCCGTGAACGGATCATCCCCTTCATCCAGCGAACAGATGAACGCGAAGAAGCTGTCGTCTGTTTCGATGTCCGCACAGATCCGCACGCCCAGGTCGTGGTACTGACCGCAGACCGTCTTTTTATCCGATCCGCTGTTGGTGATCATCACCACCAGAGCCTTGCGTCGGTTCTTGGTACCGGCGCGCATCATGTTCACGGTCGCGGCAGTCTTGTGTTCGTGCACCTCATCGAGCAGGCCGATGTGGGGGCGCGGGCCGGACTGGCCTTCGTCCGCGCTGATCGGGCGGAAGAATGAACGGGTATTGGGGTAGTAGAGGTTCCAGACCTTTTCGTCTCGACCTGATTGCACCACCCGGGAATACAGCGACGGTGACATGTCCACCATCGATACGGCGTCCCGAAACAAGACCATGGCCTGATCGCGCTTGGTGGCGGCCGCGTAGATTTCCGCACGCCTTTCACCATCAGAAGCCAGACCATACAAGCCGATGCCAGCAACCAGAGGACTTTTACCCGAGCCCTTTCCCGTCTCGATGTAGCCCAGGCGGAAACGCCGGAAACCATCCTCTGTCATCCAGCCAAACAGGCTGCCTACGACGAATGCCTGCCAGGGTGCGAGCAAGAACGGCATACCCTCGTAGTCACCGCCGTTGAGGCAGAGGACATCTTCGAAAAAGCCGATGGCACGATTCACACGGTCCAGGTCGAACACCAACCCGCGATCCGGACCGTTCTTCAAATCTCGCAAGTGACGCTTGCACGCATTGCGGACATCCGGGCCCGCGATGATTTCACCAGCAAGCACGGCCTTCGCGTAGCCGGTTACTCGGTCATCAACTGAAGTATCGTTCAGCGGCTGCTCTTGGGCCATTGGGGAATAACTCACCTTGCGGGGGCGCCGGCGCTTTCAGGTTGCGCCGGGACACTGGCGACATACCGAACTGAGCGCCGGCGGCGTTGGCGCGGCGCTCGGCGTCGTTGGCGAGCTGCCGCAGAACGTGCATCTGCTGGGCACCGGTCTTGAAGGTCTGGACATCGCCGCCCAGTTCATCGGTGGACTTGGCGTTTTTCTCCGCGATCAGCCGCTGGTAACGGCGCCAATCCGCAGCAGCTTGGCAGTACGCGGCCAGCGCCATGGCATCGAGTTCGGAGAGAAGCCGCATAGACATCAGCGCCGGTACCACCCGCTCCCACTCGGCCTTGGCATCGTCCGAAAGGACATCAGGCATGGGCGGGGCTTTCACCGGGACTGTTGGGGACTGAACTTCGTCCAGCAAAGCAGCGACGTTTTTACCGCTCGGATTTCCCCGCAACAAATGAACCGACGCCGGCAAAGACGGACGGCCCGAATTTCCATTTCCTGCCATAAATTCAACCCCTTACCTGTCGATACCCCCCCTCCCTCATTTTTCCCGACTTTGCGTAAAGAGGGGGGCGATCGGTCTAGAGAGAAGTCGAAATGAAGTTTTTCACCCCCCCTACCCTCGGGGCGTGCCATTTTTTGGTGCGTCGGGGATGGGCGGTCACCGGTTCCAGTGATGCCCCGGATCGACCGGACGGCCGTCGGCATGACACCCCGGCACGCGCCCGCTCTTCTCGATCCGTTGCTTCGTCGAGTCGTGACAGAACTTGCACAGGCCTGCCCAGTTCTCAGGGTCCCAAAACAGTTTCCACGCCGCCTTGATCCGCACCGGATCCCCGCTGTCCTTGGCTTCCTTCAGCTTGGGCGGCACCTTGTGGTCAACAACTGTGGCCGCCACCGGACGCCGATCGCACGAACACATCGTGCAGTACGGATTCGCCCGCAGGTGTGCATCGCGTGACTTCTGCCACTTGTACCCGTAACCCCGTTCGGTGCTGCTGCCGCGACGGTCATCCGATACCTTGCCCATCAGCCCATCTTCCAGACACGGGCCAGATTGCCGCTGCTCTGGTACACCGACCCAACGAACACCGCCAGCACGATCACCAGCGGCCAAGAGTTCGGCGGCATGACCAACTGCCCTTTGCCGATGTACACCACAGCGGATCCCGCAGCGACCATCACCACCCACGCAAGACAGCTCATGCTCCGGCGGAACCGGGCACCGCGCCGACGGAAGGTGAACAAGCGAACGAACAGAGCCACGCACAACCAGAACGTGGCCTGAGTGAGTACTTGCGGCATAAGTTGACTATCCATCCTGCCTCCCTTGCTGTTCAGCAATGAGGCCGCGCCGCTTGATGACGGCCAGCGCGACAGTCACAACCACCACCGACGCACCGAACGCCGCCGGCCCGGTGTACTTGAAAGGCCTGGTGCCGAACAACTCAACTTCGGCCATGCCAGGGGCGAACATGTAACCCATCACGAAAGACACCAGCAGGAAGAGAACACGCTTCCAGACCGGCAATTCCTCAGTGGTAGTGAAGAACACCAGAGAACCAGCCAGCGCACCGATCACCGCGAGTATGTCCACACCCGCCAGCAGGCCGGTAGCCGCCAGTCCCACACCACCGGCCACGACAACAGTTGCCGGCTCGCTCATGCTGATTCTCCTTGCAGACACCCATCGGGCCGAAAATAAAAACCCCGCCGAAGCGGGGTTAGGTGACCGGCTCGGGGAGAACCGGGTGAAGCTGCACAGCACGTGCTCAATGAGCGATTCAGGCGCAAATCGCATATCGTGGGGACTTTTTACCTGCCTCCGGAAAAACCGAAAAGGGCCTCTTTTCGGTTGGTTGTCTCGACGCACCTTTGACGCACTTTGACGCAGGTTTGAGGCAAACCACCCGGACGAACGGTATCTAGCAAACCCTCACGCGAGCGACTTTCGAAACTCGAGTCAGATCGGTCTCACTCGATCTGCCGCGCCGATTGCGCTCACGCATCGGCGCAGTGCGCACAGTCAAAATGACCAGCATCTGCTGGTGCAGCGCATGGACCCAGTTCCTGTACGTCCGGTCGGCGTCCTCCCCGAGCCCCAGATAGGGCAACTGCGATCGAACCGACAACGCAGGCCGAGGCAAATAACGATTGCGCGCCAGGGTCACCAACAGCGCCCCTTTCTCGGACTGACGCTCAAGTTGCGCCAAGGCTGCCGCAACTTCCAGCGCCGCATGATCCATGCCGCCACCTGCCGCCATCATAAGGTCGCGAGATCCCGGCGTCCCCCGAGGGGCAGAGCCACCCCATTCGATGATCGTCGCCATTGGGCTGCCCAGACCGCCGCCCTCACCAACCTGGTTGAACTGGTTGCCCCAGTGCTGCATGAGTTCTTCGATTTCCTCGATCATCGACCCTTCCCCCCGAAAAACCGAACCCGACACAAAAAACCTTCAACCCGACACAAACCCAACACACCAAAAACCCTTATAAAACATTGCTTTAAAACTACTGTGTCAGGTGTGTCAGGTGTGTTGGGTTGTTCTTCACGCATGAAAAAACGAATTAAGTGTTGATGAGTTGTCATTGTTTCTGTGCGTGCGCACGCCTGCACGCGGGTAAAACCTGACACACCTGACACACGGGTACAGAAACCCGCGAAAACCGTGGGCTGTAGCTGTGTCAGGTTTCGAATTTCAACCTGAAACACAGGGAACACACCTGACACACTTCTGGTCATCATGCGGCCACACTCCCCCGGTCAGCGAACTTGACGTGTTCCCAGCTATCCACGCTCCATCCGCTGGCCTTGGCTTGCTCTCGCCATGTGGCAACCGCTGTTCCCAGCGCAGCTGCAGTCAAGGATGGGGACGGGGAAGGCGCACGCTCTACACCAGACCACGGGAAGAAGAACGTACCGAATGAACGGCGTGCGCCCTCCATCCAAGGCACCCGAGGCACCTTATCGACCTGGGTCGAAATGAAGCCGCTGAACTTCGTGTGGCTCAGCGTGTGTTCCTTGTTGCGATGGCACCACTCCAGGAACAACGCATAAAGGTCACTGCTCACGCACACCGAGAACGGAGCGCCGAGCATCCCGTAACGCCATTCCCGCAAGAACGTCTGCCAGCTCGCCATACTCAACTCAACCAGACGCTGACGCGCTGCCGTATTCGGCGGTTTGGTCCGCTCATCGAAGTCACCGAGCGGATAGCTCAGCAAGTAGTCATAAAGCGCCTCGACACCACCATTGGCCAACTCGTGCTTGACCTTCTTCTGTTCGGCCTCGGGTAAAGGATCCTTGGGCCACATCACCAACATACGCCGATCCTTCTCCCCGATCGGCCATGGCATGATCTCATTCGACAAGAACACCGCGTTCATATGGTTGGCTTCCTCCCAACCGTTCACGAATTTGGATTCCATCCGAACCGTCTTACCGGTGACCATGTGTTTGATCTTGCCGACCTGGTTGTAACGCTGGTCCCGACTGACAACCTCTTCAAACACACCGTACAACTTGTTCGACTGCCAAACCGTCCAGTTCGATTCGAGCTGTGCCTGGCCAACCGTTGCACCGCAGTCACCATAGATCCGGCCCATGATGTCACTGAACAGGAGACTTTTGCCGCTGCCTTCCTCTGTCGAGTGGAACAGCACGGCCGTGTCCATCTTGGCGCCGACATTCTGCAACGGGAAGGCAAGCCACTTCGTCAGCCAATCCGCCGCGTCTCGATCACCGTTGCACAAAAAGGTGATGATCCACTGCAAGGTCTTGCACTTGTCGCGGTCACTGTCGGGCACCAAGGGCAGCCCCTCGAATGTGTTGATGTAGACCTCAGGGTCTTTCGTCATGCGAGGGTCGAAAACAATGTGTTCCATATCTACGGTGCGGCGGTCAGGACTGTTCAACCACATACCGTACGCATCGCCCAGCGACATCTTCAGTGCACCTTCCGGAACGCGCCTGCGCTTCTGCACGTCCCACGTGTCCTTCGTCCCGTCGATATAGACGTAGCGCTCAACCGGCGGCATGCCCTCCCCGCTGACCTGTTTGAACTTCGCTTCTGCCTTGGCCTTATTCGCCAGGCGCTCGGCCATGTCATCAGCGATCACCTTCTTCACCGGCAGATCGAGCCATTCCTTCGCAAGCGGCTTCGTCACCAACATTTCGAAAGCGGACTTCTTGATGATCACCCGTTTGAACGTGTCGAAGATCGCCGTCTTGCCCTCGACCAACGCAAACCGCGTGAAGATCCGTTCCGCCGTCCAGCCGTTCCCCCCGCCCCCCTCTGGAGCCGGAGCGCCGTTATCGGCGGGCTCTTCCAGAGATGGGGAACGGGGAAGATCTTCCAACTGAACAGGGACAACAGAAGCAGCCGCTGCATAAAGCTGGGTGCGCACAACATCAAGGCCTTGCTCGATGTGCAAATCGTTCCAGTCCTTGGCCATCAAGCAACCTCCCCAAAATACGGGAACGTCGCAACGCCACCGACCTCAAGAGCTGCGGCAGTCGCTTTGGTCCGTCCGGGATTACCAGGTGCAGTCGGGTCATCATCTCCCGCGATGACGATCGAAGCCTCAGGGTGCGTCTCGCGCAGAATCCGGGCGACGTTCACCAGGTTGCCGGAATCAACCGCCATTGCCACGGGCCAGCCGCTGGCCATGTGAACACTTGCGGCCGTCGCGTATCCCTCGGCCTCGCCAACCACCGAAGGCGAATCGACCGATCCCAACACATGGAAGCAACCGGACTTACGCCCGTACTTTGGAAACAGTTTGGTACCCTGCCCATTGATCGATTGCAGGCTCCACAGCTTGCCAGTGGCGTCACGAAGCGGGATCGCAATGCTGCCCGGCTTGAACACCAGAAAACTCAGGTAGTCGGGCCGGGACTTTGGCAAGCCGTTGAAAAACTGCATGGCGTTGCTGCCGGCCCACACCTGGCAACGCTTGTTGCGATCATCAATAGACAGAATGACCGTAGTGTTGAAGAACCCGACACCGAATGCGCCAACCTGCTTACGGTCCAGGTACGGGCTGCTCCCCTCCGACTGACAATATTCGTTCCAGATACGCAAACAGCAGTCAGCCACCAGCCCACGCATTTCCTCGAGTAACGCTTCGTCAGCCTCGACCTCCGCCTGACGCTGTTTGCGCCGCAGCTCGGCCTCTGCCGCAAACCGCTTTTTTTCCTCGGCAGTCATTTCAGTTTTGTCGGGCTTCCAACCCGCATCAAGGGCCAGCTTGATCACTGTGCCCATGCCGGTACCGCCCTTTTTGAACGACTTCCAGACGGACAAAGCCGCCTTGCCGTCATAACTCTTGCTGCTCTGGCTCCAGTTGTTCCAAGGGCCATAACCCTCCTGCCCGAACTCAGATTTCAGACCCATGCCGACCTCGACCCACGTGTCACGCTGGTCTGGCGAGATGTACTGAAGCAGGTTCGGAAGTTGGTGCAACTGGAGTGGGATTTTATCGCCGCTCATCTCCGAGCCTCCCGAAACTCCTGACAATGGACGCAGGTCTCGCAACCCTGAATCGTCTGCTGTCGAAGTAACGGGATAGGATCGCCGCAATCCTCACAGAACTGCGCGCTGACGCGGCTCGCGGCCACACGGCGGTTACGGTGTAGGGCGATGTCGAGCAGGTATTGCGCCTGGTCGTTAGCGCGATCGATATCGTCAGCCATGACTGTGACCCTCCATCGCGGCACGTGCGCCGGCCATGATGCCCAGCACAGCGCGGATCACATCCATTCCCCGCTTGTCGAGAGCGGCGACTTCGTGGGGCTCCCACACGCTATCGGCAGCACCGTCGTGCATGCTCGAAACAAACTCGCCGGTTTCTTCCAGCAGTTCGCCAACAGCTTTCAATGCCTGGCCCGTTGCCGGGACCGGAGTCGGCTTGTACCAGACCGCCCCCGCCGGACGCATCAGCGAATCAAGTAGCGCCGGACTCAAGGTCAGCTCGACGACGGACTCCAGCTCATCGGGAGTCAGCCATCGACGCTCTTCAGTGAGTTTCAGTTTCTTCTGGAGTTCGTCGTAGTCCATGGACATGGCGTGCGCCAAGGCCGTGATCCCACCGTGATAATCACGCCCGGCGCGGTACAGCGCCTCACGCAATGAAAGAACCGGGCCCGCGCCCGGCAAGAGGTCTGTTCGACTCATAACCGTAAAATCCCCGTTTACGGCCTAGCCATACGAATAGGTACGACCTATCCTACGACCACGACCGATGTGCATGTGCTGTGTATCGTCGTAGCCGGGCTGGGGGATTCTTTGGTGAGAGGCCCCAGTCCGGCACCCCTTCACGCGGCCTTTGGTTTACGTCTGGAACCAATGGGCCGAATTTCAATAGCGGAGCAGCTGCCATCAGGGCCCGTTTTCACCCTGATGTCTCTTTTAGAGCTCAGCATTTGCGACACCGCGCTCTGAGAGACAGAGAGCAACAACGCAAGCTCGGGCTGTGTTTTCCCTACGGCAAACTCACGCAGGGGAACGCCAATAGTGTTTTCCATTCTTTCTTCCTCGAACGGGTTCGCTCAAGGATATTAGTGTGACTTCTATATTTGCGCAACCAATAAAGATGTCAGACTGTTTTGAGGCAATCAGCACTGCTTATACAGTATCCTGCATGGATACTGATAAACCGACCTCCGACAAGCCTGTACCGGCTCATACCCTCACCCGCAAGCGCGGTCCTCGATCAATAGTCGAAGACCCGATCAGGGATGAAGAAGCGCGCCTGCTGAAGATGAAGTACCAGGCACGAAAAAAAATCGACCCAGAATTAAACCAAGAAAAAATAGCCGATCTGTGCGGATGGGCAGGACAAAGCGTGGTCAGCCAATACCTCAATGGCAAGATTGCGCTCAATTTTTCAGCTCTGGTTAAGTTCGCCTCTATCCTAAAATTTGACCCACGTGAAGTTAGCCCTCGTCTAGTAGCCTCGCATCCACAAATCAACGTTGATCACATCCCCCCAATCATTCAGGAAAGCGTCACCCCTACTGCGAACCTCGGTGCCATAGTCCGCGAAGAAGCTGCGGCATATGGCGTTACGCCGGCTGAGCTGTGGGACGACAAGACCCCATTAGGTGAGGACGAAGTTGCCCTTCCCTTCTTTCGGGAGGTCGAGCTTTCCGACGGACAAGGAAATGTGGTCATGCTTGATGAGTACGGTCGGAAGTACCGCCTGTGGAAAGGCCTTCTCCAGCAAAAAAATATTCATCCCGAGGACGCGGCAGTCGTAGTAGTCACGGGCAACAGCATGGTGCCCGTGCTTCCTCCTGGCAGTCTTGTCGCGATTGATGTTGCCCCAGGCAATATCGAAGACGGGAAGATGTACGCCGTAGATCATGACGGACTCATTCGCATCACACTTCTCTACCGCATGCCGGGCGGAGGTGTAAGGTTGAAGAGCTACAACAACGCTGAGCATCCCGAAGAACGCTACGACGGCGCTTATGTGAGGGAACACATCCAGATCATGGGCAAAGTGTTCTGGTATTCAGTGATCGTCCCCTGACAAATCCGCCAAATGAGAAGGCCGCGAAAGCGGTCTTTTTTTTGCCATCGAAAAATTAGGCGGGAATATATTGACAGCTTATATCAGCCGGACTAATTTTATGAGCGACAAGGCCTCTCACCAAAGGTTGCTCTCTCATGACCACAACACAGCACGGCACCACCCGCTGCCCGGTATATCTGCACCCGGCAGCTTGCACCAGTCCGGCAGCCGTAGAAGCAATTCAAAAGCACACCGGCCTACTGGTAATCGTCACCCCCGGCGCCCGCCTGGCATCTGCGAAAGCAACGACTGCCACGGCTGACCTCGGCCCATTCGGGGGTGACGCGGCATGAGTACATATTCCCTCCCCCTTGCGAAGCAGGAGCTACTGCACCACATGCTGCAGGTCGGCGGCGATGCTACCTGCGACCTGATCCGCCCTCAGCAAACGATGCGCGCCGAGTTCACGGTTGAGCTGACGCCCAGCCAAACAATCGTTCAAGTCGATGTGGCCGGCCGCAAAGACACGATCAGACTGCGTCGCGATGACCGGGCAAATCATCTTCATCTGCGCGACTTCATTCACGAAGTTGCCAACGCTCCAGCGTCGGCTTGAGGGCGAAGTCATGACGAACCGCACCCTGGACGAAACCGCCGCCCTGCTCGGACTCAAGCCCCGCGCTTTTCGCGCCAGGCTGCGCGAGCTGGGCATCCTCAACAGCAGCGGCGACCTTGCCAGCCAGCACCGGGGCCGGGGCTATCTGTTCTCGGATCCGCGCAGCACCGTGATCCCGGGCATCAACAAGCTCCGGCACTACGCCGTAGTGATGGTTAAGGAAGAAGGGATCGATTGGCTGGCCAAGAAGCTGGGTATCACCATCACGAACAAGGACGCCGCCGCATGAAAAACCACTACATCAATGCCCACTGTCAAGCGCTCGGCACGCTCCGACTGATTCCGATCTATCTGGACAGCCCGGGCATCGTCAGCCGCGCAACGCTCATCGGTGCCGCCAGCGAAGCGATCGACCAACTCAGCGCCCTGCCGATGCGCGTGCTCGAACTGGCCGACGTATACCGCTGCGTCAACAGCGTCATCCACGAAGGCCAGACAGCCTACGTCACCCCGACTAACTCGCCCGAGTATCCATTCGGCGCCGTTGTCGCGGACGAACACGGCCACGTCTGCGCTGCCGCCATGGGCAAAAGCAAGGAAGGCCTGGCCGAATTGATCCGCCTGAAGTTGCTGCCCCCAACGGAGGGGCGCGGGGAGAACGCAGCGTGAGCGACACAATCGACCAACTGCGCCGTCAGTTCGCTACGCCCTGCCCGTCCCTGACGGCGGTACGCGAACATTACTTCACCCACATCCGCACCGACCGCTACCTGCTGAGCGAAATCAAGGCTGGCCGCATCAACCTGACCGTGACCCGCCTGCACAACTCAGCCCGTGCGAAACCGGTGGTGTACCTGCATCACCTGGCCGAATACCTCGACGCACAAGCGCCGAAGCAAGCGGCCTGACTCCACGGTAGCGACTGCCGTTCAGCCGCAAATAACACAAACTCAATGAGGCACAGCACATGAGCAAAGCACGCCCCTTCATCGACACGCTACGGGACATCGAGGCCGGTGGCCTGCTCGATGATCTGAGCGAGGCCCAGTTCCAACTGATCGACGCTATCCGCCTGTCCGGCAAAGCCGGGAAGCTGGTCATCGAACTGAACTATAAGCCCGACGGGCGCGGCCAGATGAACATCAAGGCCGACGTGAAAGTAAAAGAACCGGCCCTGTCACGCGGGACTTCCCTGTTCTTCCTCACCCCCGAAGGCAACCTCACCCGCCGCGATCCGCGACAGCAGGACTTGGCCCTTCGCCCCGTCGAGGAAGAGCCCGACGCGCCACTGCGCCACGTCGCACCGTAACGATCACTCACCGAAGAAACCGGAGCACATCCAATGCAAGAAGCTATCAACCACCTGGTCACGCTCGCTCAATCGCTAGGTAAGCCCCAGAACCACCCAGGGCTACCGGCGCCGTTTGCGCTCGTTCCCGACGGCACTCAGATCAAAGACCTCGAAGGCCTTCAGGCAGCGCCAAGCCGCATTCGCCAGGCCGTGAAGGTTCTCGATGCAAACACGTTCATCGCGTACATCAACCGCTATGCAACTTCCGCGTCGGTTGTGTTCTGCGACGGCCCAGAAGGCCGAACCTTCAAGGGTGTTCTCGACTACCACCAGCCCGACCAACCATCGTGGGGACAGCACGTGGCCGTCTACCAATGCCCAATCAGCATTGAGTGGGGCCGCTGGAAATCTTCCGATCGCAAGAAGATGGATCAAGCGACCTTTGCCGAATTTTTCGAAGACAACATCAGGGACATCACTGTCCCCGAAGGAGTCCCAAACGCGCCATCAGCTGCGGACATGCTCGAAATCAGTCGCACCCTCGAAGCCAAGAAGAACATCAGCTTTCGCCAGGGCACGCGCCTCGATAATGGCCAGGTGCAACTGACCTACAACGAGCAGATCGACGGCCAGGCCGGCGAGACCGGTCAGCTCAAGATTCCGGAGCAGTTCTACATCGGCGTCAAACCTTTCCTCGGTGGTGATGCGTTCTGCGTTCCGGTTCGATTCCGCTACCGCATTCAGGAAAGCCGTCTTGTGATGTGGTTCGAGCTGGTGCGCCCAGACAAGGTTCTTGAAGAGGCCTACACAACTGTCCGCGCCAAGATCCAAGAGTCGATCAACACCGTACCGATGTACGAAGCAACCATCTAACCCTTGCAATACCCCGCCGCCGGCCTCTCACCAAGAATCCCGGCGGCGGGCTCTACCGGAGCACAGCACATGCACGCACAGAACACGATCATCCTCATCTGCCTGGCCTTGGGTTTGGTCCTACTGGGGTATTTCATTCGCAAGATCATCCTTCGGGCACTGGCCCGCAGCTATGATGCCGGCCTCGCCGAACGCAACAGCCTGCACAGCCGCAGAATCACCGCGCTGAATACCGACCTCACCACCATCACGCAATTGCGCAACCAGGAGGCCCAGCAACTGGCCGACCTGCGCACGCAGATGCACGCCATCAAAGCAACCCCCTTCACCGCGACCGACTACCGCGACCTGACCAAGATCACCCAGTTCCTGGCATTGGCACTCCAGACATGGAAGGCACTGAAAGGCACCGAAGCCAGTCAGGCAAAGGCTGAACAACTGATCAAGGTTGCCCGCGCATTGGCTCACCGCGTTTATCACACCGTCGAGACGGCCAAAAGCCTGAACGGGCAGCCGCTGGACACCTTGCTGATCGAATGGCTCAACCAGCACGGGACCTTCAGCGCCGCGCCTGAACTGAGTTCAATCAGCTTCCCCCATGAAGCCGACACCGAGGGCTACCAGCACCTGCGCGATGCACTGCGCGAAGCGATGGAGCTGAACCGACTGCCAGCGGAGGACGCAGCATGACTTGGATACTCACCCACAGCGGTCGCCGGTTCAATCTGGTAAACCCAACCGCCGCCATGATCTCACCGCTGGACATCTCTCACGCGCTGTCGAATCTGTGCCGCTTCAACGGCCACACCCGCACGCACTACAGCGTGGCACAGCACAGCCTGACGGTGTCGAGCCTGGTCCCGGACCAGTACAAACTGGTTGCCCTGCTGCATGACGCGACCGAAGCCTACATCGGCGACATGACCCGACCACTGAAGGCACTGATGCCCGGCTTCCGCATGGCGGAAGAGACGATCTGGCGCGCCATCTGCGATCGCTTCAACCTCGACCCGGTACTGCCAGAGTGCGTGATCCGCGCTGACCTGGTCGCGCTGGCCACCGAGCGCCGCGACCTGATGCCCATCGACCCCGCCGAGTGGGAATGCCTGCGAGGCGTTCCTGCAATGCCCGAGACCATCACCCCACTCTCCGCACCCGAGGCGTACATGCAGTACTTCAGCCGGCTGATGGAGCTGATGCAGAGCAACCATCGGAGGGCTTGTGCATGAGCGATGCAATCAAAACTCTGATTATCCAACCAACGCCGGTCGAGCGCGATAGCAGCGGATGGTGGACACATCCGGGCTACCTTCCAGAGTACGACGACGAAGTCACCCAAGAGCAATTCAATGATTGGTGCGCTCGCAACCAAGTGGAAACGAAAGTCAGCCACATGGAAAGCGATGTCGATCCCGATGTTTTCGAGAGCTACATGAATGACGGCCAAGTCGATTGTTCAGCCTGGGTGATTCAGCATCCTGTCGAACCGGGGTGGTTCATCCTGTCCATTCACGACACCGAGGACGGGCCCATCTGCGTTTGGGGACGGAGGATCATATCGTGACCGCTATCAAGGAACGGCCGATCCTGTTCTCGGCGCCGATGGTGCGCGCCATTCTGGATGGTCAGAAGACGGTCACACGCCGGCCGATCAAAGGAAATCAAATCCCCAGCCGTAGCAAGTCCGATTTCCCCGAACACCAATGGATGGCCGTTGTTCAAGACCATCCGCGCTGGGGATTCGCCGCCTTTGGCGCGACTGAAGAGGAATGCGCAGCGGAACTGGCCATGTACGGCGGCTGCCCATATGGGCGGCAAGGCGATCGCCTGTGGGTGCGCGAGGCCTGGGCAGCTGACGCTCAGGTTGATGCGATCGCTCCGCGAGATTTCAGCCAGGGCGAACCGATCTTTTACCCAGCAGATGGCGCAGTTCGGCAAACCGGCTGCTCCATGATCACCCGGGGTCGTGGCCGCCCTTCGATCCACATGCCGCGCTGGGCCAGCCGCATCCTGCTAGAGATCACTGACGTCCGCGTCGAGCGGTTGCAGGACATCAGCGAAGTGCAAGCGATGGCGGAAGGAATCAGCGCCGTAGCTTTTCGCCCTGACGACGGCTGGCCGATCTGCACCGGATACATGGTCGGGCCTGATGACGGGAAAACGGCGCTTGAAACCACGGCAGCGAAAGCATTTGCGGGTCTGTGGAACTCCACCGGCGGCGACTGGGACGCCAACCCCTGGGTCTGGGTCGTCGAATTCAAACGGGTGCAGCCATGATCCTCAAATGCATGGCCGGCTGCACCCTCTTCTTCTGGCTTCCATTGGCCCTGACCATAAAGGCGGTGATCGGATGATTATCGATGACGTAATGACGGACAAAATCACACTGCACGGGCTCGGCTTCGTGCAGGTCCAGCTCCAGGGTGGCCAGCGGCTGCACGTTTGGCACCCTGAGTTACCGCGCCGGGCCTGCTTCGAGCACTCGGCGATCCACAACCACCGGTTCGACTTCGAGTCGCGCGTTCTGGTCGGCACACAAATCAACATCCTCTACGCCGATTTCCCTGCGGCTTCAGCCTGCTTCATCAAGGAAACCCACGAACTCTATCTGCATGAGGGTGCGAGAACGGCGCGTGGTGGCCGCCCATGGACGCCGAATGGTTGCGTGGATATGCGAGAGCTTTACAGCCACGCGGTATCCGCCGGATCGACCTACCACATGAAGGCCTACGACTTTCATCGCACCGAGCCCGGCGGCGACGGCAAAGTGGCGACAATCTTGAAGAAAGGGTTTGAGGGCCAGAAAGGTGCGCAATCCAGTTGCGTCATCGGCATCGAGCCCGACACGGACTTCGACCGATTCCAGTGGTCGCCCGCTCAACTCTGGGAGGTCGTCAGCGATGTGCTGCTCGGCCAGAAGGTGACGCCATGATCTTCGCCCCGCTCTACATGGCCTACCTCATCTACAAGGGGCCTCGGAGATGAATAACAGGATCGTCTGCCAATTCAGCTGCGGTGCCGCTTCGGCAGTGGCTACCAAGCTCGCGCTGGCCCAATACGGCGCAACGCACAACGTGCAAATCATCAATGCTTTTTTGGCCAACGAACACGAAGACAACCGGCGCTTCCTGATGGACTGCCAGAACTGGTTTGGCCAGGAGATCGTTCAGCTTCGCGATGAGAAATACGGCACCGATATCATCCAGGTATTCCGCCGCGAACGCTTCATGAAAGGTCGCAACGGCGCTCCCTGCACCAAACTGCTGAAGCGCCGGTTGCTCGACTCTTGGAAGCAACCAGGCGACGTAATGGTATTCGGCTACACCGCCGAAGAGGTCGATCGTTTGGAAGATTTCCGCGATCGAAATCCTGATCGCCCGGTGATCGCCCCTTTGATTGACGCAGGGCTGGGGAAAGACGACTGCAAGGCAATGGTAGAACGTGCAGGAATCGAGTTGCCGCTGATGTACCGCCTGGGCTACGACAATGCCAACTGCATCGGCTGCGTGAAAGGTGGCGAAGGCTACTTTCGAGCAATCCGAGAAGACTTCCCGGAGCAGTTTGAAGAATTGTGCGTGATCCAAGACGACTTAGGCGAAGGCTCGTACCTGTTTCGCGATCGCACCACCAATGTGCGCTTCTCCCTGCGCGACCTCGGCGACGGCCCAGTGCGGCGTAACGAGAAGATCCCATCGTGCTCGTTCTTCTGCGAAATGGCTGAAGCCGACATAGCAGATAAGCAGTAACCCCTCCCCATACTCAACAGCCTGTCGGTGTACGGCGGGCGAGGAATTCCCGTGAGCAATGCACTTGATAGCCGACCGCTGCTGGTCCGCCTGCAGAAACGAATTGAAAAACTTGATCCGGAAGGACGCAGGGGCGCGACCCCGGTGGATGTCGAGCTTCACCGGCAGTCAGTGGCCCTGGTGAATGAGCTGGCAATCGCGCTGAAACTGACCCGCGAGAACCTGCGCGCCTGCCAAGCCACGATCCACCTTGCCGGCGGATTCGACCCCGCCTACGTCAACGACGCGCAGGCCGCCATGGCGGTGGCCGATGCAGTGCTGGCCAAGGCCGTCGCGTAACACACCAATATCTGCCGCCCCGCGCGCCATCGCCCCAAGGCAGGACAGCGTGTCCCCTTCATAAAAACCTTCTGCCGCCGCCGGCGGCGTGGAGAATCTCATGGAAACCGAAATACTCTCCGACGATGAGCTGGCGGAGCTGACAGGCTACAAAGCCAGGGGCTGGCAGCGCCGATGGCTTCTCGAACGTGGCTGGACCTTCGTTGAGAGCCGTAGCGGACGCCCGCTTGTAGGCCGTCAATATGTGCGCATGAAGCTGGGCGTGACGCTGCAGGTGGTTCCACTGATGCCGCCACCAGCGGCCGCGCCAGCATGGACTCCAGACATTTCAAAGGTGAGGTGATATGCGCCCAAGGAAGACCCAAAACAGAAACCTTCCGCCTCGCATGTACGTCAGGCAGAGGGTTCGCCAGAACGGGAGCATCTGGGTCAGTTATTACTATCTCAACACGCAGGGAAAAGAGGTCTCACTCGGTGGGGATCTGAACCTGGCACGCCTCAAATGGGCAGAGCTTGAGGCAAAGGACAAGCCTCTGGATCTATGCATCATGCGAGCAATCTTTGATCGGTACGAACGCGACATCATCCCAAAGAAAGGTGAGCGCACACAGAAGGACAACCGGGCGGAGTTGCGCCAGCTTCGGCCTTACTTTGACGAGGCGCCGATCGACGCGATCACCCCCGCACAAATCGCCCAATATCGCGACGCTCGAAGCGCAAAGGTACGTGCAAACCGAGAAATCGCCACGCTTTCCCATGTTTTCAACATGGCACGCGAATGGGGCCTCACCGTCCGGGAGAACCCGTGCCAGGGCATCAGAAAGAACAAGGAAAAACCGCGAGACTTCTACGCAAATGATGCGGTTTGGAATGCGGTGTACAAGAAAGCCTGCCAAGAGCTCAAGACCGCAATGGATCTTGCGTATCTGAGCGGTCAGAGGCCGGCTGATGTGCTGGTCATGAGGAAAGATGAAATTGAGGGCGGCGCACTGAGCGTCGTGCAGAACAAGACCCACAAGAAGCTTCGGATCTTGCTTGAGGTGGAGGGGCGCGAAACAGAATTCGGCCTGTTGATTCGCGAGATTCAAGCAAGGAATGAAAGGCACAGCTCACCGTATCTCATTCTGACTGAAGAAGGACGAAGGGTTTCCACGTCGATGCTTCGACACAGGTGGGATGATGCCAGGGAGGATGCGGCAAAAGCCGCTACGGAGATGGGTGATGCAGTTCTGGCGAGTAAGATCCGTCAGTTCCAGTTCCGCGATATTCGACCAAAAGCGGCGTCGGAAATCACCAGCATCGAAGACGCAAGTCTTTTGCTGGGTCATACCAAAGGCGACATAACTGAGCGCGTTTATCGGCGCGTAGGTGCTGTTGCCAAGCCTACAAAATGACTTTAAATCAGTCCCAAAACTAAACGTCGACCCCTTGTGATTTGCGGCCTGTAGAGGTACGGTTGCGCGTTCGTTTTCGGACGCAGATCATGCCCAAAGCCGCGTTTTACATGGCTTTTTATAACGGTCTTGAAAACCGTCGACTGTAACAGGTCCATGAGTTCGAATCCCATCGCCTCCGCCATCTTATGTACGACAAAGCCCTGATTATTCAGGGCTTTGTCGTTTCTGGCGTTCTGAAAAATCTTCGCCTTTAAGGATGCGTTCCATAGCTATTCTGGACGTGTTCCATAACTAACAGCTTTTCTCTCCCCTCTCCGGCGTCCTGCCGAATTGAAGGCCGGTAATCGTCGTCAAACCGCGACCGTTTCAACGCTTCTGGAACGCCAGGCAAAGGCCAACACCATCAGCAGCCCCAAACCTGCCATCGCCGCTCCAGCCAGGGAAATCGCCGGATAACCCAGGCCCGCGTTGATCACGGCTCCGCCCAATGCTGCCCCGATCGCGTTGCCGAAGTTGAAGGCGCCGATGTTTACCGCCGAGGCCAGATTGGGCGCATCCTTGGCAGCTTCCATGACGCGCATCTGCAGGGGCGGTACCAGGGCAAAACTGGCGATCCCCCAAATCAGAATGGCCACGGCGGCCGGTAGCGGCCAGCGCATCAACAGGGTGAACGCCAGCAGGACGAGAATCAGCACACTCAGCGAGACGATCAGGGTGCGATCTATTGAGCGGTCGGCAGCCTTGCCGCCCCACATGTTGCCCAGCGTCAACCCGACCCCGTAAAGCATCAGCATGGCGGTGATGTAAGCGGTGGACGCATGCGTTTCGTTGCTGAGGATCGGCGCGATGTAGGTAAAGACGGTGAACATGGCGCTGGAGCCGACTACGGTCAGGGCCAGCGCACTGAGCACCGGGCCGCGCCCCAACACTCGAATTTCCGCCATGACGCCTACGTTTTGCGGCGCCCGCACGTTGGGCAGTGCAAACCACAACGCGGCCATGGTCATCATGCCCAGCCCGGTAATCCCCCAGAAAGCAGTTCGCCAACCGAACAGCTCGCCAAACCAGGCGGCCAGCGGCACACCGCCGATGGTCGCCAGTGTCAGGCCCGTGAACATTGCCGCAACCGCGCCGGCACGTTTTTCCGGGGCGACCACGCTGGCGGCAACGATGGAGCCGACGCCAAAAAATGCACCATGGTTCAGTGAGGTCACCACCCTGGCGATCATCAGGCTGTGGTAATCCATGGCCAGGGCCGACATCAGATTGCCCAGGGTGAAAATCGCCATGAGCCCGATAAGCAGGTAGCGCCGAGGAATTCTGCCCGTGGTCAGGGTCATCAGGGGTGCGCCAAGCAATACCCCCAGCGCATAAGCACTGACCAGCAAACCGGCCGCAGGAATGGAAACGCCCAGATCCGCAGCGATACTCGGCAACATGCCCATGGGGGCAAATTCTGTTACGCCGATGCCGAAAGCACCGATGGCAAGCGCGACAAGTGGTGGATTGATACGCATGGAAGGCTCCTTATCTATGCCGCAGATGCTACGATCCTGTGTTTTCCAGCGGTAGATAGCATTTTTGGTAATCACCTTTGCGCAGGAGGCACAAGTGGATTTCAACGGCAGGTCGGGGGAAATGAGTGTGTTCATCACGGTGGCGCAGGAAGGCAGCCTGTCGGCGGCGGCGCGAGCACTGGGCCTTACACCCTCGGCAGTCAGTCGGATCATCGCGCGCACCGAACACCGTCTTGGCACCCGCTTGTTGTTGCGCACCACACGAGCCATCACCTTTACTGCCGAGGGCGAAGCGTTCTTGCGTGGTGCCAGGCGAATCCTCGCCGACATGGACGAAGTCGAAGCAGCCATCGCCGATCAGGGCGTACCCAAAGGGCGATTGCGCGTCAGTGCCGCCCTTGGCCATGGCCGGCTGGCCATCGTTCCCCTGGTCGCAGCGTTCAGCGCCCGTTACCCGAACATCGTCGTCGACCTCACACTCGGCGACGAGGTGGTCGACATTCTCGGCGGACAGGCCGACGTCGCGATCCGCTTTGGCCATCTGCCTGACAGCCCGCTGACCGCACGCCGGATCGGCGACACCGGCCAGGTCGTGGTGGCCTCGCCAGAGTATCTGCAGCGCCATGGCGTCCCCCGGGAACCGGAAGACCTGCTGAAACACAACTGCCTGCGCTTCAATTTCCGGCGTGCCGAACCCAACTGGCCGTTCATCCGCGACGGCAAGGAGTTTTCCCTGAAAGTCAGCGGCAATATCGAATGCAGCAGTGGTGAAGCGCTGGCACAACTCGCACGGGTCGGTGCCGGCATAGCGCGTATCGGTGAGTTCACCGTGCGCGAAGATCTACGGCGCGGAGCCCTGGTTGCACTGTTGGAAACCTGGAACCCCGGTGACCTGGAACCGATCCATGCGGTGTTCATAGGTGGGGCAGCCATGCCGGCGCGAGTGCGATTGTTCGTGAACTTTTTGCTGGAACATCACCGGATGTGAGCGCAATTCACAGAAGGCAACCATCGCGGCAGCCCTTCGATTGGACGGGAGTCACGAGTGCCTTTTGCTGTGTGATCGGAACACGCGTTCGGCCCGAAGAGACCCGCCCTCTGATTTCGTCAGACAGCCACGTTAGATTCAGGCAGATGAACGTCAACGGCGCGGGTCGCTTTCCCGGCCGCTTCAGGCCCCCGATTCAGGATCGCTGGCAGGCATCCCGCGCGGCTCTTTTACATCAACGTCCTGACTGTAAGACGCGTCAGACGCCGCAGGCTTGCGGACTACTTCTCCGCTCCCGGGTTCCGGATGTTCTGTGGCGACAGCGTTCGTCGCTGCCACGTCCGTCATGTCTTCATCAAGCGGTGCTTCGTCATCGGGCGGCAATGGCACTTCGGCCTTTTGGTATCTGGGGTCATGCCCGGTTTCGTTGTCGGTGGTGCGTGTCACGGCCTGCTGCGACTGGTTGCCTGGTGCATTTTCGTCGATGTCCATGATGCCTCTCCGTATCGGTGCCCGCGATTGCGTGCTTGAACGTAAGAGAACCTGAGTACCTGTGAGTGCCTTCCATTGGACGAATGGCAGGCAATAAAGAACCCGGCTCTTCGGCCGGGTTTCGTTTATTACGCCTGTACACGTAAAAATTTACGCAACCGCCCGCTCATGCTCGCTTTCATGGACGTAAATCCACGAAATACCCGACGGGGAATGTTCATCAAGACGCATGAGGGCCGAATCGACCTTCTTCTTGGTGATCCCGTCCTTGACCAGATCGAAGACCGTCAGGAAAAAACCTCCCGGAAGCGGCGTGATCGAGAGATTGGTGATGTGCGATTCCGGGCTTCCGGCACGCTGGCCGTGCAGTCCCCAAAGTCGCTCCCAGTAATCGGCCCGGCCCATGATCTCACCGTTCGTGAGTACCACCCGGAAATCTTCCGCCAGTGCATCGTACAAGGGTTTTATGGCGCCTTCGGATTGGGAGGCGACGCCACGGGACCAGGGAAAAAAGAGGTTGTACCAGCGGTACACCTCGGCTTCGACAAGCGCAGTATCAGCCGATGTTGCGAGTCCTTCGCTGATTGCCATCTGTGTTCTCCTTCACAAGAAAAAAGGCGCACGTGTTCCGTTATGCATCGTACGGACGATGCTCCACGCCTTGATCAAGATCCATCCTGAAATCCTGGTGACCGGGCTTTGCTCAACTGATCGGTTGCGAAAAATGCCGGTCAATTGGCGGACACGGTCACGACAAGTGGGTTCTGACCTGACGGATAGTATTGAGAACGGCCCCACGGTCAAACGTGGCCGAACGATCGTTGTCCTCCTATCCGGGGGCAACGGCGAAAATGGCATACTCCCACCGACCAGATCATTTCGGAGACCACTATGCTTCGCGTGTTCGAACGCAGGCTCGACCCTTTTCCACCCGATGAAGCACCGCCCCCGCCCGTGGGGCTGATGCGTTTTCTGTGGGCCTGCACCCGCGGTGCCCGCGGTTATGTCCTCGCTCTGGCGCTGCTCAGTGCCAGTGTGTCGATCTACGAGGCCTGGCTGTTTTCGTTTCTCGGGCAAGTGGTGGACCTGCTTTCCACTTGGCAGACCGGCGGTGCCGTGAGCGGTCAGGAAAGCCGCGTGCTGTGGGGCATCGCCATCGTCTTGCTCACCAGCGTCGGTCTTGTGGCGTTGCGCACCATGGTTCAGCACCAGATTCTGGCGATCAACCTGCCGCTGCGCCTGCGCTGGGACTTCCATCGCCTGATGCTGCGGCAAAGTCTTTCGTTCTTTTCCGACGAGTTCTCCGGACGCGTCACGACCAAAGTGATGCAGACCGCGCTGGCGGTACGCGAAGTGCTGTTTACCGTCATCGAGATCGCCCCCGGCATCGGCGTCTATTTCATTGCGATCATCGCATTGGCCGGGGGCTTTTCCCTGAAACTGATGCTGCCGTTCGTGGCCTGGGTCGCGCTGTTCGGGCTGGCGATGCTGTATTTCGTGCCGCGTCTGGGGCAGGTCGGGCAGGAACAGGCCCATGCCCGGTCGTCGATGACGGGGCGAATTTCCGATGCCTACACCAACATCACCACGGTCAAACTGTTCTCGCATTCCAACCGCGAGGCGCACTTCGCACGTGCGGCAATGGAGGATTTCAAGCAGACCGGTTTTCGCCAGATGCGTCTGGTCAGTCAGTTCGAGATCGTCAATCAGGCGCTGGTAGTCGGGCTGATTCTTGGCGCCGGCGGCTATGCCCTGTGGCTCTGGCATCAGGGTCAGGTCGGCGCGGGTGCGGTGGCTGCAATCACGGCCATGGCGCTGCGGATCAACGGCATGTCCCACTGGATCATGTGGCAAATGACATCGCTGTTCGAAAACATCGGCACCGTTCAGGACGGCATGGCGACCCTGACCCGGGGCCCCAAGGTACAAGACGCGCCGAACGCCGGGGTGCTGGTGCCTTCCGGTGGCACGGTGACCTTCGACGACGTGCACTTCAATTACAACGGTGAGCGCCAGGTGCTCGATGGCCTGAGCCTGCACATTCGCGCCGGAGAAAAAATCGGCCTGGTGGGTCGCTCCGGTGCCGGCAAATCGACGCTGATCAATCTGCTGCTGCGTTTCTACGACGTCGACAGCGGCAAAATCTGCATCGATGGGCAGAACATCGCGCAGGTGACACAGGACAGTCTGCGCAGCGCCATCGGCATGGTCACTCAGGATACGTCACTGCTGCACCGCTCGATCCGCGACAACATTGCCTACGGACGCCCGGACGCCACCGATGCGCAGGTTCATCGCGCCGCGATCAACGCCCAGGCCGACGGTTTCATCAGCCAACTGAGCGACCGTCAGGGCAATACCGGTTATGACACGCTGGTGGGCGAACGCGGCATCAAGCTGTCCGGTGGTCAGCGCCAACGCATCGCCATTGCCCGGGTGATGCTCAAGAACGCTCCGATCCTGCTGCTCGACGAGGCCACCAGTGCGCTGGATTCGGAGGTTGAAGTCGCGATCCAGGAAAGCCTGGATGAAATGATGCAAGGCAAGACCGTCATCGCCATCGCGCATCGGTTGTCGACGATTGCCGCCATGGACCGGCTGATTGTCATGGACGAGGGCCGCATCATCGAACAAGGCACCCACACCGAACTGCTGGAACGAAACGGCACCTATGCGCGACTCTGGCAGCATCAGAGCGGCGGGTTTCTCGGTGAGGATCAGGGGCTGGACGAGGCGCTGGATCGGGTGTGAATGGTGCGCGAGGTATACGGCCCGTGCGGGAACACGCCCACTGAAGCTCGACGATCCTCAACCCACCGCCCGCAACCATTCCAGCAATTCCATTTCCAGACTGCCCGGTCTGGGCGGCGTTGGAGACAGCAAGCAGTAATGCGAGCCGTCTTCAACGAACCCCGAAGGCGCAACCAGCACCCCGCTCTGGATATCGTCGCGAACCAGATGCCACGGCCCCATGGCCACCCCGAGCCCGGCGACAGCGGCCTGAATGCTGAAATAGAAGTGTTCGAAAGACTGCACCTGCGCGGCGGGAACGGCATGGCCCGATGCGCTGGCCCACTCTTGCCAAGCCGTGGGACGGCTGGTGGTCTGCAACAGAGAAGCCGTGGCGCGCAAGCATTGGCCGCGCTCATCGAACCATTGGCCGGCTTTGTCCGGCCGACACACAGGCCCGACCTTTTCGGCAAACAACCGCTCGGCGTGATAACCCGCAGGTCGGGGGAAATCGTCGCGCCGAATGGCCAGGTCGATTCCCTGTTCAAATGAAAACAGACCGCCGCCGGCCACCAAGTGAATGTCCGGACCACCATGGCGCGACTGGAAATCGCTCCAGCGCGGGATCAGCCAGCGCATCAACAGCGTCGGCTCGCAGGACAGGACCAGCCGTCGCGTACGGCGCGCCTCGCTGCGAATTTCGCGAACGGCATGGGTCATCAACCCCAGCCCTTCACTCACCGCTTTGAGCAATCGCCTTCCCGGGTCCGTCAGGAACACCCTGCGCTGGCGCCGCTCGAACAGCTCGACACCCAGATCCTCTTCCAGCAGACGCACCGCCCGACTGATGGCGCCCGGCGTGAGATGCAGCTCGTTCGCCGCACGGGCGAAGTTCTCGAACCGGCCAGCGGATTCAAAGCAGCGCAGCGCCAGCAGAGACGGCATTCGCCCTCCTGAAAATGGTGATTCAGATTCACCTTTCTGTTCAGAAATCATCGTTAGTCCCGGCGCGTGGTCTTTGCAAACATGGCTTTCTATCACCAACCTACTCAAGGTTCCACCATGAACGAATGGATAGTCGTAATCACCATCACGCTGCTTGCATGCATCAGTCCCGGGCCGGATTTCGCGATGGTCTCGCGCAATGGCTTGCTGCTTTCTCGACGCGCCGGCGTACTCACGGCAGCGGGCATTGGTCTGGGGGTGCTGGTGCATGTCGGCTACACCCTGCTGGGACTGGGCTGGGTGCTTCAGCAAACACCGTGGCTGTTCAATGCGTTGAAGCTGGCGGGGGCTGGATACCTCGTCTATCTGGGCATAAAAATGCTTCGCTCCAGACCTGACGTTCGGCAGCCGGATGCTGCGTCACCTGCCCTGTCCGATCTGGCTGCACTGCGCACAGGTTTTCTCACCAACGCACTGAACCCGAAAACCTCGATTTTCATCGTCAGCCTGTTCATGGGCGTCGTCCGACCGGACAGCGGACTGCCGTTGCAAATCGCCTATGGACTGTTCATTGCCGGAGCGCACGTGGAGTGGTTCGGCCTGGTGGCGCTGTGCTTTTCCGCCGGACGGGTGCGCGAGAAACTGCTGGCGGCACGGCAGTGGATTGACCGGGCGTTCGGTGGTCTGCTGGTGGGATTCGGGCTGATGCTGACGCTCTCTCAGCGATCATCCTGATCCGGCGTCGCTACACAGCGATACATAAACCCCCGTTGCACGACACATCCCGGGTACATGCCGATGCAAAAGTGTGGGCCATCGGAACCTTGGCTCCGACCCCACAACCCACACAGGCAGGTACTCTCATGATCAATCAAATCGACACCGTGCTGTACACCGGCAAGACCCGCACCACCGGCGGACGCGATGGCGCCTCGCGCAGTTCCGACGGCAATCTGGACGTCAAACTGTCGCCACCCGGCTCCAACGGCAGCGGCACCAACCCGGAACAACTGCTGGCGGCCGGCTGGTCGGCCTGTTTCATCGGTGCCATGGGCAAAGCGGCGGCAGCACTGAAAATCAGGCTGCCGGCGGATGTGGCGGTGGAAACCGAAATCGATCTGGGCAAGACCGGCGATGCGTTTTTCCTGCAGGCCCGCCTGAACGTCAGCCTGCCGGGACTGGAGCCTTCGGTCGCCCAGTCGCTGATGGAAGCCGCGCACCAGACCTGCCCTTACTCCAAGGCCACACGCGGCAATATCGACGTAACCCTGCGCCTGATTTGAAACCGGCTCGCACCGGCTTCAACCTCGAACGCCCGAAGCACCGCTTCGGGCGTTTTGTTTTGCCGCAACAGACGCGTTCGCCTGTCCATGCTGACGTGTGGTCACCAGCCCGATAAAGGAAATGGCCAGCGCCAGGCCAATGGTCGAAGTCACTTCCAGACGATGCTCCGGCGTCACCATCATCACCGCGAGCGCGGCGCAGATAAAGGCCATCACCAGATACGTCAGCCACGGAAACAGCCACATGCGGAAAGTCAGCTCGACATTCTGCCGCAACAGCATCCGGCGCATGCGCAGTTGAGACACCGCGATCACCAGATACACCAGCAGCGCGATGGCACCGGAACTGGCGAGCAGGAACTGAAACAGGCCGGCGGGCATGAAGTAGCTGAGCAGTGTCACCCCGGCGCCGATGACGCTGCTGGCAATCACCGCCGCCCTCGGCACGCCCGCAGCGGAAGTCACTTTCAAGGCGTGCGGTGCATCGCCGCGAAGTCCCAGTGAAAACAGCATGCGCGAAGCGATATAGATCGACGAGTTCATGCAACTGGCCACGGCGATCAACACCACCACATCGACCATGAATTTGGCGTGGGGAATGTTCATCAACTCCAGTGCCCGCTGATAGGAACCGACGGACGCCAGCAGCGGGTCGTTCCAGGGCACCACGGAAATCACCACGAAAATCGACAACAGGTAAAACACACCGATGCGCCAGATCACCGAGCGCGTGGCCTTGGCGATGTTCTGCGCCGGATGGTCCGATTCGGCGGCAGCGATGGTCACGGCCTCGGTGCCGATGAAACTGAACATGATGGTGATGAAGGCGCCGACCACCGCCGACAGGCCATTGGGCGCGAACCCGCCGTGCTCCTCCATCAAGCGGCTCAGGCCGCTGGCTTCACGCTCGGGAATCCAGCCCATCAACACGGCAAAACCCACGCCGATGAAACCGATGATCGCCACGACCTTGGCCATGGCGAACCAGAATTCGAACTCGCCGTACTTGGAGACACTGAACAGGTTGGTGATGACCAGCAGGATGATAGACACCAGCGCAAACAGCCATGCGTCGACCTGAGGAAACCATTGATTCAGAACATGCCCGGCGGCCAATGCCTCGATGGGAATGACCAGCACCCAGAACCACCAGTAGAGCCAGCCGATGGTGAAGCCGGCCCAGCGACCGATGGCTTGATCGGCGTAAGTGGAAAACGATCCGGTGTCCGGTCGGGCCACCGCCATCTCCCCCAGCATGCGCATGACCAGCACCACCAGCAGGCCGGAAAACAGATACGCCAGCAACACCGCCGGCCCCGCCGCAGCGATGGCGTGCCCGGAACCGACGAACAACCCCGCGCCGATGATTCCTGCGATTGACAACATGGTCACATGGCGCGGCTTGAAGCCCTGCGCCAGCTGACCGCTCGATTCCTTCGAATTCAGGCTGTTCATTGTTTTTGTTGTTCTCTGATGGACGCCTCACCTTACGTGGCCGGTGTTGAACGCAAATAGCCCGTGTGCGGCATGTCGATGCCTGATTTCGACATGCACGGGTGACCGTCAGTGAGAAAGACGAGCCTTCGAACGACTCATGAAAGCGGAGCCGATCCCGAATCTTCCGTAGCACAATCCACGCTTTCGAAGATGAACATACCTTCACCAAAAACCTCGTCGGATGCGTCTAGTCTGCGGGTTCCAACATAGTGACTACAGGAGTTACCCACCATGTTCTCGCACGAAGGCATCCCGCTGGTCTTCCTCTTTCTCGTTCTGCTGCTTGGCGTGCTGACGGCCGTTCTGCATCCGGTGCATGCGTTTTTCAGCTGGCTCAAAAGGCGCAAGCAAAAGACATCGGCCGGGGTTGTGAAAGAGATGGATGCGCGCTGACGTTCTTTCTGTTCGGGTCGGGCGGCATTAGCGTGCGTTGAGTCCGCCGACAACAAGAAAAGGCCTGCCACATGGGCAGGCCTTTGCAGTGTCCCGGTGGTTATTGCTTCAGGATCAACAACGGCTCGCCCTTCTTGACGATGTAAGTCGCCAGTTCCGAACCCTTGTCATTACCGACGTTCTTCGCGATATGCGCCACGCCTTCCGGGATGAACAGCGAGTCGCCCGCTTTCAGCGTTACCGGCGCACGGCCTTCGAGCTGGTATTCGAACGTCCCGCTGACCACATAGGCGACTTCAACGCCCGGGTGCGCATGCCGGGGCGAAGTGATGCCCGGCTCGAAATCGACCCGCGCCTGAATTACTTCGCGATCCGACGCGCCCAGGTCCTGATGGACCAGATCCGTGCGGCTCAGGCCTTGTTGCCAACTCTTGGCGGGGGCCGCCGTTTGAGCCTCGGCGGCGTGTGCCAGGCCGGTCATTGAAACCAGTACGGCGGCTGCGGTCATCAGGAGTGTGCGGTGCATGGTGTTGCCCTCTTGGAAGTCGTGAAGTGACGGTCCTACTTTGAAGAGGGCATGTAGCGCAAGTGTGTCCGGATACCGCCGCTTGTTAACTCACTGTGTACGAGGGCGGGATTGATACATGCTCATACAACTCGCACACCTGCGACAGCCATTGCCTGAAGGCGATGATCTTTTTCGAGGAGGAAGCCACGCAACCGGTGTGAATCGCCCGGTTGCGTGGTCGCTGTCAGGTCTTGGCGGCTTCGTCGATCAGCGCTGCCACTTGCGCAGCACGGGAGGCCAGCGAAGCGTGGCTGGCGTCGAGGGTGATGACTTTCTTCGCATTGAGCCGGGCGGACATGCGTTTCTGGTTGTCCGGGTGAATCATGTGATCCTGGCTGGAAATCTGATACCACGACGGTTTGTGCTTCCACGCCGGATCACTGATGACATCGCCGAAAGTGCTGGCCAGCGGCGCTTTCTGGGTGACGGCCATCACCAGTGCCTCGTCTGCCGACAGGTCCTGGCAGAAGCTTTCATGGAACTTGTCTGCCTTGAGCCAGAGGAAACCGTCGCTGTCCGGGGCGAGATTCGGTGCGGCGGCGGGCAGATGTTCCTGAGTGATGCCGCCCGGGCTTTCGCCCTGATCCGGGGCGAAGGCGGCGATGTACACCAGCCCGGTCACATTCGGTTGATTGCCGGCCTGTGTGATCACCGCCCCGCCGTAGGAATGCCCGACCAGCAGCACCGGCCCGCTGACTTGAGCGACCATTTTGCGGGTGCGCTCGGCATCGTCGGCCAGCGACGTCAGCGGCATTTCCACCGCCTGGATTTTGCTGTAGCCCTTGCGCGTCAGTTCGACAATCACCTTGCCCCAATGCGCGGCACCGCCCCAGAACCCGTGTACCAGCACAATCGTCGGTTTTTCACTCATGGCCCTGCTCCTGCTCGTGATGAATTCGGCGCCAAAGAGTATGGAACGCTTGCACAAACCCGGCGGGCCGGCAGACCAAAGGTGCCTTTCGGGATGTGACAGTTGTCGGATGCCCCAACGCGCCTATATTGAAGAAGGTTCCAGCCGTCCCCCACCGAGTGCCCCAATGGCCACGACCGAGCACCTGATCATCTGCGAGCATTGCGACTGCGTGTATGAAAAGTCCACGCTCGCCGCTCATCAGAAAACCCTCTGCGCTCGCTGCGGCGGCGTGCTTCAGCGCCATAACAATCTGAGCGTGGAGCAACGCCTGGCCCTGAGTTTCACCGCGGCCATGCTGTGGCTGTTCGCCAATTTTTACCCGGTGATGAGCATCAGCATGCAAGGCCTGAAAAACAGCGCGACCCTGTGGGATTCGGTGCTGGCCCTGAGTCAGGGGCCGATCACCTTCATGGCGATGGTGGCGGCGATCTCGATCATCATCGCCCCGGCCTTTCAATTGGCGTTATTGATCTGGGTACTGAGCTTCGCCCTCGCCTCGCGCCGTTCGCCGGCCTTCAAACTGTGCATGCGCTGGCTGGAAACCCTGCGCCCCTGGAGCATGCTGGAAGTGTGTCTGCTCGGGGCGATGGTGGCGGTGTTCAAACTGGCGGGCATGCTCGATGTGATCCCCGGCATCGGCCTGTTTGCGCTGGCCGTGCTCAGCCTGTTGCTGATCCGCATCGCCGGACGCGACATACGCGATTTGTGGGACATTCTATGAAGCGGCCGCCGACCGCCAGCGAACTCAACCTCTGCCTGTGTCACAGCTGCGGCCTGGCCTGCGACATGACCGACGAGCCGCACCACTGCCCGCGCTGCGACGCGCCGCTGCACCGGCGCAAGATCAATTCTCTCGCCCGCACCTGGGCCTACATGTTCGCCGCCCTGGCGTTCTACGTGCCGGCGAATCTGCTGCCGGTGATGAACACCGTCATGCTCGGCAACGGTGCCGACAGCACCATCATGAGCGGCGTGCTGGAATTCTGGGCCCACGGCGCGTGGGACATCGCGCTGATCATCTTCATCGCCAGCATCGCGGTGCCGGGGATCAAGTTCATCGCCCTGACGCTGCTGCTGATTACCGTGCAACGGGACAGCCACTGGGCGCGCCGGGAACGTTCGAAGCTGTACCGGTTCGTCGAGCTGATCGGCTATTGGTCGATGCTCGATGTGCTGGTGGTCGCGCTGGTGGCGGCGCTGGTGAAATTCCAGGCGCTGGGGGATATCGAGCCGCGACCGGGGATTCTGTTTTTCGGCCTGGTGGTGGTGTTCACCATGCTCTCGGCCATGAGCTTCGACCCAAGACTGATCTGGGACAAGGCGCCCGCCGAAGAAACAGACGTGCCCCGACACTCGAACGAACAAGTGCCGGGGCATTGATTGCCGCCAATCAGATCTGCGCGGTGCCGCCGTCGACGAACAGTTCGATGCCGTTGACGAAGCTGCTGTCATCCGAGGCCAGGAACAACGCAGCCTTGGCAATCTCGCTCGGTTCACCCAGACGCCCGATCGGCACCACCGACGCCAGTTGATCGAACAGCCCTTGAGTGTGTTCTGCCGGCACCAGACCTGCCAGCCCCGGGGTGCGAACCGGGCCGGGACTGATGGCGTTGACGCGGATGCGCCGAGGTTTCAAATCCAGCAACCAGGAGCGGGCGAAGTTGCGCACGGCGGCTTTGCTTGCGCTGTAGACGCTGAAGTTTTCCGTGCCCTGCACCGAGGTGGTCGACGACGTCAGCAGGATCGAGGCGCCATCGCGCAGCAGCGGCAGCGCTTTCTGCACGGTGAACAGCGTGCCCTTCACGTTGGCGTCGAAAATCCGGTCGAAATGCTCTTCGGTGATAGCTCCCAGCGGCAGCATGTCACCGCCCCCGGCGTTGGCGAACAGAATGTCGAGGTGCCCGGCCTTCTCGGCGATTTCGCGGTAGACGCGATCCAGGTCTTCCAGCTTCGCCACGTCGCCCTGAATGCCGATGGCGCGCGGGCCGATGGCGGCGACCGCTTTGTCCAGTTCGGCCTGACGACGGCCAGTGATGAAGACGGTGGCGCCCTGGGCGACGAATTCCTGCGCCGAGGCCAGGCCGATACCGGTGGTACCGCCGGTGATCAATGCGATTTTGCCTTCAAGTCTGTTGCTCATGATGAATCTCCAGTAACCGTGTTGAGGAAGGTGACGGGTCGTAGGTGAGCCGTTGAAAGCGACTTTAGGCCGATGGATTGATTTGAAAAATCCGCAAAATCGGTTTTGTTTGTACACAGACATGCACAATACTCAGCACCGACTTCAATCCTTGAGTGCAGCCCGATGAATCAGTTACTGGCGATCCGTGTGTTTGCCCGCGTGGTGGAAAGCGGCTCGTTCACCAAAGCCGCCGACTCGTTGAACCAGCCCAAAACCACGGTCAGCAAACTGATCGGGCAACTGGAAAGCCACCTCGGCGTGCGTCTGCTGCAACGCACCACCCGGCGCCTGACCGTCACCGCCGACGGCGCCTCCTATTACCAGCTGACCCAACAACTGCTGCATCAACTGGACGACATCGATCAGGGTTTCAGCCAGGCCCAAGGCCTGCCTCGGGGTCGGATTCGCGTGGACATCGGCGGCTCCACCGCGACCATGCTGGTGATTCCCGAACTGCCGAAGTTCTTCGAGCGTTATCCGGACATTCAGGTCGATCTGGGCGTCAGCGACCGCCCGGTGGACTTGATCAGCGAGCGCGTCGACTGCGTGATTCGCGGTGGCCCGCTGACCGAACAGGCACTCGCCGTACGCCGCCTCGGCGAAGTGTCCTGGACCACCTGCGCCACGCCCGACTATTTGCAGCGCCACGGCACGCCGATGCACCCGCTGGAGCTTGCCCGGCATCAAATGATCGCCTATCGCTCGGCCTCCACCGGGCGCATTCTGCCGTCGAACTTCCAGCGCAACGGCGAACGCCATCAGATCGAAGGCAAAGGCCTGGTCAGCGTCAACGAAAGCAACGCGCATCTGGCGGCCGGGCTCGCCGGGCTGGGGATCATCCACACCTTCAGCTACACCGTCAGGGCGGCCGTCGAGCGTGGCGAACTGGTGCCGATCCTCACCGACTGGCGCCCGCCGGCCTACCCGTTCCACCTGCTGTACCCGCCGAACCGGCATTTGAGCAATCGGGTGCGGGTGTTTATCGATTGGCTGGTGGAGCGATTTGCGCAGGTTGATTAAGGTCCCAGATTTCGCGGGTTTGCCTACCAATGCCGGCAGTGGGGCCGGTGTTGTTTGTGCTGACGTCATCGCGGGCAAGCCC
>NZ_LRUN01000028.1 GCF_001679645.1 Pseudomonas bananamidigenes | reverse complement strand
CTCTCCCGGAGGGAGAGGGCTAGGGTGAGGTGTTTGGGCTTGATACATCGACCTGAAATGTCTGAGTCGAACTTAGATTTGAAAAGCCCCCGATCTGCTCCCTTTCCCCCTCGCCCCCTTGGGGGAGAGGGTTGGGGTGAGGGGTAGCTTTTGATCTTTAACCCACAATTCCACGTACGATGAAGAACAGCAACGAAGGCCCAAGCAGGCACCCGAGCCCGGTGTGAAACGTCGCCGTCAACGCCCCGTAAGGCACCAACCGCCGATCCGTCGCCGCCAGCCCCGCCGTCACGCCGCTCACCGTCCCGGCCAGCCCGCCGAACACCATCGCCGAACGCGGGTTATCCAGCCCCATCCAACGCGCCGCCACCGGCGTGCCGACCATCACCAGAATTGCCTTGATCAACCCGGTGGCAATCGACAGCGCCATCACATCCGAAGTTGCACCAATCGCAGCACCGGTCACGGGGCCGACGATATAGGTCACGGCGCCCGCGCCGATGGTGGTCATGCTCACCGCATCGCGATAACCGAAGGCCCAGGCCATGCACGCGCCGACAATGAACGGCAGGATCGTGCCCAGCAGCAGCGCGACCGCCCCGATCATTCCGGCCTTTTTCGCTTCGGTGGCCTGCACCTCGAACGCGGTAGCGACGATGGCGAAGTCCCGCAGCATCGCGCCGCCCATCAGGCCGATGCCGGAGAACAGCGACAGATCCGCCAGGCCTTTCTGCCCGCCGGTCATGGTGCCGCCCACCCAGGCCAGCACCAGACCGATGACGATGGCAATCGCCGAGCCATGAACCCGCCCGAACGTCAGTCGTCTGGAGAGGATTACCGACACCCACATGATCACGCCGACGAAGGCGAAGGCGGTGATCAGACCGTTATGCTCCAGACCTTTTTCAATGAGATCCCACATATCAGCGACCTCCTGCCGGTGTGCCGACCGGGGAGATGTCCGCCGGCTCGTCGGGCAATGGCTCGCCCTTGTGGGTACGGCTGATCAGGGCAATGGTGCAGCCGCAGACCACCACCGAACCGATTGCCGCCAGCACCGCCACCGGACCGCCGTGCAGGGCGGTGACGACGTTCTGTTGCGCGGCCATCGCCACCACCACCGGAATGTACATGGCGCCCCAGAAGCCTACGCCCATCTCGCAGTCCTTGGTCATGCCGCCGCGTTTGTGCATCCACAGCCGCGCGCAGATCAACAGGATCATGGCGATGCCGACCCCGCCGACATTGGATTTGACCCCCAGCAACACGCCGAGCAGGTCACCCATGATCACCCCTGCCAGCGTACAGATCGCCAGCAGCGCCACACCGTAAATAATCATTGTTGTCGTCCTCAAAGTGCATCGTCGAATGTTGTTTTTGTTGTTCGAAGCCTGAGTGATCTAGGGTCGGCGGCCCTCCTCTTCACGCAGCAGCGCCTGCAGGGTGTCGAGCCGGGCACTGTCGAAGGCAGTGACGGTCCCCTGTTCGAACACCCGGCGCGCCAGCCCGGTCAGTACCGCACCGGGCGGCAGTTCGATCTGTAGTCGCACGCCGCGCTCATAGGCGCTTTGCACGGTGCCGCGCCAGTCCACCACGCGGCACATGTTGAAGGCGAGGTCGTCGCGCAGCGCTTCTACCTTGGTCACAGGCCTTGCGCGACTGCCGCTCAGGTAAGCGATTTCTGGTGTTTTCAATTCCACGCTGGCGAACGCTTCGGCGAGGGTTTGCGCAGGCTCATCCAGCAACGGGCAGTGCGACGGCACGCTGACCGCCAGACGTTTCGCCACCCCGGCGCCATGACTGCGCGCCAGCTCGGCAACGGCCTGCATCGCCTTGTCGCTGCCGGCAATCACCACCTGGTTATCGGCGTTGATATTGGCCAGGTACACCGGTGAATCTGCGCCATGCACCTGCGCCAGCAGCGTTTCGACTGTGGATAATTGCAGACCGATGATCGCGGTCATGCCGAAGCCCTGTGGATAAGCCTGTTGCATCAACTGCCCGCGCAGGCTGACCAGATGCAGCGCATCGCTGAAGCTCAACGCGCCAGCAACCACCGCTGCCGGATACGCACCGATGGACAGACCGGCGACGTAATCGGCGGTGAGACCGTCCTGCAACAACTGCCGCGACGCAGCGACGCCGGCGATCAGCAGGCAAAGCTGAACCGCCCGGGTGCTGCGCAACGCCTCGCTGGAGTCCAGCCGCAAGACATCTTCACCGAGCCAATCGCTGGCCTCGATCAACGTTTCCCCAGGCAAACGCCGGAGCATGCCGGGCTGCTGCGCGCCCTGACCGGGAAACACCAGCAGGCTGCTCACGCGGCCTGCTCCTGGGGGTTCCACGGGTCGCTGACCAGACGAGCGTCACAATCGTTTTTCAGCAGCACCCGCGAAGCGTTTCCGGCCCATTCGCGCAGGGCCACCGCGCCGAACGGTGTCTGCAATTGCATATCCACTCGACAAATCGCCTGATCGAAAACCGCCACCAGTTTGCGCGCCTGATTACGGGTGATGAGCTGCGGTGTCCGCAGGATGAGATCGAGATCACTGGTCCCGTGCATCGCCGCAAACCCGCTGGCCAATTCAAATCCGACACTGCCACTGACACCCCAGATCCAACCGCAATCATCGAGCACCGGTCGCAGTTGCCGCAGCGCGTGCATGACCGGCAGATCACGTTCGCTCTCGACATGACAAAGCGCCTCGGGGCTGACCCGACAGGCAATCGAATCAACAGGCATGAACGCCGCCAGCCGCTGCTCGCGCAACCGACCGCGCACGCCCACCGCCACGAACCCGTCTTCACTCAGCGCCCGCCGCACCACCACCGGTTGCCCGGCAGCCAGCGAATCAATCGCCCACTGCGGCGCATCCGCCGGCAACTGCGCCGGCGTCATGCCCCACAGCAGATCGTGGGCCAGTGGCATGTTCACCACTGCGCCCTCAGCAGTTCACGCACGCGGCTGGAGGCTTCACGATTTTTTGCGCCGAGACGACTGCTCAAATCCGTCGCACCGATATCGCCGATGGCCTGCTTCAGGCACTCGGCCACCCGCGCCAGATCCTCCACCGTCGGCTGATCGATCTGCTGCACCGACAGGGTTTCCCAGAGCAGTCCAAGGCTGGCGTAGCTCTCGATGTCGTAGGCCATCGGCGGCACGCTGGCCGCCAGGGCCTCCAGTTCCTCGACACTGCGCAAGGTGACCCGAGCCGCCGACGCCTTGCCCATCGCATGCACCATCACCCCCGGATCACGCAGGGCGATCAAGCGGTTGGCCTGGTACCCGTGAGCGAGAAACGCCCCGGACATGGCCTTGCCCACCAGCAGTGCAATCACCGGATGCCCGGCCAGACGCGCTCGGGCGTAGGCATCCGCCGCGCCGGCCAAGGCCTGATGAATGCCAAGGGCTTCTTCGCGGCGGCCATAGGCCTGGCTCGGTACATCGACGATGGCAATCAATGGGCGCTTTGGTGTTTTGTCACGGTCGGCGGTGATCGCGTCATCCACAGCCTTGGCCAGCCCCCAGCCTTCGAGCAAACCGACTTCGCCGTTGCGAGCGCGAGGGAAACGGTTTTGCGGATCGGCGACCACGGCGATAAAACGCCCGAGTGGCGCGTCGGCGACCTTCAGCGAGGGCGGCAAACCTTCCACGGCATTCGCGCCAGCGCTCAAGGCGTTGAACCAGTTCAAACCGCGCATGGAATAACCACTCATGAGCGCTCTCCTCGATACAGATCGCGAACCACCGAAGGCTCGATTTGCTTGTCAGTGTCCAGGCTCGTCAGCCGTTGCAGGAACCACTCGGCCCGCTGGCTGCGCGGTTGTGTCGGCAAGCCTTGTTGCAGCAGCTCATCGACCTGATGGCGAATCTGCGCCACGTCATCGGCGACATAACGGTCCACCAGACCACTGACAAACCGTTGCTCGCCACCGGTCAGGCTCCAGATGAAGGGCCGGTCGCGGGAGTCGTATTCCTCGATCCCGGCTTCCTGTTCGATCACTTGCGGGCCGTTGAGGCCGAGGCGTGCTTCTTGCGTCACCAGCAAATAACTGCACAGCGCAGCGGCAATCGACATGCCGCCAAAGCAGCCGACGCTGCCGGCCACCACTCCCACCACCGGTTGGTACTGCTGCAGATCGACAATCGCCGCGTGAATGTCGGCAATCGCTGCCAGACCGAGGTTGGCTTCCTGCAAGCGCACGCCGCCGGTTTCCAACAGCAGGATGGCGCGGGTCGGGATGCCTTTGCGGTTGTCCTCGGCAGCCAGTTCCAGTGCGCCGGCAATCTTCGCGCCACCGACTTCACCGAGACTGCGCCCTGAAACGCCCCCTCGATGGCGGCGATCACCACCGGCATACCGTCGACGCTGCCCTTGGCGATCACCACGCCGTCATCGGCCTGCGGCACCACGCCCTGACGTACCAGCCATGGCGACATGACGCGTTGAAACGGGTCCAGCAGTTCGCGGAACGTGCCGGTATCGAGCAAGGCTTTCGCCCGTTGTCGGGCGCCGAGTTCAACGAACGAATGTTTGTGCAGAAGCGCCGAGGTGTCAGTCATGGCCGATCTCCTCGAAGCCTTGTTCCAGACGCAGGCGCACCACACCCGGTGTCGCGCCGAAATCGTGGATATCGATGGCCATCGCCGGCGGTGTGGTGCCGTCGAACATCCGCGCAAACAGATGTTGCCAGCGCTGCTGCGCGCCGTTGACCGAGGTCTGCACATTGATCGTCAGCTTGCCGGCCAGACCCGGTTCGATCAGCACTTCCAGATCGCCCGAACCGACACAGCCCACCAGCGCCCGCCCCCGTGGCGGCTGCCCGGCGGGGAATTCAAAGGATAAGGTTTCCATCAAAACGCTCCCTGAAAGAGGCCGTCGCGCTCGATCCGGTCGAGCAACAGCGTGGCGGCGAGCAAGTCGGCGGCGCCACCGGGCGAGGCATTCAATGCGATGAGTTGTTGATCCAGTTCGTGCAGGCGGCGGCGACCGGTGAGGCTGGCGCTGCCACCGGCATCGAGTACCGCCCGGGCACCGTGCTGCATGGCGTGCAGGCCCGGTTCGCCGGCGCGGTACAGCACGCAGGTGTCGGCGAGGTCGGTCATGATCGCCAGCAAGGCATCCAGTCGGGCGTTCTGCTCGCCATGGCCGGCGGCGCGGCTGCGCTTGAGCTGCGGCAGGCCGCGTTGCACTACCGACGGGAAGCCGAGTTGCGCTTCTTCCCGGGCACCGCGAGCGCCATAACGTTGCGCGACCTGCGCGCCATGGCTCAGCGGGCGCGGTGCATGACGATCATCGAGCAACGCCAGGCGTGCGGCGCGCAAGGTGACGGCGCTGGTACCGTTGGATTTCGTGTCCAGCGCAGCAGCCGTAACCAGCAGGCCCAACGCCCAGATCGCCCCGCGATGGGTGTTTACGCCGTGGGTGGTGGCGAGCATCGCTTGCTCGCCTTCCCGTCCGATGCGACCGATGGCTTCGCGCAACGGAAAGCCGATCTCGCCGAATTCAAGCGCGGCCTCGGCCATTTCCTTGAATGCCGGCCACAGCGCCAGCGCCGAGGCATGCATCAATCCCAGGTGCAGATCGGTGTGCGCACCGTTGCCGCGTCGGTCGACCAGTGCCGGTTTCGGCGACAGGTCGGCTTCATCGATCAGCGCATCCACGGCCAGATCCGCCAGGCGCTCGGCGAGGGTGATGGCTTTCGGTTGCAGATTGAGTGCGTGCATTACCAACTCCTGAACCTGGCGGGCGGGTTGTAGAGGCCGCCGGACCACTCGACCAGATCGGCCACGCTCTTCGCCGCCAGCCACTCGCGGGTGGCGTCGGTACGGCGAATGCCGAGGTCTTCGGGCAAGGCGATCAGCCCTTCGCGGCGCATGCGTTCGGTGTCTTTCGGGTGGTGGCGCAGGCCGATGGCGGTGACGCCGGCCACCGCCGCGATCATTGCCTGACGCTCTTCCAGCGAGCGCGCCTTGTACAGGTAGGCGATGCCCTCTTCGGTCAGCAAGTGAGTGACGTCGTCGCCGTAGATCATGATCGGCGCCAGCGGCATGCCGCTTTTCTTCGCCACCTCAACCGCGTCGAGGGTTTCGACAAAGGTCGGTTTGCCGCCCTCCTGGAAGGTCTCGACCATCTGCACAACGAGTTTCTTGCCGCGTTCAAGCATCGGCTGTTGCGAATCGTCATGGCGCATGTCGAGCCACGCCGGGGTGCCGTGACGACGGCCGCGCGGGTCGTGGCCCATGTTCGGCGCGCCGCCGAAACCGGCGAGTCGGCCACGCGTGACGGTGGATGAATGGCCGTCGCCATCGACTTGCAGGGTCGCGCCGATGAACAGGTCCACCGCGTATTGCCCGGCCAGTTGGCAGAACATCCGGTTGGAACGCAGCGAGCCGTCATGTCCGGTAAAGAAAACATCCGGTCGGGCGGCGATGTAGTTTTCCATCCCCAGCTCAGTGCCGAAGCAATGCACACTTTCGACCCAGCCGCTTTCGATGGCGGGGATCAGGGTCGGGTGCGGGTTCAACGTCCAGTTGCGGCAGATCTTGCCCTTGAGGCCGAGGGACTCGCCGTAGGTCGGCAGGATCAATTCGATGGCGGCGGTGTTGAAACCGATGCCGTGGTTCAGCGACTGGACGTTGTGTTTTTCATAGATCCCGCGGATCGCCATCATCGCCATCAGCACATGCACAGGCTTGATGTGACGCGGGTCGCGAGTGAACAGCGGCTCGATGTAGAACGGCTTGTCCGCCACCACCACGAAATCCACCCACGATGCCGGGATGTCCACGCGAGGCAGTTCGCTGACGTCGTCCACCAGTTGATTGACCTGAACGATGACAATGCCGTCGCTGAACGCTGCCGGTTCGATCAATGCCGGGGTGTCTTCGGTGCTCGGGCCGGTATAGATGTTGCCGGCCCGGTCGGCCATGAATCCGGCCGAGAGCACGACATTGGGGATCAGGTCCACCACCAGCCGGGCGTAGAGTTCGATGTAGGTATGGATCGCGCCGACTTCCAGCAGGCCGTCTTCGAGCAACTGGCTGATGCGCAGGCTCTGGGTGCCGGCGAAGGAGAAATCGAGCTTGCGGGCGATGCCGCGTTCGAACAGATCGAGGTGCTCGGAGCGTCCGACGCTGGGCATGATCATGTGCAGGTCGTGGAGCTTTTCAGGATCGGCCTTGACCAGGGAGCGCGAGAGGAAATCTGCCTGCTTCTGATTGTTGCCCTCCAGCACCACCCGGTCGCCGGGCAGGATCAGCGCCTCGAGCGCCGCGACGATCCGGTCGGTGGGCAACACCGCACCGTCGGCCAGCCCGCGCACCTTGTCGAGGCGCCGCTGCTTCTCGTCGCGCCGCCGCGTCCAGCGCGAGTCGGGGGATATTGTTGTTGTCATGCTCACTCCACGGGGTTCGCTGTCGTGGAGCTACCTTAGGAGTGTCGGGTGGGGGGCATCAATCAAGCGCGGCGCGTGATCGTTACGCCTGGAGTAACGATCAAGAGCGCCCTCACCCTAGCCCTCTCCCGGGGGGAGAGGGGACCGATTGGGGAATGTTCGATAATTACGCCGAAATGAACGATTTGCAGCGAATCCATAATCGACTGGTTCTTTCAGGTCGATGGATAATGCGAGACACCGCGGTCGGCTCCCTCTCCTGGGGGAGAGGGCTGGGGTGAGGGGGATAGGACAACGCAAAATTCAAGCGAAAATCAAACCAGCCCCGCATCCACCAACAACTTCTCCAACCCCAGCAAATCCGGCACCTTCGCCACCTGCTCCCCGACCTGCACCGCCGCCTGCTCCAGCGCGCACAACGGCACGTCGACGTAACTCAACTGACTGTCGAGCTTGTACGAGCGCGGAATCCCCTGCACCAGCAGAGCGATGAAGCGCAAATTCGGCAATCCGCCGAGGGCGTTGAGGATGACGATCCGCGCCCGTTCGCCGATGACGATCTTGTTGCCGCACGCCGACTCGAAACTCAGCAGTGGAATCTGCCGTTCACGCCAGGTCACCCGGCCCAGATACCAAGGCGGCGTATCGAGGTCGAAGGCGCTGGCCTGGTAGTCGATCAGCTCGGCGACGGCCACGTTGGGCAGGATCAGATTGCGATCCGCCAGCGGCAGCAGCAGTCCCGTGAGCTGGCTGCTGTGTGGGTTGTGAGGCCGCTCATGCATGTTTTTTGCTCCAACGGGCAATGCTTTCGAGCAGCACCGACTCCTGGTACGGCTTGCCAAGGTAGTCGTTGACGCCGATGGCCATGGCGCGATCGCGGTGTTTCTGGCCGGTGCGCGAGGTGATCATGATGATCGGCAGGTGTTGCAGGCGCTCATCCTGACGTACCCGGGTCGCCACTTCGAAGCCGTCCATGCGCGGCATTTCGATGTCGAGCAGCATCAGGTCCGGCATATGCTCTTCCAGCAGCAACATCGCATCCACTCCGTCCTTGGCGGTGAGTACGTTCATGCCGTGGCGTTCGAGCAGACGGCTGGTGACCTTGCGCACGGTCACCGAGTCGTCGACCACCAGCACCAGCAGCGGCTTCTGCGGTTCGCTGTCGATCTCGTGACTGGCCGGACGCTGCGGCAATCGTGCCTGCATTGCGCGGATCGGCGCCAGCAGGTCGAGAATAAGCACCACCCGGCCATCGCCGAGGATCGTCGCCCCGGACACGCCCTGCACCGCCGCAAACTGCGGGCCGAGGCTCTTGACCACGATTTCCCGGGTGCCGGCCATGGCGTCGACCTGAACCGCGATGTGCCGGTCGTTGCACTGCACCAGCAATACCGGCAGCGGCAGGCTCTGGCCGATCAGTTTCGGCCGTGGCGCGGTTTTCAGCAATTCGCCCAGATAAACCAGTTCATGACGCTGACCACCGTATTCGTACGTCGGTGGATCAAGGCGGAAATACCCGTCCAGTTCATTCGGCAAGACACGGACGATGCCGTCGATGGTGTTCAGCGGAATGGCGTACTGATCCTCGCCACTCTGCACCATCAGTGCGCGGTTGACCGAGACGGTGAACGGCAGGCGGATACGGAAATGCACACCGCGCCCCGGCACGGAGTCGATGCTCATGGTGCCGCCCAGTTGCCGCACTTCTTCATGGACCACGTCCATGCCCACGCCACGTCCGGAAATCTGGGTGATTTTCTCGGCGGTGGAAAACCCCGGCTGAAGGATGAACTGCAACACATCACGGTCACTGATCTGCGCGTCTGGCGCCAGCAATCCGCGCTTGATGGCCTTGCGCCGCACCGCGTCCAGCGGCACCCCGGCGCCGTCGTCACGGATGTCGAAAACGATGTCGCTGCCCTCGCGGGTCAGATCGAGGGAGATCTGACCTTGCGCCGGTTTGCCCGCCGCAAGGCGCACATCGGCAGGTTCCAGACCGTGGTCGACGGCATTGCGCAGCATGTGCTCCAGCGGCGCGGCCATGCGCTCAAGCACGTTGCGATCCATCTCGCCTTCGGCGTTGCCCACGGTAAACGCCACGTCCTTGTGCAGTTCTTCGGCGACCTGACGGACGATGCGCTTGAGCCGCGGCAACATGCGCTCGAACGGCACCATGCGCGTGCGCATCAGGCCTTCCTGCAACCCGGTATTGATCCGGCCCTGCTGCTGCAACAGATTCTCGGCGTCGTGGGTGCGACGGTCGAGGGTTTCCTTGAGATCGAGCAGGTCGGAGGCGGATTCGGACAGCGCCCGGGACAACTGTTGCAACTGCGAATGACGATCCATTTCCAGCGGGTCGAACTCTTCGTAGCCCAGGCGCTCGGCGTCCACTTGCTGACGGCTGAGAATCCGCCCCTGGGTTTCGGTGTCGAGGCGGCGCAACTGATCACGCATGCGCTCGAGGGTGGTTTCCATCTCGTTCAGGGCGATCTGCGCATCGCTGACCTGCTGCTCGATGCGCCCACGGAAAATCGAGGTCTCCCCGGCAAGGTTGACCAGCTCATCGAGCAATTCGGCGGAGACTTTGACCATATCCGCGCCGACCTCGGCAGCGGGCGCGGCAGGCTCGCTCTTCACCGGCGCCGGTAAAATCGGCGCGGGGGGCTCCACCGGCGCCGGATGGCTGAAGTTCTGGATCGCGCCGATCAGTCGATCTGCCGGCGGGCATGGCTGGCCGGCGCGCACCGCATCCAGCATCTGCGCCAGGCGGTCATGGCCGCGCTGCAACAGGGCAAACAGTTCGGCGCTGCTTTGCAGGGTGCCTGAGGACAGGCTTTCGTACAGGTATTCCAGCTCATGGGCGAGGTCGCCGATGGGGCCGATTTCCACCATCCGCGCACCGCCCTTGAGGGTGTGCAAATCCCGCAGCAGGGTTTCCACTTCCTGGCGGTTGCCGGGCTCGGCCTGCCAGCGCAGCAGCGCGGCGCCGGAGCTTTCGATGATGTCGAAACCTTCTTCGAGGAAGATCTCCAGCAGTTCCGGGTCGTGTCCGGCGCCGTCATGGCTGGCGGCCTCCGAAGGCGTCTCGCAAGTGCCCGAGAGGCCCTGACGGAACTGACGGATCGCGTCGATCAGCGCTTGTGCCGGCTTCAGCGGCTGCTGGTCATGCAGTTGATCGAGGTACAACGCCAGGCGCTCATGGCTCTGCAACAACAGCCGGCCCAAGGCGTCGCTGTGGCTGTAGCGGCGATCCACCAGACCTTCGTAAAGGCTTTCCAGCTCCTGGGCCAGGTCACCGACGGCCTCCACCTCGGCCATTCGTGCACCGCCCTTGAGAGTGTGCAGGTCCCGTTGCAGCGATGACAGCGGGGCACCGTTTTCCGGGTCATGCAACCAGCGCTGCAAGGCTTGTCCGGCGCTGTCGAGAATGTCCACCGCCTCTTCGAGGAAGATCTCGACGATCTCGTCATCCGCACCGGGTCCGCCGACGTTCTTTTGCAGCTCGGCGGTAGCACTGCCCAGCTCATGAATGCTCAGGGTGCGACTGCCGTCACTGCGAATCAGGCCCATGGCCGACGGGTCGAGGCTTTCGTCCAGCAGTTCGTGCAGTGCACGGATACGCTGGGGTTGCGGGGTGATTTCCTGGCCGGCGGCCAGTTCGTCGAGCATGTTGATCAGCGCTTCGTGGGCGTGCTGGGCCTCAAGAAAGAACCGCTCGCTGACCGCCAGACTGCTTTCTTCCACGGCGCCATACAGGTCGAGCAAGGCTTCGCACAGCACATCCACCGGCAACAGGTCTGCCAGGTGCGCAGCCTCGCCGAGGGTCGTCAGCTCATCCAGCAACGCACTGAGTTCCTGACGCTCGCCAGGATGTTGCTGCCAGCGCTGCAAGAGGTTTTCGGCGTCGAGCAGGATGTCCATGCCCTGGGCCAGAAAGTTGTTGATCAGTTGCGGATCGCGCTTGACCCGCAGGCTGTTGTTCGGCGCGTTGAGGATGGATTCGAGACGTTCACCCAGCAGGGTTTCAGTGCGCTTGATCAGCGATTGCGCACCGACAATCGGCGCCAGTGGATCAAGCTTGAGCTGGCGCAGGCCGACGCGGAGCAGACCTTCGGCTTCCAGCAGCAATTCCACTTCATCCAGGTCCAGCGCCAGTTGATGGGCCTTGAACTCCCGGGCCAGTTTGTCCAGCGGCGCCGCCAGTTCGGCAATCGGCACGACACCGGCCATCGAGGCGCTGCCCTTGAGCGTGTGCAGCGCTCGTTGCAGTTCATCGCTGGCCTGCAGCGGCACATGCTCGGCGGCCTGATCGAGGAAGCGGTTGAGGCTGGCGAGGTGGGTTTCGGCTTCGTTGCGGAAAATCTCCAGCAACAGCGGATCGAGTGCCGCTACGTCTTCCACGTCCTCGGCGGGCAACGGCACCTCGCCCCTGGCCAGGGCGTGAGCCCGCGCCGCCAGGTGATCGACATCCTGGCGCTGACGTTGACCGTTGATGGCGAATTCGGCGATCAGGTCCGGCAGCATCAGCAACGTATCAGTCAGTAACTGTTGCACGGCCGGGCCAGGCTCGACGCTGTGTTCCAGCACCCGGTTGAGCAGGTTCTCCACGGCCCAGGCCAGCTCGCCGAGCACCAGTGCCCGGACCATGCGCCCGCTGCCCTTGAGGGTGTGGAATGCCCGGCGCAGTTCACTCAACGCTGCGCGGTCCTGCGGATCGGCGGTCCAGCGCGGCAGGTAGTCGCGCAGGACATCGAGCACTTCCTCGGTTTCTTCGAGAAACACTTCACGCAATTCGTCGTCCACCGGCTCTTCATCGGGCGGCGGCGGCAACAGGCTGCCTGGCGTGGTCAGTGCCGGCGGGTTGACCGCCGAGACCGGACTGGCCAGCACATCGGCCAACGACTTCACGATGCCGGGGTCATCGAGTTCCTGCAGGTCCTGCATCACCAGCGCTTCGCCGGGGCTGAGCACGTCGTCGAGCACGGGTACATGCCGTTCACTCGGCGGCTCGTCAGGAAAGTAGCCGAGACGCGCCAGGCTTTTCTGCGCGACGTCCAGCAATGGCTCGCCGCAGGCCAGCGGATCGTCGCTCAGGCGTTCAAGGTAATACTCGATACCGGTGATGACATCGGCGAGGTGGTCCAGTTGTTGCCAGCCCGGCTCGTGCGGGTCGAGCAGCAGATGCTCGCGGATGAAACCGTTGCAGGCTTCCAGCAGGCCGGCCGCACGGGCCAGCGGGATCATTGCCAGCGCACCGCGCACCTGGGTCAACAGCGCCGGCAAGTCTTGCAGTTGCTGGCGATCCCAATCGGCGTCGATGTAGTCGACGATCATGTCCTTGGCCTGTTGCAGGCAGATGCGCGCCTCCTTGATCACAATCTGATGGATCTGCGTCAGGTCGGTGGTCGGCAGTCGCGAGTCTTCCGGGCTCTCCGGTTCCACCGTGCCGACCATACCGGCCAGGGTCGCTTCGACGTAAAGCAAGGCACCGGCCACGTCCATCAGTGTGGCGTCGTTCGGCTCGCGCTGGCCCTGGGCAAGACTGAGTACCACCGCCAGTTGATCGATGATGACCCTGCGCGGCTGACCGAAACCGAGCACCGCCAGGGTGTCGGCAATCTGCCGCAGCGGCGCCAGCAGGCTGTCCAGATCCGAGGCGTGCTGACGGTCGCTGCGCACGAACAGGTCGAGACGTTCCTTGACCCGCACCAGTTCTTCGCACAACGCCGCGAGCACCGAGCGCATGGCATCGCGGTCAGGCCCGGCCAGGCGGGCGCGTTCTTCGTCGACCATCGCGCTGTCAGGCAACGCGTCGTCCAGGGAGTAGCGATCTTTCATGGTCAGCATCTGCCCGGTGGGATGTTCGGCTTTGGCAATGTAGAACAGCAGGCTTTTCAAAAGCTCGGGAGGCGGTGGCTGGTTGAGACCGGCCATGCCTTGTTCGAGCAGGCGCTTGAGCTCCTTGTCGGCGTCCTTGAACAGACTGCGCAGGGCCGGGCTGTTGGCGATCCGGCCTTCGCGCATGCCTTCGACCAGCGCCGAGGCGACCTGCCACAACGGGCTCAACGGAGCCTCGCCGCTCAAGGCTTCCAGGCGAGCGAAAACCTTGCCGAGGTAGCCGAGGTGAGTCTGATCGTCCTGCTCGCGCAACAGTCCCACCAACGCCATCTGCAACATCTGCCGCAACTTGCGCAGCACGCTGGACAGCTCGGCAGGTTCCAGCAGGGCCAGCGCCTGCCGGCTCAGCGGCGCCAGTTCCGGCAATTGCGGGCTGAACAGGCTGGTCTCGGACAACAGGCTTTCGCCCCGGGCGCTGCGCAGATCGTTGATCAACGGCAACACCACCAGCGGCAAATCACGGCGGGCGCCTTGCACGCGCTCGAGGTAGGCGGGCAATTGGCCGAAGGCCTGCAACAGCAGGTGCAAGGCTTCATCACGGTGGCTGACGCGGTCGTTCTGCAGGGCTTCGACCAGATGCTCCATTTCCTCGGCGAGCAGTGCCGCACCGTAGAACTCGACCATCTGCAGACTGCCGTGGACCTGATGGATGCACGCCAGGCACTCGTCCAGACCGGGCACCGACTGCGGATCGTCGAGCACGGCTTCGATGGCCTGGTGCGCCTGCTTCAGCGTTTCGGCAATTTCGCCCTTGATCCATTCGAGGGCCACGTAGTCGTGCCGGTCACCCATAACCACTCCGCTCGACATGATCTCGCCTGCTGGCCTCACGCCTTGCCCGTAGCGGGTGCTGCCGCCGCCGGCAAGGTGAACCCGGATACCGAACGCCGCAACTGACTGGCCATTTTCGCCAGGTTACCGATGCTTTCGGCAGTGGCCGTGGAGCCGGACGACGTCTGCGAGGTGATCTGCTGGATCACGTTCATCGTCAGGGAAATCTGCCCGGCCGAAGACGTCTGCTGCTGCGCCGCGTTGGAAATGCTCTGGATCAGTGCCGCGAGGGTCTTGGACACGCCTTCGATTTCTTCCAGGGCCACACCGGCATCCTGCGCCAGCCGCGCGCCGCGCACCACTTCGGTGGTGGTCTGTTCCATGGAAATCACGGCTTCGTTGGTGTCGGTCTGGATCGCCCGCACCAGCGTCTCGATCTGTCGGGTCGCGGCAGACGAACGTTCGGCCAGTCGCTGAACCTCATCGGCAACCACCGCAAACCCGCGCCCGGCATCGCCGGCCATCGACGCCTGGATCGCCGCATTGAGGGCGAGGATGTTGGTCTGGTCGGCAATGTCGTCGATCAGGCTGACGATGTCGCCGATTTCCTGGGATGACTCGCCCAGGCGCTTGATGCGTTTGGCGGTGTCCTGGATCTGCTCGCGAATGTTGTCCATGCCGTGGATGGTGTTGTGCACCACCTCGTTGCCCTTGTTGGCGATTTCCACCGAGCGCTCGGCCACCGCCGAGGATTCGGCGGCGTTGGCCGACACCTGATCGATGGACTGGGCCATGTCGTTGATCGCGGTCGAGGCTTCGGAAATCTGCTGGGCCTGATGCTCCGAGGCCTGGGCCAGGTGCATGGCGGTGGCCTGGGTTTCCTGCACCGCTGCGGCGACCTGGCCGGCGGTGAGGTTGATGGTCGCCACCAGATCACGCAATTGATCGACGGAGTAGTTGATCGAGTCGGCGATGGTTCCGGTGAAGTCTTCGGTCACCGAGGCGGTCACGGTCAGGTCGCCATCGGCGAGGTCTTCGATTTCATCGAGCAGGCGCATGATCGCGTTCTGGTTGCGCTCGTTCTTCTCGGCAGTCTCGCGCAACTGACGGTTGGTTTCCCGGACCATGACCATGCCGATCAGGATGATCGACGCCAGCGCCAGCAACCCCAGCACGTAGCCGCCGATGGTATCGGTGCTGCGCCCGCCGGCGAGGTTCTCGAAACCGCTGGCCAGGTGCGAGGCTTCGTCGAGCAGGGTCTGCGACAGGCTGAAGATATTGGTGGCGGACTCGCGGACCTTGAACAGCTCCGGCGAGGTTTCGAGGATTTCATCCACCGAACCCGAAACGAACTGGAACAGCTCGGAAATCTCGCTCAGGCGGGCACGGGCGTCGCGGTCCTCGACCTGGCTGATCTTCAGCGTCGGGTTGCCTTGCAGCATGCCGTTGAGCACCTGGCCGAAGCGCGTGGCGTCACGGCCGAAGGCATCGGCGGCCTGCTGCGAGTTTTCGTCGCCGGAGAGCACGGTATTCACTGCGCCGAGAATCCGTTCGGCCAGCAGCGACTGACGCTGGGCCATCGCTACCTGCGCTGCCGGGGCGCCGCGCTGCAAAAGGATCTCGACGACTTTCTCGTATTCGATCTGCAACTGCGGAACGGTTTCGGCCAGGGTTGCGGCCACCTGATGCAAGGACAGTACGGTCTGTTCGCTGGAGAGGATGGCGTCGGTGTTTTTCAGCAGGCGTTCCCAGTCCAGCTGCACGGCGCGCATTTCCGGGCGTACGGTGGACGGTGCCGGCGGCAGCCCGGTGGCCGGGTCGCCCTTCTTCAGGTAACCCCAGCGCTGGGCGAAATCATTGCGCGCATCACTGAGCAACTTGAACGCGGCAGCCTTGCCGGCGGCGGCTTCAGTGGCGTTCTTGGCGATCCGCTGCGACAGCACCCGCAGCTCACCGGCGTGGCCGATGTACTGTTTGTCGTAGTTGGCCTGGGTGTTGAGGTAAGCGAAGTTGGCGAACAGCAGCATGATGAACACGATCAGCGCGATGAACAGCACGATGATCTGCGAGCGGCTGCGCGAGCCTTCTGCGGGCTTGCTGGTTTTTGCTTTGATCATCGGTCCTCGCCTGTTAAACCGCGACGTGCATGAAACTCGGTGACTGCGCCAGCGCAAACAGGCTGAACACCCGCCAGTTCTGCTCGCGCCGGAAATACCCTTTGACGAACTCGCCCTTGGAGCCCTGCCGCTTCCTGATCGAGAGGGGTTCGAAACTGTCCTGCTCGAAATGCTGCAGACCGAAGACCTCATCGACCAGCACGCCGGCGAAAACGTCCCGATGCTCCACCACCAGCACCCGCCGCTGCTTGCGCATCGGCGACAGCTCATGCCCGAAAAATCCGCACAGATCCAGAATCGGCAACAACCGCCCGCGCAGATTGGCCACACCCTTGACCCAGGGCTTCACCCCCGGCATCGGGGTGAAACGCGGTTCGGGCAGGACTTCGCTGACTTCGCCCATCGGCGCGACGTACCAGTGCTCGCCGAGGCGAAAGCCGATGCCGCTCCAGCGATCCTGGCGCGCCGGTTGCGACGGCAGGTCTGCCGCCAGCAGGCGACAGCGCTGATCGATCTGCCACAACAGTTCGAACGCGGTCAGCGACTCGCTCATGACGGCGCGATCAACCGGCCAGCACGCCGTTCAGGGTCTTGATCAGCATGTCTTCCTCGACCGGCTTGGTCAGGTAATCCCTGGCGCCCTGGCGAGTCCCCCAGACCTTGTCGGTTTCCTGATCCTTGGTGGTAATGATGATGACCGGGATGTGGCTGGTTTCAGCGTCCTTGGTCAGTTGACGGGTTGCCTGGAAACCGTTGAGGCCGGGCATGACGATGTCCATCAACACGGCATCGGGTTTTTCCTGACGGGCCAGGGCCACGCCGTCGGCGCCGTTTTCGGCTTTCAACACTTCATGGCCGTGCTTTTCCAGCATGCCGGTCAGTTTGTACATTTCGGTCGGCGAATCATCGACGATCAGAATACGTGCCATGGTCTTCCCCATTTTTTCTTGTCGACACCGGGCCCGCTGGCCGAGCGTCACTGTGCGTGTCTTACTGCGGCAAATCAGCGGCAAAGCCCGGAACATGGGCCGCAATCGCGTCGAGCAGCTCTTCCTTGCTGAAAGGCTTGGTCAAAAATTGATCGGAGCCGACAATCCGCCCCTTGGCCTTGTCGAACAGCCCGTCGCGGGACGACAGCATGATCACCGGCGTGGCCTTGAAAGCACTGTTGTTCTTGATTAAAGCGCAGGTCTGATAACCATCCAGACGCGGCATCATGATGTCGACAAAAATGATCCCGGGGTGGTGGTCGGCAATCTTCGCCAGGGCGTCGAAACCGTCGATTGCGGTGATGACTTCGCACCCTGCATTTTTCAGCAGGGTCTCGGCGGTGCGACGAATCGTTTTCGAGTCGTCGATCACCATGACCTTCAAGGCGCTGGACTGCTGTTCCATAAGGGGGCTCTACCGTCGCCTTTGCGAATCAATTTGTCCGTTTTGCGATGAGTGATGGCTGGAAACCCTTGTTGTTCAAGGGCCAGTGCAGCTGGCAGCCTTTTTAGCACAGTCTCCTGACGCAATCTATCGACGGGTTTTTCCTTGACCGCAAACCCGCCCGGCGCCACTCTGGCGGCACTTTTTCATACCGATCCGGTAGCCAATTTTCGAGGAAAACCCAATGAGCGTTCGCGTCGGGATTGTCATGGACCCTATCGCCAGCATTTCCTACAAAAAGGATAGCTCGCTGGCCATGCTGCTGGCGGCGCAGAAGCGCGGCTGGGAACTGTTCTACATGGAGCAGAAGGACCTTTATCAGGCTGAAGGCCAGGCCCGGGCACGGATGAAGCCATTGAAGGTCTTCGCCAACCCGGAAAAATGGTTCGAACTGGGTGCCGAACAGGACGCCCTGCTCAGCGACCTGAACGTGATCCTGATGCGCAAGGATCCACCGTTCGATATGGAGTTCGTCTACTCCACCTACCTGCTCGAACAGGCCGAAGCCGCCGGGGTGCTGGTGGTCAACAAGCCGCAGAGCCTGCGCGACTGCAATGAAAAACTGTTCGCCACTTTGTTCCCGCAGTGCACGCCGCCGACCATCGTCAGCCGTCGCCCGGACGTGTTGCGCGAATTCGCCGACCATCACGGTGACGTGATCCTCAAGCCGCTGGATGGCATGGGCGGTTCGTCGATCTTCCGTCATACCGCCGGTCATCCGAACCTGTCGGTGATTCTGGAAACCCTGACCCTGCACGGCAAACAGCAGATCATGATCCAGGCTTACCTGCCGGCCATCGTCGATGGCGACAAGCGCATCCTGATGATCGACGGCGAGCCGGTGGATTACTGCCTGGCGCGGATTCCGGCCTTGGGCGAAACCCGTGGCAACCTCGCCGCCGGCGGTCGTGGCGAAGCCCGTCCGTTGACCGACAAGGATCGCTGGATCGCCGCCCAGGTCGGCCCGACCTTGCGCGAGAAAGGCCTGCTGTTCGTCGGCCTCGACGTGATCGGCGAGCACCTGACCGAAATCAACGTCACCAGCCCGACCTGCATCCGTGAGATCGACAATGCCTTCGGCACCGACATTGGCGGAATGCTGATGGATGCCATCGAGAAAAAGCTGCAAGGTTGATGTGTGTCACATGCAGCCTGTCGCTTGATGCTTGAAGCCCAAGGCGTGAAACCAACATTGCGTTATCATGCGCGGCCTGTGAAAAACGCGATGTTGGTTTTCTTGTCATGACACTTCCGTCCGATCTGCCTGCTGAACTCGCCCACCGCGGCGTGCGCCCGGTCGATCGCCTCGGATTTACCCTGTTTCTCGCGGCGCTGATCCATTTGGCGCTGCTGCTCGGCGTGGGTTTCACCATGGTCGAGCCCCGGCAGATCAGCAAAACCCTGGAAATCACCCTCGCCACCTTCAAGAGCGAAAAGAAGCCGGCGAAGGCCGATTTCCTCGCCCAGGAAAACCAGGAAGGCAGCGGCACCCTCGACAAGAAGGCGATCCCCAAGACCACCGAGGTCGCGCCGTTCCAGGACAATCAGGTCAAAAAAGTCACGCCGCCGCCGGCCGCCAGACCGCAGGTGCAGGAAGCCGCGCCCAAGGCGGCGGTGACTACCGTCGCGCCGAAGCCGAAAAAGGCGCCGACCAAGAAAGAAGAAGCCAGGACCGAGACCAGACCCACGGTCGACGCCCCGACTTTCGACAGCTCCCAGCTTTCCAGTGACATCGCCAGCCTCGAAGCCGAGCTGGCCAACGAACAACAGCTGTACGCCAAACGCCCGCGCATCCACCGCCTGAGCGCGGCGTCGACCATGCGCGACAAGGGCGCCTGGTACAAGGACGAATGGCGCAAGAAGGTCGAGCGCATCGGCAACCTCAATTACCCCGAAGAAGCCCGGCGCCAGCAGATTTACGGCAACTTGCGCCTGATGGTGTCGATCAACCGCGACGGCTCGCTGTATGAAGTGCTGGTGCTGGAATCTTCCGGTCAGCCGCTGCTGGATCAGGCGGCACAGCGCATCGTACGTCTGGCCGCACCGTTTGCACCGTTTACCGGGGACCTGTCGGACATCGACCGGCTGGAAATCATCCGCACCTGGAAATTCGCCCGGGGCGACCGGCTCTCCAGTAACTGACCCCCGCAGAACCCCTGTGGGAGCGAGCCTGCTCGCGAATGCGGTGGATCAGCTACATGAATATTGAATGACACACTGCTTTCGCGAGCAGGCTCGCTCCCACGATGGATGGATGTGTTGCTTGCATCTCCAGCTTGTCAGTTCGCCCCCCGAACGCCACACTACCGCACATGAAAAACGTCAGCCCCAGCTACCTCAAGCATCACTTCCTGATCGCCATGCCACACATGGCCGACCCGAACTTTGCCCACACCTTGACCTACATCGTCGAGCACACGGCCAATGGGGCCATGGGGCTGGTGATCAACCGACCGCAAGAGCTGAATCTGGCCGACATCCTCGAGCAACTGCGCCCGGACGTCGATCCGCCAGCGCTGTGCCAGCATGTACCGATCTTCATCGGCGGCCCGGTGCAGACCGATCGAGGTTTCGTCCTGCATCCGGCGGGCAAGACCTTCCAGGCCACCGTCGAGCTGGACGGCGAACTGGCACTGTCGACGTCCCAGGACGTGCTGTTCGCCATCGCTGACGGCGTGGGCCCGGCGAAAAGCCTGATCACCCTCGGTTACGCCGGTTGGGAAGCCGGGCAACTGGAAGCCGAACTGGCCGACAACGCCTGGCTGACCTGCCCGTACGACGCCGACATCCTGTTCAACACCCGCAGCGAACTGCGTCTGGAAGCGGCGGCAAAGCACCTGGGAATCAACCTCAGCCTGCTGACCAGCCAGGCAGGGCACGCCTGATGGCCCTGCGCCTGATCCTCGGCTTCGACTACGGCACCAAACAGATCGGCGTGGCGGTCGGCCAGGTGATCACCGGCCAGGCTCGCGAACTGTGCACCCTGAAGGCCCAGAACGGCGTTCCGGACTGGAACCAGGTCGAAGCCCTTATAAAGGAATGGAGGCCCGATGCCGTGGTCGTTGGTCTGCCGCTGAACATGGATGGCACGCCCAGCGAGATGTGCGCCCGCGCCGAGAAATTCGCCCGCCGCCTCAACGGCCGCTACAACCTGCCCTTCTACACCCATGACGAGCGCCTGACGACCTTCGAAGCCAAGGGTGAACGACTGGTGCGCGGCGGACAGAAAGGCAGTTACCGCGACAACCCGGTGGACGCCATCGCCGCCGCCCTGCTGTTGCAGGGCTGGCTCGACGAAAACACCGCACTGTTTGAATCCTGACAAGCGCTACGGCGCTTTTCTTTTGGCTACAACCCGAGCTCCGGTTCGCGAGAACCGGCTCGGCCCCGAGAAGGAGCAACCATGAGCCTGCCCAATCCCGCCGATCTGATCAGCCAGATGGCGACCCGCCTCAAGGCGCACCTTGCCCAGCGCAATATCAGCGAACCGCGTTACATCGGCATCCGCACCGGCGGCGTCTGGGTCGCCCAGGCCCTGCTCGCAGAACTGGGCAGCGACGCGCCACTGGGCACGCTGGATGTTTCCTTCTACCGCGACGATTTCAGCCAGAACGGCCTGCACCCGCAAGTGCGCCCGTCCGCCCTGCCCTTCGAAATCGAAGGCCAGCATCTGGTGCTGATCGACGACGTACTGATGAGCGGCCGGACCATCCGCGCCGCCATGAACGAACTGTTCGACTATGGCCGTCCGGCCAGCGTGACGCTGGTCTGCCTGCTGGATCTGGACGCCGGCGAACTGCCGATCCGCCCGAACGTGGTCGGCGCGACCCTGTCGCTGGCCGCCCACGAGCGGGTCAAGCTGTCCGGCCCGGAGCTGGCCCTCGAACTGCAAGACCTTGCCCTTTAATCCGCCCTATTGAGAGTCCCCTTCGCGATGACGCCTCTAGATACCAAGCGCCCGCTGCAGCTCAATGATCAGGGCCAGCTGCGACACTTCCTCTCGCTCGACGGCCTGCGCCGGGAGTTGCTGACGGAAATCCTCGACACCGCCGACTCGTTCCTCGAAGTTGGCGCACGGGCCGTGAAGAAAGTCCCGCTGCTACGCGGCAAGACCGTGTGCAACGTGTTCTTCGAAAACTCCACCCGCACCCGCACCACCTTCGAACTGGCGGCCCAACGGCTGTCGGCGGACGTGATCACCCTGAACGTGTCGACCTCGTCGGCCAGCAAGGGCGAAACCCTGCTCGACACCCTGCGCAACCTCGAAGCCATGGCCGCCGACATGTTCGTCGTGCGCCACGGTGACTCGGGCGCCGCGCACTTCATCGCCGAGCACGTCTGCCCGCAGGTGGCGATCATCAACGGCGGTGACGGCCGTCACGCCCACCCGACCCAGGGCATGCTCGACATGCTGACCATCCGTCGGCACAAGGGCAGCTTCGAAAACCTCTCGGTGGCCATCGTCGGCGACATCCTGCATTCGCGGGTGGCGCGCTCGAACATGCTCGCCCTGAAGACCCTTGGCTGCCAGGACATCCGCGTGATCGCGCCGAAAACCCTGCTGCCGATCGGCATCGAGCAGTACGGCGTGAAGGTCTACACCGACATGACCGAAGGCCTGAAAGACGTCGACGTGGTGATCATGCTGCGCCTGCAGCGTGAACGCATGACCGGCGGCCTGCTGCCGAGCGAAGGCGAGTTCTACCGTCTGTTCGGCCTGACCACCGCGCGCCTGGCCGGCGCCAAACCCGATTGCATCGTCATGCACCCGGGGCCGATCAACCGTGGCGTGGAGATCGAGTCGGCAGTCGCCGACGGCCCGCACTCGGTGATCCTCAATCAAGTCACTTACGGCATCGCGATCCGTATGGCCGTGCTGTCCATGGCCATGAGCGGACAAACCGCGCAGCGTCAATTCGAGCAGGAGAACGCCCAGTGAAGCTCAGCATTCTCGGCGCCCGCGTCATCGACCCAGCCAGCGGCCTGGATCAAATCACCGATATTCACGTTGAAGCCTGCAAGATCGTCGCCCTCGGCGCTGCACCGGCCGGTTTCAGCGCCGTGGAAACCATCGATGCCCACGGCCTTGTCGCCGCTCCAGGCCTCGTCGACCTGAACGTCGCCCTGCGCGAGCCGAGTTACAGCCGCAAGGGCAGTATCGCCAGCGAAACCCGTGCAGCGGCAGCCGGTGGTGTGACCAGCCTGTGCTGCCCGCCGAAGACAAAACCGGTGCTTGATACTTCCGCCGTGGCCGAGCTGATCCTCGACCGCGCCCGAGAGGCCGGCAACACCAAGGTGTTCCCGATCGGCGCCCTTAGCAAAGGCCTGGACGGCGAACAACTGGCCGAGCTGGCAGCCCTGCGCGACGCCGGTTGCGTGGCATTCGGCAACGGTCTTGAGAGCTTCCGCAACACCCGTACCCTGTGCCGGGCGCTGGACTACGCGGCGACCTTTGACCTGACGGTGATTTTCAACTCCCAGGATCATGACCTGGCCGACGGCGGCCTGGCCCACGAAGGCCCCACCGCCAGTTTCCTCGGCCTGCCAGGCATCCCGGAAACCGCCGAAACCGTGGCGCTGGCCCGGGATCTGCTGCTGGTGGAACAGACCGGTGTGCGCGCACATTTCAGCCAGCTCACCAGTGCCCGTGGTGCAGCCCTGATCGCACAGGCCCAGGCCCGCGGTCTGAAAGTCACGGCGGATGTCGCCCTGTATCAGTTGATCCTGACGGATGAAGCGCTGATCGACTTCAGCAGCCTGTATCACGTACAACCGCCGCTGCGCACCCGCGCCGACCGCGACGGTCTGCGTGAAGCGGTGAAGTCCGGGGTGATCTCGGCGATTTCCAGCCATCACCAGCCCCACGAGCGTGATGCCAAACTGGCTCCGTTCGGCGCGACCGAACCGGGCATCAGCAGCGTCGAACTGTTGCTGCCGCTGGCGATGACGCTGGTCGAAGACGGCCTGCTGGATCTGCCGACCCTGCTCGCGCGCCTGAGCGCCGGCCCGGCCGACGCCCTGCGCCTGCCGGCGGGCAAACTGGCGGTGGGCGGTGCAGCGGATATCGTGCTGTTCGATCCGAAGGCCTCGACCGTGGCCGGCGAGACCTGGCTGTCGAAGGGCGAAAACTGCCCGTTCATCGGCCATAGTCTGCCGGGTGTCGTGCGCTACACCCTGGTGGATGGCCGGATCAGCCATCAGGCATGAAGACAAGAGATAGCAGGCTGTAATGGCCTGCTATCTCCTGAATTCTATTTAATAGCGACAAATATCCTTGCTGGTAAAGTCACGCTCAAAGTCATTCTTCGCAACACGATCTCCTTCGCGTCCTCTCCACTGTTAGATCTACACCGATTGACGTAGGAAAGCGGCCGCCCGCCATAAAGAAAAATCCGACGCTTTACACTCTCGTAAAAATAGCCTCAACACGATCAGAAACAGCCTACAAAGTTCTAATAGGCGACACTTACGCGCAGCCACTAATATAAAAATATCAAAAGGATAACCAATACCCACAAGGATGAGCATATGAAAAATGGACTTACGCTCCCCCCTATTGTGATCAGAGGCACAACAGGAAACTCTGGCGGATTTACAGTTGACTCCGGCTTCAGATGGGGAACCTATGCAACAGCAGACTGGCAAGGTACAGGAGAGGCTGTTATCACCAATGACGGTCAAACCTATTCATTACCACTGAGTAGCGGCCCTGTAATAACCTCAGCAGAAATGGACATGTTCCATGCCTGGCTTGAAATAAAATCCGGAATTAAAGCTTTCACCTATGAACTGCAAATGGTGAACAAGGCAATTAACAACGACGCCTTGGGTGGAATTCGCGACCTCTGGAGAATTACCGAAAGCGACAATTATTTACTCAGTAACTCCACCATCATCAGCCATGGTTATTTCAAGAATAAAGTCATCAATTTCAGTTTGGCTGATGCATTTGCGGCGCAGCAAAAATTAAGCCCCATAGAAGCATTGATCAAAGTCTCCGCGACTGCTCCTTACAATCTGAATTACGAAACACTCACAACCGAGCTATCTGGCGGCACCTTCAGCCCGATCAAGGCCTTTGCTCATTATCTCTGGGGAAATGGCGAGAGGATGAGGGTCAACATCAACAACATTGGCCTGAATGTCAAAGCCAACGAACTGCCATTACTGGCAAGCTCTATCGCGAGCACCCGAGAACCCGGCACTTATTACTTATCTGACCCGAAAATCCCTTACGCCACCATTAATGACAGCACTATCACCGGGGCTTACTTGGGAAGAATAACGTTAAAGATGGAAGGAAACTTTTCACGCGATAATGCAGGAGCCTGGGTTTTCGATGGTGTTATCAGAGCCTATACTGACACTTACGACTTCGACGCAAGCAACAGGTCAACTGCCCTTGAATTATTAACAACAGCAGGCAGAGTATTTTCTGGAACACATTACGAGATCGAGATTTTCGGAGAGCATAAAATAAGGCTGAGCGGAGCTGGATTTCACCCTACGCCGTGAGCATTAATAACTTTACAGATACCTGTTCAATGGAGAGCGAATGAACATAACCTACAAACCATTTAGTTATATTTATCCGATCGCTCTCGCAATCACATCTGGCGCAGCAATACTCATACTAATAAAAAACCTCGAATCGGGGATATATGACGTAAACCAGGACTCAATTGGCTTGCCAATTAGTGTAACGCTGCTGATTTCTCTGGCACTGGCACTAACGCAACTACTGCAAATTTTCTTATTACGCCGGGGACGCGCCAGTTTGCGTGCAGGTCTGCTACTGAAAATATCAGCCTACTTGATTGCAACAGTATCGCTGGTGATCTTGGTGGACAGGGTTGTGTATTGGTCCATACCCAATCACGCCATCATTGCGATACTTTATGGTGTCACTGCCGTTACGTTTGTCGCTTTCCAAAGACAAACCTTCGCGCAATTGAAATGACACAAATGCAAGACCGAGGCTTGAGGAGGGGTTGCCGCCAAAGTGCGAACAGCTTCGGCAGCAACCCCTCGCATCACTTACTGAAAGGCGCCGCGCCCCTCGGCGTTACGCACCGACACCTGATCATTCAGTGTCCAGAAGTCATACAGCACCCCCAGAAAGAACAACCCGCCGGTCAGCAGATACACCACCCCGCTGATCCACTTGCCCTGATACATCCGGTGCACGCCGAACGCGCCAAGGAACGTCAGGAGAATCCACGCCACGTTGTATTCGATCGGCCCCGCCGCAAACCGCAGGTCCGCTTCCCGATCCATCGCCGGAATCAGGAACACGTCAATCAGCCAGCCGATCCCCAGCAGTCCGAAGGTGAAAAACCAGATCGTGCCGGTCACCGGTTTGCCGTAATAGAAGCGGTGGGATCCGGTAAAACCGAAGATCCACAACAGGTAACCGATCACCTTGCTATGGGTGTCCTTTTCCTTTACCTGGGGCAGTCGATAGCGGTTCATGAAGACCTCGATTCACGCAATAGATAAATTTTCTTTAATTCTTTGTGACTTTTTTACAGGAAGCCGACGTACGGCAAATGTTACCTTGTGGTCCGTCAAAGCCTTGTAGCGCCTGACTTCTGTCCGACAATTGCGTCCATTTGCCGCTTGTTTGGTTCCGTTGCCCGCCTTTTGAATCGACCAACGGCCTCGGAAGGGACAAAAAAGCTGTTATAAAGTTGCGCGCTAACCTATACGAGCCCTGCCTATGCGTCCATTTTTCAAGACATGGCTGACCATTTGCCTATTAATGCCACTGGCCGCCCACGCCACCAATCGTGAGCAACGTCTGCCCAACGTCAACGGCTTCACCCCCAAATCCCATGCCTCTGCTCCCTCGAACAAAGGCAAGCAAACGAAACACACCACGCTCGCCAGCAAAGGTCACGGCAAGCTGGTTCCCGCGATGGCGAACAAGGAAAGCAGCAACGTCCTCAGCCGCGCGGTGAACGTCCTCGGTACACCTTACCGTTGGGGCGGCAGCAGCCCGAGCAAAGGCTTCGACTGCAGCGGCCTGGTGAAATACGCGTTCAACGACGCCACGTTCGACCTGCCGCGCACCTCCAATGCCATGGCCAGCGGCCACGGCGAGAAAGTCGAGCGCAAGGATCTGAAGCCGGGCGACCTGATTTTCTTCAACATCAAGAGCCGTCGGGTCAATCATGTTGCCATCTACCTGGGCAACGACCGTTTCATCCATGCGCCGCGTCGCGGCAAAGCGGTGAGTATCGATACGCTGAACAAACCGTACTGGGAACAGCATTACGTGGTTGCCAAGCGGATGCTGCCGAAAGAGCCGGGCGGCAAGCAGATGCGCGTGGTTCAGCGCTGACATTTGCAGATCACAAAAAACGCAGCCCCCGGGCTGCGTTTTTTTTGGCTAGAAGTTATCCGGCGTCCGCGCCTTCTCCCGCGCATGTTCACGACTGATCAGGCCCTTGGTCACCAGATCCTTCAGGCACATGTCGAGTGTCTGCATCCCCAGCGACCCGCCGGTCTGAATCGCCGAATACATCTGCGCCACCTTGTCCTCACGGATCAGGTTACGGATCGCCGACGTTCCCAGCATGATCTCGTGCGCCGCCACCCGGCCGCCGCCGATCTTCTTGATCAGCGTCTGCGAGATCACGGCCAGCAATGACTCGGACAGCATCGAGCGCACCATCGATTTTTCGTCACCCGGAAATACGTCAACCACCCGGTCAATGGTCTTGGCCGCCGAGGTGGTGTGCAGCGTGCCGAACACCAGATGCCCGGTTTCCGCAGCGGTCAGCGCCAGCCGGATGGTTTCCAGGTCGCGCATCTCGCCCACCAGGATCACGTCCGGGTCTTCACGCAGGGCCGAACGCAGGGCCGTGGCGAAACTGCGGGTATCGCGGTGGACTTCACGCTGATTGATCAGGCATTTGCGCGATTCGTGGACGAATTCGATGGGGTCTTCGATGGTCAGGATGTGGTGATGACGATGGGTGTTGAGGTAATCGATCATCGCCGCCAGGGTGGTGGACTTGCCGGAACCCGTCGGTCCGGTCACCAGCACCAGCCCGCGCGGTGAATCGGTGATCTTGCGAAAGACATCGCCCATGGCGAGGTCTTCCATGCTCAGCACTTTCGACGGAATGGTACGAAACACCGCGCCGGCGCCACGATTCTGGTTGAAGGCGTTGACCCGAAACCGCGCCACGCCCGGCACTTCGAAGGAAAAGTCGGTTTCCAGATGTTTCTCGAACTCCACCCGCTGGGTGTCGTTCATGATGTCGTAGATCAGTTCGTGCACCTGTTTGTGATCCAGCGCCGGCAGATTGATCCGCCGCACATCGCCATCCACACGGATCATCGGCGGCAGACCGGCCGACAGGTGCAGGTCGGAAGCGCCCTGTTTGGCGCTGAAGGCCAGCAGTTCAGTGATATCCATAGCGTCCCTCAATTCCAGTAGAATGCCGCGAACCTTCAGACCGCTGGCGCCTCTTGATGACCACGATAGCAGACAACATCGCCCTCGTTAGTTCACGCATTCACGCCGCCACCGCGACCGCCGGCCGCGATGAAACAGCGTCCGGCTGCTGGCCGTGAGCAAGACCAAACCCGCCGAGGCCCTACGCGAAGCGTACGCCGCCGGCCTGCGCGACTTCGGCGAGAACTACCTGCAGGAAGCCCTGGGCAAACAGCTCGAACTGGCCGACCTGCCCTTGATCTGGCACTTCATCGGCCCCATTCAGTCGAACAAGACCCGCTCGATTGCCGAGCATTTCGCCTGGGTGCACTCCGTGGATCGCCTGAAAATCGCCCAACGCCTGTCCGAACAACGCCCGGCGGACCTGCCGCCACTGAATGTCTGCATTCAGGTCAACGTCAGTGGTGAGGCCAGCAAATCCGGCTGCACCCCGGCCGACCTGCCGGCCCTGGCCAAGGCCATCAGCGCCCTGCCGCGCCTGAAGCTGCGCGGGCTGATGGCGATTCCCGAGCCGACCGATGATCGTGCCGCGCAAGACGCCGCCTTCGCCGCCGTCCGGAAATTGCAGGCCGACCTCGATCTGCCACTCGACACACTTTCCATGGGCATGAGCCACGACCTCGAGTCGGCCATTGCCCAGGGCGCCACCTGGGTCCGTATCGGTACGGCCCTGTTTGGCGCTCGCGACTACGCCCAATCCTGATGATTTCCAGATAAGGACCTGACATGAGCGACACGCGTATTGCCTTTATCGGTGCCGGCAACATGGCCGCCAGCCTGATCGGCGGCCTGCGGGCCAAGGGTCTGGAAGCCGCACACATCCGCGCCAGCGATCCGGGCGAAGAAACCCGCAACCGGGTCAGCACCGAACACGGCATCGAAACCTTTGCCGACAACGCCCAGGCCATCGACGGCGCCGACGTGGTGGTACTGGCGGTCAAGCCGCAGGCCATGAAAGCCGTGTGCGAAGCGATCCGCCCAAGCCTCAAACCGAATCAACTGGTGGTGTCCATCGCGGCGGGTATCACTTGCGCCAGCATGACTGCGTGGCTCGGCGAACAGCCGATCGTGCGCTGCATGCCCAACACGCCGGCGCTGCTGCGTCAGGGCGTGAGCGGCCTGTACGCCACCGGCGACGTGAGCGCCGAACAGCGCCGGCAGGCTGAAGAGCTGCTGTCCGCCGTGGGTATCGCCCTGTGGCTGAACGAAGAGCAGCAACTGGACGCGGTCACTGCGGTCTCCGGTTCCGGCCCGGCGTACTTTTTCCTGCTGATCGAAGCGATGACCGCTGCCGGCGTCAAACTTGGCCTGCCGAAGGAAACCGCCGAGCAACTGACCCTGCAAACCGCGCTGGGCGCGGCACACATGGCCGTTTCCAGCGATGTCGACGCCGCCGAACTGCGCCGCCGCGTAACCTCGCCAGCGGGCACCACGGAAGCGGCGATCAAATCGTTCCAGGCTGGCGGTTTCGAAGCCCTGGTGGAAAAAGCACTCGGCGCCGCCGCGCACCGCTCGGCCGAGATGGCCGAACAACTGGGCAAATAAGGAGCCTTACATGATCGGATTGAACACCGCAGCGGTCTACGTGCTGCAAACACTCGGCAGCCTGTACCTGCTGATCGTGCTGCTGCGCTTCGTCCTGCAACTGGTGCGGGCGAACTTCTACAACCCGCTGTGCCAGTTCGTGGTCAAGGCCACCCAGCCGCTGCTCAAGCCGCTGCGCCGGATCATCCCGAGCCTGTTCGGCCTGGACATGTCGTCACTGGTACTGGCGATCCTCGTGCAACTGGCCCTCATGGCGCTGACCCTGCTGCTGACCTACGGCACCACCGGCAATCTGCTGCAACTGCTCATCTGGTCGATCATCGGCGTGACCGCGCTGTTCCTGAAGATTTTCTTCTTCGCCCTGATCATCAGCGTGATCCTGTCGTGGGTCGCCCCGGGCAGCCACAACCCGGGCGCCGAACTGGTCAACCAGATCTGCGAGCCGGCCCTCGCGCCGTTCCGTCGCCTCCTGCCGAGCATGGGAGGCCTGGACCTGTCGCCGATCTTCGCCTTCCTCGCGCTGAAGCTGATCGACATGCTGGTGATCAACAACCTCGCGGCGATGACGATGATGCCGGAAATCCTGCGCCTGTTGATGTGAGCTGGTTCCGTTGGGACGGTGACGACCTGATTCTCGAATGTCACCTGCAACCGGCAGCCCGCAGCGATGACTTCGCCGGGCTGCACGGCGACCGCCTGAAAATCCGCCTGACCGCCCCGCCGGTCGAGGGCAAGGCCAATGCGTACCTGATGGGGTTTCTGGCCAAGGCTTTCGGGGTTTCCAGGAGCCAGGTCAGTTTGCTCAGTGGTGAGTTGAACCGGCAGAAGCGGGTGAGAATCTGCTCGCCGAAGAAGCTGCCGGATTTGCCCGGTTTGGCTCTTCCTTGATCGTTCCCAC
>NZ_LRUN01000027.1 GCF_001679645.1 Pseudomonas bananamidigenes | reverse complement strand
CCACATTTGGAATGCAATTCCCTGTGGGAGCGAGCCTGCTCGCGAAGAGGCCAGCCCGGTCATCACAAGACTCAGGGCTCGAGGCCGATCCCCCGCAAAATAACGCTGGTCACCGTCTGCACCGCCCGCTCGAACTGCATGTCCGACAGCGGCTGATGCTCATTCAAAATATTCACCTGATGATCAAAGTCGGCATAGTGCTGGGTCGACGCCCAGATCATGTACAGCAGGCTCGACGGCTCCACCGGCAGAATCCGCTTGTCCTCCACCCACTGACGGATCTTCGCTTCCTTCATTTTCGCCCAGTCGTACAGGCTCACATCCAGCGCCTCGCCCAGGGTCGGCGCGCCGTGGATGATTTCGTTGGCCCAGACTTTCGAGCCATAGGGCCGACTGCGCGAGTGGTTCATCTTGGCGCGGATGTAGCTGCTGAGCACCACCCGCGGATCATCGAACATCTCGAAACACAGCGCGTCCTGCTTCCACACCTCCAGCAGGTCGAACAGCACGGCGCTGTACAGCTCGCTCTTGGTCGAAAAGTAGTAATGCAGGTTGGAACGCGGTAGCTGCACTTCGGCGGCGATGTCGGCCATGGCGGTGCCGCCGAAGCCTTTTTCAGCGAACACCTTTTCCGCTGCCAGAAGGATTTTCTCGACGTTACTGCGGCGGATTTCGATCTTGTGATTGCCCATGAGGGCTCCCTGAAGACAACGTTGTTGAAGACTAGCATCCGCTCCGGGCAAGGGGCGACAGGCGAGAACGATTCTTCACACACCTGGGCTTTTTTCTGGTTTAGGATCGCCCCCCTTCTCCCTGTCAGACGCTGAAGGATTCTGTCGATGACCATTCGCAAACGCATCCCCGAGGATGACCCGCAACTTGCAGCTCTGTGGGAACGCTCGGTCCGCGCCACCCACGACTTTCTCCCGGAAGACGATATTCACCGGCTGTTTCCGCTGGTGCGTGACGCCTACCTGCCCGCGCTGGATGTCTGGGTTTTCGAGAACCCCGACCGTTCCCCCGCAGGCTTCATCGCCACCGACGACGACACCGTGCAGATGCTGTTCATCGATCCGTCACAGCGGGGTCAGGGCATCGGCCGCCGCTTGCTCGACCACGTCCGCCGCCCGCTGCTCAAGGTGGACGTCAATGAGCAGAATCCCCAGGCCCACGGCTTTTATCTGCACTACGGATTCGAGGATGTCGGTCGTTCGGAACTCGACGGTGAAGGCCGGCCCTTTCCGGTCGTGCACATGCGCCTGAAAGCCTTGTGATCCTTCGCTCTATACTCAGCCCGCCATTTCACTGAAAGGACACTGCCCATGTCGATGAAAAAACTGTTCACCGCCGGCGCCCTGCTCGCTTCGCTGGTCGTCACTTCCCAGGCGTTCGCCCATGCTCACCTGAAAAGCGCAACCCCGGCCGCCGACAGCACCGTCGCCGCGCCTGCGCAATTGCGCCTGGTGTTTTCCGAAGGCGTCGAAGCCAGCTTCACCAAAGTCACCGTGACCCACGACGGCGCGCCGGTGAAGATCAAGCCATTGACCACCGAAGGCGACAAGAAAACCCTGATCGTCACTCCCCAGGCACCGCTCACCGCCGGCGAGTACAAGGTCGAATGGCACGCGGTGTCGGTCGACACGCACAAGAGCGAAGGCGCCTATCAGTTCAAGGTTGGCCAGTAATTCATGAGTGACGCGCTGGTGCTGTGCCGGTTCCTGCATTTCATCGTGGTGTTGATGCTGTTCGGGGCCTGGCTGTTCCGGCCGCTGCTGCTCAAGGGTGAAGCGCCGGCACTGGATCGGCATCTGGCACGACTGGCCCGCTGGTTGACGGCGATTGCGCTGGCCAGCGGCGTTGCCTGGGCGTTGCTGATCACCGCGAGCATGGCCGGTTCGGCTGCTGCAGCGTTCGACCCGGACACCGTCGAGCTGGTGCTGGGCCATACGTTTTTCGGTCAGGTGTGGCGCTGGCATCTGTCGATCAACGCCCTGTTGCTGGCATTGCTGTGGACGCCGTGGCGTTCGAGCCAGCCATTGCGGCTGGGCCTGAGCGCATTGCTGCTGATGACTCTCGCGCCGGTCGGCCACGGGGCTATGCTCGACGGTTTCAGCGGCCAGATGCTGATCCTCAATCAGGTCATTCACCTGACCTGCGTCGGCGCGTGGCTGGGCGGGTTGTTGATGCTGGTGATGATCCTGCGCGAGTCCGGCGAAACGGTGCGCTACGTCTTGCAGCGATTCAGCGGAGTTGGCTACGTGCTGGTCGCCGGTCTGTTGATCACCGGGCTGATCAACGTGCGCGTCCTCACCGGCCAGTGGTGGCCGACGCCGTTGTTTTCGGGGTTCGCGCTGATTCTGCTGATCAAGGCCTTGCTGGTGATCGGCATGCTCGCACTGGCATTGTTCAACCGCTTGCGCATCCGTGATTGCGAACAGCGCATCGGCATCCTCAAGCGCAGCGTGATGCTCGAGTGGCTGCTGGGGATCGGTGCCGTGGCGGCGGTTTCCGTGCTCGGCACCCTGCCGCCGATGATTGCGGCCTGACGTCAATGTTTCTGGGTATCGCCCTTCGCCGTATCGATGCTGACCACCACCGACATGCCCGGCCGCAAGCGTTCGATTTCCTGTTGGTCCGGATCGATGGTCACTCGCACCGGCACCCGCTGGGCGATCTTCACGAAGTTGCCGGTGGCGTTGTCGGCCTGCAATAACGCGAACTCCGAACCGGTACCCGGCGAGATGTGCTGCACATGGCCAGTGAATTTTCGATGGTTGAGCGCATCGACGGTGAAGCTCACCGGTTGCCCGACCCGCACGTTGTTCATCTGGGTTTCTTTCATGTTGGCGATCACCCACTTCTGATCCGGTACCAGCGCCATCAACTGCGCCCCGGAGTTGACGTAGGCCCCGAGGCGCACGCCGATCTGCCCGAGCTGACCGTCGCGGGGAGCGACGATCCGGGTGTTGGACAAATCAATCCGCGCCAGCTGCACGGCCGCCTCGGCGCTGGCCACGGCGGCCTCCAGCGAACCGCGATTGACGATCACCGTTTGCAGATCCTGCCGGGCGATTTCCAGATTGGCCTTGGCCTGCGCCACCGATGCAATGCTTTGCGCGTTGGCGGCCAGCGCCACGTCCATCTCACGCTTGGACACTGAGCCATCATTGACCAGCGCCGTGTTGCGTCGCAGGTCCGCCTCGCTTTTGCGCAATTGCGCCTCGCTGTCGGCCACCACCGCCTGACGCAACTTGATGGTCGCCTCGGCACTGTTGCGTTGCTGCACGACGTTGGCCAGCGAAGCTTTCTGCACCGCCAGTTGTGCCAGCGACTGATCGAGGCGCTGCTGATAGATGCGGTCATCGAGACGCACCAGCAGATCGCCGGCCTTCACGAACTGGAAATCCTGCACCGGCACTTCATAGACATAGCCGCTGAGCTGCGGGCCGATGATCGTCACCTGCCCACGTACCAACGCATTCTCGGTGGTCTCGACCGCACTGCTGAACGGCGGCAACTGCCAGGCATACAGCACGATCAGCACACCGACGATGGCAATCGCGGCAAAGCCCAGTGACGAGATGATCCGCACCCGCAGCGAGCGCGGTTCGGTATTTGGCGAAGACGGTGGCGCCTCGCCCTCGGGTGTGGCGGCGATGGCGTTGGTAGTCGTGGTGGTCGGTTCGGTCATGAAGAAGTGGCACCGCTGGAAGGAACGGAAGGTGTCGGGGCGACGGCTTTGGTGGTGCTGATCAGCCACAGCGCACGGATGGAAATCCAGATCATGGTGAGGATCGCGATCACCGCGATCAGCATGAACACATCGTTATAGGCCAGTACGTTGGCCTCGCGGGTGGCGGCGTTGGCCAGGCTGCGAATGCCTTGCAGGTTGCGCAGGCTCGGGTCGGCAATCAGAGAGCCGACCGCCGAACCGCCGCTCTGCACCCGGGCGGCCACCAACGGGTCGGACAACACCAGTTGCTCGACGATATGGCTGGAATGAAATTTCTCGCGCACGATCTGGAACGTCCCCAGCAACGCTGCACCGATCAGGCCGCCGAGGTTGTTGCAGATCCCGAACAACACCGAAAAACTCACCAGATTGCGCGGATTGGTCAACACGTTGCGCGTGCCGAGGACCATGGTCGGGCCCAGAAAAAACGTGCTGCCGAAGGCCAGGAGGAACTGGCTGAAGTAGAGGTTTTGGGGGCGGGTCAGGTTGTTCGAGGAACTGTCGATGATCGAACCGGTGGCCATCAACGCCAGCGAGACGATCAGCGGCATCAGCAGGTGTTTCGGGTCGATGGTCAGCGCACTGGTCAGCAGCCCGGCGATGCTGCCGATCAGCATGACGACGTAGAGGCTGTGCAACTGCTGACTGCTCATGTTCAGGTTTTGCATGAAACCCACGGCGCCGGTCGACTGTTCCGAGGTGACCATGCGAATCAGGATCACCGCCAGCGCCAGGCGGATCATCACCCCGCTGCCGAGCCAGCGGGTCATCAGCATCGGATTGCTGCGATTGTGTTCAATGGCCAGGCCCGCGAGGATCAGGGCAATCGATGCCGCCAGGGCGATGCCGATCCAGTCGGCCTCCAGCCACCAGTCGATCCGGCCCAGAGACAACACCGCGCACAACAGGGCCACGCCGCTGGCGAGGATGGCGAAGGTGAGAAAGTCGAGAGGCTCGAAGGTCTTGAAACGATCACCCGGCGGCAGCTTGAGCATCAGCACGCAACCCAGCGAGAGCAGCGCCATGCCCAGCTCGAACAGGTACAAGCCGCGCCATTCGGCGATCTGCAGCAGGTCTTCGGAAAACAGCCGGGCCAGCGGTAACGCCAGTTGCGAAGTGCCAAGCCCCAGTACCAGTGCCTTCATGCGCCACTTGGCCGGGAACGCCTGCACCATGTAATACAGGCCCAGCGAACTCAGCGCCGCGCCGACCATGCCGTGGGCCGCCCGTACGGCGATTGCCGAACTCAGGTCGTTGACGAACAGATGGCCGAAGGTCACCAGCGCATACAGCACCAGAAATACCTCGGTGAACGCCCGCAAGCCGAACTGCTGCCGAAACTTCACCAGCAGCAGGTTCATCGACACGTTGGTCATTACATAAGCTGCCGGCAGCCAGGCCATCTCCGCCGTGGTCGCCCCGAGCGCGCCTTGCAGATAAGGCAGGTTGGCGACCACCAGCGAGTTGCCCAGCCCACCGGTCAATGCCACCAGCAACCCGACCAGCGCATAGGCCAGGCGCTTGGGGTTGGAGTGCAACGGCGTCGAGGGAGATCCGGGCAGGCTGGGCTTCTCGTGAGGCTGCCAGTTGCGCGGGGCGTATCGGTCCATGGAAATGCCTTGTGCCAGGAATGGCTTCAGTGTGCCGGGGTCGTCGGGATTCGTAAATTTTGTTTAAAGGTCATCTCGCCCGCAGCGGATTTTTCTCAAGCGTAGCCAATGCCAACCTTGCAGCACTTCTCAACTTGCAAGGTGCCCGTTATGACCACTCCTCGCTGGCAACGCTCCCCGCGTCTGCTGAAAAATCTGCTGGCAGCCGCCCTGTTGCTGCCCTCCCTCGCCTTCGCCCAGGAACGCCCGTGGCCGGACGGCTCGCAACTGGTGATTTCGGTGTCGATGCAATTCGAAACCGGTGGCCAGCCCGAGGGTGCGGAAAGTCCATTCTCCGGCACCCCGCTGCCCAAGGGCTACCCGGATCTGCCGGCGCAGACCTGGTTCGATTACGGCTACAAGGAAGGCCTGTGGCGCATGCTCGATCTGTGGGATCGCACCGGCATCAAGGTCACCTCTCACGTGGTCGGTGAAGCAGCGCTCAAGCACCCGGAACTGGCCAGGGCCATTGCCGAACGCGGCCATGAACTGGCGGCCCACGGCATGCGCTGGGCCGATTCGTACAACATGAACTACGCCCAGGAAAAACAGTTCATCGGTGACGGCGTCGCGGCGGTGGAGAAAATCACCGGCCAGCGCTCGGTGGGCTACAACGCCAACTGGCTGCGGCGCAGCCCCAATACGCTGAAAGTGCTGCAGGATTTGAACTTCACCTACCACATCGACGATGTCAGCCGCGATGAGCCCTTCGTGACCATGGTCCGTGGGCGCAAATTCGCCGTGGTGCCCTACACCCTGCGCAACAACGACATCGTATTGATCGAGGGCCGGCATTTCTCCGCCGAGCAGTTCTACCAGCAACTGGTGCTGGAATTTGATCGCCTCTACGTTGAAGGCGCGAGCAAGCGGCGGATGATGTCGGTGAGCCTGCACGACCGCATTGGCGGCACGCCGGCGATGGTCGAGGCGATGGAGCGCTTTATCCGCTATGCGCAGTCACATCCGAAGGTGACCTTCATGCGCAAGGATCAGATCGCCCAAGTGGTGCTGACCGAGAAAAACCCGCTGATCGACAACACCGAGGCGGCGAATAACCAGTGATAAAAAATCGCAGCCAAGGCTGCGATTTTTTTGTTCAACGACTCACGCCCGCAGCAGCATATAAGCCGCAACCACCAGGCACACACTGGCGAATCCCACCTGCAATGTCCTCGCCGGCACTCGCGCGCAAAGTTTGCGGCCGATGATCATGCCGACGATGCTGGCCACGATGAACGCCGCCCCGAGATGATCGATCCGCACCCCGGCATGAAACGCGCCGATCACGCCGATGGCGGAAATCAGGCTGATCACCATCAGCGACGTGGCGACGATGCCACGCATCTGCACATCGGTCAGTTGCTTGAACGCCGGGACGATCAGGAACCCGCCGCCGACGCCGAGCAGTCCGGACACCACACCGGTCACCGCACCCAGCGCCGCGAGGGTTGCGGTGCATTTGGCGGTCCAGTCGAAGCGACCGGTCTGTTCATTGAGCATGCAGTTCTTCTGCCCCCAACTGGCGTGGCCATGATCGCTTGGCCCCTCCTGCTGGCGTTCGCGACGCAGCATGCGCCAGGCCACCATCACCATCAGCAGGCTGAAGAGAATCATCAGGACCTTCTCCGGCAACTGGTGCGCGAAGTAGATGCCCAGCGGCGAAAACACCGCCCCGAGCGCGGCGATCAACAGCGCCGCGCGGTAACGCACCAGACCATGGCGCAAACCATCGATGGCCCCGACCGCCGCCGCACTGCCCACGGCGAACAACGCCACCGGCGCCGCTTGCGTCATCGTCCAGCCCAGCCCGAGCACCAGCGCCGGCACCGCGAGAATTCCGCCACCGGCCCCGGTCAGCCCGAGGATCAATCCCATCACCACGCCAAACAGACTTGCCAGCAACATAGGGGTTCTCAGTCGACGTTGGACACACCGGTCAGCCATTCGCGGCCCTTGAGCATGCCGTTCCAGTAGAACCAAGGCAGCAGGGACGCCTTCAGCCACCACGCAGAGCGCCGTGGCACGGTCGGGTCGAGGGGAAAGGTCGGCAGCAGTTTGCCGCCGTAGCCGAACTCGGCGAGGATCACCTTGCCCTTCTCCACCGTCAGCGGGCAGGAACCATAACCGTCGTACTTCAGCGGCAACGCCAGCGACTTGCGCTGTGCCAGCAGGTTCTCGGCGACCACCACGACCTGCTTGCGCACGGCAGCAGCGGTTTTCGCGTTGGTGGTGTTGCAGATATCGCCGAGCGCGAACACCTCCGGATAACGCGGATGTTGCAGGCTGTGCGGATTGACTTCGCACCAGCCGGCAGCGTCGGCCAGCGGACTTTGTGCGATGAAGTCCGGGGAAACCTGCGGCGGGACGACGTGCAGCAGATCGAATGTTTTCGCCTGACGGGTGACGTTGCCGTCCGCGTCCTTGACATCGAACCAGGCGGTTTTCGCAGGGCCGTCGACTTTTACCAGATTGGAATTGAACGCCAGCCGCGCGTTGTACTTTTCGATGTACTTCATCAGCGGCGGCACGAAGGTCGGGACACCGAACAGCGCGGCGCCGGCAAGATTGAACTCGACGTCGACCTTGCTCAGTAGATTGCGCTTGAGCCAGTGATCGCAGGACAGGTACAACGCCTTTTGCGGCGCACCCGCGCATTTGATCGGCATCGCCGGCTGGGTGAACAGCGCCTTGCCGCCACGCAGTTTCTGCACCTGATCCCAGGTGTATTGCGCGTGCTGATAGCTGTAGTTGGAAGTGACACCGTGCTGGCCGAGACTTTCCTGCAAACCCTCGATCTTCTCCCAGGCCAGACGCAGGCCGGGGCAGACGATCAGGTTCTGGTAACTGACGGTACGTTGATCGTTGAGGGTGAGCAGGCGTTTGTCGGGATCGATGACCGTCACGGCCGCTTGAACCCAGGTGGCCTGACGCGGCATCACCTTGTTCATCGGTCTGGCAGTGTCCCTGGCGTCGTAGGCACCACCGCCCACCAGCGTCCAGGCCGGTTGATAATAGTGCTGGGCGCTTGGCTCGATCACCGTAATGTTCAGGTGGGGGTCACGCTTGAGCAGACTGGCGACAAAACCGATGCCGGCAGTACCGCCGCCGATGACCACGATGTCTGCACTGATGGATGGGCCCCAGTGTTGATCGTTCATTGCTTGTTCCTTATTGCTGCACGCAAGGATAGCCGGGTCTATTGCGCCCAGCTTTTGAGGACGGCTCCGCAGTAGAGTCCGGACAGGGTTTTCATCACCTGGATCACTTCGTGACTGGCGAGGCCGTAAAAAATGTACTTGCCTTCACGACGGGTCGCGACCAGCCCTTCATCGCGCAGGATGCCCAATTGCTGGGACAGGGTCGGCTGGCGCACGCCGGTCATTTTCTCCAGCTCGCCGACATTGCGCTCGCCCTGGGTCAACTGACACAGGATCAGCAGTCGATCCTCGTTGGCCAGGGCCTTGAGCAGCGAACAGGCCTTCGACGCCGATGCCCTGAGCTGGGCGACTTCACACTCGGTCAGACTGGATTGCATTTGCAGGATGCCTTCAACGTCACTTAAGCTGCGGACATTATGTGTTTACATAAAGTGTTGCAACCCTGACTTTCCACCTATTTGCACAGGACCCTGTCCATGCCCGCGCTGATTGAAGCTTTCCTCGACCCCGCCTCCTCGACCTACAGTTACGTGGTCTACGAGGTCGACGGCGGACAGTGTGCAATCGTCGATCCGGTGCTCGATTACGACGGCGCCGCCGGCCGTACCTGCACGGCCCAGGCGGACAACATCATCGCGTTCGTTCGCGCCCACCATCTGCAAGTGCAATGGTTGCTGGAAACCCATGCCCACGCCGATCACCTCTCCGCCGCGCCTTACCTGCGCCGGGAGCTGGGGGGCAAGATCGCGATTGGCGAGTCGATCAGCAAAGTGCAGAACGTGTTCAAGGCGTTGTTCAACCTGGAACCGGAGTTTCGCGTCGACGGCTCGCAGTTCGATCACCTGTTCGCGCCCAACGAGTCGTTCACGATCGGCAATCTCAAGGCCACCGCCCTGCACGTTCCCGGCCATACGCCAGCGGACATGGCCTACCTGATCGACGGCGAGCAGATTCTGGTCGGCGACACATTGTTCATGCCCGACGTCGGCACCGCCCGCTGCGACTTCCCGGGCGGCAACGCGCATCAGCTGTTCAATTCGATCCAGAAGCTGCTGGCGTTCCCCGCCAGCGTGAAGCTCTACGTCTGCCACGATTACCCGCCGCAAGGTCGCGCCTCGCAGTGCCAGACCACCGTGGGCGAACAACGCAAAAGCAATATCCATGTGCATGACGGCATCGACGAAGCCGCATTTGTCGAAATGCGCACCAAACGTGATGCCGGGCTGGGCATGCCGACCCTGTTGCTGCCGGCGATTCAGGTCAATGTACGGGCGGGTCATCTGCCGCCGGCAGAAGACAACGGCGTGACCTATCTGAAGATTCCGATCAACGCCCTATGAGAAAAAGCGTCATGGCTCGTGATGGTGAAAGCTTTTCCCACATGACGCGTCGATACCCATGAACTGGTTTAATTCCGGCGAGCAGGCAGACTCCATGGGGCACTCAACCCATGGAGTTTTTGCAATATGGATATTCGCCGCAACCACCGGGATCTGACCCGGGATGAAAAATCCGCGTTCATCGACGCGGTCCTCAGACTGAAAAACAACGTCGACAGCGTGCTGCGCCCCGGTCAGCAGAGCCGTTACGATGACTTCGTCCAGATTCACAAGAACTCGATGGGACGGGGCAACCCGCTGGTCCCCAATCCGCACGGCAGTCCCCTGTTCTTTCCCTGGCACCGGATTCTGATCCGCCAGTTCGAGCTGGCCCTGCAGACGGCTGCCAATAATCCGGGCATTACCTTGCCTTACTGGAACTGGCAACTCGGAGGTGCGGACAACCCCTTCACCTCCGACTTCATGGGGGGAAATGGCGACAATACGCTGGAGCAGCGCGTCACCACCGGCCCGTTTTCCCGGGAGCATTCGCGTTTCGAGATCGCCGTGTGGGACCAGGAGCCGGGAAACACAGGCCTGCTGCGAAACCTCGGCGCAGAGGGCGCCTTGCCGTCAGCTGAGGCTGTCATTTCGGCGCTTAACAGGACGCCCTACTGGCTGGAACCCGAGGGCTGGGAAAACATTGCGGAAAGAGAACTGCACAACCCGGTTCATGCATGGGTCGGTGGCAACATGCTACATGCCGCATCCCCCAACGATCCGGTGTTCTTTCTGCATCACTGCTATATGGATCTGCTGTGGGAGCGCTGGAAGCATCAACATCCGCGCCTCCCGGCATTCACATCCAGGCAGGGTGATCCCGATGAAATGAATGAAACCGTTCTGGTTTTCCACCCGGAGAATGAACTTGCCCCGTGGGCACAAACGTTCACGGTCGGGCAGGCAATTTATACGACGGAGCTGGGTTACCGGTATGACTACCTGTAACCCGGCCAGTGATCAGTTGCCGAGGGTCAGGCCATTCGCCGGCAACGGCAACGCAGTTTTATAGCGCACCTGCTTGAGCGCGAAACTTGACCTTATGTTGGCCACCCCTGGCACCTTGGTCAGAAAATCCATCATGAAGCGCTCGAGCGACTGAATGGTCGGCACCAGCACCCGGATCAGATAATCCGGGTCGCCGGCCATCAGGTAGCACTCCATGACCTCCGGGCGGTCGGAAATCGCCTCCTCGAAATGCTGCAAGGCTTCTTCGACCTGCTTCTCCAGGCTGACATGAATGAATACGTTCACATGCAGCCCGAGCAGGTCGGCATCGAGCAAGGTCACCTGCTCGCGGATCAGTCCCAACTCTTCCATCGCCTTCACCCGGTTGAAGCAAGGCGTCGGTGACAAATTGACCGAACGGGCCAGGTCGGCGTTAGTGATACGCGCATTCTCCTGAAGGCTGTTGAGAATGCCGATGTCGGTACGGTCCAGTTTGCGCATGAGACAAAACCACCTGTTTTTTATGTTTATGCAGATTTTCTATCTGCAAATGATCTCCAGCGCAACGAAACAGAGAGAAATATTCTTCTTGCCCGGGCCTATGATTGTTGTAGGACAAGATTTCTTTTATCGAAGAATGACTGCCAGCTCACTACAAGAAATTCACAAGATCGAGCGTAGAAGCCATGACCCAAGCGTATGAACCGCTGCGTCTGCACGTCCCTGAACCTTCGGGCCGTCCGGGCTGCAAAACCGATTTCTCCTACCTGCATCTGACCGATGCCGGCATGGTGCGCAAACCTTCCATCGATGTAGAACCCGCCGATACCGCCGACCTGGCCCGTGGTCTGATCCGCGTGCTCGATGACCAGGGCAATGCCCTTGGTCCATGGGCCGAAAACGTGCCCGTCGAGATCCTGCGCAAAGGCATGCGCGCCATGCTCAAGACCCGGATCTACGACAACCGCATGGTGGTCGCTCAGCGTCAGAAAAAAATGTCGTTCTACATGCAGAGTCTTGGCGAAGAAGCCATCGGCAGCGCCCAGGCCCTGGCCTTGAACACCGACGACATGTGCTTCCCGACCTATCGTCAGCAAAGCATCCTGATGGCCCGTGACGTACCGCTGGTCGACCTGATCTGTCAGTTGCTGTCCAACGAGCGTGATCCGCTCAAGGGACGTCAATTGCCGATCATGTACTCGGTCAAGGACGCCGGTTTCTTCACCATTTCCGGCAACCTCGCCACCCAGTTCATTCAGGGCGTGGGCTGGGGCATGGCTTCGGCGATCAAGGGCGACACCAAAATCGCTTCCGCCTGGATCGGTGACGGTGCCACCGCCGAATCGGACTTCCACACTGCCCTCACCTTCGCTCACGTTTACCGGGCGCCAGTGATCCTCAACGTGGTCAACAACCAGTGGGCGATTTCGACCTTCCAGGCCATCGCCGGCGGTGAAGCCACCACCTTCGCCGGACGCGGCGTCGGTTGCGGCATCGCCTCCCTGCGGGTAGACGGCAACGATTTCTACGCGGTCTACGCCGCCTCCGCCTGGGCTGCCGAACGCGCCCGCCGCGGCCTCGGCCCGACCATGATCGAATGGGTTACTTACCGCGCCGGCCCGCACTCGACCTCCGACGATCCGTCCAAATACCGTCCTGCCGACGACTGGAGCCATTTCCCGCTGGGCGATCCGATTGCCCGCCTGAAACAGCACCTGATCAAGGTCGGTCACTGGTCTGAAGAAGAGCACGCCGCCGTCAGCGCCGAGCTCGAAGCCGAAGTGATCGCCGCGCAGAAGCAGGCCGAACAATACGGCACCCTTGCCGGCGGCCAGATTCCAAGCGCCGCCACCATGTTCGAAGACGTCTACAAAGAGATGCCGGAGCACTTGAAGCGCCAGCGTCAGCAGTTGGGGATCTGACATGAACGACCACAACAACAATATTCAGTTGGAAACCGCCATGACCACGACCACCATGACCATGATCCAGGCCCTGCGCTCGGCCATGGATGTGATGCTTGAGCGTGACGACAATGTGGTGGTGTTCGGCCAGGACGTCGGCTACTTCGGCGGCGTGTTCCGCTGCACCGAAGGTCTGCAGGCCAAGTACGGCACCTCGCGGGTGTTCGACGCGCCGATCTCCGAAAGCGGCATCGTCGGGACCGCCGTGGGCATGGGCGCCTACGGTCTGCGTCCGGTGGTGGAGATCCAGTTTGCCGACTACGTCTACCCGGCCTATGACCAGATCATTTCCGAGGCGGCACGCCTGCGTTATCGCTCCGCCGGCGAATTCACCGCCCCGCTGACCCTGCGCATGCCTTGCGGTGGCGGCATCTACGGCGGTCAGACCCACAGCCAGAGTATCGAAGCCCTGTTCACCCAGGTCTGCGGCCTGCGCACCGTCATGCCGTCCAACCCGTATGACGCCAAGGGCCTGTTGATCGCCTCCATCGAAAACGATGACCCGGTGATCTTCCTGGAGCCGAAACGCCTGTACAACGGCCCGTTCGACGGCCATCACGAACGTCCGGTAACCCCGTGGTCGAAACACCCGGCCGCACAGGTGCCTGACGGTTACTACACCGTGCCGCTGGACGTTGCCGCCATCGCCCGTCCGGGCAAGGACGTCACCGTGCTGACCTACGGCACCACTGTGTACGTGTCGCAAGTCGCGGCCGAAGAAAGCGGTGTGGACGCTGAAGTCATCGACCTGCGCAGCCTGTGGCCGCTGGACCTGGACACCATCGTCAAATCCGTGAAGAAAACCGGGCGCTGCGTCGTGGTTCACGAAGCCACCCGCACCTGCGGTTTCGGCGCCGAACTGGTGTCGCTGGTGCAAGAGCATTGCTTCCATCACCTGGAAGCGCCGATCGAGCGCGTCACCGGTTGGGACACCCCCTACCCGCACGCGCAGGAGTGGGCGTATTTCCCTGGGCCGTCCCGTGTAGGTGCGGCGCTGAAACGGGTCATGGAGGTCTGAATGGGCACGCACGTTATCAAGATGCCGGACATCGGCGAAGGCATCGCAGAAGTAGAACTGTCGCAGTGGCACGTCAAGGTCGGCGATCTGGTCGTTGAAGACCAGGTGCTGGCAGATGTGATGACCGACAAGGCAATGGTCGACATCCCGTCGCCGGTGCACGGTAAAGTCATCGCGCTGGGCGGTCAGCCAGGCGAAGTGATGGCGGTCGGCAGTGTGCTGATCAGCATCGAGGTTGAAGGTGCGGGCAATCTGAAGGAGTCCGACAAGCCGGCGCCTGTTGCGGCGAAAGAAACACCTGTCGCCCCCAAGGTTGAAGCCGTCGTTGAAAGCAAGCCTGCCGCGCCGCGTGCAGCACCGGTTTGCCAGGGGCCGATGGTCGCCCGCGAAGCCAACGAGCGTCCGCTGGCCTCCCCGGCCGTGCGCAAGCATGCGCTGGATCTGGGCATTCAATTGCGTCTGGTGCGCGGCTCCGGCCCGGCCGGTCGCGTATTGCATGAAGACCTCGAGGCTTATCTGGCGCAAGGTCAATCCAACGCTTCGGCGCCGGTCGCCGCTGCGTACGCCCAGCGTCACGATGAAGAACAGATCCAGGTGATCGGCATGCGCCGCAAGATCGCCCAGCGCATGCAGGAAGCCACCCAGCGTGCCGCGCATTTCAGTTATGTCGAGGAAATCGACGTCACCGCGATTGAAGAACTGCGTGCCCACCTCAACGAAAAACATGGAGCCAGCCGTGGCAAGCTGACCTTGCTGCCGTTCCTCGTGCGTGCGCTGGTCGTCGCCCTGCGCGACTTCCCGCAGATGAACGCCCGCTACGACGACGAGGCCCAGGTCATCACCCGCCTCGGCGCCGTGCATGTCGGCGTCGCCACCCAAAGCGACGTCGGCCTGATGGTACCGGTGGTGCGTCACGCCGAAGCGCGCAGCCTGTGGGACAGCGCGGCGGAAATCTCCCGCCTCGCCACCGCCGCCCGTAACGGCAAGGCCAGCCGCGATGAACTGTCCGGCTCGACCATCACCCTGACCAGCCTCGGCGCTCTTGGCGGCATTGTCAGCACCCCGGTGCTGAACCTGCCGGAAGTGGCCATCGTCGGCGTGAACAAAATCGTCGAACGGCCGATGGTCGTCAAAGGCCAGGTGGTGATCCGCAAGATGATGAACCTCTCCAGCTCCTTCGATCACCGCGTGGTCGACGGCATGGACGCGGCGCTCTTCATCCAGGCCATTCGTGGCCTGCTCGAACAACCCGCGACCCTGTTTGTGGAGTAATGGCATGCAAACTCTGAACACCACGCTGCTGATCATCGGCGGTGGCCCCGGTGGTTACGTGACGGCCATTCGTGCCGGGCAACTGGGCATTTCGACCATTCTGGTCGAGGGCGATTCCCTGGGCGGCACCTGCCTGAACATCGGCTGCATTCCGTCGAAAGCGCTGATCCATGTGGCCGAGCAGTTTCACCAGACTCAGCATCACAATCAGCATTCGGCACTGGGCATCAGCGTTTCAGCGCCGACCCTCGACATCACCAAAAGCGTCGAGTGGAAGGACGGCATCGTCGACCGCCTGACCACTGGCGTCGCCGCGCTGCTGAAGAAGAACAAGGTCCAGGTCATCAACGGCTGGGCCAGGGTCATCGACGGCAAGACCGTGGAAGTCGGCGACACGCGCATCCAGTGCGAACACCTGGTGCTGGCCACCGGTTCGAAAAGCGTCAACCTGCCGATCCTGCCGATCGGCGGGCCGATCATTTCATCTACCGAAGCACTGGCACCGAAGTCGGTTCCGAAACGCTTGATCGTGGTCGGCGGCGGCTACATCGGTCTGGAGCTGGGCATTGCCTATCGCAAGCTCGGCGCCGAGGTCAGTGTGGTCGAGGCGCAGGATCGCATCCTGCCGGCCTACGACGCCGAACTGACCCAACCGGTGCACGACGCGCTGAAGCAACTGGGCGTGAAGCTTTATCTGAAGCACAGCGTGCTGGGTTTCGACGGCACGTTGCAGGTGCGCGATCCAAACGGCGACACCCTGAATCTGGAAACCGATCAGGTGCTGGTGGCCGTCGGTCGTAAACCCAATACCCAGGGCTGGAACCTCGAAGCGCTGAACCTCGAGATGAACGGCTCGGCAATCAAGATCGACAGTCGCTGCCAGACCAGCATGCGCAACGTTTACGCCATCGGTGACCTGAGCGGCGAGCCGATGCTGGCCCACCGCGCCATGGCCCAGGGCGAAATGGTCGCCGAGCTGATCAGCGGCAAACCCCGCGAGTTCAACCCGACCGCCATCGCCGCCGTGTGCTTCACCGACCCGGAACTGGTAGTGGTCGGCCAGACCCCGGACGAGGCCAGGGCTGCGGGGCTGGACTGCATCGTGTCGAACTTCCCGTTCGCGGCCAACGGCCGGGCGATGACGCTGGAGTCGAAAACCGGCTTCGTGCGGGTGGTCGCCCGTCGTGACAATCATGTGATTGTCGGTTGGCAAGCGGTCGGCGTCGGGGTATCGGAGCTGTCGACCGCGTTCGCGCAAAGCCTGGAAATGGGTGCGCGACTGGAAGACATCGGCGGCACCATCCATGCGCATCCGACCCTGGGTGAAGCGGTGCAGGAAGCGGCGCTGCGTGCCCTCGGGCATGCGTTGCACCTGTAACTTTCGGTCGCAGATCGTTTGATCGTTCCCACGCTCCGCGTGGGAATGCAGCCCGGGACGCTCCGCGT
>NZ_LRUN01000026.1 GCF_001679645.1 Pseudomonas bananamidigenes | reverse complement strand
TCTGCGTGGGAATGCATCCCGAGACGCTCCCTCGCAGAGCGTGGGAACGAGCGCAGGTAGTTGCTTGCCGCTAACCCCACCGGTCTTTAGACTTACGCCTCATTTCAACGAGAGCAGGGTCGATGCCAGCTGCCTTTCCCCCCGATTCTGTTGGTCTGGTGACGCCGCAAACGGCGCACTTCAGCGAACCGCTGGCCCTGGCCTGCGGCCGTTCGCTGGCCGCTTATGACCTGATCTACGAAACCTATGGCACGCTCAATGCGCAAGCGAGCAACGCCGTGTTGATCTGCCACGCCTTGTCCGGCCACCACCATGCCGCCGGCTATCACAGCGTCGACGACCGCAAGCCCGGTTGGTGGGACAGCTGCATCGGCCCCGGCAAACCGGTCGACACCAACAAGTTCTTCGTGGTCAGCCTGAACAATCTCGGTGGCTGCAACGGCTCCACCGGTCCGAGCAGCGTCAACCCGGACACCGGCAAGCCGTTCGGCGCCGATTTCCCGGTGCTGACCGTGGAAGACTGGGTGCACAGCCAGGCACGCCTCGCCGATCTGCTCGGCATCGGCCAGTGGGCGGCCGTGATCGGTGGCAGCCTTGGCGGCATGCAGGCGCTGCAATGGACCATCACGTATCCGGACCGTGTTCGCCACTGCCTGGCCATCGCCTCGGCCCCCAAGCTGTCGGCGCAGAACATCGCCTTCAACGAAGTGGCGCGTCAGGCGATCCTCACCGACCCGGAATTCCATGGCGGCTCGTTCCAGGAACAGGGCGTGATCCCCAAGCGCGGCCTGATGCTGGCGCGGATGGTCGGGCACATCACCTACCTGTCCGACGACTCCATGGGCGAAAAATTCGGCCGTGGCCTGAAGAGCGAAAAGCTCAACTACGACTTCCACAGCGTCGAATTCCAGGTCGAAAGCTACCTGCGCTATCAGGGCGAAGAGTTCTCCGGACGCTTCGACGCCAACACCTATCTGTTGATGACCAAGGCACTGGACTACTTCGATCCGGCGGCCAACTTCGACGATAACCTGGCGAAAACCTTCGAAGGTGCCAAAGCGAAGTTCTGCGTGATGTCGTTCACCACCGACTGGCGCTTTTCCCCGGCCCGCTCGCGGGAACTGGTGGACGCGCTGATGGCCGCGCGCAAAGACGTCAGCTACCTGGAAATCGACGCGCCCCAGGGCCACGACGCCTTCCTGATTCCGATCCCGCGCTATCTGCAGGCGTTCGGCAATTACATGAACCGAATTACGGTGTGAACAAGCCATGAGAGCTGATCTGGAAATCATCCAGGAATGGATCCCCGCCGGCAGCCGCGTGCTCGACCTCGGTTGCGGTGACGGCGAATTGCTGACCTGGCTGCGCGACAACAAGCAAGTCACCGGCTATGGCCTGGAAAACGACCCGGACAACATTGCCGAGTGCGTGGCCAAGGGCATCAACGTCATCGAACAGGACCTGGACAAGGGTCTGGGCAACTTCGCCAGCAACAGCTTCGACATCGTGGTGATGACCCAGGCCCTGCAGGCCGTGCACTACCCCGACAAGCTCCTCGACGAAATGCTGCGCGTCGGCCGTCAGTGCATCATCACGTTTCCCAACTTCGGCCACTGGCGCTGCCGCTGGTATCTGGCGAGCAAGGGCCGGATGCCGGTGTCCGAGTTCCTGCCGTACACCTGGTACAACACGCCGAACATTCACTTCTGCACCTTCGAAGACTTTGAAGAACTTTGCCGTGAACGTGAGGCGAAGGTCATTGATCGGCTTGCCGTGGATCAACAGCACCGCCACGGGTGGGCCAGTAAGCTATGGCCTAATCTGTTAGGTGAGATCGGTATCTACCGCGTCAGCAGCCCGGGGCTGCAGGATCACAAAATCGCGGTCTGAACCACGACATTGCGAGGAGAACGAACATGGGACGCCTGATTACCGCACTGCTGGCCGCCTGCCTGAGCCTGTCGGCCGTGGCAGCCGATGCCATCAAGAGCGAGCGCCAGGAAACCTTCGGCGACGTGACGGTGCACTACAACACCTTCAACTCGACCTACCTGCAACCGGACATCGCCAAGGCTGCCGAGCTGATCCGCAGCAAGAACCAGGGTGTGATCAACGTTTCGGTGATCAAGGATGGCAAGCCGTTGATCGCCAACGTCACCGGCACGGTGAAGGATCTGACCAGCCAGACCGTGACCCTGAATTTCCGCCAGGTCACCGAACAGGGCGCGATCTATTACATTGCGCAGTACCCGGTGGAACAGCAGGAAACCCGCACCTTCGAAATCAAGGTGCAGACCGGCGACAAGATCAACACCATCAATTTCAACCAGGAACTCTTCCCCGGCGAATGATGAACCTCAAGCAACTCGTACTGGCCAGCCATAACGCCGGCAAACTCAAGGAACTCCAGGCCATGCTCGGCGACTCGGTGCAATTGCGCTCGATCGGCGAGTTCAGCAGCGTGGAGCCGGAAGAAACCGGCCTGTCGTTCGTCGAGAACGCGATCCTCAAGGCCCGCAACGCGGCGCGCATCTCCGGGCTGCCGGCGCTGGCCGACGATTCGGGCCTGGCGGTGGACTTCCTTGGCGGTGCGCCGGGCATCTACTCGGCACGCTATGCCGACGGCAAGGGTGACGCGGCGAACAACGCCAAGCTGCTCGACGCCTTGAAGGATGTGCCTGAAGCCGAGCGCGGCGCGCAGTTCGTCTGCGTGCTGGCGCTGGTGCGTCATGCCGACGATCCGCTGCCGATCCTGTGCGAAGGCCTGTGGCACGGGCGCATCCTGACCGCTGCCAGCGGCGAACACGGTTTCGGCTACGACCCGCTGTTCTGGGTGCCGGAGCGTAACGTGTCCAGTGCCGAACTGAGCCCGAGCGACAAGAACCGGATCAGCCACCGCGCCCGTGCAATGGATCTGCTGCGCCAGCGTCTGAGCTTGAAATGACCCGTGATTCTTCTGCGTCGCCACTGATCGTCGGTGGCGCCGCCTCCTCGCCTCGGGCGCCGTTGCCGACGTTGCCGCCCCTGGCGCTGTACATCCACATCCCGTGGTGTGTGCGCAAATGCCCGTATTGCGACTTCAACTCTCACACTGCCAGCCCGGTGCTGCCGGAACAGGAATACGTCGATGCGCTGCTCGCCGACCTCGATCAGGATCTGCACGCGGTGTACGGCCGTGAGTTGAGTTCGATCTTCTTTGGCGGCGGTACGCCGAGCCTGTTCAGCGCAGAAGCACTCGGTCGCTTGCTCGAAGGCGTCAAACAACGCATCCCGTTTGCCGATGACATCGAAATCACCCTGGAAGCCAACCCCGGGACGTTCGAGCAAGAGAAGTTCGTCGCCTACCGCAAGCTGGGGATCAATCGCCTGTCGATCGGTATCCAGAGCTTCCAGCAGGAAAAGCTCAAGGCCCTGGGGCGCATCCACAACGGCGATGAAGCCGTTCGCGCCGCCGGCATGGCGCGCCAGGCCGGGTTCGATAACTTCAATCTCGACCTGATGCACGGCTTGCCGGACCAGTCGCTGGACGATGCCCTGAGCGATCTGCGTCAGGCCATTGAACTGAAGCCGACGCACATTTCCTGGTATCAGCTGACGCTGGAGCCGAACACCGTGTTCTGGAACCAGCCGCCGGTGCTGCCAGAAGACGACACGTTGTGGGACATTCAGGAGGCCGGACAGGCGCTGCTGGCCGAACACGGTTACGCGCAATACGAAGTCTCCGCCTACGCTCAACCGGGTCGCCCGGCGCGGCATAACCTCAACTACTGGAGTTTCGGCGACTTCATCGGCATCGGCGCCGGCGCCCACGGCAAGCTCAGCCATCCGGACGGACGCATCGTGCGCACCTGGAAGACGCGCTTGCCGAAGGACTACCTCAACCCGGCCAAAAGCTTCAAGGCCGGCGAGAAAGCCCTGACCAACGACGAGATGCCGTTCGAGTTCCTGATGAACGCCCTGCGTCTGACCGCTGGTGTCGAATCACGCCTGTATCCCGAGCGCACCGGCCTGCCGCTGGAAAGCCTCGACGAACAAAGGCACGAAGCCGAACAAAGCGGCCTGATGCAGGTCGAACCGTCACGTCTGGCGGCCACCGAGCGCGGACAACTCTTTCTCAACGATTTGCTGCAGAAATTTCTGAGCTGAATGGCTCCCGGGGAACCCGCATGGATTTGATACTCGACCTGCTTGCCACTGTCTCCCGCTGGAGCCGCAGCAACCTCTCGGAAATCGCGCTGGCTCTGGTGGGCTGCCTGCTGGTGTTGTTCGGCGCCGACTTCAAAGGCTGGGTCGAGCAACGCCTGGGCAGCATCGCCGGCGCCCTGCGCGTCCCGCTGATGGCCCTGCTGTGCATGATCGGCAGCGGCGCGGCGCTGATCTACGCCACACCTTGGGTGGTGAAGGGCCTGAGCCAGTTCAACAACTACAGTCTGGCGCCGGTGCTGTTGGTGGTGCTCGTTTTGATTGGTGTGGTCGCCGACCGACGCTGATTTTCAGCACATACAAAACAACTGTGGGAGCGAGCCTGCTCGCGATGGCGGTGTAACAGACGACATAAATGTTGAATGTTATGGCCTCATCGCGAGCAAGCTCGCTCCCACAGTGTTTATTGCGTGATGCTCAGGATTGCTTTTCGAACTTCAAATCCCAAACGCCATGCCCAAGACGTTCGCCACGGCGTTCGAACTTGGTGATCGGGCGTTCGGCCGGGCGGGGTACGCACTTGCCGTCTTCGGCGAGGTTGCGATAGCCCGGGGCGACATTCATCACTTCCAGCATGTATTCGGCATACGGTTCCCAGTCGGTGGCCATGTGCAGAATGCCGCCGACCTTCAGCTTGCTGCGCACCAGCTCGGCAAAGGATGCCTGAACGATGCGGCGCTTGTGGTGACGGCTCTTGTGCCATGGGTCCGGGAAGAACAGCATCAGCCGATCGAGGCTGTTGTCGGCGATGCAGCGGTTAAGCACTTCAATCGCGTCGCAATCGTAGACCCGCAGGTTGGTCAGGCCCTGAGTCAGCACGCCGTTGAGCAGCGCGCCGACACCCGGACGGTGAACCTCGACACCGATGAAATCCTGTTCCGGCGCAGCGGCTGCCATTTCCAGCAGCGAGTGGCCCATGCCGAAACCGATCTCCAGCGAACGCGGCGCGGAACGACCGAACACCTGGTCGTAATCCACCGGCGCATCGGCCAGCGGCAGGACGAACTTCGGCGCGCCCTGATCCAGGCCGCGCTGCTGGCCTTCGGTCATGCGCCCGGCGCGCATCACGAAACTCTTGATGCGGCGGTGTTGGCGCTCGTCGCCTTCTTCCGTCTGGATTGGCGTGTCGTTCGATTCAGTCATCAATAGCTCTTACTTGATCAGACCATCCAGCGGCGAAGAGGCGCTGGCATAGAGTTTTTTCGGCATGCGGCCGGCGAGGTAGGCCAGACGGCCCGCGACGATCGCGTGTTTCATGGCTTCGGCCATCATGACCGGCTGCTGGGCGTGGGCGATGGCCGAGTTCATCAGCACCGCGTCACAGCCCAGTTCCATGGAGATGGTGGCGTCGGAAGCGGTGCCGACACCGGCATCTACCAGCACAGGGATTTTTGCTTCTTCAAGGATGATCTGCAGGTTATACGGGTTGCAGATCCCCAGGCCCGAACCGATCAGACCGGCCAGCGGCATGACCGCGATGCAGCCGATTTCCGCCAGTTGTCGGGCGATGATCGGGTCATCACTGGTGTAAACCATCACGTCGAAGCCTTCCTTGACCAGCACTTCGGCGGCCTTGAGGGTTTCAATCACGTTGGGGAACAGGGTTTTCTGGTCGGCCAGCACTTCCAGCTTCACCAGGTTATGGCCATCAAGCAGCTCACGGGCCAGGCGGCAGGTGCGCACGGCTTCCACCGCGTCGTAGCAACCGGCGGTGTTTGGCAGAAAGGTGTAGCGATCCGGCGACAGCACGTCGAGCAGGTTCGGCTCGCCTTCGATCTGGCCCAGATTGGTGCGGCGCACCGCGAAGGTGACGATCTCGGCACCCGAGGCTTCGATGGCCAGGCGGGTTTCTTCCATGTCACGGTACTTGCCGGTACCGACCAGCAAACGCGACTGGTAAGTACGACCGGCCAGAACAAAAGGCTTGTCGCTACGAACGATGCTCATGGGAAATCCTCTGTTGGGGTGAGGGTCTTGCAGAATTCCTTAATAGCCAAACGCTGTGAAAACGTCGCGAGCGAAGGAAAGACAAGGCAAAAACAGGCGAGGAAGCGGAGTTTACGGGTTGTAAATGAGCATTCCGAGCCTGTTTTTAACGCAGTATTTCCAAGCGCAGCAGTTTTCACAGTGTTTGGGGCTAGCCGCCGCCGATGGCGTGTACCACTTCGACGTTGTCGCCGTCATTGAGCGTGGTGTCGGCATGCTGGCTGCGCGGGACGATATCCAGATTGAGCTCGACCGCGACACGGCGTCCGGCCAGGTCCAGACGGGCCAGCAGGGCCGCAACGGTTTCACCGTCGGGCAGTTCAAAGGATTCACCGTTCAACTGAATGCGCATGCGCAACGCCGCCATCACTTTTTAGGGGGTGGCATTCTAGCCCGATCATGACCTAAAGGTCAGCACCAGGCGTCAAGCGGTTGGTTGCAGGCGCCAGGCGGCGAGTCCGAGGCACAGCCAGCCGATCAGGAATGCCAGACCGCCGAACGGGGTGACGATGCCAAGCTTGCCGATGCCGACGGTGGTCAGCAGGTACAGACTGCCGGAAAACAGCAGGATACCGACGGTGAACGAGATGCCCGCCCAAGCCACCAGACGCCCCTGAAGCTGCGTGGCCAGCAATGCCACGCCGAACAGCGCCAGCGCGTGCACCAGTTGATAGGTGACGCCGGTATGGAAAATTGCGAGGTACTCGGGGGTCAGGCGATTTTTCAGGCCATGGGCGGCGAATGCGCCGAGGCCGACACCGGTGAAACCAAAGAAGGCAGCCAGCATCAGAAAGCTACGCAGCATGTAGAACTCCAGTCAGACTCGATCGGCAGGGTCTGTATAATGGCCCGCTCAACCGGTTCGGCCAAGCCATCTCTATGCTCCGTTCATTTCTCCGTCGTCTCACGAAGGCTCTGCTCTGGTTTGCGGGCGGCAGCGTATTGCTGGTGCTGGTATTTCGCTTCGTGCCGCCGCCGGGAACGGCGTTGATGGTCGAGCGCAAGATCGAATCCTGGGTCGACGGTGAGCCGATCGATCTGCAGCGCACCTGGAAACCGTGGGACGAGATTTCCGATGACCTGAAGGTCGCGGTCATTGCCGGCGAAGACCAGAAATTTCCCGAGCACTGGGGGTTCGACCTGAGCGCCATCAAGGCCGCACTGGCCCACAACGAACTCGGTGGCTCGATTCGCGGCGCCAGCACCTTGAGCCAGCAAGTATCGAAAAACCTGTTCTTGTGGTCGGGTCGCAGCTATCTGCGCAAAGGCCTGGAGGCCTGGTTCACGGCGCTGATCGAGGTGTTCTGGCCCAAGCAGCGGATTCTCGAGGTGTACCTGAACAGCGTCGAGTGGGATGACGGCGTGTTCGGCGCCGAAGCGGCGGCAAGGCATCACTTCGGCGTAGCCGCCAAATCATTGTCTCGGCAGCAGGCGAGTTACCTGGCCGCCGTGCTTCCCAACCCCCGGGTCTGGAGCGCCAGCCACCCGACTTCCTATGTTTCGCGCCGGGCCGGATGGATTCGCCAGCAGATGAGCCAGTTGGGTGGCGACAGCTATCTGCTGACCCTCGGTGATTCGCGCCGGGCACCGTGGGCCCAATGACCTTCCGACAGGCAAACAAAAACGCCCCGATCATCACTGATCGGGGCGTTTTTCATTGCCGGACTACCGGTTATGCGGCAATCGACAACTTGAGCTTGTTCATCGCGCTCTTCTCGAGCTGACGGATCCGCTCGGCCGACACGTTGTACTTCTGCGCCAGGTCGTGCAGCGTGGCCTTCTCTTCTGCCAGCCAGCGCTGGTAGAGGATGTCGCGACTGCGTTCGTCCAGCACTTCCAGCGCTTCGTGAAGGTTGTGATTGGAGTTGTCGCTCCAGTCGGCATCTTCCAGCTGACGCGCCGGGTCGTACCGGTGGTCTTCCAGATAGTTGGCCGGCGACTGGAAAGCGCTGTCGTCGTCGGCTTCGGCAGCCGGGTCGAAGGCCATGTCATGACCGGTCAGGCGACTTTCCATTTCACGCACTTCGCGAGGCTCGACACCGAGGCTTTCCGCCACACGATGGACTTCCTCGTTGTTCAGCCAGGCCAGACGTTTCTTCTGGCTGCGCAGATTGAAGAACAACTTGCGCTGGGCCTTGGTGGTCGCGACTTTCACGATCCGCCAGTTGCGCAGGATGAACTCGTGAATCTCGGCCTTGATCCAGTGCACCGCGAAGGACACCAGACGTACGCCCATTTCCGGATTGAAACGCTTGACGGCCTTCATCAGGCCGACGTTGCCTTCCTGGATCAGGTCGGCCTGAGCCAGACCGTAGCCGGAATAGCTACGGGCAATGTGTACGACAAACCGCAGGTGGGCGAGCACCATCTGCCGAGCCGCCTCAAGATCCTGCTCATAGTAGAGACTCTCGGCCAGTTCACGCTCCTGCTCCGGCGTCAGCAATGGAATGCTGTTGACGGTGTGTACATAGGCTTCCAGGTTTGCGCCCGGAACCAATGCATACGCAGGTTGCAAAGAATTGGTCATACGAAAAAACCTCCGACTTACATACTCGCGCCTTTCGGCACTGCGAAAAATTGACCGGGAACTCAGGTACAAGTTCCCAAAAAACCGCGAGGTCAATCACGCGCAAAAAAGATTCTACTTCGGCGCCAGCTCCCTGAGATGACGTGCGACTGCAATCCATGCACCGATATAACCCAACAGCACCGCGCCAAGCAAGAGCGACAGACCGTCGGCAACTGGCACTCCGGCCAGTGCGAAATCACTGCCGTACAAGCCGGCCAGCCCGACCACCGCGTCGTTCAGCCAGTTCAGGCCGAACGCCAGCACACCCCAGGACAGCAGCCCTGCACCGAAGCCATACAACGCGCCCATATAAAGGAAGGGACGGCGCACATAGCTGTCGGTGCCGCCGACGAGTTTAATCACTTCTATCTCTGTGCGGCGGTTTTCAATATGAAGACGAATGGTATTGCCTATCACCAAAAGTAATGCGGAAACCAGCAACACCGTCAGACCGAAGACAAAGCGGTCGCCGAGCTTGAGGATGGCCGCCAGACGCTCGACCCAGACTAGATCAAGTTGCGCCTGTTGTACCTTGGGCAGTTCGGAAAGTTTTTGTCTTAATGCTTCCAGGGTCGGCTTGTCGACCTCGTTCGGCGTCACCAGCACAACGCCCGGCAGCGGGTTTTCCGGCAGCTCGCGCAGGGCCTCGCCCAATCCGGACTGCTGCTGGAACTCTTCCAGCGCCTGCTCACGACCGACATATTCAGCATCAGCCACGCCCGGCATGCCCTTGATCTGGTCACGCAACGCTTCACCCTGAGCCGGACTGGCTTCCAGCTCCAGATAAAGCGAGATCTGCGCCGCCCGCTGCCACGAACCACCCAGACGTTCGACATTGTTCAGCAACAATGACAGGCCCATCGGCAGGCTCAGCGCGACCGCCATCACCATGCAGGTGAAGAAGCTGCCGATCGGCTGCTTGCCGAGGCGGCGCAGGCTGTCGATCCAGCTGGCGCGATGGCTTTCGATCCAGGCATGAAGCAGCGTGGCGAAATCCGGACCATCGTCCTCGTCGTGTTTTTTCTTTTTGGGCGGCTGCGGATCGGCGGCCTTCGGGGCCACGCGTTCGGAAACCTTCGGACTGCGTGTAGCACTCATACACCGGCCTCCCCGTCGCCGATCAATCGGCCGCGTTGCAGGGTCAGCATGCGATGACGCATGCGTGCGATCAGCGCCAGGTCGTGACTGGCGATCAGCACGCTGGTGCCCAGGCGATTGATGTCTTCGAACACGCCCATGATTTCGGCCGCCAGACGCGGGTCGAGGTTACCGGTCGGTTCGTCCGCCAGCAGCAGGGCCGGGCGGTGAACGATGGCGCGGGCAATGCCGACACGCTGTTGCTGACCGGTGGACAGGTCGCCGGGGTATAGATCGGCCTTGTCCGACAGCGCCACGCGCTCCAGCGCTGAATCCACTCGCTTGGCGATTTCAGGCTTGGACAGTCCGAGGATCTGCAACGGCAACGCAACGTTGTTGAACACCGTGCGATCGAACAGCAATTGGTGATTCTGGAACACCACGCCAATCTGCCGGCGCAGGAACGGAATCTGCGCATTGCTGATGGTGCTCAGGTCCTGCCCGGCCAGCAGCAGTTTGCCGCTGGTCGGACGCTCCATCGCCAGCAGCAGGCGCAGCAACGTGGATTTACCGGCACCGGAATGGCCGGTGACAAACAGGAATTCGCCGCGACGGACTCGAAAGCTCAGCTCATGCAAGCCGACGTGACCGTTCGGGTAGCGCTTACCGACCTGTTCGAAACGAATCATGAACGCTCCCGCTCGGCAAACAGTGCCTGGACAAAGGGTTCGGCTTCAAAGGTACGCAGATCGTCGATGCCTTCACCGACGCCGATGTAGCGGATCGGCAGGCCGAATTGCTTGGCCAGGGCGAAAATCACCCCGCCTTTGGCGGTGCCGTCGAGCTTGGTCAGCGCCAGCCCGGTCAGTTCGACGGTCTGGTTGAATTGCTTGGCCTGGTTGATGGCGTTCTGGCCAGTACCGGCGTCGAGCACCAGCAGCACTTCGTGCGGCGCATCGGCGTCGAGCTTGCCGATTACCCGGCGAACCTTTTTCAGTTCTTCCATCAGGTTGTCTTTGGTGTGCAGGCGACCGGCGGTGTCGGCGATCAGCACGTCGATGCCACGGGCCTTGGCAGCCTGCACGGCGTCGAAGATCACCGAAGCCGAATCGGCACCGGTGTGCTGGGCGATCACCGGAATCCTGTTGCGCTCGCCCCAGACCTGCAATTGCTCGACCGCCGCAGCGCGGAAGGTGTCACCGGCGGCGAGCATGACTTTCTTGCCTTCCAGCTGCAGTTTCTTCGCCAGCTTGCCGATGGTGGTGGTCTTGCCGGCACCGTTGACGCCGACCACCAGGATCACGAACGGCTTGTTCTGCGAAACGATCTTCAACGGCTGCTCGACCGGTTTGAGCATCGCGGCCAGCTCGGCCTGCAGGGATTTGTACAGTGCGTCGGAATCGGCCAGTTCTTTACGTGCGACCTTCTGGGTCAGGCGCTGGATGATCACCGATGTGGCCTCGACGCCAACGTCGGCGGTCAGCAGACGGGTTTCGAGGTCGTCGAGCAGATCGTCATCGATGGCTTTCTTGCCGAGGAACAGGCTGGCCATGCCCTCGCCGATGCTGGCACTGGTCTTGGACAGGCCTTGCTTGAGGCGGGCGAAGAAACCGGCCTTGGTTTCTTCGGTGCGCGCAGGCTCCACCGGAGCGTCCACGGGCAATTCAACAGGAACGGCGGGAACGACAGGCGCGGCGGCAACAGGTGCAGGTGCAGGTGCAGGTGCAGGTGCAGGTGCAGGTGCAGGTGCAGGTGCAGGTGCAGGTTCGGCGGCTTCAACCACCGGCGCAACCGCGACAGGTTCAATGACAACCGGCTCAGGCTCGGCGACGGGCACGACCACCGGCTCGGCGACCGATGCGACCGCTGCCGGAATCGGCGGCGTCACGTGCTCGGCGGCCTCTTCGACCAGCGCCACCGGCTCCTCCGCCACTGGCAGGGTCAACCATGGCTCGGCGACCGGTGCCAGGTCGGCAGCCGCCTGGATTTGCGGCTCGGCCTCGACCGCCGGTTGCAGGACAGGCTCGGCAATCGGCAGGACAACCGGAGCCGGCTCTTGCGCCACAGGGGCGGGAGCAGGTGTCGGCTCGGGAGCCGCTGTCGGCTGTTCAACGACGGTTTCCTGCGTTTTCTTGCGCAGCCATCCGAACAGGCCTTTCTTCTCACCAGCAGCAGCTGGGTGCTTCTTGTCGTCGTTGGAACCAAACATGGAGGACGGCTATCTCACGGTAGCGACGCGCCATCAGGCGCCCCGGCAAATAAAAATTCGATGCAGAACAGACTGTGTTTCATCCAGCTTGTTCACGCGCAACATTTTGTCGAGGCACCGGCGGCACCCCAAAGGATCGTTTTAATGAAGGACAAACCGGCAAAATCGGCGAAAAGGCGAAGTTTAGCTGATAAACCAAAGCCTTCTGCCGCAAACCCATACAGCCTGATCATGTTTCGAAATCTGATAGGCGTGGTAGCCGTTAAAACGGATCAGTATCCTAGCACCCTCTCGCCCGCCGACGCTAAGACCAAGCGGGCCGTCCAACAGGTTTGAAAAAGAATGAATGCACTAGCCCGCCGCGCCGCCGGCCTGCTGCTCGGCACCGTCTGTCTGCCGCTTGCGGCCCTGGCGGCGGATCCGCAGCCGACTCACGAATTCACCCTCGACAATGGCCTGAAGGTCGTCGTGCGCGAAGACCATCGCGCACCGGTCGTCGTGTCACAGGTCTGGTACAAGGTCGGCTCCAGCTACGAGACTCCGGGCCAGACCGGTCTGTCCCATGCCCTGGAGCACATGATGTTCAAGGGCAGCGAGAAAGTCGGCCCCGGTGAAGCCTCGCTGATCCTGCGCGACCTCGGCGCCGAAGAGAACGCTTTCACCAGCGATGACTTCACCGCCTATTACCAAGTGCTGGCCCGCGACCGCCTGGGCGTGGCCTTCGAACTGGAAGCCGACCGCATGGCCAACCTGCGTCTGCCGGCCGACGAGTTCGCCAAGGAAATCGAAGTCATCAAGGAAGAGCGCCGCCTGCGCACCGACGACAAGCCGATGTCCAAGGCCTACGAGCGCTACAAGGCCATGGCCTATCCGGCCAGCGGTTATCACACGCCGACCATCGGCTGGATGGCCGACCTTGACCGGATGAAAGTCGAAGAGCTGCGCCACTGGTATCAGTCCTGGTATGTGCCGAACAACGCCACGCTGGTGGTGGTCGGTGACGTGACCCCGGACGAAGTGAAAACCCTCGCCCAGCGCTACTTCGGGCCGATCCCGAAACGTGACGTGCCTCCATCGAAAAAACCGCTGGAACTGGCCGAACCTGGCGAGCGCCAGATCACGCTGCACGTGCAGACCCAACTGCCCAGCCTCATGCTCGGTTTCAACGTGCCGAGCCTTGCCACCTCCGAAGACAAGCGCTCGATCAACGCCTTGCGTCTGATCTCGGCCCTGCTGGACGGCGGCTACAGTGGTCGTATCCCGACACAACTGGAGCGCGGTGAAGAGCTGGTGTCCGGCGGCTCGTCGAGCTACGACGCCTACACCCGCGGCGACAGCCTGTTCACCCTGTCGGCCACGCCGAACACCCAGAAGAAAAAGACCATGGCCCAGGCTGAAGCCGGCCTGTGGAAGCTGTTGGACCAGCTGAAAACCACCGCACCGTCTGCCGAAGAACTGGAGCGGGTGCGGGCGCAAGTCATCGCCGGCCTGGTCTACGAGCGCGACTCGATCACCAGCCAGGCCACGGCCATCGGCCAACTGGAGACCGTCGGCCTGTCGTGGAAATTGATGGACACCGAACTGGCCGATCTGGAAAGCGTCACCCCGCAAGACATCCAGAACGCCGCCAAACAGTATTTCACCCGCGAACGTCTCAGCGTCGCCCACGTCCTGCCACTGGAGACGACTCATGAGTGAGCGCAAAACCCCACGCCTGCTGCTCGGCCTGATCGCCGTGGCGGTGATCGGCTCCGCCGCGCTGTATCTGGCGCCTGGCGACAACAGCAAGGCCAGCGAAGCCCTGGATAACGCCAAGTCCAGCCAGAAGCTGCAATCGCTGGCCGAACTCGACGGCAAGGCCCCGGCCAGCCGCAAGCTCGACGTGCAGACCTGGAACACCGCCGAAGGCGCCAAGGTGTTGTTCGTCGAAGCGCGTGAACTGCCGATGTTCGACATGCGCCTGATCTTTTCCGCCGGCAGCAGCCAGGACGGCAATGCGCCGGGCCTGGCGCTGCTGACCAACGCCATGCTCAATGAAGGCGTGGCGGGCAAGGATGTCGGCGCCATCGCCCAAGGCTTCGAAGGCCTGGGCGCGGACTTCGGCAACGGCGCCTACAAGGACATGGCCATCGTCTCGTTGCGCAGCCTGAGTGCCGCCGACAAGCGCGAACCGGCGCTGAAGCTGTTCTCGGAGGTGATCGGCAAACCGACCTTCCCCGCCGATTCCCTTGCACGCATCAAGAACCAGATGCTCGCCGGTTTCGAGTACCAGAAACAGAACCCCGGCAAGCTCGCCAGCCTGGAATTGATGAAGCGCCTGTACGGTGATCATCCTTACGCCCATTCCAGCGATGGCAGCGCGCAAAGCGTGCCGAAAATCACCCTGGCGCAACTGCGTGAATTCCACGCCAAAGCCTATGCGGCCGGCAACGCGGTCATTGCGCTGGTGGGCGATTTGTCCCGCAGTGAAGCCGAGGCGATTGCCAGTCAGGTCTCTGCCGCCCTGCCGAAAGGCCCGGCACTGGCGAAGATCGCCCAGCCGCAGGAGCCGAAGGCCAGCGTCGGCCACATCGAGTTCCCGTCCAAGCAGACCACCCTGATGCTCGCGCAACTGGGCATCGACCGCGACGACCCGGACTACGCCGCGCTGTCGATGGGCAACCAGATCCTGGGTGGGGGTGGTTTCGGCACCCGTTTGATGAGTGAAGTCCGCGAGAAACGCGGCCTGGCCTACGGTGTTTACTCGGCCTTCAGCCCGATGCAGGCACGCGGTCCGTTCATGATCAATCTGCAGACCCGTGCGGAAATGAGCGAAGGCACCCTTAAACTGGTGCAGGACGTGCTCGCCGACTACCTGAAGACCGGTCCGACCCAAAAGGAACTCGACGACGCCAAACGCGAACTGGCCGGCAGCTTCCCGCTGTCCACCGCGAGCAACGCCGACATCGTCGGCCAGCTCGGCGCCATGGGTTTCTACAACCTGCCGCTGAGCTATCTGGACGACTTCATGCGTCAGTCCCAGAGCCTGACGGTCGAGCAGGTGCGCGACGCCCTGAACAAACACCTGAGCACGGACAAAATGGTCATCGTCAGCGCTGGCCCGACCGTGCCGCAAAAGCCGTTACCGGCCCCATCTGACAAACCCGCCGAGCAGCCGCTCGGGGTTCCGGAGCATTAATGGCCAGTCCGAAAAAACCTGCACAAAAACAGCACAACGGCGTGAACCAGTTGCGCATCATCGGCGGCGAATGGCGCAGCCGCAAACTGAGCTTCCCCGATGTGCCGAGCCTGCGCCCGACGCCGGACCGCGTGCGTGAAACCCTGTTCAACTGGCTCGCGCCGTACGTTGCCGGAGCCAAGGTGCTTGATCCGTTCGCCGGCAGCGGCGCGCTGTTTCTGGAGGCGCTGTCCCGTGGCGCAGCCATGGGTCAGGCGCTGGACGCCAGCCACGTTGCGGTCTCCAGCCTGAAAGAACACCTCGGCACCCTGCGCTGCACCAACGGCCAGGTGCAGACCGCCGATGCCTTGCGCTACCTGGAAACCCAGCCTGCAACCGCGTTCGATCTGGTGTTCCTCGACCCGCCGTTCAACCAGAACCTGCTGCCCTCCGCCTGCACGCTGCTGGAAGAACGCCAATGGCTGGCCGACGATGCGTGGATCTACACTGAAAGCGAAACCGCGCCATCGATCCTCGGTCTGCCAGGCAACTGGCGCTTGCACCGCGAGCAAAAATCCGGGCAGGTGTATTACGCGTTGTGGCAACGTATGGCAGTGATCACCGGTTAACCGACCGGCCTGAAAAAGCAGCGGGCTTCAGCCGAGGCTCGCTGCGCTGCATCGAGAGCCATCGTGTCCCTTTCGTCAAAACCGTTCATCCCCGCCTTCGGCCTTGGCAATCCACACCTGCAAACCCTGTGGGGGCCGTTGTGGCGCAAAACCGTGCACCTTGATCGCCAGCGCGAACGACTGTGGCTGGAAGACGGCGATTTCCTCGACCTCGACTGGCACGGCCCGCACAGCGCCGAAGCACCGCTTGTGCTGGTGTTGCACGGGCTGACCGGTTCTTCCAATTCGCCTTACGTCGCCGGCATCCAGGCGGCGCTCGCCGCTCAAGGCTGGGCCAGCGTCGCCCTGAACTGGCGTGGCTGCTCGGGTGAACCGAACCTGTTGCCGCGCAGCTACCACTCCGGCGCCAGCGAAGACCTTGCCGAAACCATTCGCCACCTCAAGGCCAAACGCCCTTTGGCGCCGCTGTATGCGGTCGGCTACTCCCTGGGGGGCAACGTGTTGCTCAAGCATCTGGGGGAATCCGGTAGCGCCAGCGGCGTGCTCGGGGCGGTGGCGGTGTCGGTGCCGTTTCGTCTTGATCAATGTGCCGACCGCATCGGCAAAGGGTTTTCAAAGGTCTATCAAGCGCACTTCATGCGCGAGATGGTGGCCTACATCAAGAACAAGCAACGCCAGTTCCAGCATGACGGCCGCGAGGACGGTCTCGCCGCACTGGCCGCCCTTGGTTCGCTGGAAAACATGCGCACCTTCTGGGATTTCGATGGCCGTGTGACTGCACCATTGAATGGCTTTGTCGATGCCAAGGATTACTATCGCCGCGCGTCGAGCCGCTACTATCTCGGCGAGATCCGAACGCCGACCCTGATCATTCAGGCGGCAGACGATCCGTTCGTGTTCCCGCACAGCCTGCCACAGGCCGGTGAGCTGTCGGCATCGACGCAGTTCGAATTGCAGAACAAGGGCGGGCATGTCGGTTTCGTCGACGGCTCGTTCCGCCAGCCGGGCTATTACCTGGAACGGCGCATTCCCCAATGGCTGGCCGACACGGCGCGCGGCTGACGTCATGAACGATCAGGGCGAATCGATCCGTTTCTGGCAAACCGCGCCGCTGGCCGGCGTCGAACTGCTTTCGGCACGTTACATCGAGCATCGTTTCGCCCCCCATGTTCATGACGGCTACGTGATCGGCATGATCATGGCCGGCGCCCAGCGCTACCGTTACCGCGGTGCCGAACACCTGGCCGGCAGCGGCACGCTGGTGCTGATCAACCCGGATGAATTGCACACCGGCCACAAAGGCACCGAGGACGGCTGGTTGTATCGGGCGTTCTACCCGGACACCTGCAAGATTGCCTCGCTGCTTGAAGAACTGGAATTGCCGACCGCGCCGATGCCGGCCTTCGGCGCGACGCTGTATCGCGATCCGGATCTGGTCAACGGCTTCAGCCAGTTGCACCGCTTGCTGGAAAGCCCCGCCACCGCCCTGCAACAGCAGACGGTGTGGCGCGAAATGATGATGTTGCTGCTGCAACGCCATGCCGCAGTGCGGATCAACGGCAAACCCGGAAAAGAGCACCGCGCAGTGGTGATGGCCAAGGAGTTGCTGCATGCACAACTGGCGGCCCCACCCTCGCTGGAAGAACTGGCCGCGGCGGTGAACCTGTCGCCCTTCCATTTCGCCCGGGTGTTTCGCCGCACTACCGGCATGCCGCCGCACACCTGGCTGATGCAGCAACGGATCGCCCGCGCACGGGGCCTGTTGCAGAGTGGCTGCCTGCCGGTGGAAGTCGCCGCGCAACTGGGGTTTGCCGACCAGAGTCATCTGAGCCGGCAGTTCAAACAGGTTTATGGCGTGGGGCCGGCGGCCTATCGCAGTGCGCGGCTGGAGCGCTGAACGCGCTTACTCGCCGGTGGCGATCCCGCGCGAAGGCTCGTTGATCCACTCGCTCCACGACCCGGCATACAACGTACCCAACGGATAACCCGCCAGACACAGGGCGAACAGGTTGTGACACGCCGTCACCCCGGAGCCGCAGTACGCCACCAGATCGGCCGGCGACCGCTCGCCGAGTTTCGCGGCGAAACGCTGCCTGAGCTGGTCCGCCGGCAGGAAGCGTCCGTCGCTGCCCAGATTGTCGGTGAACGCCGCGCATTGCGCGCCTGGAATGTGCCCGGCTATCGGATCGATCGGCTCCAGTTCGCCCTTGAAGCGCGGCAAGGCGCGGGCATCGAGCAGGGTCAGGCCGGGCTGACCGAGGCGCTGCTGCAATTGCTCGGCGCCGAGCAGCAGTGTTTTGTCCGGATGACCGCTGAAGTTGCCCCGGACCGTTGCCGGCGGATCGAGACTCAGCGGCAGACCGGCCGCGTGCCAGGCCTTGAGCCCGCCATCGAGAATGAACACGCCGTCGCGCTTGCCCAGCCATGCCAGCAACCACCAGGCCCGCGCCGCATAGGCTCCGGGACCGTCGTCATACAGAACCACGTCGCTGTCGTTGTTGATGCCGAATGACTGAAGACGCTCGATCAACGCCGCCGGCTCCGGCAACGGATGACGCCCGGTCACGCCCTTGGTCACCGGGCCGCTGAGGTCGCGCTCCAGATCCGCGAAACTCGCCCCGGCAATGTGCCCTTCGGCATAGCTGCGCTGGCCGTAGTCCGGGTCTTCGAGGGCAAAACGGCAATCGAGAATCACCAGCCCCGGCTGCTCCTTGCGGGCCTCCAGCGTGGTCGGGCTGATCAGTTGTGCAATCGGCATGGCGAACGACTCCTGTGAGCGGATGGGTCAGGACCTTTCTTCGAGGGCCTGGGCCAACGGTACGTAGAATTCTTCGAACAGTGCGTTGACCTCATCGCGGGCCTGCTCGGTGACAAACCCCGCTTCCAGCACCAGCACCTGATACACGCCGCGTTTGATGGCCTGCTCGCTGAGGTGATTGGAGTTCTCCCGGGTCGTACACAGGAAGCGCACCCACGAGGTGAGGATGATCCACGCGTTGAGGGTCAGGGATTCGATCTGCACCCGGTCCATCTTCAGGATGCCGGCGGCGACGAAACCTTCATAGATCGCCGCGCCCTGAATCACGCAACGCTGGGAAAAGCGCCGGTAACGCGCGGCCAGGTCCGGATCGCTGTCGAGCAGGTGCTCGAGATCGCGGTGCAGGAAACGGTAGCGCCACATCGCCGACAGCAGTTCCTTGAGGTAGAAGCGCTTGTCCTCGACGGTCGCGGCACGGCCCTGGGGCGGGCGCAGAAAGCTGTCCACCAGGCTTTCGTACTCACTGAACAGCACGGCGATGATCGCCTGCTTGTTGGGGAAGTGGTAGTACAGATTGCCCGGAGAAATCTCCATGTGGGCGGCGATGTGGTTGGTGCTGATGCTGCGCTCGCCCTGCTGATTGAACAGCTCGAGGCTGTTCTGCACGATGCGCTCGCTGGTTTTGATCCGTGGGGCCATGGCTTGAGCTTTAATTCAGAGTGCGTTGGAGGGCATCTTACGGCCTAACCGGAATTGGATAAAACACAAGGAAGTCATTTGACTTTCTAGAGCATAGACTCTAAAAAGTTCCTCACGATAATAAAACCGGAGCCGACAATGACAGCCGACATCGCCTACCTGCAAACGCTGCAACAGCCGCTGGAGGAGCTCACCCGGTTGTTCGAGGCGCAGCGCGCCGCCTACGCCGCCAACCCGATGCCGCCCGCCGCCCAGCGCCAGCAATGGCTCAAGGCCCTGCGCGATCTGCTGAGCAGCGAACGGCAGGCACTGGTCGAGGCCATCAGTTCGGACTTCAGCCATCGCAGCGCCGATGAAACCCTGCTCGCCGAGCTGATGCCGAGCCTGCACGGCATTCATTACGCCAGTCGGCATATCAATCAGTGGATGAAACCTTCGCGGCGCAAGGTCGGCGTCGCGTTCCAGCCGGCGTCGGCCAAAGTCGTGTACCAGCCGCTGGGCGTAGTGGGTGTCATCGTGCCCTGGAACTACCCGTTGTTCCTGGCCATGGGCCCGTTGACCGGCGCTCTCGCCGCCGGTAACCGTGTGATGCTCAAGCTCAGCGAGTCGACCCCGGCCACCGGTCTGCTGCTCAAGGAATTGCTGGCGCGGATCTTCCCCGAAGACCTGGTCTGCGTGGTGCTCGGCGAGGCCGATGTCGGCGTGGCCTTCTCGAAACTGCGCTTCGATCACCTGCTGTTCACCGGCGCCACCAGCATTGGCAAGCATGTGATGCGTGCCGCGGCTGAAAACCTCACACCGGTGACTCTGGAACTGGGCGGCAAGTCGCCCGCCATCGTCTCCCGCGACGTACCGCTCAAGGACGCCGCCGAACGCATCGCCTTCGGCAAGACCCTCAACGCCGGCCAGACCTGCGTCGCCCCGGATTACGTGCTGGTGCCGCAAGAGCGGGTCGGCGCTTTCGTCGAAGCCTATCGTCAGGCGGTGTGCGGGTTTTATCCGACACTGACCGACAACCCGGACTACACCGCCATCATCAACGAACGCCAACTGGCGCGCCTGAACGGCTACCTCAGCGATGCCACCGGCAAGGGAGCGTTGTTGATTCCGCTGTTCGACCAGGGTCAGGGCCGGCGCATGCCCCACAGCCTGCTGCTGAACGTCAGCGATGAAATGACCGTGATGCAGGACGAAATCTTCGGCCCGCTGCTGCCGATCGTGCCGTATCAGGACCTGGATCAGGCATTCGCTTACATCAATCAGCGGCCTCGTCCTCTGGCGCTTTACTACTTCGGCTACGACAAACGCGAACAGAACCGCGTACTCCATGAAACCCATTCCGGCGGGGTGTGCCTGAACGACACCTTGCTGCACGTGGCTCAGGACGACTTGCCATTCGGCGGCATCGGCCCGTCGGGGATGGGCCACTACCACGGGCATGAAGGCTTCCTGACCTTCAGCAAGGCGAAGAGTGTGCTGGTCAAACAGCGCTTCAACGCGGCAAGGCTGATCTATCCGCCTTACGGCAAATCAATCCAGAAACTGATCCAGAAACTGTTCATTCGCTAACGTCACCGCCGGGTAATAACAACAATGCACCCAAGCCTGACCGAAACACCTGCCTTCTCGCGCCGAGGTCTGCTCAAATTCAGCCTCGGCGCCACGGCTTTCCTCGCCACTGCCGGTCTTGGTGCCAGCCTCAGTGGCTGCTCATCGAGCGTATCGGCCAACGGTTTCAGCACGTTGCGCAGCGGGGATCTGCTGTTTCTGCGCGCCGTGATTCCGGTGATGCTCGAAGGCGCCGTCGCCGGGGGAAAAATGCCCACGGCTGTCGATGACACCTTGAAATCCCTGGACTACAGCCTCGATCACCTGTCACCGGAAATGCTCAAGCTCACCCGGCAATTGTTCGACGTGCTGGGCATGGCCGTGACCCGCGGACCGCTGACCGGCATCTGGGGCAGTTGGGAAAATGCCAGTCCCGAGGCAATCCGGCACTTTCTCGATCGCTGGCAAAACAGTTCGTTGAGCCTTTTGCGCATGGGGCATAGCTCCCTGCTGCAAATGGTGATGATGGCCTGGTACACCCGCGCCGAATCCTGGGCCCATTGCGGCTATCCCGGCCCGCCCACGGTTTAAGTCCCGCGCCGCCCCGAAAAATAATAAGAGAACCTGATCGATGCCCGTACCCGACCCGTTTCGCGAAGGCCTTGCCCGTGGCTGGAAAACCCACAACGGCGCACATTTGACCGACGACCTGGCCCTGGAAGCCGATGTGGCGATCATCGGCAGCGGTGCCGGCGGCGGCACCACGGCGGAAATCCTCAGTGCCGCCGGCTACAGGGTGCTGTTGATCGAAGAAGGCCCGCTCAAGACCAGCAGCGACTTCAAGCTGCTCGAAGACAAGGCCTACAGCAGCCTTTATCAGGAAGGCATCGGGCGCATGAGCAAGGACGGCGCGATCACCATCCTCCAGGGCCGTGCGGTGGGCGGCACCACCCTGATCAACTGGACCTCGAGTTTTCGCACACCTGAACCGACCCTCGAACACTGGGCCAAAGAGCACAACGTCAAAGGCCACAGCCCCGCCGACATGGCGCCGTGGTTCGAAAAAATGGAGCAGCGCCTGGGCGTCGCGCCGTGGATGGTCCCGCCCAACGCCAACAACGACGTGATCCGCAAGGGCTGCGAACAACTCGGCTACAGCTGGCACGTGATCCCGCGCAACGTGCGCGGCTGCTGGAACCTCGGTTACTGCGGCATGGGCTGCCCGACCAACGCCAAGCAATCGATGATGGTCACCACCATTCCGGCGACCCTGGAAAAGGGTGGCGAGCTGCTCTACCTGGCCCGCGCCGAAAAACTGCTGATCAACGGCGACAAGGTGACCGGCCTGCAATGCGTCGCGATGGACGAACGTTGCGTAGAGCCGACCGGGCGGCAGATCACGGTCAAGGCTCGCCATTACGTGCTGGCCGGCGGCGGAATCAACAGCCCTGCCCTGCTGCTGCGCTCGGACGCACCGGATCCGCACAAACGCCTCGGCAAGCGCACGTTCCTGCACCCGGTGAACATGTCCGCCGGGCGCTTCGACGAGGTCATCAACCCGTTTTACGGAGCGCCGCAGTCGATCTACTCCGACCATTTCCAGTGGAAGGACGGCACCACCGGGCCAATGGCTTTCAAACTCGAAGTGCCGCCGTTGCACCCGGCGCTGGCCGCCACCCTGCTCGGCGGCTTCGGCCAGGAAAACGCGCAGCACATGGCGGATCTGCCGCACACCCACGCCATGCTGGCGTTGCTGCGTGACGGTTTTCATCCCGATAGCCAGGGCGGCAGTGTCGAATTGCGTGGTGACGGCTCGCCCGTGCTCGACTATCAGGTTTCGCCCTACGCCTGGGACGGTTTGCGCCGGGCTTTCCACGTCATGGCTGAAATCCAGTTCGCCGGCGGTGCAAAAGCGGTGATGCCGATGCATGCGGATGCGCGCTACGTGAACAGCCTGGCCGAGGCCCGGGCAATGATCGACGGCTTGAGCCTTGAGCTGTACCGCACACGCCTGGGCAGTGCCCATGTCATGGGCGGCTGCGCCATGGGCGAAGACCCGAAAACCGCAGTTACCGACAGCCTTGGCCGCCATCACCAGTTGCGCAATCTGTCGATTCACGACGGCTCGCTGTTCCCTACCAGCATCGGCGCCAACCCGCAGTTGTCGGTGTATGGCCTGACAGCACAACTGGCGACATCCCTCGGCGAACGACTGAAAAACCCTTGAGAAAGCCGAAAATTCGTACTGCCCATCGTGCTTTCTTACCCAAAAGGCGACTTGGCCGACCGGGACGGCTGCGATACCATCCGACTCCCCAACGGATTCCCGCCAGGACGACGCGATGAACCGAGTGTTGTACCCAGGTACCTTCGACCCTATTACCAAGGGCCATGGCGATCTGGTCGAACGCGCCTCGCGCCTGTTCGACCATGTGATCATCGCCGTCGCCGCCAGCCCCAAGAAAAATCCGCTGTTCCCGCTGGAACAACGGGTCGAGCTGGCCCGCGAAGTCACCAAGCACCTGCCGAACGTGGAAGTGGTCGGCTTTTCGACGCTGCTGGCGCATTTCGCCAAGGAACAGAACGCCAATGTGTTCCTGCGCGGCCTGCGTGCGGTGTCGGACTTCGAATACGAATTCCAGCTGGCCAACATGAACCGTCAGTTGGCACCGGATGTGGAAAGTCTGTTTCTCACCCCGTCGGAGCGTTATTCGTTCATTTCTTCGACGCTGGTACGGGAAATCGCGGCCCTGGGCGGCGATATCAGCAAGTTCGTCCACCCGGCGGTGGCCGACGCCCTGACCCTGCGCTTCAAGAAGTAACGACCGTTCAAACGGCGCCCGCGTGCACTGCGGGCGCCAATGCGGCACAATTGCGCGCATTGATTCATAGCGCCCGGGCCTGCCGCCCCGGCTGGAGTAAGCATGTCCCTGATCATCACCGACGATTGCATCAACTGCGACGTCTGCGAACCCGAGTGCCCGAACGCCGCCATTTCCCAGGGCGAAGAAATCTACGTGATCGACCCGAACCTGTGCACCCAGTGCGTCGGCCACTATGACGAGCCGCAGTGCCAGCAGGTCTGCCCGGTGGATTGCATTCCACTGGACGAAGCCCATCCGGAGACTGAAGAACAGTTGATGGAGAAGTACCGCAAGATTACCGGCAAGGCCTGAGTCGCTGACCGCGATCGCAGCACCAGGCTGCGATCGCGTCATTCGCGCTGCTCGAATCCTTCCCCGGTACATCCCAGGCAGCGCACGAACGCCGCTTTCGCCGGCGCCACCACCAGCGCCTCCCCCGCATCGCCGACACCGCCACCCAGGGCGGTAAACGGCAACGACACCACAAACACCCCTGCACCGATCACCGTCGCGGCCACCAGCAGCGGTCGGGCAATCAGCATGTCGCCGATCATGGCGTAGGCCGGTGGATTCTGGATGGTGTAACGCGGATCACCGCTGCCGCCTTCCGTGGCCTGAACGGTCAGACTGGCACACAGCAGCAGTGCGAGAAAAAGGGCTTGCGAGGATTTCATGGCACGATCCTTCGGGCTGAACAGTGAGACAACTCACTATAGACCGTAGGACTTTTTCAGCGTCCCGTCAGGTCTGGCAGCGCGGACAGAAAACGCTGGCCCGCTGCCCCAGCTTCACTTCCCGCAGACCCGTACCGCAAACCTTGCAGTGCTCGCCACCGCGGCCATAGACAAACAGCTCCTGCTGGAAATACCCCGGCTGCCCGTCGCCGCCGATGAAATCGCGCAACGTGGTGCCGCCGCGCTCGATGGCGGCGGCGAGGATGCGTTTGATCTCGATCGCCAGCTTCAAGTAGCGCGCCCGGGAAATGCCTCTGGCCTCGCGGCGCGGATCAATGCCGGCGGCAAACAATGCCTCGGTCGCATAGATATTGCCGACGCCCACCACCACCGCGTTATCCATGATGAACGGCTTGACCGCCATAGAACGCCCACGGGACAGCTGGAACAGCCGTTCGCCATCGAACAGATCGGTCAACGGTTCCGGCCCCAGGCGAATCAACAGTTCATGATTGAGCGGGTCGTTGCTCCAGAGCATCGCGCCGAAACGCCGTGGATCGGTGTAGCGCAGGGCCAGACCGGATTCCAGTTCGATGTCGACATGCTCATGCCTGGCCGCCGGCATTCCGACCTCGACCAGCCGCAAATTGCCCGACATGCCCAAATGGCTGATCAACGTACCGGCTTCGGCGTTGATCAGCAGGTACTTGGCGCGCCGCTCGACCAGCACGATGCGCTGCCCGGACAGGCGCACATCGAGGTCCTCGGGAATCGGCCAGCGCAGCCGCCGGTCACGCACGATCACCCGGCTGACCCGCTGGCCTTCGAGGTGCGGGGCGATGCCGCGACGGGTGGTTTCGACTTCCGGCAATTCAGGCATGAGCGTCTCGAATCATGAATGTCTTGATCAGTGTGCGCCGAGTTCGCGGATCGTTTGCTTCAAGGTTTCGAAGTCGTAGTCCGACAGACCGATGTATTCAAGCACCAGCGGCCCGACAGCGTGCCACTCGAAATCTTCGCTCTGATTGCCCAGCACCCGGTACGACGAACAGATGTGCTCGGCCATTTTCAGGATCGCCAGCAGGTTTTTCATCTGGGTATTGCGCGAAGTGTCGTCGCTGAAGATGGCCATGGCGTTGTGATGGTTCGCGATGGCCGCGCTGACGTGCTCCGGCAGGCGCCAGGACTTGGCGGTGTAGTAGCCGACCACCGAGTGATTGGTGTTGTAGACATCGTTCTCGGTGTCCACCACCCGGCGTTCGGCACCCGCATCGGCATAGGCCTTTTCGAGCGTCGTCATGTAATCCGGGAAACGCTGAAGCATCAGCGGCACACCGCAGTCATGGAACAGGCCCAGGGCATAGGCCTCGTCGCAGGCTTCGGTACCGACGCGCTTGGCCAGGGTCAGGCAGGTCATGGCCACGTCCTGGGCGGTATCCCAGAAACGGTTGAGGGTGACGATGGTGTCGTCGTTCATTTCGCCCTTGATCGACTGCGCGTTGATCAGGTTGATGATCGAGCGGCTGCCCAACAGGTTCACCGCGCGCTTGATCGAAGTGATCTTGTTGCTCAGACCGTAATACGGCGAATTGACGATTTTCAGCAGCGAACCGGACAGGCCGGGGTCCTGGGAGATCAGCTTGGCGATCGTCTCCAGATCCGGGTCCGGCATGTACTGCTCCATTTGCAGATCCACCATGATCTGCGGCTGCGCCGGCACGCTGATGCCCTGCAGGGACTGTTGAATCTGTTCGGTGGTCAGCTCTTGGGACATAAGTACACACTCTTGGACAGGCGGCGATTCTAACCCCTAAAAACCGACGAACGACACATCAGTGGGCAATTCGCAGGAACTTTCACTTTTCCCCGGCCTTCGGAATCTGTAGGGCCCGGAACAGTTCTACATCTGTCTCGGGCAGCAATCCCAACAGACTCAGGAGCTTGACGATGGCAAATTCTCTCGGCAGCAAGCGCGTCGCTTTTCTGGTAACCGATGGTTTCGAGCAAGTTGAACTGACCGGTCCCAAACAGGCACTCGAGCAGGCTGGAGCGCAGGTTGACATCCTTTCTGCCGAAACCGGCAGCGTCAAAGGCTGGAACCACGATAAACCTGCGGACGATTTCAAGGTCGACCAGACTTTCCAGGGCGCAAGCATCGATCAGTACGACGCCGTGGTGCTCCCGGGCGGCGTGCAGAACTCTGACACCATCCGCATCGACCAGGACGCGCAACATCTGGTCAAGACCGGTGTCTCCGCCGGCAAACCGATCGCGGTGATCTGTCACGGCAGCTGGCTGCTGATTTCGGCCGGACTGGTCAATGGCAAGACCATGACCAGCTACAAGACACTCAAGGACGATCTGGTCAATGCGGGGGTGAACTGGGTCGATCAGGAAGTCGTAAAAGACGGCAACCTGATCAGCAGCCGCCAACCGGACGATATTCCGGCATTCAGCAAAGCGCTGATTGACGCGCTGTCGGCATAGAGCACAGGCGGGTGGACCTGCTTGTGACGAGGTCCGCCGCGTTTCATCGCACGCCAAACCCGGCACAAGGCGCAACACGGTATACTCCCGCTCTTTTTTTCGGAGCGACGTCATGTCCCTGCCTAGCCTGCGCCTCAAAGCCAACGCCGACCGTCGCCTGCGCGCCGGCCATCTGTGGGTCTACAGCAACGAAATCGACGTGGCCGCCACCCCGTTGCACGGCTTCAAGGCCGGCGACCAGGCGGTCCTCGAGGCCGCCGGCGGCAAGCCGCTGGGGATCGTGGCCATGAGCCCGAACAACCTGATCTGCGCCCGCCTGCTGTCGCGTGACATCAAACTGCCGCTGGACAAGTCGCTGCTGGTGCATCGCCTGAACGTGGCCCTGTCCCTGCGCGAACGCCTGTTCGACAAGCCGTTTTATCGCCTGGTCTACGGTGATTCCGACCTGCTGCCAGGCCTGGTGGTCGACCGTTTCGGCGACATTCTTGTGGTGCAGCTCGCCTCGGCGACCATGGAAGCCCATAAAGAAGACGTGATCGCTGCGCTGACCCAAGTGCTCAAGCCAAGCGGCATTCTGTTCAAGAACGACTCCGCCGCCCGTGATGCCGAAGGTCTGGAGCGTTACGTCGAAACCGTGTTCGGCGTCGTGCCCGAGTGGGTGCCGCTGGAAGAGAACGGCGTGAAGTTCGAAGCGCCAGTGATCGGTGGCCAGAAAACCGGCTGGTTCTACGACCACCGCATGAACCGCGCGCGCCTGGCCCCTTACGTGAAGGGCAAGCGGGTTCTGGACCTCTACAGCTACATTGGCGGCTGGGGCGTACAGGCCGGCGCTTTCGGTGCCAGCGAAGTGTTCTGCGTCGACGCATCCGGTTTCGCCCTCGACGGCGTCGAGCGCAATGCCGCGCTGAACGGCTTCGCCGACAAGATGACCTGCATCGAAGGCGACGTCTTCGAGGCCCTGAAGGAGCTCAAGGCCGGCGAAGAGCGCTTCGACGTGATCGTGGCCGACCCGCCTGCGTTCATCAAGCGCAAGAAGGACATGAAGAACGGTGAAGGCGCCTACCGCCGCTTGAACGAACAGGCCATGCGCCTGTTGACCAAGGACGGCATTCTCGTCAGTGCATCCTGCTCGATGCACCTGCCCGAGGACGATCTGCAGAACATCCTGCTGACCAGCGCCCGTCACCTGGACCGCAACATTCAATTGCTGGAGCGCGGCGGTCAGGGCCCGGACCACCCGGTGCACCCGGCCATTGCGGAAACCCGCTACATCAAGAGCATCACCTGCCGTCTGCTGCCAAACAGCTGACAGAGGCACGGCACTGAAGCGGTGTGAAGGGGAACCCACGGGTTCCCCTTCTTTTTGTCTCCCACTTTCCTTTCCTACATTTATCGTCCTGCGGTCTTGCAGGATATTTCCTTAAAAACTTATTTACTGAAATTTAACTTACACACCAACTTCCAGCCGAAGATCACTCCGACAAAATTACTGGATAATTCCTACTTAATATCTGCTTGCGATTAATCCATTGCAAACTATTATTAAGTCGTCACCACGAAGGTGGCATCCACTAACACGAAGCAACAATGAACAAGGAGTTCAATCATGAAAGCAATTACTCTGGAATCCCGCACCCTCGCAAACCTGGCTTTTCTGGTTGCACCTAAAGCCCGTTAAGTAAGGTGGGCGCTGGGTATCGCCGGCTATCCAGCGCCTCTGAAATGACAATCCAGAGCAGCGTGCCCCTGACATGCATATAAATCCTTATTTATTCATACTCCCCCAATCACCCGGCCTGATAGTCTGGAACTACAAAGATCACAGCCAGCACGAACTTGGCGTTGAATACTCGACTCGACTGACGCAACTTATTCATGAGCCGAACTCATTCGACAAGAACAACCCTATAGACATACAACTATTGAATGCCGGGATACTGACCCCTTCAAAAGTCGCAACGCCCGACTGGGGTTGGGATGAACTATCGAAGATCTACCATATCGGTACTCGGGACATTCCCTGCGAGCAGCCCCCCCAAAACATTCAGGAATGGTCCAGGCAGTATCTCGAACATTGCAGCGCCGTACTTGCCACTTCGCCACCGACCGATCCCCATGGGCATGACGATCCCGACAGGCTCATCGCACTCCCGGCACCAACGGCACTGAATGACGACAGCCTGTTGAACTCACTCACCCGGCGAAAAACCTGCCGGTCCTTCACCGGCGCCGCCGTGTCGCTGGACGATGTCGGCAGCCTGCTTTACCTGTCACTCGGCTATTTGCGAGAACGGGCTGCCGACCGCGACGACACCATCGCCAAAGGACTTGGTGCGCGTCGCAGCAGCCCGTCCGGTGGCGGGCTCAATGCCTGCGCGGGCTACGCGGTGGTTCAGAATGTCGCCGGGCTCGCCCCGGGCCTGTACGCCTATCACCCAGCCGAACACGCCTTGAGCTTCATCGGCACCTTGCCCGACACCCCACCCGGCAATTTGCTGGGGGGACAGCACTTCATCAACAACCTGCCATTGGGGCTGTTCATCACAGCCCGGTTCGATCGTCTCTGGTGGAAATACGCGCATTCACGCGCCTATCGAATGGCATTCGTCGAAGCCGGGCATCTTTCACAGACGTTTCAACTGGTCGCTACGGCTCTGGGCATGGGCACCTGGCTGACGGGGGCATTTTCCGATACCCAGGTCGAGAGGCTGCTGAAACTCGACAACAATGCGGAGCAACCCCTGTTCTTCATCGGATGCGGGGAAAGCGACGGCCAGGCGATGTGTCAGGAAATGCGCGATCTGCTGCGTGAGGTGCAGACATGAACGCTACCGCCCTGGAACCAGCCTTTCAGTTCACCCTGAGCGACTGGAACACGCGTGCCTCGGTACGTACCAGCATCCACGATTACCGCCTGCCGGATGACGTGATGCAACAACTGGAAACCCGTCACTGGTTCCCACCGGCATTTCTGCCCTATCTCGCCCACCCGGCCATCGAGGCGGCAGGTCGTTCGGTGTTGCACCGGCTCACAGCCCGGCATCTGGTGCACTTTCTCGATTACACCACTTTGCTCGAACACCGTATCGTCAATCGCGCCGTGGAGGTCATTGTCCACGGTGAACTGCCGGTCGATGTCCCGCTCTCCATGAAAACCGCTGCACTTCAGCTTTACACCGATGAGGGTTACCACGCCCTGTTCTCCCATCAGGTCGCAGAACAGATCGCCGGGATCTACGCCATCAGCGGTCGCCCGGTAATGCCCAGGCGAATCACCCGGATGGAAGCGCTGATCGCCAAAAGCCCTCATGCGCAACGACCGCTGACAGCGTTCCTGCTCGGTTTCGTCTCGGAAACCATCATCGCCCGGGAACTGCTCGATGTCTGCCGGGACAATCTGGTGTCCGGAGTCAACGACATGCTGCGCGATCACCTCACCGACGAAGCCCGCCACAGTCGCTATTTCACTGAAGCATTCCGCTACCTCTGGCGGCATCTGGATCCGCAACACCAGACGTTCGCGGCCACCACCCTCCTGGAAATCATCAAGACCTTCTTCGAAGCCGATGAGCCGTGGCTTCGAAAAAGCCTGGGCGACGCCGGCATTGCCGACAGCACCGTGCACGAAATACTCGACGAACTGACCACCGAGCAAGCCAACCGACGACGCGCCCGGACCGGCAGCATTGCCACATTGAATGCACTGAAAAAGGCAGGTTTTTTCGCCGAACCCCAAATCCGGATACTTTTCGCCAAGGCAGGACTGATTGATGGATAAAGGAAATTCCGCAGTGGCGCCCCGACAGCGTCGCGCAGCCGTCAGCCTGTTACTGGCGATGGTATTGCTGGGCGTATTCCCGCTGGATGTCATGCTGCCTTCGTTCCCGGCGCTGGCCGAACACTTTCGCAGCGATCCGGCCGACATCGCGCTGTCCATCAGCCTGTTCGCCGTCGGTATCGCTTTCGCCCAGCTGCTGATCGGGCCACTGTCGGACGTGATCGGGCGCAAGGGGCTGCTGCTCGCCGGCATGAGCGTTTCCATGCTCGGCGCCCTCGGCTGTGTCATGACGGCTGATTATTCGCTGTTTCTGATGTTCCGGGTCGTTCAGGCACTGGGCTGCGGTTGCTTTGTACTGTCCCAGGCGCTGGTCCAGGACCTGTTCGAAGGCGAGGAACGTGATCGACTGCGAATCCTGATGGTCACCGCCGGCGGGATTTTCATCTCGATATCGCCGCTTGCCGGTACGTTCCTGCAGGCGACACTGGGCTGGCGCGGCAGTTTCTGGGTATTCATCGCGTTATCAGCCGTCGTGCTGTTCAAGGCCTGGCTGATTCTGGAGAACACCCGACCGGCCACCCGCGGTACACGCACAAACTTTCTCAAGGCTTACCGACGGGTCCTGGGAGATTTCGATTTTGTCGGCTACTGGCTGATTTCGGCATTTGCGTTCGCCTGCCATTTTTCCTTCATCGTGATCTCACCACTGATCTTCATGGAGCGGTTGCAACTGTCCGCCTACGAATTCTCCCTGATCCTGCTGATTTACGGTGCGGCCTATGTCGCCGGTGGCGTCCTCGCCAGCGTGCTGAGCAGGCGCATCACCAGTGGCCGGCAGATCGTCGTCGGCCTTAGCCTGATCCTCTTTGCCGGGGTGACCCTGCTGTACCTGTCGTCGAACTTCACACTGGCTCCGGCTACCGTGCTGATCCCGATGCTGATCTGCACCGCCGGTACCACCATCGCCCGGCCGGCCGCCACGTCCCGGGCCATGAGCCTGTTTCCGGACAGCGCCGGGACCTCGGCTTCGGCCGGCAGCACGATCATTTTCATCTGCGGCGGCCTGATCAGTGCACTGATCAGCCTGAGCCCGACCCATCTGCAATCCACAATGGGTTACGCGTTTGTGGTGCTCGGTGGCGCGGCGCTCGCCTTGAACAGCCGGATCAGCCGTCGCGCCCAAGGCCTGCGCGCCAATGCCATTGTGCAACCGGGCGGTGATTGAACCTGCCGGTCGTCATTCCGCACGCGGCGTCTACACGGCAACCACGTTTTGCGCCATTCCCTCCTGACGCCAGCGGTGTAGAATCGCGAGATTCATCGCCATTCATCCCCGGCGGGTTTATGAGCTCAGGCTGAGACCAGCGGCGATCCCGCAACGTCATCGGCAACATCAGGACACACGGCCATTTCTGAGTGTTCCAGACGTCAATAGAAGCTCACTCCCTTTTTGCACCTGATTAGTAAGTGATTAGCCGCCCGGAGTGCTCCATGCCAGATTACCGCTCGAAAACATCCACCCACGGCCGCAACATGGCCGGCGCCCGCGCACTGTGGCGCGCCACCGGGATGAAGGATGACGACTTCAAGAAGCCGATCATCGCGATTGCCAACTCTTTCACCCAGTTCGTCCCGGGCCATGTGCACCTGAAGGACCTGGGCCAGCTGGTTGCCCGCGAGATCGAACGCGCCGGTGGCGTTGCGAAAGAATTCAACACCATCGCCGTTGACGACGGCATCGCCATGGGCCACGACGGCATGCTGTATTCGCTGCCGAGCCGCGAGATCATCGCCGACTCCGTCGAGTACATGGTCAACGCCCACTGCGCCGACGCCATCGTCTGTATCTCCAACTGCGACAAGATCACCCCGGGCATGCTGATGGCCGCCCTGCGCCTGAACATTCCGGTGATCTTCGTTTCCGGCGGCCCGATGGAAGCCGGCAAGACCAAACTGGCCAGCCACGGTCTCGACCTCGTCGACGCCATGGTCATCGCCGCCGACTCCAGCGCTTCTGACGAGAAGGTTGCCGAGTACGAGCGCAGTGCCTGCCCGACCTGCGGTTCGTGCTCCGGCATGTTCACCGCGAACTCGATGAACTGCCTGACCGAAGCCCTGGGCCTCGCCCTGCCGGGCAACGGTTCGACCCTGGCCACCCACAGCGACCGCGAACAGCTCTTTCTGCAGGCCGGCCGCACCATCGTCGAACTGTGCAAACGCTACTACGGCGAGAACGACGAGTCGGTACTGCCGCGCAACATCGCCAACTTCAAGGCGTTCGAGAACGCGATGATGCTCGACATCGCCATGGGCGGTTCGACCAACACCATCCTGCACTTGCTGGCCGCCGCCCAGGAAGCCGAGATCGACTTCGACCTGCGTGACATCGATCGTCTGTCGCGCAAGGTGCCGCAACTGTGCAAGGTCGCGCCGAACATCCAGAAGTACCACATGGAAGACGTACACCGCGCCGGCGGCATCTTCAGCATCCTCGGTTCGCTGGCCCGTGGCGGCCTGCTGCACACCGACCTGCCGACCGTGCACAGCCGCAGCATGGAAGAAGCCATCGCCAGGTGGGACATCACCCAGACCGACGATGAAGCCGTGCACCATTTCTTCAAGGCAGGCCCGGCCGGCATTCCGACGCAAACCGCGTTCAGCCAGTCGACCCGCTGGGAAACCCTGGACGACGACCGTGAAAACGGCTGCATCCGCAGCGTTGAACATGCCTACTCGAAAGAGGGTGGTCTGGCCGTGCTGTACGGCAACATCGCTCTCGACGGCTGCGTGGTGAAAACCGCCGGCGTCGACGAGTCGATCCACGTCTTCGAAGGCAACGCGAAGATCTTCGAAAGCCAGGACAGCGCCGTGCGCGGCATCCTCGCCGACGAAGTGAAGGAAGGCGACATCGTCATCATTCGCTATGAAGGCCCGAAAGGCGGCCCGGGCATGCAGGAAATGCTCTACCCGACGTCTTACCTGAAGTCCAAGGGCCTGGGCAAAGCCTGCGCCTTGCTGACCGATGGCCGTTTCTCCGGTGGTACGTCCGGCCTGTCCATCGGCCACGCTTCGCCAGAGGCTGCGGCCGGCGGTGCAATCGGCCTGGTACAGGACGGTGACAAGGTGCTGATCGACATTCCGAACCGCTCGATCAACCTGTTGATCAGCGACGAAGAACTGGCGGCACGCCGGGTCGAGCAAGACAAGAAGGGCTGGAAACCGGTCGAGAAGCGTCCACGCAAAGTGACCACCGCCCTCAAGGCCTACGCCCTGCTGGCCACCAGCGCCGACAAGGGTGCGGTGCGTAACAAGGCAATGCTTGACGGGCTGTAAGGGTCAAATCGCAGAAACAAAAATGCCCCGCCAAGTGCGGGGCATTTTTTTCCAGCCGATTTAGCCGATTGATCGTTCCCACGCTCTGCGTGGGAATGCCTCAAGGGACGCTCTGCGTCCAGTGACGCGGAGCGTCACGGGCTGCGTTCCCACGCGGACGGTTCGACGTGGGAACGATCATCGTAGAAAGGTTTACTGAATCTCTTCCGGCTTCACGATCACCCAGTTCTTGTCCGCCGTCACCGGCAGACCTTCCTTGGCCTGAGCTGCCGCATGCTTGGCCATCATGCCGTTGAGCTGGGTCATGTACTTGTCCTTGCGGTTGACCCACAAGTGGATACCGCCCTTGGCCACGTCCACATCGTGGAACAGCATGTAGCCGTCGCTGCTCGGGGTGTCACCGCCCACCAGCACCGGTTTTTTCCATTCGTCGATGTAGGTCAGGATCGCCGCGTGCTTGCCGGCCATCCAGGTTGCCGGTGTCCACAGGTAAGGCGTCAGCTCCAGGCCGAGGTTGGCCTTTTCGTCATACTTGCCGGCGGTGATCTGCTTGCGTGCGGTGGTCAGTTCGCCGGTCTCGCGGTTCTTCAGCAACGTGGTCACGCCAATCACGTTCTGCGGTTTGACGTTGTAGCCGTACTTCGGATCGGCCGCGACCATGCGCACCAGTTCTTCGGAGGCGGCTGTCATCACGTAAACCTCGATACCGTTCTCCATCAGCTTGTTGTACAGCTCGGCCTGGCCGGTGAAGACCTTCGGCGGCTGAACATCGATGTTCTTCACCACATCACCCTCGTAATAGGTCGCCGGTACCGGCTTGCCCGAGGCCATCAGTTCGTCGACGTAGCCTTTGAGTTCCTTGAGGGTGAAACCGGAGAACACCTGCGCCACCCACGGGTAGCAGACCATGTCGTCGACTTCGCAGAGGCGATAGTAGTAGCTGAACAGGCTTTCCTTGTGGTCGGCGGTGTCCTTGAACGGCATCAGTTTCAGCGACGGGTCGAGCTTGTCACGGGTGATCAGGCCCTTGTTTTCCATGAACGGCAGCAGCGACTCTTCGAGGTCATAGCGATAACTGGTGTTGTCCATGTCGAACACCGCGTAGTTACCCTTGTTGGCGTTGGCCGCGATCATCGCGTCGAGCGCCTTGGCCTGATCTGCCGGCCAGTGTTTCAGGTCGGTGGCGAATGCCTGAGTGGCCAGGCCCATTCCCACAGTCAGTGCGACAACCAGAAATTTCGGTGTGAACTTCATCGACGCTTTCTCCCCGGGTCAAAGAAATCGACGCTAACAAATAAATGTGACAGTCCTCGTCTGTCAGCGACCGTCCACGTCCGTTTCACGCCAGCTGCATCCCCGAGAGCGACACCCGCTTATTCCAAAAACGACGGACGACCTTTGATTTCGGTATTAAATCATTGGAAATCAAGCTGTTAGGCTTGCCGGTTCGCAACAGCCCCGGAAGGTTGTTGGCACAGTCTTTTCTGGAGTCCCCATGAATCTGCCTCTGATTCTCAACTTGCTGGTGTTCCTCGCCCTGCTCTTCGGTCTGGCGCAAACCCGTCACACCTCGTGGAGCCTGGCGAAAAAAGTCCTGCTCGCCCTGGTGCTGGGCGTGGTATTCGGCGTCGCGCTGCACTCGATCTACGGTGCCGGCAACCCGGTGCTGAAAGCCTCGATCGGCTGGTTCGACCTGGTGGGCAACGGTTACGTGCAACTGCTGCAGATGATCGTGATCCCGCTGGTGTTCGCCTCGATCCTCAGCGCCGTGGCCCGTCTGCACAATGCTTCGTCGCTGGGCAAGATCAGTTTCCTGACCATCGGCACGCTTTTGTTCACCACCGCGATTGCCGCGCTGATCGGCATCGGCCTGACCAACCTGTTCGGCCTGACCGCCGAAGGCCTGGTCGCCGGGACGCAGGAAATGGCCCGTCTGCAAACCATTCAGACCGACTACGCCGGCAAGGTCGCCGACCTCAATGTGCCGCAATTGCTGCTGTCGTTCATCCCGCAGAACCCGTTCGCCGACCTGGCGCGTGCCAAGCCGACTTCGATCATCAGTGTGGTGATCTTCGCCGCGTTCATGGGGGTTGCCGCGCTGCAACTGCTCAAGGATGACGCCGAGAAAGGTCAGAAAGTGATCAACGCCATCGACACCCTGCAAGCCTGGGTGATGCGTCTGGTGCGTCTGGTGATGAAGCTGACTCCGTACGGCGTGCTGGCGCTGATGACCAAAGTGGTGGCCGGTTCCAACCTGCAGGACATCATCAAGCTCGGCAGTTTCGTGGTGGTGTCTTACCTCGGCCTGGGCCTGATGTTCGTGGTGCACGGCTTGCTGGTGTCGGCGGCCGGGATCAACCCGCTGCGCTTCTTCCGCAAGATCTGGCCGGTGCTGACCTTTGCCTTCACCAGCCGCTCCAGCGCCGCCAGCATTCCGCTGAGCATCGAAGCGCAGACCCGGCGTCTGGGCATTCCGCAATCGGTTGCCAGCTTCGCCGCCTCGTTCGGCGCGACCATCGGCCAGAACGGCTGCGCCGGTCTGTACCCGGCGATGCTGGCGGTGATGGTTGCGCCAACCGTGGGTATCAACCCGCTGGATCCGCTGTGGATCGCGACGCTGGTGGCGATCGTGACCCTGAGTTCGGCCGGTGTGGCAGGCGTGGGCGGCGGTGCGACTTTCGCCGCGCTGATCGTGCTGCCGGCCATGGGTTTGCCGGTTTCGCTGGTGGCGTTGCTGATTTCGGTCGAGCCGTTGATCGACATGGGCCGTACGGCGCTGAACGTGAGTGGTTCGATCACCGCTGGCGCGATTACCAGTCAGGTGATGCAGCAGACCGACAAGGCACTGCTGGAAGCCGATGAGCATGCGGAGCTTGCTCAGGCTTGATTGACCTTCGTGGCGAGGGAGCTTGCTCCCGCTGGGTTGCGAAGCGACCCTGATATTTTGGGGCGCCATGCAGCCCGGCGGGAGCAAGCTCCCTCGCCACAGTTCTAAGCCTTTTCCCAGACTTCGAAGTGGTAAGCCGGTTTGTCGCCTTCAGCCGGATTCGGCACGTTCGACACCCGTTTCCACTGGTTCAGATCGAACTCCGGAAACCACGCATCCCCTTCCGGGCTCAGCGCCACACGGGTCAGATACAGACGATCCGCCTGCTCCAGCCCTTGCGCATACAGTTGCGCCCCGCCAATCAGCATCAACTCGTCGACGCCCTGCTCTTTCGCCCATTCTTCGGCGCGAACCACGGCGGCTTCCAGCGACGGATAGACTTCCGCACCTTCGAGCACCAGATCCTGCTGACGGCTGACTACGATGTTCAAACGGCCCGGCAATGGGCGACCCAGTGAATCCCAGGTCTTGCGGCCCATGATGATCGGTTTGCCGAGCGTCGTGGCCTTGAAGTATTTGAAGTCTCCCGGCAGGTGCCAGGGCATGCTGTTGTCGACGCCGATCACGCGGTTTTCACCGAGGGCTGCGATCAGGCTGAGGGGGAGTGATTTAGTCATGCCGGCGAGGATACCAGAGCCGTGCTTACCCCGATAAGCGCCACAGCGGTTATGCTCACGGCTCAATCAAGCATCGGGATGCCGCGTGACTGAACTGACTCCATTGCAAAACCTCTGGCTCACCGAAACCGTGCGCCTGCGCGAAGAACACGCAGGCCCATTGGACGATCAGGAAGCCAATCGTCTGGCCCGTGCGGCCGGTGGCGATCTGTCGGGACGCATTCAACGCCGCGCCCTGTGGCTGGCCGAGCGCGATGGCCTGACCTCGGCACTCAAGCACTGGCTGCAGGGCGCACGACTGGCGCTGGTGCTGCTGGCGATCCTCGCCGTGTTGAGCGGCGCGGGTCTGGCCTTCGCCGCACTGGGCCAGACGCCGGTCAATGTGTTCTGGGCCCTGGGCAGCCTGCTCGGGCTGAATCTGATTTTGCTGTTGAGCTGGGTGCTTGGGCTGATTTTTGCCGGCGAACATGGCGCCACTCTGGGTCGCCTGTGGCTGTGGCTCAGTGAAAAACTCGCCCGCGATGCCAAGGCTGCGCAACTGGCGCCGGCCCTGCTGCTGATGTTGCAACGTCAGAAACTCAATCGCTGGGCACTCGGTACGCTGGTCAATGGCCTGTGGTTGCTGGCGATGCTCAGCACGCTGGTTTTGCTGCTGACGCTGATGGCGACCCGGCGCTACGGCTTCGTCTGGGAAACCACGATTCTCAGTGCCGACACGTTCATCGACATGACCCGGGCCCTCGGCGCATTGCCGGCGCTGCTGGGCTTCAACGTACCCACCGTGGACATGATCCGCGCCAGCGGCGACACCGCGCTGAACATCGAAAGCGCCCGTCAGGCCTGGGCGACATGGCTGGTCGGCGTGCTGGTGGTGTACGGCGTGCTGCCTCGCCTGCTGTTGGCGCTGTTCTGCTTCTGGCGCTGGAGCCGCGGTAAAGCCGCGTTGCGTCTGGACCTGAACCTGCCAGGCTACGCCCAGTTGCGCGAGCGCCTGATGCCGACCAGCGAACGCCTCGGCGTCACCGACCCCGAGCCTGCGCAATTGCACCGCGTCGAAAGCGCCGTCGGCGAGCTCGCCAGCGATGGCGCGTTGCTGGTGGCGATCGAACTCGACGATCAACACCCGTGGCCACCGGCACTGCCGAAAAACGTCGGCAACGCCGGTATCCTCGACAGCCGTGAATCGCGCAACAAACTGCTCGAACAGCTCAGCCGCTTTCCGCCGGCGCGACTGGCAATTGCCTGTGACCCCAGGCGTTCGCCGGATCGCGGCAGTCTGGCGCTGATCGCCGAGCTGGCGCGCAGTGCCGCCGCAACCCGCATCTGGCTGTTGCAGGCGCCGCCAGGACAAGCCCTGGACGCCGAGCGCCTCGGTGACTGGCAGGTCGCGCTGCAACAGCTGGAACTCTCATTTGCCGATAGCGCCCCGTTGAACTGGCTGGAGCACGGACATGACTGATGCCTGGAAAGCGCCGCTGAAACTGGCGGTGGTCGGCCACACCAATGTCGGCAAGACTTCGCTGCTGCGCACTCTGACCCGCGATGTCGGTTTTGGTGAAGTGTCCCATCGCCCGAGCACCACGCGGCATGTCGAAGGTGCGCGGTTATCGGTGGATGGCGAGCCGTTGCTCGACCTCTACGACACGCCCGGTCTGGAAGACGCCATCGCCCTGCTGGATTTTCTCGAGCGTCTGGAACGACCGGGCGAACGCCTCGACGGCCCGGCGCGATTGGCGCGGTTTCTCGACGGCAGCGAGGCACGCCAGCGTTTTGAACAGGAAGCCAAGGTGCTGCGGCAACTGCTCGACTCCGACGCCGGCCTGTATGTAATCGACGCCCGCGAACCGGTGTTGGCCAAGTATCGCGATGAACTGCAAGTGCTGGCCGGCTGCGGCAAGCCGCTGCTTCCGGTGCTGAATTTCGTCAGCAGTGCCAACCACCGCGAGCCGGACTGGCGTGAAGCGCTGGCGCGTCTGGGACTGCATGCGTTGGTGCGTTTCGACAGCGTTGCCCCGCCGGAAGATGGCGAGCGACGACTGTATGAAAGCCTTGCCCTGTTGCTGGAAAACGCCCGCCCACAACTTGAACGCCTGATCGCCGATCAACAGGCCCAACGTCTCGCCCGCGAGCAAAGCGCCGCACGCCTGATCGCCGAACTGTTGATCGACTGCGCCGCGTGCCGGCGCAGCGTGGCGAGCAACGCCGAGCAGGAACAACAGGCCATCAGCGAACTGCGCAAAGCCGTGCGCCAACGCGAACAACGCTGTGTAGAAGCGCTGCTCAAGCTCTACGCCTTCCGCCCGCAGGACGCTGCCGCCAGCGATCTGCCGCTGCTCGACGGGCGTTGGGGCGATGACCTGTTCAACCCGGAAACCCTCAAGCAACTGGGCGTGCGGGTCGGCGGCGGGATCGCGGCCGGCGCGGCAGCCGGCGCCGGGGTGGACCTGCTGGTGGGCGGCATCACCCTCGGCGCCGCTGCGCTGGCCGGTGCAATTGCCGGCGGCGCCCTGCAAACCGCCCGCAGTTATGGCAATCGCCTGCTCGGCAAGATCAAAGGGCAGCGAGAACTGACGGTCGACGACAACGTGCTGCGCCTGTTGGCATTGCGTCAGCGGCAACTGCTGCAGGCGCTGAATGCCCGAGGCCATGCGGCGATGGATGCCGTTCAAGTGGCGACACCGCAGGACAAGACCTGGCGCGAAGGCAAGTTACCCGAAGCGTTGAACAAGGCCCGGGCCCATCCGCAGTGGTCTTCGCTCAATCCCCATCCGAAGCTGAATCAGGCTGAGCGGCAGGAGCAGATTGAGTTGCTGGCCACAGAGCTTTAGTGCCTGATCCATCGTCTTCGCGAGCAAGCTCGCTCCCACAGGTACTTTGAGCGTTCACAGGGTCTGTGTTTACCAAAGACCTTTGTGGGAGCGAGCTTGCTCGCGAATGCAGCACCTCGATCCAAAGACTTACGCAGCAAGCAGCCGCGCCGCTTTGTCTTTGAGAACGCCCAGATCCATCACCGGTACGTCCATCTCCTTCGCCAGTTCATCCCACTGGCGCATCCGCAGACTGACGGCGCACAGCGGATCCTGCTCGAACGCATCGGCTTCAGCCTCGGTCATCACCCCGCCCTGATACTCCAGGGTGCGGCGGCTGGCTTCGCTCAAGCGCTCGTAGTAGCCGGTTTCCCTGAGCGTCAGATAACGCTTGGCCTGGACGTGATACTCCACCAGCCGCGCCAGGCGTTCGCTGAATCCGGCCTCACGCAAATAGTCCGCACCCAGTCGTTCGTGGCTGACGATGCCGTAACCGCCCATGTTTTCCGCGCCTTCGGCACACAAGTGACCGATGTCGTGGAAGAACGCAGCGAGCACCACCTCATCGTCAAAGCCTTCGGCGATGGCCAGTTGCGCGGCCTGGGACATGTGCTCGATCTGCGACACCGGTTCGCCGATGTAGTCACTGGCGCCAAAGCGCTCATAGAGGCCGAATACCCGGTCGATGACTTGCCCGTGACTCGACATCAGTTCCCTCCAAAAAGCTGTGCAACATTGCGCTCGGCCATGGCCGGGCCGACGCTCATGCCGACGCCGCTGTGCATCAGCGCCACGCTCAGCCCCGGCGCCGGACGCAGGAACGAAAACGGCCCTGGCCCCCGGGAACCATAGACACCCTGCCAGCGCTCGACCACTTGCACCTTGCAGCCGAGGGTCTGTTCGGCCAGTTCGAGCATCCAGTTGTCGACCTGCTCGGCGTTGAACGGCGAAGGATCGCTGCCGTAATGGTGTGAATCACCGATGATCAGTTCGCCATAAGGCGTCGGGCTGATCAGCAGGTGAATGCCGTTTTCCGGCAAGTGCGGTTGCTCGCGCAGGATCTGCGCCTGTACTGCCGCCGCTTCCGGCAAGTCAGCGAAAGCGCCGTAATGCACGCAGCTGAGGCCGGTGAGTAAGGCGTGTTGCAGGTTCAGGTCCATCTGCGGCCGGGCGCGAAGCATTTGCAGACGGCAGATTTGCGGGCCGAGAGCGGCAATCGGCTCGGCCAGCAAGGTCTGATAATCGTGGCCGGAACAGACGATGATTTGCTCGGCAGTGAAGATCCCGGCGGTGCTGTGCAGGCGCCCCGGTTCGACATCGCGCACCAGCGTCGAGAAGTGAAACTCGACGCCGAGCTCACGGCGCAGGTATTCGATCAGCGCTGGAATCGCCTCCCTGGAATACAGCTGTTGATCGTCCAGGCCATGCAGAGCGGCGCGGTGATGACTGAACTGGCCGCCATACAGATCGCGCATCGCGGCACCGCGCAGCAACTCGACGCGGTAGTCATGCTCAACAGCGCGTCCGGCACAGAAGGCTTCGAGCAAATGTTCCTCGGCTTCGGTACGGGCAAACAGGTACGAACCATTGCGCTTGAGTTGCAGGCCGGCGAGCTGCGCCCACTGGCCCCAGATTTCGCGGCTGACCTTGGCCAGTTCAAGCATCGGACCCGGTGGCTGACCGGTGACCAGTGCCTGGCCGAAGTTGCGTACCGAGGCGCCAATAGGCGTGGCAGTGCGCTCGAAAACCGTGACCTTTAGACCGCGTCTGGCGGCGGCATAAGCGTGGGACAGGCCGAGGATGCCGGCACCGACGATCAGCAAGTCTTTGTGATGAGTCATAGGGCAATCCCGGTTTTGTGGCGAGAGAGCTTGCTCCCGCTCGGCTGCGCAGCCGTCGTGAATTCAGCAGGTGTAGAGTGCCCGTTTGCAGAATTCGGGACCGCTTCGCGCTCCAGCGGGAGCAAGCTCCCTCGCCACAGATGTGTGAGTTAGTTATTTGGCGGCGACTTTCTCGGACTTGCCGTCATAGCGCTTGCGCCATTCGCTCAGGATCTCGTCGCGGTTCTTCGAGGCCCAGGCAAAGTCGTTCTTGATCAGGCGCTGTTCGTAGTCGGCCGGCAGTTCGGTCTGCGGCTTGGCGATGCCCGGCTGGGCGAGAACGGCGAAGTTTTCCTTGTACAGATCCATCGCCGGGGCGCTGGCGGAGAAGTCGGCCAGTTTCTTCGCGGCTTCTTCATGCGGCGTGCCTTTGATCACGGCAGTCGCTTCGATCTCCCAGCCCAGGCCTTCTTTCGGCAGGATGATGTCCAGCGGTGCACCCTGACGCTTCAACTGAACAGCTGGATATTCAAAGGAAATCCCGATCGGGAACTCACCGGCCGCCGCCAGTTTGCAAGGCTTGGAACCGGAGTGAACGTACTGGCCGATGTTCTGGTGCAGACCGTCCATGTAGGCCCAGCCCTGCTTCTCGCCGAAGGTTTGCAGCCAGGCGCTGACGTCGAGGAAACCGGTACCGGACGACGCCGGGTTCGGCATCACGATCTTGCCTTTGTACTCAGGCTTGGTCAGGTCCTGCCAGCTCACCGGTTTGCTCAGGCCCTGCTTCTCGGCCTCGACAGTGTTGAAGCAAATGGTCGCGGCCCAGACGTCCATGCCGACCCAGGCTGGCGGGTTGGCGGCGTCACGGTAGTTCGCGCCGATCTTGCCCAGATCCTTCGGCGCGTAGCTTTGCAGCATGCCTTGCTGGTCGAGGATCGCCAGGCTCGACGCCGCCAGGCCCCACACCGCGTCAGCCTGCGGACGTGCCTTTTCGGCCAGCAGTTTGGCGGTGATGATCCCGGTGGAATCGCGCACCCACTTGATCTCGATGTCCGGGTTGGCCTTTTCGAACGCTTCCTTATAGCTCTTGAGCTGTTCGGCTTCGAGGGCGGTGTACACCGTCAACTCGGTTTTCGCCGCGAAGGCATTCAGGCTGAAAGTAGCGAGCACAGCAGCGGCCAGGGCCATAGGCTTGAACATGATCGTTTTCCTGTCTTGAGTTGAGGTTGGGAAAATCAGTGGCCGGGCGCCGTTTGCCGCCAGGCCTGGGAACGGCGCAGCAAGCCGCGCGAAGCCCACGCCAGCAGCAACGACACGCCCGCCGAGGTGAACAGAATCAGGGCCGACATCGCCGCCGCACCGCCGACGTTGCCGGCGTCATCCATGTTCAGCACCGCCACCGCGGCGAGGATGGTGTCGGGGCTGTAAAGGAAGATCGCTGCGGAAACGGTGGTCATGGCCGAGACGAACAGGTAGCGCACGATGTCCAGCAGTGCCGGCAGGCAGATCGGCACGGTGACCCGCAGGTAATGCCGGTACAGCGGTGCCTTGAGCGACAGCGCGGCGGCTTCGAACTCGGCGTCGAGCTGGCGCAGCGCGGTGGTGGCGGTCATCTGCGCGGTGGTCAGATAGTGAGCAATGGTGCAGACGATCAGCAGCGTCATGCTCCCGTACAGCACATGCAGCGGGTTACCGGTCAGGTTGAAAAAGAAGACGTAACCCAGCCCCAGCACCAGTCCCGGCACCGCCATCGGTACGAAACTGAGCATGCGTAGCGTCAGATTCAGTCCGCGCTGGCTGCGGGTCTTTTCCATCAGGTAGGCGCCGGTGAAGATCAGCACGCTGCCGATCAACGCCGTGCCCAGCGCCATCTTCAGACTGTTGCCGTAGGCCAGCCAGCCACCGCCGGCGGTCTCGTTGAACTGATAGTGGTTGAGCGACAGCGACAGGTTGTACGGCCAGAACTTCACCAGCGACGAGAACACCGCCATGCCGAACACCAGCAGCAACGCCGCGCTGATCAGCAGGACGATGGCCAGATAACAGGCATCGCGCTTCTTTGATGGCGCCGGTTTGAATACCTGGGCGCGACCGCTCATGGAGTCGCCGTGACGACGACGCAGCCAGGCATCGACACCGAAGCTGAACAGCGCCGGCAGCAGCAGAACCATGCCGATCAACGCACCGCGACCGAATTGCTGCTGGCCGACCACCGCTTTGTAGGCTTCCAGCGCCAGCACCTGATAGTCGCCACCGACCACCACCGGCACGCCGAAATCGGTGATGGTCAGGGTGAAGACGAGGCAGAACGCGGCGAACACCGCCTGGCGAGTTGCCGGCCAGGTGATGCTGCGAAAGGCCTTCGCCGGACTGGCGCCCATGCTCGACGCGGCGTCGAACAGTCGCGCATCCGCCAACGACAGCGCCGACAGCAAAATCATCAAGGCGTGTGGGAAGGTGTAGATCACTTCACCCAGAACAATCCCCCAGAAACCGTAGATGTTGTCCGAGAGCAGCCCGCGCAACAGGCCCTGATTGCCGAACAGATAGACCAGCGCGATTCCCGGCAGCATCGACGGCGCCATCAACGGCAGCAGCGAAATCCCGCGCCAGATGCCTTTGCCGGGAATCAACGTGCGTTGCAGGGCGTAGGCAAACAGATAGGCCAGCGGTACGACGATGGCGGCGACGCTGAGGGAAACCTTCAGGCTGTTGCCGAGCAGCCAATGGAAGTTGTCGCTGGTCACCAGTTCCTTTGCGGCCAGCCAGCCGCCGCCCTGCCCGGCTTCGCTGCTGAAGCCGCGCCAGAAGATCGCCAGCAATGGCAACAGCACCGCCACACCGATCAGCGCCAGCAACAGAAGTTTGCCGCCGAGGACGAAGATCCGGTCGCCGACCTCGGCCCCGGACACCTGCCGTGCCTGCTTGTGCGGTAGCGGCAGCGCCATGTTCGCGCTCATCAGGCAAACACCTGCAGGCTGCGCGGCGGCAGCGCGACCATGATCTGCCGGGCACCGAGGCGCGGCATGGCTTCCGGCGCCAGTTCGGCGAGCAAGGCATGACCGGGCAATTGATCGAGCTCGAAGCTCATGCGGCAGCGGTTGCCGAGGAAGGTGATCTCGCGGACCTTGGCCGGGAACAGGTTTTCTTCATGCACCAGCGGATTGACGTTGATCGCTTCCGGGCGGCAGAACAACCGGCCCGACGGGCTGTGGACGCTGCCGTCGGCCAGGCGCAGGTTCATCCCGCCGACCTTGGCGTGGCTGTCGCTGCTGCGCTGGAACGGCAGCCAGTTACCCTGGCCGACGAATTCGGCCACGAACGGCGTGGCCGGGCGGTTGTAGATTTCCTGAGGGGTGGCGTACTGCTCGACCTTGCCGTTGTTCATCACGGCGATGCGGTCGGCCATCAGCATGGCTTCGTCCTGATTGTGGGTGACCATCAGGGTGGTGATGCCGAGGTTACGTTGCAGTTGACGCAGCTCGGTGCACAAATGCTCGCGAACCCGTGCGTCGAGGGCCGACATCGGTTCGTCGAGCAACAGCAGCGACGGTGCCGGCGCCAGGGCCCGGGCCAGTGCCACCCGCTGCTGCTGGCCGCCGGACAACTGGCCCGGGTACTTTTTCTCACTGCCGCTGAGGCCGACCAGTTCCAGCATCTGACCGACGCGACGGCGTACTTCGTCGCGACCGCTGCCGGCGAGGCCGTAGGCAATGTTCGCTTCGACAGTCAGATTGGGGAACAGCGCGTAGGACTGGAACAGGATGCCGTAGTCCCGAGCCTGTGGCGCGAGGTGGGAAACGTCGCGCTCGCCCAGGTACAACTCGCCACTGTCCTGCTTCTCCAGACCAGCGATGCAGCGCAGCAACGTGGTCTTGCCGCAGCCCGACGGGCCCAGCAGACACACCAGCTCACCGGCCGCGACATCGAGAGAGACGTTATCCAGCGCCGTGAAGGCGCCGAAGCGCTTCTGCACGCCGCGCACTTTCATGGGTGCGCCGGGGTTGGTCAGGGCAGTTGCGATTGCAGGGTTCATGGACAGGCCTCATCAAGCAGATGAGACGAATCCTAGAGTTGTAATGCGTCGGTCATATGGCAACGAGGCAAAATCGACCGATAGTGGTATTCGGGGATTTTGGTTCGCCTCAGATCGCGGATCGTTCCCACGCGGAGCGTGGGAACGATCATTAGTGGTATTCAGGGAATCAGGCCGGGGACATTTCCTGTGCCAGTCCAAGAAATGCCGCCGGCAAGCGCGCATTCTTGCGCTCTTTGAGACAGTAGAGGTATTCCGGAATCTGCGGCGCATTCTCCAGGGTCAGCACCCGCAACTGCGGATCGTGCGGCACTTCCTGACGGGCAATGATGCTGATGCCGATATTGCGCAGCACCGCCTCGCGGATCGATTCGCGGCTGCCGATTTCCAGCAACGGGCCGAAACTGACCCCGGCGCTGGCCAGCAATTCTTCGGTGAGCCGCCGAGTGGTCGAACCCGGTTCGCGCATCAACAGGGTATGTCCGGCCAAGGCGCTCAGCGTCACGTGGTCGTGCGCCGCCAGCGGATGATTGCGATGCACCGCCAGCACCAGCGGATCGCTGCCGAGCACCCGGCGGATCAGCCGAGCATCATCGAGCAACTGGGAGGACGCCGCGACATCCACCCGATAATCCTCCAGCGCTTCGAGCACTTGCTGTGAATTGCCGATTTCCACCGACACTTCCACCTGCGGCAGGCGCTCGCGGAAGGTCTTCACCAGATCGAGGATGTAATACGGCGCGGTGGCAGCGATGCGCAGGGTGCCCTGCACCTGGCCGCTGTTGCGCAGGAAGAACTCGATATCCGCCTCCTGCTGCAACAGCGCCTTGACCATCGGCAACAGCCGCGCGCCTTCGTCGCTGACACTCAGGCGCCGGCCACCTCGATAGAACAGCTCCACCGAATACTGGCTTTCCAGGTTGCGGATCTGGGTGGTCACGGTCGGTTGACTAAGGCCGAGCTTTTTCGCCGCCAGGGTGATACTGCCCAGACGGGCCACCATGTAAAACGCTTTCAGCTCGGCACTCAGCACAACCGTCCCTCTTCCTCTATTTGCGCAACAGGCGCAAACCGTTGAACACCACCAGCAGGCTGACGCCCATGTCGGCGAACACCGCCATCCACATGGTGGCGAGCCCGGCGAAGGTTACCCCAAGAAAGATCGCTTTGATCACCAGCGCCAGTGCGATGTTCTGTTTCAGAATAGCGGCGGTATGGCGCGACAGGCTGATGAAGGCCGGAATCTTGCGCAGATCGTCGTCCATCAGGGCGACATCAGCGGTCTCGATGGCCGTATCGGTACCGGCCGCCGCCATCGCAAAACCGATCTCCGCCCGAGCCAGCGCCGGCGCATCGTTGATGCCGTCGCCGACCATGCCTACCCGACGGCCCTGCGCGTACAAGTCCTCGATGGCTTGCAGTTTGTCGCTCGGCAACAAGTCGCCCTTGGCCTGATCGATGCCGACCTGCGCCGCGATCGCCTGCGCGGTGTGGACGTTGTCGCCGGTGAGCATCAGGGTTTTCACGCCCAGATCATGCAACTGACGTATCGCCTCGCGGCTGGTTTCCTTGACCGTGTCAGCCACGGCGAACAGCGCCAGCGGGCCGGAGCGGTCGAGCAGCAACACCACGGACTTGCCCTGTTTCTCCAGCGCAAACAGTTTTTCTTCCAGTTGCGGCGAGCACAGGCCCAGCTCTTCGACCAATCGATGGTTGCCCAAGTGATAAGCCTGGCCGTTGACCTCGCCTTTTACGCCGCGTCCGGCCAGCGCTTCGAAGTTATCCACAGCCAGCGTCGCGAAACCTTTATCCACAGCCGCATTGGCGATGGCCAGCGAGACCGGGTGATCGGAACGCCCGGCCAGTGCGGCGGCAATCGCCGGGGCCGTGGCGTCGGCGGTCGGGTCGAGGGACAGGTAGTCGGTCTGCACCGGTTTGCCGTGGGTGATGGTGCCGGTCTTGTCGAGGGCCAGATAGTCGAGCTTGAAACCGCCCTCCAGGTACACGCCGCCCTTGACCAGAATGCCTTTGCGCGCCGCCGCCGCGAGGCCGCTGACGATGGTCACCGGGGTGGAAATCACCAATGCACACGGGCAAGCGACCACCAGCAGCACCAGCGCGCGATAGATCCAGTCGAACCACGCGGCGCCCATGAACAGCGGCGGGATGATCGCCACGGCCAGGGCCAGAACGAAGACCACCGGGGTGTAGATTTTCGAGAACTGATCGACGAAGCGCTGGGTCGGCGCCCGTGCACCTTGCGCCTGTTCCACGGCGTGGATGATCCGCGCCAGAGTGGAATTGTTCGCCGCTGCGGTCACGGTGTATTCCAGCGAACCGGCCTGGTTGATGGTGCCGGCGAACACTTTGTCGCCGACGGTTTTCTCCACCGGCAGGCTTTCTCCGGTAATCGGCGCCTGATCGATGGTCGAACTGCCGCTGACGACTTCACCGTCCAGGGCGATGCGCTCGCCCGGTTTTACCCGCACACGGGCGCCGAGATCGATGCTTTTCACATCCAGTTCGACCCAGTTGCCGTCAGCCTGCAACACAGTCGCCTGTTCTGGCGTCATCTGCATCAAACCACTGATGGCGTTGCGTGCGCGGTCCAGCGAGCGCGCTTCGATCAGCTCGGCCACGGTGAACAGGAACATCACCATCGCCGCTTCCGGCCACTGGCCGATCAACACCGCACCGGTCACGGCGATGCTCATCAGGGCGTTGATGTTGAGGTTGCGGTTCTTCAGGGCGATCCAGCCCTTCTTGTAGGTGGTGAGGCCGCCGCTGAGGATCGAGATCAACGCGATGATCGCCACCACCCAGGTCGGGGCGGCGCTGGTGAAGTGGATCACTTCGGCCGCGAGCGCACCGACGCCGGACAGCGCCAGCGGCCACCAGTGTTTTTTCACCGGGGCGACGGCCGGAGCATCAACGCCCGCCTCCAGCGGCTCGGCCTGCATCCCGAGGGATTTGATCGCGTCGATGATCGGCGAGGTGTCCGGCAGATTGTGAGTCACGCCGAGCACGCGGTTGATCAGGTTGAATTCCAGCTGCTGGATCCCGGCCAGTTTGCCGAGCTTGTTCTGGATCAGCGTCTGTTCCGTCGGGCAGTCCATTGCTTCGATGCGGAAACTGCTCACCCGGGCGTCGGCGCTTTTCGCCTCGCTCAGTCGAATCAGCGACGGGGCCGCGGCTTTTGATGCACAGCAGGCATCAGCGCCGTGGTTGTGTTTATGCACAGGCTGCAATGTGTGGCTGTGGTCGTGTTCCGCGTGGGATTTGTGGGTGTGCCGGGAATCGCTCATTGGTCGCGTCCATGAAGGTGCCTGTTGCCAAGTAAAGACCCTGTAGCCACTATAGGGTCAAGCACCCTTTTGGAGATTGCCGTCATGAAGATCGGAGAACTGGCGAAACAGACCGATTGCGCCGTGGAAACCATCCGCTACTACGAGCGCGAAAACCTGCTGCCGGAACCGGCCCGCAGCGATGGCAACTACCGCGTCTACACCCAGGCCCACGCCGAGCGCCTGACCTTCATCCGCAACTGCCGCACCCTCGACATGACCCTCGAAGAAATCCGCAGCCTGCTCGCCTTGCGCGACAGCCCGCAGGATCAGTGCGAAAGCGTGAATGCGCTGATCGATGAGCACATCCAGCACGTCAAGGCGCGGATCGACGGGTTGTTGGCGTTGCAGACGCAACTGCTCGACCTGCGCCAGCGTTGTGGCGAAGGGCCGGAAGCGGATCAGTGCGGGATATTGCAGCGGCTGGAAGTAAGTGGCGGGGTTGTGGCGACGGAGATCGAGCATTCCCATGTGGGCCGAAGCCACGGCCACTGACAACACCACAACATCGCTCGTTCCCACGCTCTGCGTGGGAATGAATCCCGTGACGCTCTGCGTCACTTTGGACGCAGAGCGTCCATGGCGGCATTCCCACGCGGAGCGTGGGAACGATCTGAACAAAACACTGAGGGAGCCATTTGGCTCCCTCAGCGTTTTGTCACTCGCGCATCAGACCGCCATCGGCGCAGTCATCGGCGCATGGTGCTCGTAGCCTTCCAGCGAAAAGTCGCTCGGCTCCACCCGTTCCAGCCATTCCGGTTGGTACACGCCTGTCTTGGCAAACTCCGGCACGCGATCCGAGATCTTCAGCTTCGGCATGGCAAACGGCTCGCGCTTGAGCTGTTCGTTGAGCATGTCCAGGTGGTTTTCGTAGACGTGGGCGTCGCCGATGAAATAGGTGAACCAGCGCGGCGTGTAGCCGGTCAGGCGACCGATCAGGCTCAGCAGCGCAGCGCCTTCGGTGAGGTTGAACGGCGTACCCAGACCCAGGTCGTTGGAGCGGATGTAGAGGGTCAGAGAGATCTCTTTGGTCTCGACGTTCGGGTGGAACTGGTACAGCAGATGGCACGGCGGCAGGGCCATTTCATCGAGCTGGGCGCAGTTCCAGCCGTGGAACAGGATGCGGCGGCTGCCCGGATCCTTGATGATCGTGTCGACGCACTGGCGCACCTGATCGATGGCTTTGTACAGCACCACGTAGGCCTGGCCGTCTTCTTCGCCCTGGGCAATCTGCTTGTAGCCGTTGCTCAGGGTTTGTTCGATGGCGGCGGTGTTGCTCAGCGGGATCTGCTTGTACGCCGGCCATTTGCGCCATTGCACACCGTAGATCTCGCCGAGGTCGTCTTCACCCTGGCGGAACGGGTTGGCCAGCCACTGGGCGTTTTCGTTGGCGTTCTGATCCCAGACCTTGCAGCCCAGCGCACGGAATCCGGCCGCGTTGTTCACCCCGCGCAGAAAGCCGCACATCTCGCCGATGGCCGATTTGAAGGCCATCTTGCGGGTGGTGATCGCCGGGAAACCTTCCTGCAGATCGAAGCGCAGCATCGCGCCCGGAAAGCTGATGGTGTTCACGCCGGTACGGTTGGCCTGTTTGGTGCCGTTGTTGATGACGTGCGACACCAGATCGAGATATTGCTTCATGAGTTACCTGTGTCCTTGAGCCCCGGCCAACTGCGCCGGGGTCCGAATATTTAAGCTGTCGGGGCAACCGGCGCCGACGGGGCACGACGGTAGGCCAGCCAGATCAGGAACAGCCCGCCGATGATCATCGGCACGCAGAGGATCTGACCCATGGTCAGCCAGTTCCAGGCCAGGTAGCCCAGTTGCGCGTCCGGTACGCGGACGAATTCGACAATGAAACGGAAGATGCCATAGAACAGCGCGAACATGCCCGATACCGCCATGGTCGGGCGCGGTTTGCGCGAGAACAGCCAGAGAATCAGGAACAGCGCCACGCCTTCGAGCGCGAACTGATACAGCTGCGACGGGTGACGCGGCAGTTGCGCCGGGTCGCTGAACGGCGGGAACACCATGGCCCACGGCACGTCGGTGGCCTTGCCCCACAGCTCGGCGTTGATGAAGTTGCCGATACGCCCGGCGCCCAGACCGATCGGCACCATCGGCGCAACGAAGTCCATCAGCTGGAAGAACGACTTGCCGTTACGCTTGCCGAACCACAGCGCCGCCAGCATCACGCCGATGAAACCGCCGTGGAACGACATGCCGCCCTTCCACACCTCGAAAATCAGCGTCGGGTTGGCGATGTAGGCGCTCAGATCGTAGAACAGCACATAGCCCAGTCGCCCGCCGACAATCACGCCCATCGACAGCCAGAACACCAGGTCGGAGAGTTTCTCCTTGGTCCAGGTCGGATCGAAACGGTTGAGCCGGCGCGACGCCAGCAGCCATGCGCCGCCAATGCCGACCAGGTACATCAGGCCGTACCAGTGGATTTTCAGCGGACCGATGGCCAGGGCCACCGGATCGATCTGCGGGTAAGGCAGCATTGCGAGTCCTCGTTAGCGTTCAAATCTTCAAAATTCCCGGGCGACGCTGCCACCTCAGGATTAAGCCAGGATTGTGGACCTGCTCAGAACAAAAAGCTCAGCCCCACGCAGAACAGCAAAGCGGCGAACAGCCGTTTCAGCAACTTCGGCGACAGCCTGTGTGCCAGCCGCGCGCCGAGACGGGCGAATACCATGCTGGTCAGGGCAATGCCGAGCAACGCCGGCAGATACACAAACCCGAGACTATGGGCCGGCAGCAATGGATCATGCCAGCCCAGAATCATGAAACTTATTGCACTTGCCACGGCGATCGGCAGCCCACAGGCCGACGAAGTCGCCACCGCCTGCTGCATCGGTACGCTGCGCCAGGTCAGGAACGGCACGGTCAGCGAGCCGCCGCCGATGCCGAAAATCGCCGAGGCCCAGCCGATCACACTGCCGGCCACGGTCAGGCCGAGTTTGCCGGGAACCGTCCGGCTGGCCCTGGGTTTGATGTCCAGCGCCAGCTGTGCCGCAATCACCAGGGCAAACACGCCGATGATCTTTTGCAGGTTGGGCCCGGAGATCGCCTCGGCGGTCAGCGCGCCGAAACCGGCACCGAGCAGGATACCGACGGTCATCCAGGCGAAAATCGACCAGCGTACCGCCCCGCGCCGATGATGTTCACGCACGGCATTGACCGAGGTAAAGATGATCGTCGCCAGCGATGTGCCGACGGCCAGGTGGGTCAGGATCGACGGATCGAAGCCCTGCAAGGTGAAACTGAACACCAGCACCGGAACGATGATGATCCCGCCGCCCACTCCGAACAGCCCCGCCAGTACGCCTGCGCAGGCACCCAGCGCCAGATAGAGCAGAAATTCCATGACTGCCTCCAGAGGCGCATCCCAAAACCGGAGCGGCATGGTAACGGATGGATACCCTTCGGCTCCACTGGCGATGGATGCACGGACGATGTCTGCGTAGAGTGGGCAAAAAACACACAAGGACCACCTTATGTGCCTGATCGTTTTCGCCTGGCGGCCGGGACATGCCCTGCCGCTGATCGTCGCGGCCAACCGTGACGAGTTCTACGCCCGGCCCAGCCTGCCGCTGGCCCAGTGGCCCGAATCGCCGCAGGTTTACGCCGGAAGGGATCTGGAAGCTGGCGGCACCTGGCTCGGCCTCGGCGAGAACGGGCGCTTCGCTGCACTGACCAACATCCGCGATCCGCATCAACCGCCGGCACGGCGCTCCCGGGGCGAACTGGTGGCGGGTTTTCTGACCGGCAACCTGTCGATCGATGACTACTTGTCCGACGTTGTCGCCCGTTCGCCGGAATATGCCGGGTTCAACCTGCTGCTGGGTAACGCCCACGAGCTGTGGCACTTCAACGCGCGGTCTTCGGAACCAGTGATGTTGCAACCGGGTATCTATGGGCTGTCAAACGCCGGACTGGATACGCCGTGGCCGAAACTGCTCAAGGCCAAGGCGGCATTGAGTGCGGTACTGGATGATCCGCAGCCCGAACAATTGCTGGCGCTGCTGGGCGATGCGCAGACGGCACCGTTCGCCGAGCTGCCGGATACCGGCGTGGGGCTGGCGACCGAGTCGTTGCTGTCGAGTGTGTTCATTGCCAGCCAGAGTTACGGGACCCGGGCAAGTACGGCGCTGATCGTGCAGGCGGACGGGACGCGGCGGATGGTGGAGCGCAGTTTCGGGCCGTATGGCGGGCATTTGGGGGAAGTGGAGATCAATCTCTGAAGATCGCAGCCCGAAGGCTGCGATCTTCTGTTCAGAGCGGTTTGACCGTCCGCGATAACCCGAGACTCTTCAACGCCAGTTGCAGCGAGCTGTGGATTACCTGCGGGTTGTCGATGGTCATCAGTTCCGCCAACAGATCCTTCGCCTTGCTCAGATTGAGCTGACGCAGCATCCACTTCACTTTCGGCAGGTTGGTGGCGTTCATCGACAGGCTGTCGAATCCCATTGCCATCAACAGCACGGCGGCTGCCGGATCACCGGCCATCTCGCCGCAGATGCTCACCGGCTTGCCTTCGGCATGGGCGTCGCGCACCACGATCTGCAAGGCTTGCAGCACCGCCGGGTGCAGGTAGTCATAGAGATCCGCCACCCGTGGGTTGTTGCGGTCCACGGCCAGCAGATACTGGGTCAGGTCGTTGGAGCCGACCGACAGGAAGTCCACCATCCGTGCCAGCTCTCTGGTCTGGTAGACCGCCGCCGGAATCTCGATCATCACGCCCACCGGCGGCATCGGCACATCGGTGCCTTCGTCGCGCACTTCGCCCCAGGCCCGGTGGATCAGGTGCAACGCTTCTTCGAGTTCGTGGATGCCGGAGATCATCGGCAACAGGATCCGCAGGTTGTTCAGGCCTTCGCTGGCCTTGAGCATGGCGCGGGTCTGCACCAAAAAGATTTCCGGGTGATCGAGGGTGACGCGAATCCCGCGCCAGCCAAGGAACGGGTTGTCTTCCTTGATCGGGAAGTACGACAGCGCCTTGTCACCGCCGATGTCCAGCGTACGCATGGTCACCGGCTGCGGGTGGAACGCGGCGAGCTGTTCGCGGTAGATCGCCAGCTGTTCCTTCTCGCTCGGGAAGCGCTGGTTGATCATGAACGGCACTTCGGTGCGGTACAGGCCGACGCCTTCGGCACCACGCTTCTGCGCCCGCGCCACGTCCGCCAGCAGACCGGTGTTGACCCACAGCGGCATGCGATGGCCATCGAGGGTCACGCACGGCAGGTCGCGCAGGGTGTCGAGCCCCAGCGCCAGCTGTTTCTCTTCTTCCACCACGTCGGCGAATTGCTTGATCAGCACTTCGCTCGGGTTGGTGTAGATTTCGCCCTTGATCCCGTCGACGATCATCGGGATGCCATCGACCTTGGCGTACGGCAAGTCGACTACACCCATCACCGTCGGAATACCCATGGCCCGGGCCAGGATCGCGACGTGAGAGTTACCCGAACCCAGTACCGAGACCAACCCCACCAGCTTGCCTTCCGGCACTTCACCGAGCTGGGTGGCGGTCAGTTCTTCACTGACCAGGATGGTGTTGTCGGGGAAAACCATGTTGGTCGTGCGGTCTTCCTGCAGGTAGGCCAGCAGACGGCGACCGAGGTCACGCACATCCGACGCCCGCTCACGCAGGTATTCATCGTCCATCAATTCGAAACGGTTGACGTGATCGGTAACCACCTGACGCAGCGCGCCCTGGGCCCACTGGCCCGTCTTGATCACGGTTTTGACTTCGTTACCGAGGGACGCGTCATCGAGCATCATCTGGTACACGTCGAACAACGCGCGCTCTTCGGGACGCAACTGGGTGGCCAGTTTGGTCGACAGGTTGCGCATGTCGGCGCGCACGCCTTCAAGCGCCTTCTTGAACAGTTTTATTTCGGCATCGATATCGTCGACAGATTTGTCTGGCACGACATCGAGGTCGGCCGGCGGCAGCATGACCACCGCCGTACCGACCGCCGCGCCCGGCGAACCCGGTACGCCGACGAACTTGGCTTCCTGGATGCCCTTGCCCTGCCGGCCCAGGCCACGGATCGACCCGGTGGCCTCGGCATGGGCGATCACGCCGGCCAGCTGCGCGCTCATGGTCACGAGGAAGGCTTCTTCACCTTCATCGAACTGGCGGCGTTCTTTCTGCTGGATGACCAACACGCCGACGACGCGGCGGTGGTGAATGATCGGCGCCCCGAGGAACGAGGCGTAGCGCTCCTCGCCCGTTTCGGCGAAGTAGCGGTAGCGCGGGTGATCCGCGGCGTTTTCGAGGTTCAGGGGTTCTTCACGCGTGCCGACCAGGCCGACCAGACCTTCGTTGGGTGCCATGCTGACCTTGCCGATCGAGCGCTTGTTCAAGCCCTCGGTGGCCATCAGGACGAAGCGGTTGGTCTCGGGGTCGAGCAGATAGACCGAGCAGACCTGGCTGCCCATGGCCTCTTTGACGCGCAATACAATAATCCCCAACGCCGCCTTGAGATCCTTGGCGGAGTTAACTTCCTGGACGATCTTGCGCAGCGTATTGAGCATGGCTCGGGGTCGAACTCCGTCGTCAGTCGCGCGCTAAAAGGCGCGGGGCAAGCTCTTTGAGAGCGCGGCGATACACTTCGCGCTTGAATGTCACCACCTGGCCCAACGGATACCAATAGCTGACCCAGCGCCAGCCATCGAACTCCGGTTTACCGGTCAAATCCATCCGCACCCGCTGCTCGTTGGAGATCAGGCGCAGGAGAAACCATTTCTGTTTCTGGCCGATGCACAGCGGCTGACTGTGGGTTCGCACTAGACGTTGCGGCAAACGATAGCGCAACCAGCCCCGGGTACAGGCGAGAATTTCAACATCTTCGCGTTCCAGGCCCACTTCTTCGTTCAGCTCGCGGTACAAGGCGTCTTCCGGCGTTTCCTCGGGATTGATTCCCCCTTGCGGAAACTGCCAGGCATCCTGATTGATACGGCGAGCCCATAGCACCTGGCCGGCGTCATTCGTCAGAATGATCCCGACATTAGGACGGAAACCATCGGGGTCGATCACGGCAACAACCTCGCAAACGCATGTCGCCGCATTGTTCCACAAAGATTGTGAAGGCGGCAACGAAGGTTCCGAGCTTATGTGCACTCTTGTGAAAAGACCGTATTCTTGTGGCCTTTTTACTGACTTTTCAGCGGGTAACTGCAATGCGCCTGGCTTTATTCGATCTGGACAACACCCTTCTCGGCGGCGACAGCGATCACGCCTGGGGCGACTATCTGTGCGAGCGCGGCTTCCTCGACCCGATCGCCTACAAGGCGCGCAACGACGAGTTCTATCAGGATTACCTGGCGGGCAAGCTGGATAACGCCGCCTACCTGAACTTCTGCCTGGAAATCCTCGGCCGCACCGAGATGGCCGTACTCGAACAATGGCACAGCGATTACATGCGCGACTGCATCGAACCCATCGTGCTGCCGAAGGCGCTGGAGTTGCTGAAAAAGCACCGCGACGCCGGCGACAAACTGGTGATCATCACCGCCACCAACCGCTTCGTCACCGCCCCGATTGCCGTGCGCCTGGGCGTCGAAACCCTGATCGCCACCGAGTGCGAGATGCAGGATGGCCGCTACACCGGGCGCAGCACCGATGTGCCGTGTTTCCGCGAAGGCAAGGTGACGCGCCTGAACCGCTGGCTGGAAGAGACCGGGCATACGCTGCAAGACAGCTATTTCTACAGCGACTCGATGAATGATCTGCCGCTGCTGGAACAGGTGGCGAATCCGGTGGCTGTTGATCCGGATCCGAATCTGCGGACCGAAGCCGAAAAGCGCGGCTGGCCAGTGATTTCGCTGCGCGACTGATGTCGTCATCGCTGGCAAGTCGAATCGTCGCACCGCAGCTCCCACAGAGTTATGCGTCGATCACATTATCGTGGTCTGGAGAAAATCCTGTGGGAGCGAGCTTGCTCGCGATTGGGGTGAACTCGGTCCAAAGTCCTAAATCGGCTTTGCGCCCATCAAACCGGCAATCGCCACAAAGCAGACAAAACCGAACAACGCCAGTGCAAGGCTGAACCTGCCGACACCACCCGGCGTCTTGCGCAGGCGGTTCAGGCGCACCAGCAGCCAGAACCACGCCAGCGCCGCCACGGTATACAGCACGCTGGAAGCCAGAATCCACGTCTGCCCCAGCGGCCAGCCCACCAGATGCACCATCCACCAGCCGGTGAACGGCATGCTCAGCAGCGCCAGCCCCATCAGCAACCAGAGGAATACCCGTGGTCGCTGCAGGGTGCGGCTGCCCGCGGTCGCATCACCCTTGCGCCGAGCGAGCAGCACCCAGATACCCAACCCCAGTGCACTCGCCAGCAAAACCACCGTTGCGACCACGTGTGCCGTTTTCAGGGCAGTCAGCGTTTCCATTGTCGAATTTCCTTATGGCCTGCCCATCAGCGTAGCCCGTCAGCCAAGAAACAGCTTATAGGCCGGATTGTCGCTTTCATCCCAGTACGGGTAGCCGATTTCCGCCAGCGCGGCGGGCACCAGATGCCGTTCCTCGTGCGGCACTTGCAGACCGGCAACCACACGGCCGTCCGCCGCACCGTGGTTGCGGTAGTGGAACATCGAGATGTTCCAGCGCCCGCCAAGCTTGTTGAGGAAGTTGAACAGCGCGCCCGGACGTTCCGGAAACTCGAAGCGCAGCACCACTTCATCGACCACCTGCGCCGCGCGTCCGCCGACCATGTGGCGGATGTGCAGCTTGGCCAGTTCGTTATCGGTCAGGTCGAGTACCGGGAAGCCCTGCTCGGTCAGGCTCGCCAGCAGTGCGCTGCGCGGATCGTTTTCCGGGTGGGTCTGCACGCCGACGAAGATGTGTGCTTCGCTGCCGGTGTTGTAGCGGTAGTTGAATTCGGTGATCTGGCGCTTGCCGATGGCTTCGCAGAACGCCTTGAAGCTGCCGGCCTGTTCCGGGATGGTCACGGCGATGATCGCTTCGCGGCCCTCACCCAGCTCGGCGCGCTCGGCGACGTGGCGCAGGCGGTCGAAGTTGACGTTGGCCCCGGAGTCGATGGCCACGAACGTCTTGCCGCTGACGCCACGCTGTTCGACGTACTTCTTGATCCCGGCCACGCCCAGGGCGCCGGCCGGTTCGGTGATCGAACGGGTGTCGTCGTAGATGTCCTTGATCGCCGCACAGATCTCGTCGGTGCTGACGGTGATCACTTCATCGACGTAATCCTTGCAGATATCGAAGGTGTGCTGGCCGATCTGCGCCACTGCCACACCATCGGCGAAGATGCCCACGGTCGGCAGCACCACGCGCTCGCCCGCCGCCAGCGCCGCTTGCAGGCAGTTGGAATCGTCAGGCTCGACGCCAATGACCTTGATGTCCGGGCGCAGGTATTTCACATACGCCGCAATGCCGGCGATCAGACCGCCGCCGCCCACCGGCACGAAGATCGCGTCCAGTGGCTGCGGGTGCTGGCGCAGGATTTCCATCGCCACGGTGCCCTGCCCGGCAATGGTGTGCGGATCGTCATACGGGTGGATGTAGACGTAGCCTTTTTCATCGACCAGTTTCAGCGAGTAGGCCAGGGCTTCCGGGAACGAATCGCCGTGCAGCACCACCTTGCCGCCACGGGAACGCACGCCTTCGACCTTGATCTCCGGAGTGGTCTTGGGCATCACGATGGTCGCCTTCACGCCCAGTACTTTCGCCGCCAGGGCCAGGCCCTGGGCATGGTTGCCCGCCGAGGCGGTGACGACGCCACGAGCACGCTCTTCGTCAGTCAGTTGAGTCAGCTTGTTGTAGGCGCCGCGAATCTTGAACGAGAACACCGGCTGCAAGTCTTCGCGCTTGAGCCAGATGTCATTGCCCAGCCGCTCGGAGAGCTGGCGAGCGTTCTGCAGCGGGGTTTCTACGGCAACGTCATAAACGCGCGAGGTGAGGATCTTCTTGACGTACTGTTCGAGCATCGGAAAGCATCACTGGCGATTGGGCGGGACCAACGAGTCTAACCCGGCTTTCGGCCGGACGACCACACGATTGCAGAGGTTTTAGCCCCGCTTGCGGCTATAATGCCGGCCTTTCCGTTCTTCCCTTGCCCGCTTCCGGAGCCCGCATGACCCAGGATCAACTCAAACAGGCCGTGGCCCAGGCCGCCGTCGACTTCATCCTTCCGAAACTCGACGACAAGAGCATCATCGGCGTCGGCACCGGCTCCACCGCCAACTGCTTCATCGACGCCCTGGCCCGGCACAAGAGCGCGTTCGATGGCGCCGTCGCCAGTTCCGAAGCCACTGCCGCACGCCTCAAGGGCCACGGGATTCCGGTGTACGAACTGAACACGGTCAGCGACCTTGAGTTCTACATCGACGGCGCCGACGAAAGCGACGCGCACCTGAACCTGATCAAGGGCGGCGGCGCAGCCCTGACCCGCGAGAAGATCGTCGCAGCCGTGGCCAAGACCTTCATCTGCATCGCCGACGGCAGCAAACTGGTGCCGGTGCTCGGTGCCTTCCCGCTGCCGGTCGAGGTGATCCCGATGGCCCGCAGCCACGTCGCCCGCCAACTGGTGAAACTGGGCGGCGACCCGGTCTACCGCGAAGGTGTGCTGACCGACAACGGCAATATCATTCTCGATGTGCACAACCTGCAGATCACCAACCCGGTGGAGCTGGAAGCGCAGATCAATGCGATCGTCGGCGTGGTCACCAACGGCCTGTTCGCGGCGCGCCCGGCGGATCTGTTGTTGCTGGGTACTTCCGAAGGTGTGAAAACGCTGAAGGCTGAATAAGCCGAAACTACCCACATCTTTGTGGGCAGATGAAAAAACCTGTGGGAGCTAGCTTGCTAGCGATAGCGGTGTGACAGTCGACATGTTTGGCGACTGCCCCTCCCTCATCGCGAGCAAGCTCGCTCCCACAGTGTTTTGGGGTTTTGGTTAGTTCTGCGCAGGCTTCTTGAAGACGTAGAACAGATTCGGCTCGCTCACCAGATACAACGTCCCGTCATCATCCATCGCGATACCTTCCGCCTGCGGCACGGTTTTCTTCAGCCCTTGCCGACCACCGCTCAACGACATCGTGCTCAATGGGCGCCCGTCCACATCCAGTTCCAGAATCAGCCGCGACTCGTCCGACAGCGCCAGCAGATGGCCGCTGCGCTCGTCGTATTGCAGACTCGACAGGTCGCGCACAAACATTCCGGCATCACGCTTGGGATTGTTGATCACGTGCACCGCATAGGATTTTTCCGGGTTGAAGTGGGGAAAACCATGCACTTCGTAGATCAGCATGGGATCGCGCTCCTTGGCCACGAACAGGCGCTTGCCCACCGAGTCGTAAGCCAGTCCTTCAAACCCTTTGTTGCCGCTCATGTGCACGCCCAACGTCATCTGCTCGGCATCCGCCGCATCGAGGAACGTCGTGTCCTGCTCCAGATGAATCTTGATCAGACGCTGCTGACGCTCGTCGCTGATGACGTAGGTATCGGCGCTGATAAACTCGACCGCCTCCGCATCGCCAAATCCGATCAACGCGACACGCCGCAGGATCCGGCCGTCCAGTGACAGTTCGATCAGCTCGGCGTTCTTGTTGGTGACGGTGAACAGAGTCTTGCGCACCGGATCGTAGGTCAGCGCCGAGACGTCATCGTTCAGCCCTTCGATGACCCGGCCCTCGATGGCCACGTGGTACTGATCCAGATTGATCGCTTCGATGCGATGGGGCTGCCAGTGACTTTGCAGGTTGAACCAGGCGCGCTCGAACAGGCGCAGGTATTGGCCTATCGCAATCAATGCGAGCAGGGCAATGACCGAAAGGATGATCAGAAATGGCTTGGGGCGGGCAAGTCGACGCATTCGGGCTGGGCTCGGATCAAAACAGGCGGATGAAATATCACGCCTGTCTGAATCGAAGCTTAAAGGCCCCTTGCCCCGGTCGACAACCTTGCAGCGGCGGGCAGGTTATTTCTGCTTTTCGAAGCGGTAGAACAGGTTCGGCTCGCTGACCATGTACAGCGTGCCCTGCTCGTCCATGGTCACGCCTTCGGCGCGGGGAATGGTTTTCTTCAGACCGTTGAAACCACCGAGCAGGGTCATGAAGCTGACTTGCTCGCCCTTCTCGTCCAGCTCCAGCAGCAGGTGCGAATCGGCGGACAGCACCAGGGTATGACCGGTGCGCGGATCGACGGCCAGCGCCGACAGATTGCGGATGTCCAGCTCGTCGTTCGGCAGCTTCTGCTTGTCACCGTTGAGGGTCTGGCTGCCGTCGCTTTTCCAGGTGAACAGTGCCGGTGGACGTTCTTCGCCCAGCAGCAACTGTTGATTGCGCGGATCCCACGCAATCGCTTCGAAGGCCTTGTTCTGGTCTTGCGACGGGCCGAGGTCGTATTTCGGGAAATCGTCGCGCTTAAGCTCGCGGGTAGCGGCGTCGACTTTCACGATGGATAACATGTGCTCACGCTCATCGACGATCGCCAGCAGGCCGTTGCCCAGCACCGTCACGCCTTCCGGGTTGCTCCAGCCCACCAGCGGCATCTTGCGCAGCACATCGCCCTGCAAGGTCAGCTCGACCAGGAACGGGTTCTTGCCCATCACCGAAAACAGGGTCTTGCTCTGCGAATCGTAGGACAGGTCCGAGGCCTCGTCCTTTTCCATGCCCGGCAGCAATTTGCCGTCGATCACCACCCGATAGTCCGGCAACCAGATGCTGGCCGTGCGTTCGGCCGGGCTCTCGAAGCGCTCGCGCAGCCAGAGCAGGCCCCGGTCATCCCAATGCATCGCGTGCGCCAGACCGTAAGCGGCAGCGACTGCCAGCAACAGCCAGTAATACCAGCGCAGGGCGAAACGTGAGCGACGAGCAGGATTGAGCTGAGTTTGAGATGGCATCGAAGGACGTGTTCCGAAAATTCAGGCTATGGGTAATAGCACAAAGAGGCCGGCTCAGACGCCAGAATGACCGGAATTATCCGGACAGGATGTGAAAAAAACGGCAAATGGCGGGATTGCCTTATGCCTTTGCGGGCGGCACAACATAAACAAATGTGGGAGCGAGCTTGCTCCGGGCGGCGATCCGACGAATGTGATAGATCAGTTAACGACGATGTCGACTGACCTGACGCATTCGCGAGCAAGCTCGCTCCCACAGTTTTTCTCAGAGTTGCAGTCAGCGCACGCTGCTGGTAAAGCGGCTGGCGCCCGGCAGTTCCAGCACGATCTCATCACCAACGTTCAGCGGCCCGACGCCCACCGGCGTGCCGGTCAGGATCACATCACCGGCCTGCAGCGAGAAGCAGCCGGCCATGTGCTGGATCATCGGCACGATCGGGTTGAGCATCGCGCTGCTGTTGCCGTCCTGGCGCACTTCGCCGTTGATGGTCAGGCGGATGCCGATGTCAGTGAGGTCAGGGAAGGTGCTGCCGACCACGAACGGAGCAATCACCGCCGCGCCATCGAACGACTTGGCGATTTCCCACGGCAGGCCCTTGGACTTGAGCTCGGCCTGCTTGTCGCGCAGGGTCAGGTCCAGCGCGGGGGCGAAACCGGAGATCGCGTCCAGCACCTCCTCACGGCTCGGTTTGGTCGACAAAGGCTTGCCGATCAATACCGCGATTTCCGCTTCGTAATGCACGGAGCCGCGCTCGGTCGGAATGCTGAAGCCGCCTTCCAGCGGCACCACGCAACTGCCCGGCTTGATGAACAGCAGCGGTTCGGTAGGGACCGGGTTATCCAGCTCCTTGGCGTGTTCGGCGTAGTTACGGCCGATGCACACGACTTTCCCCAGCGGAAAATGAATCCGCGTACCGTCGACATACTGGTGCTGATAGCTCATTACCGACTCCTGCCTTCATTGATTCATCAGGGATTGCAGATCAAACCGCGAAGATCTTGCCCGGGTTCATGATGCCGTTCGGGTCGAACACCGCCTTGACCGCTTTCATGTATTCGATTTCCACCGGCGAGCGGCTGTAGGTCAAGTAATCGCGCTTGGTCATGCCTACACCGTGTTCGGCGGAGATCGACCCGTTGTACTTCTCGACGGTTTCGAACACCCACTTGTTGACGGTGGCGCATTTGGCGAAAAACTCGTCCTTGCTCAGGTTATCCGGCTTGAGGATGTTCAGGTGCAGGTTGCCGTCGCCGATGTGGCCGAACCAGACGATTTCGAAATCCGGATAGTGTTTGCCGACGATCGCATCGATTTCCCGCAGGAACGCGGGGACTTTCGAGACAGTGACGGAGATATCGTTCTTGTACGGCGTCCAGTGGGAGATGGTTTCGGAGATGTACTCGCGCAGCTTCCACAGGTTCTGCAACTGGGTTTCGCTCTGGCTCATCACGCCGTCCAGCACCCAGCCCTGCTCCACGCAGTGTTCGAAGATTTCCAGGGCGCTGTTGGCCACCTCTTCGGTGGTCGCCTCGAATTCCAGCAAGGCGTAGAACGGACAGTCGGTCTCGAACGGCGCCGGGACATCGCCACGGCCCATGACCTTGGCCAGAGCCTTGTCGGAGAAGAACTCGAACGCGGTCAGATCGAGCTTGCCCTGAAAGGCGTGCAGCACCGGCATGATCGAGTCGAAATCGGCGGTGCCGAGGACCATCGCCGTGAGGTTTTTCGGTGCGCGATCCAGCCGCATGGTGGCTTCGACCACAAATCCAAGGGTGCCTTCGGCGCCGATGAACAGCTGGCGCAGGTCGTAACCTGTGGCGTTCTTGATCAGGTCCTTGTTCAGTTCCAGCACGTCGCCCTTGCCGGTAACTACTTTAATGCCCGCCACCCAGTTGCGGGTCATGCCGTAGCGAATGACCTTGATCCCGCCGGCATTGGTACCGATATTGCCGCCAATCTGGCTGGAACCGGCGGAAGCGAAATCAACCGGATAGTACAGGTGATGTTCTTCGGCAGCGTTCTGCAGTTGCTCGGTGACCACGCCCGGCTGGCACACGGCGGTACGGTCGGTGAGGTTGATGTCGAGAATCCGGTTCATATAGTCGAACGACACGACCACTTCGCCATGGGCGGCCACGGCAGCGGCGGAAAGCCCGGTGCGCCCGCCCGATGGCACCAGCGCCACTTTATGTTCGTTGGCCCAGCGGACGATGGCCTGCACTTGCTCGATGGTCTTGGGAAACACGATGGCGCTCGGCGCCGGGGCGAAATGCTTGGTCCAATCCTTGCCGTACGCGTTCAGGGAGTCGGCGTCGGTCAGGACCTTGCCGGGTTCGACCAGGGTCTTCAGTTCATCAATCAGGGCAGGATTGGTCATCGACAGAACTCTCGAACAATTCATGGTCATCCTGAGAACGCTTCACGTCGCAGGAATGAGTGATTAGCGGGGCGGCTATGCTAGCATACCGACCCCGCAGGCCAGTGCCCAAGGCCTGTTCTGCGGTGACGGCTTTCTTGTCGTCCAGGTCAATGTCTGTTGACCATTTCCTGCCATTTTTCTCCGGGATACAGGTTTACGCAGATGAGCAAGACTTCTCTCGATAAGAGCAAGATCAAGTTCCTTCTTCTCGAAGGCGTCCACCAATCGGCTGTCGACGTCCTCAAGGCGGCGGGCTACACCAGCATCGAATACCTGACTGGCTCCCTGCCGGAAGACCAGCTCAAGGAAAAGATCGCTGACGCTCACTTCATCGGCATTCGTTCGCGCACCCAACTGACCGAAGAGATCTTCGATCACGCGAAGAAGCTGGTGGCCGTCGGCTGTTTCTGCATCGGCACCAACCAGGTCGACCTGGAAGCGGCCCGCGAGCGCGGCATCGCCGTGTTCAACGCACCGTACTCCAACACCCGCTCCGTGGCCGAGCTGGTGCTGGCCGAAGCGATCCTGCTGCTGCGCGGCATCCCCGAGAAAAACGCTTCCTGCCACCGTGGCGGCTGGATCAAGTCCGCAGCCAACTCCTTCGAGATCCGTGGCAAGAAACTGGGCATCGTCGGCTACGGCTCGATCGGTACTCAGCTGTCGGTCCTGGCTGAAGGTCTGGGCATGCAGGTGTTCTTCTACGACACCGTGACCAAGCTGCCGCTGGGCAACGCGACCCAGGTCGGCAACCTGCACGAGCTGCTGGGCATGTCCGACATCGTCACCCTGCACGTTCCGGAAACCGCTGCGACCCAGTGGATGATCGGCGAGAAGGAAATCCGCGCCATCAAGAAGGGCGGCATCCTGATCAACGCGGCACGCGGCACCGTGGTCGAGCTGGAGCACCTGGCCGCCGCGATCAAGGACAAGCACCTGATCGGCGCCGCCATCGACGTGTTCCCGGTCGAGCCGCGTTCCAACGACGAAGAGTTCGAAAGCCCGCTGCGCGGCCTGGACAACGTGATCCTGACCCCGCATATCGGCGGCTCCACCGCTGAAGCGCAGGCCAACATCGGTCTGGAAGTGGCAGAGAAACTGGTCAAGTACAGCGACAACGGTACGTCGGTATCGTCGGTGAACTTCCCGGAAGTGGCACTGCCGGCTCACCCTGGCAAGCACCGCCTGCTGCACATCCACGAAAACATTCCAGGTGTGATGAGCGAGATCAACAAGGTCTTCGCCGAAAACGGCATCAACATCTCCGGTCAGTTCCTGCAGACCAACGAAAAGGTTGGCTACGTGGTGATCGACGTCGACGCCGAGTACTCGGAGCTGGCGCAAGAGAAGCTGCAACACGTCAACGGCACCATCCGTAGCCGTGTGTTGTTCTGATCCGGCGCTGAGCGAAAAAAAAAGGGAGCCTTCGGGCTCCCTTTTTCATGCACGCGAAAACGTCATTCGACGTTGACGGTGATCTTCTTCGACACGATCGGCGGATCGAACGCCATGTGACCGCTGTCACCCAGCTCCAGTTGCAGGGTGTGCTTGCCCGGCGCGAGTTTGATGTCGGCCTGGGTCTGGGCCTTGCCGAAGTGCATGTGGTTGGCGTCGGTCGGCACCACCGCGCCGGCCGGAACGATGTCCTTGGCGTCGATCAGCAGATGGTGGTGACCGGTGTTCGGTGTGACATCACCGGCCGGCGCGAGCGCGACATCCTTGGTACCGAACTTGACGGTGAAGGTCTGCGAAACCGTGGCACCGTCCTCGGGAGAAACGATGAACACCTCGGCACCTTTCGGCGCCGGCGTGGCCGCACTGGCCAGCACCGAAGCGCCCATCAGTAACCCGGCCAATACAGCACGTGACATGATTGTTTTCATTCTCTTCTCCAGTTTTTCCGTAAAATCCGTGCGGTCATGACAACTTCATGACCATTCGTTGTCGAAGGCACTCGACAACCATAGCAAAGCGAGCCTGACCAACAGGCCGCGACAATGATTTCAAAGGAGTGACCATGCGCCTTCTGCCTGGCCTGATCTGCCTGCTTCCCCTTTTGAGCCCTCTGGCTCACGCCGAACTGCTTGATGACGTCAACGACCGAGGCGAATTGCGCATCGCCCTTGAGGCTAATACACCGCCCTTCAATTTCAAGGATGACGACACCCTCACAGGGTTCGAGGTCGAGCTGGGGCAACAACTGGCCCGCGAACTGGATGTACGCGCCGATTTCATCGTCACCGACGAGGCCGATATGTTTCAGGGCGTCGAAAGCGGCAAGTACGACGTCGCGCTCAACCACATAGCACTGACCCCGGAACTCAAGGATCGTTTCGACGTGAGCGAGCCTTACACACAGGTCAATGCGCAGTTGCTGGCGAAAAAGGATGAGCAGCCCCGCCCGCTGGTGCTGATCCAGACCCTGACGGAAGAGAAGCCGAAGGTCGGCCCGCCGGTGAATCTGGCGATTCCGTTTCAGAAGGGCAACCCGGCGTTTCACGCGAGCCTTGAGAATGCGTTGCAGCGGATCAGGGCAGACGGGCGGCTGGAGGCGTTGTCGCAGAAGTGGTTGAGCGTGCAGGCCTCTGAAGACCTGAAGTGAACACAATTTCCATGTGGGAGCGAGCCTGCTCGCGAAAGCGACCTGTCAGCCACCAATACCGATACTGACAAAGTGCAATCGCGAGCAGGCTCGCTCCCACAGTGTTTTCTGGCGTGTAATTAATTGAGTTGTGTCAGGGCATGTGCAGCCTGCGGCAGTTCGAGTTCGCTGAAGACTTGCACCCCATGGCGCTTCAGCAATGCGGCAGTCACCCCTTCGCCACGCACCTTCACGCCACTGAACGTCCCGTCATAGGTCAACAGGTTCCCGCAGGAAGGACTGTTGGCCTTGAGCACCGCCACGCGAATTCCGTGTTTTCGCACCAGCTCCAATGCCTGCCGGGCGCCATCGAGAAACTGTGCACTGACGTCCTCGCCTTCAGTGGTGATCACCGCCGCAAGGCCATCGAGCACTTCACCGCCCTGCCCGCCCGGGATCTCCGCCGCCGCCCGGGGTGTCGGCAAACCGCCGGCCACTTCCGGGCACAGCGGTACGACGCGACCTTCGGCGATCCACTGTTCCAGCAGGTCGAACGGCCCGCTGGCGCCACCGTCGTAACGCACGCGGTGACCCAGCAGGCAGCGGCTCACGAGGATCCTGTGCATCTCAGAACGGCTCGTTGCCACGACGACGGAACCAGCCGGTCAGCGACAACCGCTCACGGCTGGCCGGCAATACTTCGTGAGGCACTTCGCCGGAAAGAAACACCACCAGGCAGCCACCGGTGGGTTGCACGTCATGGACCCGATCACCTTCCAGATACATGCGCAACTGCCCGCCATCCTCCGGCAGCCAGCCGTCGTTGAGGTAGATCACTGCCGAGACCATGCGCCGGTCATCGTCGCGAAAACGGTCGACATGCTTGCGGTAAAACGCACCCGGCGGGTACAGGGCGAAATGGCATTCGAAGTCTTCCAGACCGAGGAACAGTCCTCGATTGAGGGCCTCGCGCAGGCTGTTCATCAGGTTCAGATAACGGTCACTGGCCTCGGCCTGACCCGGATCGATCCATTGGATATGGTCGCCACGAATGCCCTCGCGGACCTCCGTAAACGGCCCGCGCCCGACGCCCGCCGGCGCCAGTTCACCTTCGGCCTCGCGTTTGCGGCACTCGGCGGCCAGCGCGCGGGTCAGATCCGCAGGCAGGAAAATGTTCTGCTGCGACCAGCCACGCTCGGCCAGGTCGTCGACGATACGTAACAGCAGCGGGTGTTCAGAGGATATTTGCATGGCGCGCATAGTATGCCTGCGGCAAGAATTCCGACAGAGCCACGCGGCGGCTTGATACGAATTCTCGACAAGTACCGGCACCGCACGGAGAATAGTCCGCTGCCGACAGGAGTCCCTATGCGCCGTTTGCTTTTTTCACTGTTGATGTTCTGCGTTTTGCCCGCCTGGGCAGACGGCCACGACCAGTTGTACAAGGTCGCCGGCTGGCCGGACCAACGCGCGCATTTCAATGACGCCCTGAGCGCCGCGCAACAGCGTTACCAGAGCAGCCTGCCGCCGGCGGTGTTTCAGGCGCTGGTGAACAACAGCAACCAGCGCTTCGCCCCTCAGGCCGTGGACCAGCGCGCCGAGGCGCAACTGCGCAGAAACCTCGCCGATCCGAAGCCGGCCCTCGCATTTTTCCAGTCGCCGCTGGGCAAGAAGATCGTCGCCGCCGAACTGCTGGCGACCCGTCGCGATCAATTGGCGAAAAACGCCAGGGGTCTGCCGAAGATGCAGGCCAGCGACAGCCGCCTGCTGATCATCGGCCATCTCGCCCAGGCCCTGCCCGCCCGCGAGGCTGGCGCCGAAGTCAGCCTGGCGATTGCCGGCGTGGCGGCAGACAGCCTGAGTTCGATGATCCCCGGCCTGCTCGGCGGCGGTCAGGCCCAGGGGATGCTGAACAGTCAACGTCAGCGCCTGATGGATCAGATCGGTGCCGACCTGAACAACACGCTGCTGTATGTCTATCGCGACCTGACGGACGAAGAGCTGGAAGAGTTCGCGACCTTTGCCGAATCCACCGAAGGCAAAGCCTACTATCAGGCGGCGCTGGCAGCGATTCGCGCCGGGCTGGCCGTCGGCCAGAGCACCTCGAACCCAAGCCAGTGATCTAGGAATTGCGGCCCTTGATCCGCTTGCTCAAGAACTCGAAATACTCCTCGCGCATCGGTGCCGTTTCATTGGCCAGGTGATGCCGCGCATCGGCCATCAGCAGAATCTGCGGCCGGTCGAACTTCCACTTCATCACTTGCAGGTTGTGTTGCCAGTCCACGGTCATGTCCGCCTGGCCCTGAACGATCAGGGGCCGACGCGGGCTCTTCTTCGCGTATTCCACCCGTTTGATCCAGCGTGACAACGCCCCGACCCACGCCGTCGGCAAACGCTTGGGCTGTAGCGGGTCCGCTTGCAGGAACGGCAGGAAATCCGGGTCGTTGGAGTTCTCGCTGAAACGCCGGGCGATGCCCCGCACGAAAGGCCGCAGCAGGTAATAACTGAACTGCGACCAGCCCCAGGCCCGTGGCCGCACCAGCGGTGCCAGCAAAATCAGCTGGCCCTGGGCCGGGCTGTTCTCACCGTGATTGAGCACATGGTCGACAATGATCGCCCCGCCGGTACTTTGCCCGCACAGGTGCCACGGCTGCGGCAGGGCAATCGAGCGAGCCTCGGCGAACAGGCCTTGCAGCGCATCCTGATACTCGGAGAAATCGCGGATGCTCGCCCGTGGCCCGCTCGACAGACCATGCCCGGGCAAGTCACAGGCAATCACCGCAAACCCCAGATCCAGCGCCCACTCGATCACATGCCGATAGAGGCCGGTGTGATCGTAAAAACCGTGCACCAGAAACAGCGTGGCCCTGGCCGTTTCCGCCGGCCACCAGCAATGGCTGACCAGTTCATAACCATCGACGTCGAACCGGCCCATGCCGCGCCAGACATCGCGCTCCGGGAAGTCGGTCTTGTAGAACCGCTGATACGCTTTCGCCTCCTCGGACAACGGCTGCCACTCGGCCAACGGCTTGAGGCTCGCGCGCAGATGATCGGGATCGAAAGCAACAGACATGGGCAATTCCAGAACGGTAAACAGACTTTATCGGCCTGCGATATTCATCTGTAGAAGCAAGCATGGCAAGCTTGGGGG
>NZ_LRUN01000025.1 GCF_001679645.1 Pseudomonas bananamidigenes | reverse complement strand
GCTTGCCAGCGATTGCGGAGTGTCAGCCGGCGGGGATGTTTGCAATGCCGACGTCATCGCTGGCAAGCCAGCTCCCACAGGGATGAGTGCTTTTTCCAGGCGAAAAAAAACGCCCCGAACCAGTCGGGGCGTTTTCATGTACGGCCTGGCAGGAGGGAATTACTTGCCTGCCCAGCGCTTCAGGACCAGCGTGGCGTTGGTGCCACCGAAACCGAAGCTGTTGCTCATCACGGTGTCGATCTTCGCGTTTTCCTGAGTCTTGGTCAGAACCGGCAGGTCGGCCACTTCCGGATCCAGCTCGTCGATGTTGGCGGAACCTGCGATGAAGTTGCCTTCCATCATCAGCATGCAATAGATCGCTTCGTGAACGCCGGCGGCGCCCAGGGAGTGACCCGACAGGCTCTTGGTGGAGCTGATGGCCGGGGCCTTGTCGCCGAACACTTCACGCACGCCTTTCATTTCCGCGACGTCGCCGACCGGGGTCGAGGTGCCGTGGGTGTTCAGGTAGTCGATCGGAGTGTCGACGGTGGACAGCGCTTGCTGCATGCAGCGGATTGCGCCTTCGCCGCTTGGAGCCACCATGTCGTAACCGTCGGAAGTCGCGCCGTAGCCGACGATTTCCGCGTAGATCTTCGCGCCGCGGGCCAGAGCGTGCTCCAGCTCCTCGACCACCACCATGCCGCCGCCGCCGGCGATGACGAAACCGTCACGGTCGGCGTCGTAGGCGCGGGAGGCTTGCTCCGGGGTGTCGTTGCGCTTGCTGGACAGGGCGCCCATGGCATCGAACAGGAACGACTGGCTCCAGTGCTCCTCTTCACCGCCACCGGCGAACACGATGTCCTGCTTGCCCATCTGGATCTGTTCCATGGCGGTACCGATGCAGTGAGCACTGGTGGCGCAGGCGGAAGCGATGGAGTAGTTCAGGCCCTTGATCTTGAACGGAGTGGCCAGGCACGCCGAAACGGTGCTGCTCATGGTCCGCGTTACACGGTATGGGCCGACGCGCTTGACGCCTTTCTCGCGCAGGATGTCCAGCGCTTCCATCTGGTTCAGGGTCGAGGCACCGCCCGAACCTGCGATCAGGCCGGTGCGCGGGTTGGACACCTGCTCTTCGGTCAGACCGGAATCGGCGATGGCGTCCTTCATGGCCAGGTAGGCATAAGCCGCTGCGTGGCCGACGAAACGATAGACCTTGCGATCGATCAGCTCTTCAAGGTTGAGGTCGATGGAGCCGGAAACCTGGCTACGCAGACCCATTTCGGCGTATTCCGGGTTGAACCGGATGCCCGGGCGGCTTGCACGCAGGTTAGCGGAGACGGTCTCTTTGTCATTGCCCAGGCAAGAAACAATGCCCAGACCAGTGATAACGACGCGGCGCATGCGGATAACCCTTAGAAGTTGTCAGTGGAGGTAAACACGCCGACCCGGAGGCCTTCGGCGGTGTAGATTTCGCGACCGTCGACAGTCACCGAACCGTCGGCGATGGCCAGGTTCAGCTTGCCCTTGAGGACGCGTTTGATATGAATGTTGTAGGTGACCTTCTTGGCGGTCGGCAGAACCTGACCGAAGAACTTCACTTCGCCCGAACCCAGCGCACGGCCGCGGCCCGGCAGGCCTTGCCAGCCCAGGAAGAAACCGACCAGTTGCCACATGGCGTCCAGACCCAGGCAGCCCGGCATCACCGGATCGCCTTCGAAGTGGCAGGCGAAAAACCACAGGTCAGGGGTGATATCCAGCTCGGCGACCAATTCACCTTTGCCGTACTTGCCGCCGTCTTCGCTGATCAGGGTGATGCGATCCACCATCAGCATGTTCGGGGCGGGCAGTTGCGCGTTACCTGGGCCGAACAGCTCACCGCGACTGCAGCGCAGCAGGTCTTCCCGAGTAAAGGCGTTTTGTTTGGTCATGCGAGCTCCTCAATAATCCCATGCGGCAGGTGGGGCAGATCTTCCCGGCCGATCGATGCGTTCATGCCTCGAACCGGCAGCCTACTCATAGACTATTGCGTTGTAGTGAAAGTCACAGCACCAAGGACATGAATGTACACTTGTGCACTGAAATTTTTATTCAAGCCCCTTTTGGGGCCCGTTCGGGTGCCTAAGACTGCCGCACTTTCGCTTTTCACGCCAGTCGCAGATGCTCGAAAGGCCTTCTCTACTGCACCCAGCGCTGCAGAATCAGCTGCAGGTCATTGCGTTTGAATGGCTTGGCCAGATAGTCATTCATGCCCGCCGACAGGCAGTTCTCCCGGTCACCCTGCAAGGCGTTGGCGGTCAGGGCGATGATCGGAACATGGCCGCCGCCGGGCAGCCGGCGAATCTGACGGGTGGCCTCGTAACCGTCGATGATCGGCAGGCGGCAATCCATCAGGATCGCCTCGTAGCGGTTGGCGCTTGCGCTTCGCACGGCCTGCATGCCATCGGTGGCGACATTGACGGTAAAGCCCAGGCTGCGCAGCATCGCTTCGATCACGGTCTGATTGACCGGGTTGTCTTCCACCAGCAGCACGTTGCGGCCTTCTCCATGAGGATTGCCATCGATTGCGCGTGGTGCCGCCGCCAGTGTCGGCAGGTCCTGCTTATATAGCGCCAGCGGAATTTCCAGGGTGAACACCGAGCCACGACCTTCCTCGCTTTGCGCGCGCAAGGTGCCACCCATGCGTTCGGCCAGGGTGCGGGCGATCGGCAGACCCAGGCCGGTACCGCCATAACGGCGCGAAATCGAGCTGTCGGCCTGCTGGAATGCATTGAACATCAGTTCCAGGCTCTCGGAAGAAATCCCGATCCCGCTGTCGCGCACCGAGCAGGTGAACCACAGCAGTTCGTGGTCCAGCGACTGCCACTGCGCCTCGATGCTGACGCGACCCTGTTCCGTGAACTTCAGCGCATTGCCCACCAGATTGACCAGAATCTGCCGGATCCTTGTCGGGTCACCCTGCACCTGCAGGCCTCGCAGATCCTCGGGAATCCGCAGTTGCAAGGCCAGCCCTCGCTGTGCCGCACTGTGCTGGAACGATTGGGCGCACGCGCCGATCAGGTCGGCGAGATTGAACGGTATGTGTTCCAGCTCCAGTTCCGAGCGTTCGATGCGCGAGAAATCCAGAATGTCGTTGATCACCTTGAGCAAGTGCTCGGTGGATTCGGAGGCCAGGGCAGCGTACTCGATCTGCTCCTCGGTCATGTCGGTGGTTTCCAGCAGTTGCAGCATGCCCAGGACACCGTTCATCGGGGTACGCAGTTCATGGCTCATCATGGCCAGGAAGTCCGACTTGGCGTTGTTGGCCTTTTCCGCCTCTTCGCGGGTCTGGATCAGTTGCGCCATGGCCTGGTGCTGTTCGCGGCTGGCTTGCTCCAGCGCCTGGGCCAGGTTGTTGATGTGTTGCGACAAGGCCCCCAGCTCGGTGTCATCGACAATCGGCAGCGGGGTCCTGTAGTCGCCCTCCTGAATCGCCTTGACCGCATCGCTGATATCGCGGATCGGCTGCGACAGGCTTCCGGCCAGCCGCCGTGCCAGAACAAACGTGAAGAGCAGGGCGAACAGCGCCAGAATCCCGGCCTTGAACAGGATCTCCTGTTGGCGTTGACTGAACGCATCGTTCGACAGGCCGACGATCACCCGCCCCAGATAATCCTCGCCGGCAGTGCCGTTGCTGCTTTTTCCGTCCTGAAAGAAATCATTGTGCAAGGCAATCCGTTGCAATCGCACCGGCGACTGGAACACTTCGACCTGATGCGGGCGCTTGTGCGCATCCGAGGGCTGCTCGACGTACGCCAGAATCCGGTTGGCGCTGTCCTGGATTTCGAGAAACCGCACATTGGGCGTAGCCAGAGTGGCCTTGAGCAGGCTTTCCAATACTTCGTTATTACCGGAAATGACCCCGTACTCGGTAGCCGGCGCGAGCTGGTTGGCGATCAGTTGGCCCGTGTGGTTCAGCTCCTGGCGCAAATCCTGGATGCGCACGAAGGTGAAAAAACTGATCAGCAGCAAGGTCAGCAACAGCGCAGGGCCCAGGCTGATCAACTGGGTTCGGGTATTGATGTCCCAACGGCGGAAAATCATGGGTGGCGCTCTCCTTCGGCCAGCTCTGCGGCAACAGACGCTTCATTCATCGGCTCTATCCCTAATGAACGAGCCACCTGCGCATTGCTTGAAACTTTGAAACGCCCGGGGTAGAGCGATCGCGGCCAGGCGGTCGGCGGGTGGTCGAGCAGTTCGTCGAGTACGGTCAGCCAGTCGCTCTGATCGCTGTAGGTACTGGCGAGGCTGCCGGCACGTACGAACGAAACGTTCGGGCCCACCAAAGCCAGCTGTCGCGCATAACTGCTGAGCAGCAGGTTTTTCGCGGTTCTCGGGTTGTACAGGTCGGGATCGTCGAGGCCCAGCAGCACATCGCTGTTTTTCAGTACGGTCTGCAAGGGACGGTTGTCGTGGGTATTGTCCCAGCGCTGTGGAACGATGTGCAGATTCAGCGGGTTGGCGGCCGATTGCAGTTCCTTGAGGAGGAATTCACTGTGCTGATCGAACAGCACGCCGACGCGTTGCGCCTGAGGCAGGATTCGGCGGATCAACTGCAATTGGCGACTCAGTGGCGGATCGCTCCACAGCAGGCTCAAGTGGGATGGTTGCGTGGTGCCGAAGCGTTGCCGCGCCTGCAGGCGGCTGATCCGCAGAACCAGCGTCGCCGGGCCCTGGCTATCCTGCATGCGCCAGTCGAGGCTCGGCAGATCGAGCAGAATCAGGCGCAGGCTGGACGGTAGTTTGCCCGGCGCCGGCAGGCTTGCCAGTGGCTGGAAATGCACCCGGTCGGTGGGCCTCAGCTCGCTCAGCGCCTGGACGAACGATTGCACGCCAGGGCTTTCCTCGGCACCGGTCAGCAGAATATCGGCGGCCTGCACTGCCACGCCGTACAGCCAGGCAGTCACGAAAAGGCACAGCCCGGCCAGCCATTGGCGGGCGGTTGGCATCTTCCGTGACAGGGCGTAGCGCATCCTAGAACTCCAGCTCGGCGCTGAAGTACATCACCCGGCGTTCGTCGTAGTTGTTGTCGACGAAAGTGGTCGGCTCATGATCCAGACGCTGTTGCAGCACGGCGGCCAATTGCAGTTGAGCCTTGCCCAGTGGAATGTTTTTGGCGATTCGCGTGTCGACCCGTTCGAAGCGATATCCGTTGAGTGCGTTGTCGCCGTAATAGAAGAGGGCGCTGTTCCAGCCCTGGCCCCAGTCGCGCAGCCAGCCGGCCGAACCGCTGTTGCGCGCCGTGAACTGCTGATCCAGCGGGTTGCTGGCTTCGGCGTCGACGAAGGCGTAGGTCAGGCGCAATCGGTCGATCGCGCTCAGGCGCCAGTCCAGTTGTGTTTCGGTGCCGCGAAAGCGTGAATCGTTGGCGTTGCTGGCGATGAACTGGTTATTGCGCAGCGGCTCGCTGATCATCCCGGTGATTTCGTCGTAGAACAGTTTCACGTCCAGCGCCAGGCCCCATTCCGGGAAAAATCCGTTGTAGCCCAATTCCCTCGAGCGCATGTGCTCCTGGTCAAGATCACCCGGCCCCCGAGTCTTGACGAAGTAGCGGGCCGACGTCTGGCCATAGGCGGAGGGGCGCAGGTTGGTCACCTGATAGCTCCAGTTGACGTTGTTTTCGAACATGTCGGGCGAGCGGATCGCTTCGGAGTACACCGCACGCAGGCTGTGGCGCGGGTTGATCAGATAATTGACAGCAAACCTGGGCGTCAGCGAACTGCCGATCAGTTGAGTGTTTTCAAACATGGCACCGCCTTGCAACAGCCAGTGTTCGCCGGCGCGCCATTCCAGTTGGCCGAACGCGCGCCAGGTGGTGTCGTCCAGCGTGCCGTTGAAATAGGTCTCGGAATCGGCCCGGTCGTAACGATAGTTCAGGCCGCTGACCAGACGCAGACTGTCGGACAGGCTGAGGGTGTCCTGCAATTCCAGGTCATAACGCGATTCCCGGGCGCTCTGGTCGATGTCGCCACACAGGGTCCGGCTGGCGCCGTTGCGCCATTGATCAAGCACTTGATTGGCCAGGGCCATTTCCGTTGGTGTGCCGGGCGCAGCACCGGGCCCGATGAACCGGGTGATGTTGCGCGCCAGTTGCTCGGTGTAATTGGGGTTGAGTTGCCACAGTTGCGTCAGTTGCGGACTGAACGAGACTTCGGCGTCGCAGGCGCGCCAGGTCTGCTGACGGTCCCAGTGTTGCGCCGAGCCTTGTACGTAAAGGCTGTGATCGGGGTTGATGTCCAGATTCCAGCGCACAGAACCGGCGTAATCCTTGGCGACCACGTCGGAGTTGTTCCCGGCAGCGGTAATCCCGGAGAACACCGGTCGGTAGGTATAGGGTCGCTGGTTGGTCCCGTCCTTGGCGTTGAGCTGCCAGTCCACGCTCTGGTTGTCGCTCAGCATCTGGCTGACCGCAAGGCTGAAGCGGTTCAAGCGACGGCTGTCACGGTAGTCGGCGCCGGTACGGTCGCTGTCGAAGCCGTCGTCCTCCTGGCCGGACAATGACAGGCGCAGGTCGCCGCCGCTCCAGCCCGTGCCCTGACTGGCGTAGAAGTCGTTGATGCCCCGTTGGCCACGGGTGATTTTCAGGCGTGTGCCGTGGCTGTCGGCCGGGTTGCGGGTGATGATATTGACCACCGCCATCAGCGCATTGGCGCCATAACTGACGGTGTTCGGGCCGCGAAAAACCTCGATGCGCTCGATGTCCTCCATGGCCACCGGAATGTCGCTCCAGTCCACCGTGGCGAGGCCGGCGCGGTACACCGAGCGGCCGTCGATCAACACTTGCATGCGCCGGGCTTCACTGGCGTTGGTGCCGTGATAGTTCACCACCGACTGATTGCCGCTGATGTTGCCGACCATCATTCCCGGCACCAGCCGCAGTAACTCACTGATGTCCCGGGCACCGCTGGCGTTGATCAGTTCGCTGTCGAGCACGGTCATGCTGCCGGGGATTTCCGCCGGTGACTGTTTCAGGCGAGTGGCCGTGAGAATCCGGGGCAGGGCCTCGCTATCGAGAAACAGGTCGTCCGCCAACAACATCGGGCTGAACAGCAACGCCAGCAGCAGGGACGAGCGCGAGGAGGGGGTGCCAGAAAACACGACGCGGCCTTGATAGCAGAGAATTGGCGCGCATGTTAACCGAGGACAGTGACTTTTCCAGTCACGTTGCGGGCATTTTCCTCGGCTTTATTGGTCTTCTTCCTACAAGTGCGGGTGATTGACGCCGGGGCTGTCCGAGAAGGGGCCGCTCCGTATAATGCCCGCATCGCCACTGGTATGGATTAACGGATTACATATGACTGAACAGCGCCCGATTGCGGTCCTGGGAGGCGGAAGTTTCGGTACCGCCGTGGCCAATCTGTTGGCCGGGAACGGCCATCAAGTCCGGCAGTGGATGCGTGACCCCGAACAGGCCGAGGCCATCCGGGTCAATCGCGAAAACCCGCGTTATCTCAAAGGCATCAAGATTCTGCCGGGCGTGACGGCCGTCACCGACCTGCAGGAAACCCTCGATGCCTGCGAGTTGTGCTTCGTCGCGTTGCCATCGAGCGCACTGCGCACGGTTTTGGCGGCGCATGCCGAGCGTTTGAGCGGCAAGATGCTGGTCAGCCTGACCAAGGGCATCGAAGCCCACACCTTCAAACTGATGAGCCAGATCCTCGAAGAGATCGCCCCGCAGGCGCGCATCGGCGTGCTGTCCGGGCCGAACCTGGCGCGGGAAATCGCCGAGCACGCACTGACCGCCACGGTGGTCGCCAGTGAGGACGAAGAGCTGTGCAAAGCCGTGCAGGCTGCGTTGCATGGTCGCACCTTCCGCGTCTATGCCAGTGCCGACCGCTTCGGCGTGGAGCTGGGCGGCGCACTGAAAAACGTCTACGCGATCATCGCCGGCATGGCAGTGGCGCTGGAGATGGGCGAGAACACCAAGAGCATGCTGATCACCCGCGCCTTGGCCGAGATGACCCGGTTTGCGGTGAATCAGGGCGCCAACCCGATGACCTTTCTCGGTCTGGCGGGGGTCGGTGACCTGATCGTTACTTGTTCGTCGCCGAAAAGCCGCAACTATCAGGTCGGTTTCGCTCTCGGCCAGGGGTTGAGCCTCGATGAGGCCGTATCGCGCCTCGGTGAAGTCGCCGAAGGGGTCAACACCCTGAAAGTGCTCAAGGCCAAAGCGCAGGAGGTCGGTGTGTATATGCCGCTGGTCGCCGGGTTGCACGCGATCCTGTTCGAAGGGCGCACGCTGGAGCAGGTGATCGGCCTGTTGATGCGTGCCGAGCCCAAGACCGACGTCGACTTCATTTCCACCAGTGGTTTCAACTGATTGCTACTGATTTCAGAACAGGGGAGCTAGACATGAACGATCCGAAAACCGAAGCCGCGTACGAATCCATCCTGCTGCGGGTTCTATGGATGATCGTCTACATCGTGGTCTGGCAGGTGGCGCAGTTCATCCTCGGCGCGGTGGTGCTGGTGCAGCTTGTGTATAGACTGATCTATGGCGCCCCGAGCGCCGGTCTGATGAATTTCGGCGACAGCCTGAGCCAGTTCCTGGCCCAGATCGGCCGGTTCGGCACTTTCCACAGCGACCAGAAACCCTGGCCGTTCGCCGACTGGCCGGCGCCGCGTACCCCGGAGGGTGAGGCGCCACACGTTGTCGCGCCGGCACCGCATCCGGCCCGGGATGAGGAACCCAAACCATGAAACTCTGGGTATTGCGTCACGGCGAGGCCGAGCCCTATGGCTCGCGCCCCGATTCGGAGCGGGAACTGACCGCTCACGGTCGCAAGGAAGTGCTCAGCAGCGCGGCCCGCTTGATGGGACAACCACTGACGGCGATCTACGCAAGTCCCTACTTGCGGGCACAGCAGACCGCACAGCTGGTGCGTGAGGCGCTGGGCTTCGAGCCGGAAATCCGCACGGTCGAATGGCTGACCCCGGAGGTCGATCCGGATCGTGTGGCCGAGCAACTGGTATCGGTGAGCAATGTGCTGCTGGTCAGCCACAATCCGTTGGTGGGCAATCTGCTGAGTTACTTGCAGCATGGCGCCGGCTATCCACCGGAAAAGGTCAGCACCGCCGGACTGGCCGAGCTTGAGCACAGCGAATTGCTGATCGGCTCGATGACGCTCAACAGCCTTAAACACCCTTGAAATTTTTTGTATGAAATAGTCAACCAAGCACTTGCTTGGTTGACTACGCTTGCTCCATTCCAAAAGAAAGGAGCGAGTCGCATGTCTGCTGCTTTTCGATTGCCGCTGGACGTGTTTTACGAACGCGAGGCCCGGCACCCGCACCAACGCTACCTGGTGCAGCCCATCGGCGCCGGTCAGGTCGAGACGCTGACCTGGGCCGACGTCGGCCATCAGGCCCGTTGCGCCGCGCACTGGCTGCGCTCCCGGGAATTGCCACCGGGCAGCCACATCGCGCTGATCTCGAAAAACTGCGCCCACTGGATCATTGCCGACCTGGCGATCTGGATGGCCGGGCATGTTTCGGTGCCGCTCTATCCCAACCTCACTGCCGACTCGCTCAATCAGGTCCTGACTCACTCTGAAAGCGTCCTGGCGTTCATCGGCAAACTGGATGACTGGCCCGGCATGTCGAGCGGTATGCCGGCGGATCTGCCGACCATCAGTCTGCCGCTGCACCCGCCGGGCGAGTTCGATTTCAACTGGGGCGACCTGCAACGCTATTCACCGATCCTGGACGATCCGCGACCCGGCGCCGAGCAACTGGCGACCATCATCTACACCTCCGGCACCACCGGCCTGCCCAAGGGCGTGATGCACAGCTTTGCCAACCTTGGTTTTGCCGCCACGCGCGGCACACAGTTGTTCGGTCTCAATGAAAACGATCGTCTGCTGTCCTATTTGCCGCTGTGTCATGTGGCCGAGCGGATGTTCGTCGAACTGGCGTCGATCTATACCGGGCAGACGGTGTTCTTTGCCGAGAGTCTCGATACTTTTCTCGATGATCTGAGACGGGCGCGACCGACGGCGATGTTTGGTGTGCCGAGGATCTGGACCAAGTTCCAGATGGGCGTCTACAGCAAGATTCCGGCAAAACGCCTGGATTTTCTCCTGGGGCTGCCCTTCATCGGCAAACGGATCGGCCACAAGGTGCTGGCCGGACTGGGACTGGATGCCTTGCGCGTGGCGCTGTCCGGCGCGGCACCGGTGCCGCTGACCTTGTTGCGCTGGTATCAGAAACTCGGGCTGGAGGTGCTGGAGGTCTACGGCATGACCGAAAGCTGCGGCTATTCGCACATCTGCCTGCCGGGTCAATACAAGGAGGGCTGGATCGGCCGGCCATGTCCTGACGTCGAGGTGCGAATCGACGAGTCCGGCGAAGTGCAGGTGCGCAGCCAGGCCAACATGCTCGGCTATTTCAAGGAACCGCAGAAAACCGCCGAGACCCTGACCGCCGACGGCTTCCTGCGCACCGGCGACAAGGGCGAACAGGACAGCGACGGGCGCTTGCGTCTGACAGGCCGGCTCAAGGAGATTTTCAAGACCAGCAAAGGCAAGTACGTCGCCCCCGCACCGATCGAAAATCGCCTGGCCGTACATACCCGGATCGAGCAGGTCTGTGTGGTCGGCGATGGTCTGAGCGCACCGCTGGGGCTGTGTGTGATCTCGGCAGCCGGGCATGAAGACGCACGACCGCAATTGCATTCGAGCCTGGAAAAGCTGTTGGAGGAGGTCAACGCCGCCCTCGACAAGCACGAACGGCTGCGGCGCCTGGTGGTGGTCAAGGACAGCTGGGCAGTGGAGAACGGCTTTCTCACGCCGACCCTGAAGATCAAGCGCAACGTCATCGAAGACACCTACGGCGCGCGCTTCGAAGAATGGAGCGAGCGCAGCGAGGCCGTGCTGTGGCAGGATTGAGCGACGATCAAAACAACAAAGGAAGCCTGCGATGACCTTGTGGCGCACCACCCCCGACATCGAGCAGTTGAACGCCATCCAGAAAAACACCATCGGCGAAGTGCTGGATATCCGTTTCGAGTCCTTCGACGAAGAGTCCCTGACCGCCAGCATGGTGATCGACCACCGCACCCATCAGCCTTATGGCCTGCTGCACGGTGGTGCATCGGTGGTGTTGGCCGAGACGGTCGGTTCCATGGCCAGCTACCTGTGCATCGACGCCAGCAAATTCTATTGCGTGGGCCTGGAGATCAACGCCAACCATTTGCGTGGCCTGCGCAGCGGACGGGTCACGGCGGTGGCCAGGCCGATTCACATCGGTCGTACCACCCATGTCTGGGACATCCGCCTGACCAGCGATGAAGGCAAGGCCAGCTGTGTGTCGCGGCTGACCATGGCGGTTGTTCCTCTGGGAGAACAACCGCCGGCTCGATGAGATGGGTCAGCCTCACATGTGCGTAACCTGATAGCGCAGATCCGAACGGGAATATCTACGTTGTCCCGACCTCGTTTCGCTGACGATATAGAAAATCTCGGTGGCGGCGGGGTCATAGCCCGCATTGCTTGAAGTCGGCACGGTTTCCTGGGTGATGCCGACATCAGCCTGGGCTTTTTCCACGTCGTAAGTGTTTTGTCCCAGCGCGCCACTCAAGCCGGGAGTCGCGGTGGTCACGAATGTCGAGCGCAAATCCCCGATGGCGCTACTGATCGCCCGACTCAAGGCGGCCTGGGTGTTTGCATCCAGCGTGCTGTACCCCGGTATTTTCGCGACAGCCAGGTTGGCGATTTGTCCCAGCGACGAAAAGAAATGCCGGCTGCTGTAGCCGACAATGGCTTTCTTGTAATCGAAAGTTGCCGGGGTGCCTTTGGACGGTTTGGTCGGCGTGCCCCGCAGCCCCCTCACGGCAGATGCGCTCGCCGCTCCGAGCCCGGTCGACGTCGAGGCGCCAATAATCGATTGCAAGGCTTTGCCCGCCGGCTGCGCACCGAATAACGCCGAGCTACCGTAACCGACCGCACCTCCAATGACCCCCACCGCTCCCATGCTGGCAGCACCCGTGACAAAATCGGCACGGCCCACGGAAGGATTGCTCGGTCCGGCATTGGCGAAATGCTGGGCAGACAACTCGCGAAAGACTGTGCCGAACGCGCTGGCGATCTGTGCGACGGCTGCGGTGTTGCCTTTGGGGTCGAGCATGCCGAGCAAGGACGGTGCCGCCCCCAGTGCCGCGCCCATTATGGCGCCACTGGCTTGCGCCAACAGCGGGCCCCAACTGTCCGGGTCATCCATATGCAATGCTGATCTGGCCCAGTTGGCACTCGCGTAGCCACTGATGCCGCCGGTAACGGCGCCGGCCGTGGCGCCGACCACCGTGACGGCCACACTCACGGGTGAGAGGAACCCGGCGACGGCGTATTGCACGGCAGCGGCTATCAAGGCGCTGGGAAAGTCCCGGGCCGCCGTTGCACCCACTGCGGCGACCGTGTCGAGCCCTGCCAGTCCCTGAAGGTCGACGAACCGGACCGGATTGCCGCGCACCATCGCATACAGGTTCAAACCATCGACGACACCCGCCGGGTCGGCGCTTATCCAGCGCATCCACCAGTGCGCGTAATACCGTTGTCCGTAGTAATACAGGCCGGTCGCATCTCGCTCCTGACCAGCGTAGCGCCGGGTCTTGTAGCTGGCCTGCACCTTGTCGGGACCGGCCCACCAGCATGTGCCGCCATGGGGGTAATAATGTTCCTGACTGACGATGTTGGCGTGCTGGTCGAGCATCAGCAGGCTTGAGCCCAGATGGTTGCTCAGACTGTAATGAATCAGATCGGCACCGGGGCCACCACGGGTCCAGCGCAACACCTCGACAGCACAACGTCCGGCCTGCACGAATTTGACGGACATGGTTTCACCGGGCGTTTCTCGTCGGGTCAGATCCGGCAGATAGCGCGTCTCGTGGGTTTGTGTCGAGGCACCGCTGTGTACCAGACGAAGCTTGCGTTTACGCTGACCGCTAACGTCGTAGATGTAGCGTTCGCTGTCATTGGGGCCCTCCTCGCGCACTACCTGATCGACCTGGCGCAGACGGTTGCCCGGAGTCCAGGTCAGATCCTGACCGGGCTGCAACAGGCGCTTATTGCCGTTGGGGTCAAACCCGGCAACGATTTCAGTCTCGCCCGGCAAGCTGCCGTCGGGATTCTGTGCCAGGCCTCGATTGCTGTAGCGGGAAATTGCCATGCGTTGCGTCCAGCCATGGCTTGCCGCCACATGCACGACTTCCGTGAGATTGCCGCCCGGATCGTAGCTGTAGCGTTGGCGATAGTTCTCCAGTTGCCCGGGATCCGCTGGCGATCCGAAGTCGGGCTCCTGCGGCCCGTTCCGGGTGTCGATCCGTTGCCAGCCGGTGGCTTCAATCAATTGATACAGACTGTTGTAGGCATAAGTGCTGGTCGGTTCGATTTTCTGATTTCGAAAAAAACGCGTGGGCTGTGCCAGGTCGTTGATGCCGAGAATGTTGCCCATGCGATCGTAGCTGTACCTCAGGTGTTGCAGTGGCGGCTGGCCGGCAACCCCGGCCCTGATTTCCATCAGATGACCGCTCTGCGGCTGGTAACGGCTATCGCTGATCACACCATTGCCAGCCAGTTGCCGTTGAATCTGGCCGCCGGCGCTGTACTCGATATCCCGCAGTAAAACGCTTTCATCCAACTGGCCGGCGAGTTTCAAGCGAACCCGGTTGAGTTGGCCTGCGACATCCAGATCGGAAAACTGCACATTGCCTGATGCATCTTCCAGACTGATTCGTTCTCCCAGCGCGTTGTAGCGAGTGCGTGTGGTGGCCCCGCTGCCGGTTTCATGCAGCAGGTCCCGGTCTGCTTCGACAGCGGGCCAGTCCGGGTCGTCGAGTTGCTTGAGAAAATGCCGGGTCTGGGCGGTGTCTGCGCCGGTGAGCGCGAAACTCGGGAAGTGCAGTGTGCCGGCGTCGTCGTCCAGGCGGATCAATTGACCGCACTGGTTGTGTAATGCCGATGAGGGGGTGCTATCGCCGTAGGTATAAAAAACACGATTGCGGCCGGAAGTCCCGTGAGCAAGTTCGATGATTCCGGTCGGGCGCATCAACAGGTCGTATCCGGTTTGAATCTGTGTCCGTTGACCGTCCCAACTGGACAGGCTTTGATTCGCCACGCCGGGGAGCGTCCAGCGGCGGCCGGAATCGACGCTGTCGCTGTGAAGGACTGCACCCGTCAGGCTGTACGCTGTAATCAGATTGGGACGGGCATCCGGATCGGTTTCGAGCAGAGCGTGCAGGCGCGGATCACAGCTGACGGTCGCCATCCCGGCGGCGTTGTAGGCTTGTCGATGAATACGCGATACCGCGGCGGCGCCGAGCGCGTCTCGGCAGTAGGACACAGAAGCAATGTCCAGTCCTCGTGGATCCAGTACCGAGACAGTTGGCGTGTTCTTGTGCATGTGAACAGCTTCCCTGAAGCGTTTCGTATCGCAGCAGTTAGTGCCGAGTCGGACATTGCGTCAACTGTCAGAACTAACAGGTTCGAGCTGTTTTCCGACGGGCTGCAAGGCATCGATGAAACGACGTTGTCATTATTCCTGGCAGTAACGGTCATTGCCGCGAAGCGCGGTCTTACGGACAATCAACGCCACGTTTACCGCCCATGGATTTACCCGTATGTCGCAACCGATTTTCTTCGCCCACGCCAACGGTTTCCCTTCCGGTACCTACGGCAAGCTGTTCTCGGCGCTGGCGCCGGAGTTCCGGGTGACGCATCTGGAGCAGCATGCCCACGATCCGCGTTTTCCGGCAGGCGACAACTGGTATCACCTGGTTGACGAACTGATCCATCACCTGCAGCAGCAAGACGAGCCGGTGTGGGGCGTTGGCCACTCCTTTGGCGGGATGCTGCACCTGCACGCCGCGCTGCGTTGCCCTGAGCTGTATCGCGGGGTGGTGATGCTCGACTCCCCTGTGTTGACCCGTACCGATCGCTGGGTAATCCGCGCCGCCAAGCGGTTTGGTTTCATCGACAAACTCACCCCGGCCGGCCGCACGCTGGGACGGCGCGAAGAATTTGCCGACCTCGACAGTGCCCGCAGCTACTTTGCCGGCAAGACCCTGTTTCGCGGTTTCGATCCCGAGTGTTTCGACGCCTACCTGCAACATGGTCTGCACCAGGTCGGCGACAAGCTGCGCCTGCGCTTCGATCCGGCCACGGAGATCAGCATCTATCGCGGCGTGCCGCACACCACTCCGGGGCGAACCCGACAGCTTCAGGTGCCGCTGGCGGTGGTGCGCGGGCACAAGAGTCGTGTGGTGATGAACCATCACACCCGGTTCGTCGGTCGTCTGCCTCAGGGGGAGGCGCTGACCGTGCCGGGCGGTCATATGTTTCCCCTTGAGCGTCCGCAGGACACCGCGCAGTTGCTGAAAAACCTGTTCGCTCGCTGGGAAAGCCGCCAGCAGAAGGCCTGCGCATGAGCCCGGCGGTCGAAGAAGTTCGTCTGAGCCTGCCGCATATCGAGCTGGCGGCGCACATTTTCGGCCCGGAAGACGGGGTGCCGGTGATTGCCTTGCACGGCTGGCTGGACAACGCCAACAGCTTCGCTCGTCTGGCCCCTCGACTCAAAGGCTTGCGAATTGTCGCGCTGGACATGGCCGGTCATGGCCACTCCGGGCACCGCCCGGTCGGTGCGGGTTATGCGTTGTGGGACTACGCCCATGATGTGCTGCAAGTCGCGGAACAACTGGGCTGGCAGCGCTTCGGCCTGCTCGGGCACTCGCTGGGGGCGATTGTTTCGCTGGTACTGGCGGGCTCGTTGCCGGAGCGCATCACCCATCTGGCATTGATCGATGGGGTGATTCCGCCCACAGATAATGGCGAAAACGCCGCAGAACGCATGGGCATGGCGCTGCAGGCACAGCTTGATTTGCGGGAAAAACGCAAACCGGTCTACAACACTCTTGATCGGGCCATCGAAGCACGCATGAAAGGCCTGGTGGCCGTCAGTCGCGAGGCTGCCGAACTGTTGGCGCAACGAGGTCTGATGCCGGTGCCCGGCGGTTACACCTGGCGCACCGACAACCGCCTGACCCTGCCATCGCCGCTGCGTCTGACCCAGGAGCAGGCCATGGCGTTCATCCAGCGCCTGGCCTGTCCTGCACATCTGGTGGTAGCGGCTGACGGCATGCTGGCCAGACATACAGAGCTGCTGGAACGTCTACCCTTCAGCCGGGAACAGCTGCCGGGCGGGCACCATCTGCACCTGAACGATGAGTCGGGCGCGGTGCTTGTCGCAGACTGTTTCAATCGGTTCTTCGCCATTTCTTGACTTGCCTTTGGCAACTGTCGAGGCTGGGTGGGTTGAAACGGGAGACAACCACAATGGATTTCCACACTGCAGCGACACTCGATGGCCATCAACTCGCCCCGGGCACGCTGATCCGATGAGCCTGCCGATGCGATTCTTCAGTCTGCTGGCGCTGTGCTGTTTCAGTCCCGTGTTGCTCGCTGCCGACCTGCCGGGCAGTCAGGATCTGCCCATCGTGCCACGACTGGCCGATGCGCAGATCGTCGACTATCGCCCGGCCGCGACCCTGGAGCGGATTTACCCGCTGGGGTCTATCCGCAAGATCAGCGGCCAGTTGCGTTTCGACGGTCAGGTCGGTGCCCGTGGACAAACCACCTCGGTCACCTATGAACTGCCGCCGGAACACTCCGCCACCGAAGCCTTCACGCTTGCTCGCGAAGCCTTGCAAAAGCAGGATGCCGAGCTGTTGTTCTGGTGTCAGGCCAGGGATTGCGGCGAAAGCAGCCTGTGGGCCAACGAAGTCTTCGGCAATGCCAAGCTGTACGGTGCCGACGAGCAGCAGGCCTATCTGCTGCTGAGGCTGGCGGCGCCTCGCGACAACACGCTGGTGGCGCTGTACGGCATCACTCGCGGCAATCGCAAAGCCTATCTGCATGTCGAGCAGTTCGAGGCCGTCACACCGTTGGGAGAGTTGTTGCCGACCTCCGCGACCCTGTTGCGCCAGTTGAAGGACACCGGTGAGCTGAAGTTGCCAAAACTGACCGGTGATCCCGACGACACCTGGTTGCGTCTGCTGTCCCGTGGACTGAACCTCGATACCACATTGCGAGTAGTGATGTCCGGGCCAAAGGCCGAGGTCTGGCGTCAGGCGCTGATCACTCAGGGCGTGCGCGCAGCACGTATGGAGACCGGTAGTGTCGAAGGCAATGGCCTGCGCATCGATCTGTTGCGATAAGGTGTCTGCGGCGGACACGCCCGGCGTGTTCGCCTACGCTTTGCCTGACTGATTTTTTCGAGATTTCACATGCCCAATAATGATCGTCTGCTGGTGCAGATCCTGTTGCTTGTGCTGTTCGGTGCCAGTTTCTGGGTGATGGCGCCGTTCTGGTCGGCGCTGTTCTGGGGGGCGGTGCTGGCGTTCGCCAGTTGGCCGTTGATGCGTCTGCTGACGCGCTGGCTCAATGGCCGCGAGTCGCTGGCGGCAGGCATCCTGACCCTGGGCTGGATGCTGTTGGTGGCCGCGCCGCTGGTATGGCTGGGGTTCAACCTGGCCGATCATGTGCGCGATGCCACGGCGTTCATCAAGGACGTTCAAGTTGACGGGTTACCGGAAGCGCCGGCCTGGCTTGGCACCATTCCGTTGGTGGGGGAGCGACTGGTCGGGTTCTGGAACAGCGTCGACCAGCAGGGCGCGGCGCTGATGGTGTCGCTCAAGCCTTATCTGGGACAGGTCGGTAACTGGCTGCTGGCGCGCAGTGCACAGATCGGTGGCGGGATTCTCGAACTGACCCTGAGCATAGTCTTCGTATTCTTTTTCTACCGTGACGGGCCGCGGCTGGCAGCATTTGTTCATGGTCTGCTGGAGCGTTTGATCGGTGATCGTGCCGGGTATTACATCGAGTTGGTGGCCGGTACGGTGCAGCGGGTGGTCAACGGTGTGATCGGTACCGCGGCAGCGCAGGCGATACTGGCATTGATCGGGTTTCTGATAGCCGGAATTCCGGGGGCGCTGGTGCTGGGTATCGTGACATTCCTGCTCAGCCTGATTCCGATGGGCCCGCCGCTGGTATGGATTCCGGCCACGGCGTGGCTGGCCTGGAAGGGCGAGTACGGGATGGCGGTGTTTCTCGGGATCTGGGGGACGTTCATCATCAGCGGCGTGGACAACGTGCTCAAACCGTACCTGATCAGCCGTGGCGGGAATCTGCCGCTGGTGATCGTGTTGCTCGGGGTGTTTGGCGGGCTGATTGCGTTCGGGTTTATCGGGTTGTTTATCGGGCCGACGCTTTTGGCTGTTGCTTATAGTCTGTTGACGGATTGGAGCAAGAGTCAGGGGCGGGTTGAGGATCGGCGTTGATAAAGCCGCTACCCGAGTCGAGCTGACGCTCATCGTTTGAGGTGTCGCAGGTATGGGGATTTTGTACCGAACGGTACGCTGTCCGGCCTAGAGTCGTGGCAGGCGAATCACGGCGGTAAGGCCGCCGCCCGGCGTTTCTTCCAGGTTCAATTGGCCGCCTTGGCGCTGGGCGGCTTCCCGGGCGATGGTCATGCCCAGGCCGACGCCGCCGGAGTTGCGGTTGCGCGAGCCTTCCAGGCGGAAAAACGGCTCGAACACGGCTTCGCGTTTGTCCTCGGCGATGCCCGGGCCGTGGTCGATGACGCGGATCAACAGCTGCCCGCGCTGATCCTGCAATTCGACGTGTGCCTGCCCGGCGTAGCGCAAGGCATTGTCCATCAGGTTGTTGATACACGAACGCAGCGCCATCGGCTGCACGGCCAGTGGCGCGCAATGACCGCTGACCTGAACATCGGCCCCCTGATCCTGAGCGTTCTCGCACAGGGACTCGACCAGCGCCTGCACGTCCATCATCTGCAGCGCTTCGCTGGTGCGTTGTTCGTGCAGGTAGGTGAGGGTGGCGTCGAGCATGCCGATCATGTCGTTCAGGTCCTGACGCATCTGTCCCTGCAGCCTGTCGTCGTCGATCTGTTCCAGACGCAGTTTCAATCGCGACAACGGTGTGCGCAGGTCATGGGACACGGCGCCGAGCATGCGCGCGCGCTGCTGGACCTGTTCGCGAATCCGTTGCTGCATCAGGTTGAAGGTATGCGCCGCCTGCCGGGCTTCTCGCGGGCCCGATTCATCCAGCGGCGGGCTGTCGAGGTTTTCACTGAGACGTTCGGCGGCGTCGCTCAGGCGCTGGATCGGGCGGCTCAGGAGTTTGGCGCCGTACCACGCGGCGATCATCAATGAAATGAACTGAAAGGTCAGCGGCACCAGCGGTCCGCCGAACCAGGGGCGCGGGCGATGGGGGAAGCGCGGATCCGCTGGCGGGCGTTGCCCCTCGACTCCCTGCGAAAACTCCGGCGGTGGAGGTGGCGGAGGCGGGCCGTAATGGTGAAACCAGGCGAAAGCCAGCAGGTGCGCCAGGACGATCGCCACGAACAGCACGCCAAACAGGCGTCCGAACAGCGTGTCGAAGCGCGCCCGCATCAGCCGATATCCCTGGCGTCGAACAGATAGCCTTCGCCACGCACGGTCTTGATCAATTGGGGGGCCTTGGGGTCGTCGCCCAGTTTTTGCCGCAGACGCGAGACCAGCAGGTCGATGCTGCGGTCGAACGCTTCGATGGAGCGACCACGGGCGGCGTCCAGCAGCTGTTCGCGGCTGAGTACCCGGCGCGGACGTTCGATGAACACCCAGAGCAGGCGGAATTCGGCGTTGGACAGCGGTACCACGAGGCCATCGTCGGCGATCAACTGGCGCAGGACGCTGTTCAGGCGCCAGTTGTCAAAGCGAATGTTCGCACGTTGTTCGCTGCGGTCGTCGCGCACCCGGCGCAGAATCGTCTGTATCCGCGCCACCAGTTCCCGAGGTTCGAACGGCTTGGCCATGTAGTCGTCGGCGCCCAGTTCGAGGCCGATGATGCGGTCGGTGGGTTCGCAACGGGCAGTCAGCATCAGGATCGGGATGTCCGATTCGGCGCGCAGCCAGCGGCACAGCGACAGGCCGTCTTCGCCGGGCAGCATCAGGTCGAGCACCACCACGTCGAAGTGTTCTGCCTGCATCGCCTGGCGCATCGCCGCGCCGTCGGTGACGCCGCTGGCGTGAATGTTGAAACGGGCCAGGTAGTCGATCATCAGTTCGCGGATCGGCACATCGTCGTCGACGATCAGTGCCCGGATGCTCCAGCGCTTGTCGTCTTTCTGCTCTTCATTCACGGAGGCTTGAGAGTTGTGCATGAGGCTGTTCATCTGCCAGTAGGCCGCCAACCACAAAGATAGGCTGCGAGGTTGTGGTTTCAGCATAGGCGTCCGGCCGTGAGGCGGGAAGGGCTGCTGTAAGGACATGTTGCGGCTGGCGAGGCTAGCGCGGACGCATGTTGTCGGCGTGTCGGTTGTGTATCGGCTTCGACACAATACCCTGCAAGGCTATGCTGATCACGTCCGGCGCGATGATTTACCGATCATCGGGTGCCGCGCTGCCGCCGGTTCCGCTACAATGCGCGCCGATTTCGACTTGCCTGAGAGCCCATCCATGTCCGCCTGCCAGACTCCTATCATCGTCGCCCTGGATTTCCCCACCCGTGACGCCGCACTGAAGCTGGCCGATCAGTTGGACCCGAAACTGTGCCGGGTCAAAGTGGGCAAGGAGCTGTTCACCAGCTGTGCCTCGGAAATCGTCGGCACCTTGCGTGACAAGGGGTTTGAAGTCTTCCTCGACCTGAAATTCCACGATATTCCCAACACCACGGCGATGGCGGTCAAGGCCGCCGCCGAAATGGGTGTGTGGATGGTCAACGTTCACTGCTCTGGCGGTCTGCGCATGATGGCGGCCTGCCGTGAAGAGCTGGACAAGCGCAGCGGCCCGCAACCCTTGCTGATCGGCGTGACCGTGCTGACCAGCATGGAGCGTGAGGACCTGGCCGGTATCGGTCTGGACATCGAGCCGCAAGAGCAGGTGCTGCGCCTGGCAGCGCTGGCCGAAAAGGCCGGGATGGACGGTCTGGTGTGCTCGGCGCTGGAAGCCACTGCACTGAAAACCGCGCACCCGTCGCTGCAACTGGTGACCCCGGGGATTCGTCCGGCCGGCAGCGCACAGGACGACCAGCGTCGCATCCTGACCCCACGCCAGGCACTGGATGCCGGGTCCGACTATCTGGTGATCGGCCGTCCGATCAGCCAGGCGGCGGATCCGGCCAAGGCCCTGGCCTCGGTGGTCGCCGAACTGGCCTGATCGAGTATCTGCAGATTCAATGAAGGGAGCCCGATGGCTCCCTTCATTGTTTTCAGACCTTCAGCACCAGCTTGCCGAAGTTCTCGCCGCTGAACAGTTTGCCCAGGGTCTCCGGGAAGGTTTCCAGCCCTTCGACGACGTCTTCCTTGCTCTTGAGCTGCCCCTTGGCCATCCAGCCGGCCATTTCCTGGGCGGCACTGGCGTACTGCGCGGCGTAATCCATCACCACGAAACCCTCCATCCGCGCACGGTTGACCAGCAGCGACAGATAATTGGCCGGGCCTTTGACCGCTTCCTTGTTGTTGTACTGGCTGATGGCGCCGCAGATCACCACGCGGGCCTTGAAGTTCAGACGGCTCAGTACGGCGTCGAGGATATCGCCGCCGACGTTGTCGAAATAAACGTCCACGCCTTTCGGGCATTCACGTTTAAGGCCGGCCAGCACGTCTTCGCTCTTGTAATCGATGGCACCGTCGAAGCCCAGTTCATCGATCAGGAACTTGCACTTGTCCGCGCCGCCGGCAATACCGACCACCCGGCAGCCTTTGATCTTGGCGATCTGTCCGGCAATGCTGCCGACTGCGCCCGCTGCGCCGGACAACACTACGGTGTCCCCGGCCTTCGGTGCGCCGACATCGAGCAGCGCGAAGTAGGCGGTCATGCCGGTCATGCCCAATGCCGACAGATAACGCGGCAACGGTGCCAGTTTCGGATCGACCTTGTAGAAACCTTTTGGCTCGCCAAGGAAATAATCCTGCACACCCAGGGCGCCGTTGACATAGTCCCCGACCGCAAACCCCGGGTTGTTCGATGCGATGACCTTGCCTACACCCAATGCACGCATCACCTCACCGATGCCCACCGGCGGGATGTAGGACTTGCCCTCGTTCATCCAGCCGCGCATGGCCGGATCCAGGGACAGGTATTCGTTCTTCACCAGGATCTGTCCCGCCGCCGGCTCGCCCACCGGCACTTGCTGATAGGTGAAGGTCTCGCGGGTGGCTGCGCCTACCGGGCGTTTGGCGAGCAGGAACTGACGATTGGTCTGGTTAGTCATGACAGGCACTCGACGGATAAAACCTTGTTGATAGACCGTCACCGGCGATGCTGCAAGGTTGGCTGACGAGGCGAATACAGACCGATCAGACAGGGTGATAGTGGCAGGCACAGTTTCATCACTGCGATTCATGGGCGGTCAAACGGCCTTCTGATAGTGCTGCCGCTGATGAGATGGCCGTGGCTATGCTGCCGTCATCCATCCCGCATTCGAGGACATAACAATGAGCATGACGTTTTCCGGTCAGGTCGCCGTAGTCACCGGGGCCGCCAATGGCATTGGCCGCGCGACCGCGCAGGCGTTTGCCGCCGAGGGGCTGAAAGTGGTGGTGGCCGACCTGGATGCCGCCGGGGGCGAGGGGACGGTGGCGCTGATTCGTACAGCCGGCGGTGAAGCGACCTTCGTGCGCTGCAACGTTACTGTCGAGAGTGACGTGAAAAATCTCATGGATGAGGTGATCAAGACCTACGGTCGTCTCGACTATGCCTTCAACAATGCCGGGATCGAAATCGAGAAAGGCAAACTGGCCGAGGGCTCGATGGATGAGTTCGACGCGATCATGGGTGTCAACGTCAAGGGCGTCTGGCTGTGCATGAAGTACCAGTTGCCGCTGCTGCTGGCACAGGGTGGCGGGGCGATCGTCAACACGGCGTCGGTGGCCGGGCTGGGCGCCGCGCCGAAGATGAGCATCTATGCCGCTTCCAAACATGCGGTGATCGGTCTCACCAAGTCTGCTGCGATCGAGTACGCCAAGAAAAAAATCCGCGTCAATGCCGTTTGCCCGGCCGTGATCGATACCGACATGTTCCGTCGTGCCTACGAGGCCGATCCGAAGAAGGGCGAATTCGCCAACGCCATGCACCCGGTCGGTCGCATCGGCAAGGCCGAGGAAATCGCCAGTGCCGTGCTGTATCTGTGCAGTGATGGTGCGGCTTTCACCACCGGCCATTCACTGGCAGTGGACGGCGGTGTCACCGCATTCTGAGAAAGCCATGGTCGACACAGGAACGGACCCGCCCTGCAGGCGGGTTTTTTCGCCCTGTTTTGGTTCCATGTCATTGATAAACAATGTGTTTCAAATGGTTAGAACGGTGGCTTTTGACGGCGTTGTCGCACAGCCTGACCGGCGCGGCTGTGATTTACTGCCGCGAGTAAAACCGACAGGAGTTTGGCTACTCATGGAATTGAGAATTGACCGACAGGCAATGGTGCCGGTCGTACAGCAGATTGTGGATGGCTTGACCGAGTGGATCGAGCAGAGCCAGGTGCCACCGGCGACACGCCTGCCTTCCATACGGCAAATCGCGCGGTCCAACCTGCTCAGCCAGTCGAGCGTCGTGGAAGCTTGCGAGCGTCTGGTGGCGCAAGGTGTTCTGGCCTCCCGGCAAGGTGCCGGTTTCATGGTTGCAAGTACATTGCCAAAGTGTTGCAAGGCCTTTGACAGCCAGGTTTTGGCGAGCGAGAGCTACGGCTGCGAGACAGCGCCGCAATCGCGCGCCCGGCTGAAACTGGGTGACGGTGTGTTGCCCTCGAGCTGGCGAGAGCCCGACGATCTCAGTTATGCCATCCGTCAGGTGACCCGCACGGACATGGCCAGCCTGTTCAATTACAACACACCCCTGGGGCTCCCCACGCTGCGCGAGCAAATCGTCAAACGACTAGGATTGCTCGACATAGAGGCGGATGAAACGCGGGTTTTGACCACGGCCGGTGCCAGCCACGGACTGGATCTGATCGTACGGACCCTGTTTCGGGCCGGCGATTGTGTGGTGGTCGAATCACCGGGTTACGCACCGCTGTTCGACCTTCTGCGACTGCAGGGGGTGCGCATGCTGGAGGTCCGCCGGATGCCGGACGGCCCGGATATCGAAGCTCTCGAGGCGTTGTTGCAGCAGTTCCGGCCCGTGGCGATGTTCATCAACAGTCATCACCACAACCCTACCGGGAGTTGTCTGGCACCGGCAGTGGCCCGGCGGATTCTGCAATTGAGCAAAACCTACGACCTGCGGTTGATCGAGGACGACGTCTACGCCGATCTGCACAATGGCAGCGGTACGCGGTTGGCCGCACTGGACGATGACAGGCGGGTGATCTATGTCGGCAGCTATTCCAAGACGCTGAGCAGTTCGTTGCGGGTCGGCTTCGTGTCGGCAGGGCTTGAGGTGATCGAGCAACTGGCACGGGTCAAGGCGATCAGTTGCATGGGGACCTCCGGCTTCAACGAGGCCGTATTGGCAACGCTGTTGTCCAGTGGCGCCTATCGCAAGCTGGTACAGCGTCAACGCCAGCGGCTCAATACCGATCGTGCGGCAGCCCTTGAGGCGCTGGAGGACGCGGATTGGGAAGTGTTCGGCAAACCGACGGGCGGCCTGTTCATCTGGGCACGCGCTCCGCGGGCGGATGCGGAGCGCTTGCGCAGGCAGGCCTTGCACCATGGTGTGCAATTGTCCTTCGGGACATCATTCAATCCTGGCGGTGAAGCCTGTGACTGGCAGCGGATCAATGTGGCTTATGCCTGCGATCCAAGGGCGCGACAGTTCTTTCGCAGTACAACCGTGGATCGACCTCAAGTGTTCTGAAAACGACGCGAACCTAGCTTTTTGCCATTATTCCGACGTCAGAGTCTTGTGCTGGTTCATGGCCGTTGCGACTCTTCGGCAACAGACATCGGCAGGGGACGACGCGCAATGATTTCGGCCGTGCAAGGACGTTTTGCCAATCTCGGTATGGCAAAAAAACTGGGTATCGGGTTTGTGCTGGTCTTGCTGTTGACCGCGCTGGTGGCGGCCATTGGCGTCTGGTCCCTGCAAACCATCAGTCAGCGCTTCGACGGGCTCAAGCAGATGTCCTCGCTCAACAGCGATCTGCTCAATGTGCGCTTGCTGGAGCGGGACTATGCCCTGCACGGCAATCCGAAAACCGTCGATGCCCTGCATGAAGGGGTGGATGCCCTGATCGCGCAGGCCAACAGGCTGAAAGCGCAGGCTCCGGCCAATGTTGCGGTGATGAGCGAGGTCGAGCAGTCGCTGGCTGCCTACCGCAAGGCCTTCGATGAGTTCGTCTCACTGACTCAGGCCAAGGATCTGGCGCTGGAAATGGCCAGTTGGTCGGTATCCAGCGTCGCCAATAATCTTGATGTACTCCAGGCCGGGCTTGCCGATGACGGCGCCTACACGCTCAAGGACAGCGAAGGCAAGGATGGGGCGCAGTTCATCGAGCAGGCCAGTCAGGTCAGCCAGGTTTCGCGCCTGATGCTGCAGGCCATGAACGAAGCACGTGTGCGCCTGGACCAGAGCCGCAAGGGGGACGACAGCGTCAAAGGCAACATCGAACAGGCCGCCCAGGCCCAGGCGCAGGCCGAGCAATTGAAATCCATGGTCAAGGACGAGGGGTATCTGACGGTACTCAATGAGGTGTCAGGCCACATCGCCGGTTTCAATGACAAACTTGCCGAGTACACCGGGCTGCTGGTCCAGGAAAAAAGCGTATCCGAGCAATTGCATCAACGTGCTGCGCAAGTGGTGGAGCGGGTCGATCAGGCCTACGTCGCTCAGGATGTCGCAATGCAGGGGGAGCTGAAGAAAAACTCTGTGCTGATCATCGGGTCGTCGGCGCTGGCTTTGCTGGTCGGTCTGATTGCGGCCTGGGTGATCACCCGCCTGATCGTCGCTCCGTTGCGCAGCGTGATGCAGGTTGCTCAACGGATCGCCGCCGGTGACTTGAGTGCAACGGTGGAAGTGACCCGTCGTGACGAGATCGGGCAGTTGATGCAGTCCATGCAGCAGATGGGCGCGGGCCTCAGCAGCATCGTCAGCGGATTGCAGGCCGGTATCGAACAGTTGGCCAGTTCCGCACAATCGCTGTCGGCGGTGACCGAGCAGACCAATCTTGAAGTGAGCAGCCAGAAAGAGGAAACCGAGCAGGTTGCCACGGCCATGAACCAGATGACCGCCACCGTCCATGACGTGGCGCGCAATGCTGAAGAGGCGGCGCTTGCAGCGCAGACTGCAGACGACAAGGTCGAGACTGGTCAGCAAGTGGTGCGCCAGAGCATGGCGCGGATCGAGCAACTGGCGGATTCGGCGACGTCGGCCAGTTCGAGCATCGAAAGCCTGAGCGCGGAAATCCAGAACATCGGCACGGTGCTCGAAGTGATCAAGAGCGTCGCCGAACAGACCAATCTGCTGGCGCTCAACGCGGCAATCGAAGCGGCGCGGGCAGGGGAGCAGGGCAGGGGCTTTGCGGTGGTCGCCGATGAGGTGCGGGCGCTGGCCCGGCGCACGCAGCAGTCGACCGAAGAGATCGAGCGGCTGGTCAGTGCCTTGCGTTCGGCGGCTTATTCATCGGTGCAGCAGATTCAGAGCAGTGGCGAACTGGTGAAACTGGCGGTGAGCGATGCGTTGCAGACCGAAAGTGCGCTGGGGAGTATTGCGGCGGCGGTTTCGTTGATCCAGCAGATGAATCAGCAGATCGCGGCGGCGGCCGAGGAGCAGAGCTCGGTGGCCGAAGAGATCAATCGTAGTGTGACCAGTATTCGGGCGAGTGCGGATCAGTCTTCGATTGCGATGCGCGGGAATGCGGCGTCGAGTGTTGAGCTGGCGCAGTTGGGGAGTGAGCTGAGGGGGATGGTGGGGCATTTTCGGCTTTGATCTGGGTTTGACCTTGGCGGCCTTTGGGCCGACCAGGTTTTGGGTTGTTTTGGGTGAATATCCGTTTCTGCGGGTGTGGCGGCTGGCGGTTTCGCCCTTACGGCGATCTTTGGCAAACGCCCCAAA
>NZ_LRUN01000024.1 GCF_001679645.1 Pseudomonas bananamidigenes | reverse complement strand
TTGAGGCATTCCCACGCAGAGCGGGGAAGATCATGGGAAGGTCAGACCGCTACAGCACGCGGCTCGATGCGGCGCAATGCACGTACTTTCTGCAGCGTGTCGGCGCAGGTTCTCGCCGCTTCCTGACCCTTGTGCACGAAATGCTCGAAGAAGAACTTCTGGTGTTCTTCACCGGCATGGAAGTGGTGCGGGGTCAGGGATACCGAGAACACCGGCACTTCGGTTTCCAGTTGAACCTGCATCAGGCCGCTGACGACCGACTGGGCGACGAATTCGTGGCGGTAGATCCCGCCGTCCACCACCAGAGCGGCCGCGACGATGCCGGCATAACGACCGGTCCTGGCCAGCAGCTTGGCGTGCAGGGGCATTTCAAAGGCGCCGCCGACTTCGAAGAAGTCGATGTCCGATTCCTGATAGCCCAGGGCGATCATTTCCGCGACGAAACCTTTGCGGCTCTGGTCGACGATTTCCTTGTGCCAGCAGGCCTGGATGAACGCGACGCGCTCGCCGTGAGGGTGTTTGTTTTTGCTGTCGATAGCGGTGGGTTGCATGTTCTGACTCCTGTTTGTGTGAAAAACAGGGCGTTATGAATCGAAAGGGATTCAAGGGTACGCACGCTCGCGCAAGCACGACGGACGGCCCTTTGGTGTCAATCCCGTTCTCTCTTCATCCGGACTGTGACCGTCGGCCCCGGAATCACACCGGGTCTGCTGACCTTGCCGCCGATCACAGCCATTGCCGTGCCGGTCACCAAGCGCTCGCGGGCTATGCGCATTGCGCGCAATTACCGCCGGTGGGGAATTGCACCCCGCCCTGAGAACGTTTCGCCGCCCTTTTGTCGGGCGGCGCAGCGTTTTTAACACAGATTGCCGGGCTGTGCATTGCGCCTTTGTGATGATTGCCATCGGATTTTTCGAAGCACAAAACGACTTTTCCTTGCGTCAGGGTTGATTAATCCGCGCCATGCCTGCAGTAATTCTTCTTCGAAAAGGGATTTCCCCTGCTGACTTGAGGCCAGGTTCATGAGCGTTATCGATCTTCGCAGCGACACCGTCACCCAACCGACTCCCGCCATGCTGGACGCGATGACCGCCGCGGCTACCGGAGATGATGTGTATGGCGAAGATCCGACGGTCAATCGTCTGGAAACCGAACTGGCAAAACGGCTGGGTTTCGCCGCGGCGCTGTTCGTCCCGACGGGCACCATGAGCAACCTGCTGGGGTTGATGGCGCACTGCGAGCGCGGTGACGAGTACATTGTCGGTCAGCAGGCGCACACCTATAAGTACGAGGGCGGGGGGGCCGCAGTGCTCGGTTCTATCCAGCCGCAGCCGCTGGAGGTGCAGGCCGATGGCTCGCTGGATCTGGATCAGGTGGCCGCAGCGATCAAGCCAGACGATTTCCACTTCGCCCGCACCCGACTGCTGGCGCTGGAAAACACCATGCAGGGCAAGGTGTTGCCGCTGGAGTATCTGGCCCGTGCCCGCCGGTTCACTCAGGACAAGGGCCTGGCCCTGCATCTGGACGGCGCGCGGCTGTACAACGCGGCGGTGAAGCTTGGGGTCGATGCCCGGGAGATCACGCAACACTTCGATTCGGTCTCGGTGTGCCTGTCCAAAGGCCTCGGTGCGCCGGTCGGCTCGGTGCTCTGCGGTTCGGCCGAGTTGATCGGCAAGGCGCGACGCCTGCGCAAAATGGTCGGCGGCGGGATGCGTCAGGCCGGATTGCTGGCGGCGGCAGGTTTGTATGCACTGGATCACAATGTCGAGCGTCTGGCGGATGATCATGCCAATGCGCAATTTCTGGCCGAAGGCCTGCGCGAGGCCGGTTTTACCGTCGAACCGGTGCAGACCAACATGGTTTACGTGCAGATGGGCGACCGTGCCGAGGCGATCAAGGTGTTTGCCGCCGAACGCGGCATCAAACTGAGCGCTGCCGCCCGTCTGCGGATGGTCACCCACATGGACGTCAATCGTTCGCAAATCGAGCAAGTGATCGCGACATTCGTCGAGTTTTCGCGCAAGTGACAGTGTTAGCCACCCAATTGACCGTTTCTATCGTATAAACACGCTGTACCCCGCGCGCAGGGCCGATATAATGCGGCCCTTTGCCGTCGTTTCGTCTGTTGACGTTTCGTACAGGCCTTTGGCCGCAGCCTCCGTGGAAGAACCTAATGAAAAGCGCAGAAATCCGTGAAGCCTTCCTTCGCTTCTTCGAAGAGCAAGGCCACACCCGTGTAGCCTCCAGCTCTTTGATTCCGGGCAATGACCCAACCCTGCTGTTCACCAACGCGGGGATGAACCAGTTCAAGGACTGCTTCCTGGGCCAGGAAAAGCGCGCGTACACCCGCGCCGTCTCCAGCCAGAAATGCGTGCGCGCCGGCGGCAAGCACAACGACCTGGAAAACGTCGGTTATACCGCCCGTCACCACACTTTTTTCGAAATGCTGGGTAACTTCAGCTTCGGCGACTACTTCAAGCGTGACGCCATCACCTACGCCTGGAACTTCCTGACCTCGGAGAAATGGCTGAACCTGCCGAAGGAAAAACTGTGGGTCACCGTCTACGCCAGCGATGACGAGGCCTACGACATCTGGACCAAGGAAGTCGGTGTGCCGGCCGAGCGCATGGTGCGCATCGGCGACAACAAGGGCGCGCCTTACGCCTCCGACAACTTCTGGACCATGGGCGATACCGGCCCGTGCGGTCCTTGCACCGAGATTTTCTACGATCACGGCGCCGACATCTGGGGCGGACCACCGGGCTCGCCGGAAGAAGACGGCGACCGCTACATCGAAATCTGGAACAACGTGTTCATGCAGTTCAACCGCACCGCCGATGGCGTGCTGCACCCGCTGCCAGCCCCGTCGGTGGACACCGGCATGGGTCTTGAGCGGATCAGTGCCGTGCTGCAGCACGTTCACTCGAACTATGAAATCGACCTGTTCCAGAGCCTGCTGGCCGCTTCGGCCAAGGCCATCGGTTGCAGCAACGACAATCAGGCTTCCCTGAAAGTCGTGGCTGACCACATCCGCTCCTGCGGTTTCCTGATCGCCGATGGCGTGCTGCCGTCCAACGAAGGCCGCGGCTACGTGCTGCGTCGCATCATTCGTCGTGCCTGCCGTCACGGCAACAAACTGGGCGCCAAGGGCAGCTTTTTCTACCAGATCGTTGCCGCTCTCGTGGCCGAGATGGGCGAAGCCTTCCCTGAGCTGAAATCCCAGCAGGCACATATCGAGCGCGTTCTGAAAGGCGAAGAAGAGCAGTTCGCCAAGACCCTGGAGCAGGGCCTGAAAATTCTCGAGCAGGATCTGGCCGAACTCAAAGGCGATATGGTGCCGGGCGACGTGGTGTTCAAACTCTACGACACCTACGGTTTTCCGATGGACCTGACTGCGGATATCGCCCGCGAGCGCAGCCTGACCATCGACGAAGTCGGTTTCGAGCGTGAAATGGAAGCCCAGCGCGTCCGCGCGCGTTCTGCCAGCTCCTTCGGTCTGGACTACAACAGCCTGGTCAAGGTTGATGTCGACACCGAGTTCACCGGCTACCACGCCACCAGCGGTTCGGCGAAAGTCGTTGCGCTCTATAAGGACGGCCAGTCCGTGGACGTTCTGAGCGAAGGTCAGGAAGGCGTTGTGGTTCTGAACCAGACGCCGTTCTACGCCGAATCCGGCGGCCAGGTCGGTGATTGCGGTTACCTGCAGGCCGGCAACAGCCGTTTCGACGTGCGTGATACCACCAAGACCGGTGGTGCGTTCCTGCATCACGGTGTGTTGGCGTCTGGCAGTCTGATCGTTGGCGCGCCGGTGGAAACCCACGTCGAGGCCGACGTGCGTCACGCCACTTCGCTGAACCACTCGGCCACGCACCTGCTGCACGCCGCCTTGCGCAAAGTGCTGGGCGATCACGTTCAACAGAAGGGTTCGCTGGTCGACAGTCAGCGTCTGCGTTTCGACTTCAGCCACTTTGAAGCGATCAAGCCGGAGCAACTGAAGGCGCTGGAAGACATCGTCAACGCCGAGATCCGCAAGAACTCCGCGGTTGAAACCGAAGAAACCGACATCGAAACCGCCAAGCAGAAAGGCGCCATGGCTCTGTTCGGCGAGAAGTACGGCGACAACGTGCGCGTGCTGAGCATGGGCGGCGATTTCTCCGTCGAGCTGTGTGGCGGTATCCACGCCAGCCGTACCGGTGACATCGGCCTGCTGAAGATCATCAGCGAAGGCGGTGTGGCATCGGGTGTGCGTCGTATCGAGGCAGTCACCGGCGCTGCGGCGCTGGCTTACTTGAACGCTGCCGAAGAACAACTCAAGGAAGCGGCCAGCCTGGTCAAGGGCAGCCGCGATAACCTGATCGACAAGCTGTCGGCTGTACTGGAGCGCAACCGTGCGCTTGAAAAACAGCTCGAACAATTGCAGGCCAAGGCAGCCGCCGCTGCCGGCGACGATCTGTCTGCTTCGGCAGTGGACGTCAAGGGCGTGAAGGTTCTGGCCGTGCGTCTGGATGGTCAGGACGGCAAGGCGCTGCTGGCGCTGGTCGATCAGCTGAAAAACAAACTCGGCCGCGCAGTGATCCTGCTCGGCAGTGTCCATGAGGAAAAGGTCGTACTGGTTGCAGGTGTAACCAAGGACCTGACTGGCCAACTCAAAGCCGGTGATTTGATGAAGCAGGCTGCTGCGGCGGTGGGCGGGAAGGGCGGTGGTCGTCCGGACATGGCGCAGGGTGGCGGTGTCGACGCCGGCGTACTGGATAGCGCACTGGCGCTGACCGTTCCATTCGTCGAGCAGGGTTTATAAGACGGTCTGTCAGGCCCGCAGTCTAGTGGCGGGCCCGGCGGCTGTTCGAGTGATTATTGGGCGCCCTTCATGGGCAGAGGCGGCTTTGAAATGGCTTTGATCGTACAGAAATTTGGAGGCACCTCGGTCGGCAGTGTCGAGAGAATCGAGCAGGTTGCCGACAAGGTTAAGAAATTCCGCGATGCCGGCGATGACCTGGTGGTTGTGCTGTCTGCAATGAGCGGCGAGACCAACCGTCTGATCGATCTGGCCAAGCAAATCAGTGGCGAAGATCAACCGGTTCCGCGTGAACTGGACGTGATCGTATCCACCGGTGAGCAGGTGACGATCGCCCTGTTGGCCATGGCGCTGATCAAGCGCGGTGTGCCGGCGGTGTCGTACACCGGTAACCAGGTACGGATCCTGACAGACAGTGCGCACAATAAAGCGCGTATCTTGCAGATTGATGACCAGAAGATTCGTGGTGATCTGAAGGCAGGCCGTGTGGTTGTGGTCGCAGGTTTCCAGGGTGTAGACGAACACGGCAACATCACGACTCTGGGCCGTGGCGGTTCCGACACCACTGGCGTGGCATTGGCTGCTGCATTGAAGGCTGACGAGTGCCAGATCTACACCGATGTCGATGGTGTCTACACCACTGACCCACGCGTGGTATCGGTCGCTCAGCGCCTGGACAAGATCACCTTCGAAGAGATGCTGGAAATGGCCAGCCTCGGCTCCAAGGTGCTGCAGATCCGTGCGGTTGAGTTCGCCGGCAAGTACAACGTTCCGCTGCGCGTACTGCACAGCTTCAAGGAGGGTCCGGGCACCCTCATTACTATTGATGAAGAGGAAACCATGGAACAGCCGATCATTTCCGGCATCGCCTTCAACCGCGATGAAGCCAAGCTGACCATCCGTGGCGTGCCAGACACCCCGGGCGTGGCATTCAAGATTCTCGGCCCGATCAGTGCCGCGAACATCGAAGTCGACATGATCGTGCAGAACGTCGCGCACGATAACACCACCGACTTCACGTTCACCGTGCACCGCAACGACTACCAATCCGCGCAGACCGTGCTGGAAAACACCGCTCGCGAGATCGGTGCCCGTGAAGTCGTCGGCGATACCAAAATTGCCAAGGTCTCGATCGTCGGCGTCGGCATGCGTTCCCACGCAGGCGTGGCCAGCCGCATGTTCGAATCCCTGGCAAAGGAAAGCATCAACATCCAGATGATCTCGACCTCGGAAATCAAGGTTTCCGTGGTGATCGAGGAGAAGTACCTGGAACTGGCCGTGCGCGCCCTGCACACGGCTTTCGAACTGGATGCTCCGGCCCGTCAGGGCGAGTAATCCCGGTCAATAAAGGGCGCGGTCTGACCGCGCCCTTTATTTTTTGAATGGCGCGAGCCCTGAACTGTTCTTTTGCTCGTGCTGGTCAATACTCAGGCATGTAGGGCTACGATCGCTCCGGTTGTAGGTCGGGTGCCTTTTTTTTGCAGACTGTTGTCCCTGAAATGATTCGCGTGAGGAGAAAGGTATGTTGATTCTGACTCGTCGGTGCGCAGAAAGCCTGATTATCGGTGATGGCGAAATCACCGTGACCGTGCTCGGCGTCAAAGGAAATCAAGTGCGTATCGGCGTCAATGCACCGAAAGAGGTGGCTGTGCACCGTGAAGAAATCTACCTGCGTATAAAGAAAGAAAAGGACGAAGAACCAAGCCATTAATTTTTATCGATTTTTTTGTTTGCAAACGGGGAAGAAGCTGGTTAATATACGCCCCGTGTTGCGGAGAGCTGGCCGAGTGGCCGAAGGCGCTCCCCTGCTAAGGGAGTACACCTCACAAGGGTGTCGGGGGTTCGAATCCCCCGTTCTCCGCCATTATTTGCTTAGTACGTTGTAATCTGGCTTTTTCTGTAAGTTGTTGAATTTATTAGAAAAAGTGGTTGGAATAGAGATTAGACGGGCTATAATGCGGCGCAACAAATGCACTCGTAGCTCAGCTGGATAGAGTACTCGGCTACGAACCGAGCGGTCACAGGTTCGAATCCTGTCGAGTGCACCATTTAAGAGTCAGTTACTGCAATGTAAATGACTCGGCTTCAACCAGGTGTGATCTGGTCTAACAAACACAAATGCACTCGTAGCTCAGCTGGATAGAGTACTCGGCTACGAACCGAGCGGTCACAGGTTCGAATCCTGTCGAGTGCACCATTTAAGGGTTAGTTACAGCAATGTAAATAACTTGGTTTCAGCCAGTTGTGGTCTGGTCTAAAAACACAACATGCACTCGTAGCTCAGCTGGATAGAGTACTCGGCTACGAACCGAGCGGTCACAGGTTCGAATCCTGTCGAGTGCACCATATACCAGAAAGCCCGCGTTTAACGCGGGCTTTTTGCTGTCCGGGATTTGAGTTTTCCTTTCACACATCCTTTCTCATCGAAATCGATTTGCGCACTCCGGCCTCGCTTGAGGTTATAGCTATAGCTTGTTGAAGAATTTCGGATGCTGATCTTGTCGGGCTTGCCTAGTGCGCTTTCGACGTCCTGCTGGTTCATGCCTGCGATGATTCGCTGATTGATGATTGCTTCGCGCTTTTGTCTTGCGTCGATCAACTCTCCACATTTGTCGAACGTGCGCCCCACGATGGCCATTTCTCGTTTTCTGTTATTCATCCCGGATATTTCTTCGTGCCGGGCTTCGGGTATCAGGGCCACGGTCGAGCCGGGTGAGTAGGGATGCACCTCTTGAATTGAAAGACGTTCATCGTTCGCGCAGCTCAACGTGGTGAACGTAAGGCTGCCGTCCGGGGCTTCGCAGCGATGAAGTGTCGTTGTGTTCCCTGTGGTGGGGAGGCAGAGCAGGGTGGTCAGCATGAGTCGGGATGTTCTTGATGGCATTCGGCGTCCTCCATGACGATCCTTATCAAGCGTAGCCGGCAGTTTTTTCACCGCCGTTGTGTTTTCTTTTCAGGATGAGTCGTCGCACTCTGGAGAATCAGGACAGCGCTCAGCTTTGTCTCGCAAGCGCTTGTTTCAGGCTGGATTTTTTAACGTTTAAAACCGTCAGGCGGTGTATCATTGCGCCCGTCAGCCCCGCCGGGGCTTATGGAAAACCTCCATGGACTTACCCAGTAGTTACTCAATACTCAGTTTTACCAATCATGAATTGACTGATTGATCCTTCCGGCGTGCCCCGCTGCTGGGAGTGGAGTTCGCCTATGTCAGAAATCGAAGTAAAGAAAACACAGGAAAGCCTGCAGGATCGCCTGGCTCAGGTCGTTGAGCTGCTGCAGCGCCAACGAGTCGTCGAAGACCTGACTCACCGCCAGGAAGGCGCACATCATGACCGGGTCGAGAACCTGGTTCACCGGCAAAATCTCGTCGAGCTGCAACGCAAGCTCGATGATCTGCACTCCGCCGACGTTGCCTACATTCTTGAAGCTTTGCCGCTGGACGATCGTCTGACGCTCTGGCAGCTGGTCAAGGCTGATCGCGACGGCGACATTCTTCTCGAAGTATCCGACTCCGTCCGTGAAACGCTGATCGCCGACATGGACGATCACGAGCTCCTGGCCGCCGCCAAGGACATGGATGCCGACGAACTTGCTGACCTGGCCTCCGAGCTGCCGCGAGACGTCGTCCATGAACTGATGGAGACTCTGGATCAGCAACAACGCGAGCGCGTGCGTTCGGCTCTGTCCTACGACGAGGAGCAGGTCGGTGCGCTGATGGACTTCGAGATGGTGACTATCCGTGAGGATGTCAGTCTCGAGGTGGTTTTGCGTTACCTGCGTCGTCTCAAAGAGTTGCCAGGTCATACCGACAAGCTGTTTGTGGTTGATTACGACGGCGTGCTCAAGGGGGTGCTGCCGATCAAGCGTTTGCTGGTCAATGACCCGGAGAAACAGGTTTCCGAAGTAATGGCCAGCGATCCGGTGAGTTTCCATCCGGACGAAGATGCCTACGACGCCGCTCAGGCGTTCGAGCGTTATGACTTGATCTCGGCTCCGGTGGTCGACAAGAACGGCAAGCTGATCGGTCGTCTGACCATCGACGAAATGGTCGACCTGATTCGTGAGGAGAGCGAAAGCGAAGTCCTCAGCATGGCGGGTCTGCGTGAAGAGGAAGATATTTTTGCGTCGGTCTGGAAATCCCTGCGCAACCGTTGGGCCTGGCTGGCGATCAATCTGATCACCGCGTTCGTCGCATCCCGTGTGATTGGTCTGTTCGAAGGTTCGATCGAGAAACTGGTGGCGCTGGCAGCACTTATGCCGATCGTGGCAGGTATTGGTGGCAACTCCGGCAACCAGACGATCACCATGATCGTTCGGGCCATGGCGCTCGATCAGGTTAGTACCGGCAATACGTCGCGCCTGATGCGCAAGGAACTCGCTGTAGCGCTGATCAACGGCCTGGTTTGGGGTGGTGTGATCGGTGTGGTGGCGTACATGCTGTACGGAAGTTGGTCGCTGGGTGTGGTGATGACGGCTGCAATGACGCTCAACCTGTTGCTGGCGGCGCTGATGGGGGTTTTGATCCCTATGACCTTGGCCAAGATGGGGCGCGACCCGGCAATGGGGGCCAGCGTGATGATTACGGCCATGACTGACAGTGGCGGCTTCTTCATCTTCCTGGGATTGGCGACGATCTTTCTTCTCTGATTTTCCATATAGAACAGCCCGCCGATTGGCGGGCTTTTTTTCGTCCTTGAACAGCTCGGATTGCGAGCAAAAAAAAGCCAGCATTCAGGCTGGCTTGAGATGTTCGGTTTTACTCAGGATGCGTCTGCGGCCATTTCGGCGTCGTGGGCGATCAGAGAAACCAGCGCGTTCTGCTGGCGATGGGAGAGTTGGCGGAAGCGTTGCAGCAGCTCGCGTTCGTGCAGCGACAGTTCAGGACTGTCCAGACGCATGCTCAGCTCTTCGCCCAGTGCGCCTTCCTGAATGAGACTCTGCTCAAGGCGTGCAATGATCTCGGAGTTCATGCTGCGATGATGATTGCGAGCCACCTCGGCAATGCGTTCACGCATTCCGTCTGGCAGACGTACGACGAACTTGTCAGCCGTACGGCTGGAATAAATTGCCTGTTTCAATGGGCGCATATATTTAACCGGTTAGTTCAGGGGAGCGGTTCTCGGGATTGGCCGCAGGATGAGTTGTAGGACATGCATCCGCGCCAAATGGTTCAACCTGAATTGTTAAGAGGCTCGCATCTTGCCTCAAAATTGCCAGATCATTGGCGTCAATTCTGTGACAAATATTGATCCGGGTAAAGGCGTAATGCCAGCACCAATTATCAGAAATGCGGACTGGTTTGAAAAGAATGCGCCGGCCCGTATCGCTGACCGCGTCCTGAAGCGCACGAGCGGATGCCCGAAGGCGTCAGACCGTGCATGCTATGCGGGATAAAATCCTTGTTCCTTACCTTGTACAGGATAGTGGCAAATGGCCGATTTACCAGGGGCAAATGCCTGCCGGAGGGCGTTTTCAGGATGGATGGCAGACTGATTTATCTCATGGGTCCGTCCGGCTCCGGCAAGGACAGTCTGATCGAGGCGGCGCGAGGGCCTTTACGTGCGCTGAACTGCGAAGTGATGCGGCGGGTGATCACGCGTTCGGCTGAATCGGTGGGTGAAGATGCGATTGGCGTAACGCCGCAAGAGTTCGAGCAGCGTGAGCGCGCGGGTGAATTTTCGCTGGCGTGGCGGGCCAACGGCCTTGCCTACGGCATCCCTGTCGAGATGGATGACTGGTTGAAAGCCGGGAGACACGTACTGGTAAACGGCTCTCGTGCGAACCTCAGGCAAGCGCTTGAAAGCTATCCGTCCCTGGTGCCTGTGCTGCTGACTGTCCGGGATGATGTCTTGCGTGAGCGCCTGCTCAGACGTGGCCGGGAGACGCTTGCACAGATCGATGCGAGGCTTGCCCGCAATACGCTGTTCAAGGAAAGACGTTCAACCGACAAGCCTGTGCATCTGATCGACAATTCGGGTGATCTGGCGGATGCCGTCGGTCATTTGCTGGAACTGGTCAGGCTCAACGCAGGACAGGATCAAACTTGATCTTGCGCCCGGCCACCAAAGCCAGCGCAAACAGAACGGCGAACACACCGCAGCCAATCAGTGGCAGGGAAATTTCTGTCTTCTCGAACAGCGAGAAATGCAAAACACCGCTCAAGACAGCGAGGATCAATAATCCCAGGGCGGATCTGGACATGCGGTACTCCCGAAAATGATTCAAAACACCAGACGTTCGGACAACTGAGCGGTCGGTACCTGATCCGACTCGCTGACGTCATGCGCAGCAAAGTCATGTTGATCGTTCATCACCGCCCATTGTGGCGCCTTCTGCACTTGCAGGTAATGCGGCATACGCTGAGTCACGGTTTCGTTGTGCTGGGGGATAAAGTGAAAACCCACCAGAGTCATCAGAGCCATTGCATTTGCGAGCAAGAGGAAGCGGTTCATGAGGCGATGCTCCGTTTGTTCTGTTGCAAGAACCGGAAGCAGCCGTCGTGCCAACAGTCTAACCGCTGTTAAGTCCTTTAAAAACAAGCATTTGGAAGGGTTTTTAACGAAGCGGGAATTGCATTCTGCAATGGTGGCTTTTTTGAGGTGTGCAAATTGCACGGCAAAACCTCCCACGATATTGCAAGGCGCCTGCCTACACTTTAAAAAACCAGCGGATGACATGACAAATCAGGGCCTGGCCGTTAACATGCACGCCGTCTGTCGTACCGGCAGTTCCGTGTCTCAGTAGCTCAATTGGATAGAGCATCCCCCTCCTAAGGGGAAGGTTGGCAGTTCGAACCTGCCCTGGGACACCATATATCTGAAAGCCCCACGCAGAGTGATCTGGTGGGGCTTTTTGCTGCGTCTGCCAAACAAACTATAGAACCTCGGCGCCACCTTCGGCTTTGCCGATTGAAGTGCTGATCCGGGTGATATATCGACGTCCGTTGACCGTATAGCCTCGCTCCTGGCCTTCAGCTTCTGGTTTACGCAGGGTCAGCTGGGCAAAAAGCCCGGTCTTTTCATCATAGCTGCCGAACCAGTTGATCAGTCTGGCGATGAAACAATCTTCACCGATGATCACGGGGAAGTCAGCGACAGGCTCGATCGCGTAGTAGCTCGCACCGTAGCTGTAGTACTCCTCACTGTCCCTGGCGGATTGGGGAATGGGGCAGAGCGGTTGTTTGTGCCGGCCCGTCATCCCGGCCGTTGCGTTCACGTTTGTCACGGGCGTCCTAAGCCCGCTCCAGCGCAAACTCCGGATGCTCCTTGCTCATCTCCCGAACGCGCAGTTGCAGATCCGCTCGCCAGTGCCTGCTGGAAAAACAGCAGCGCACAGGTCGACACAATGTAGCGTCCTTTGATGTACACGATAAAAACCTTGAAAGCAGAGGGTGAAAACAGGCGCGCAGGGTAATCGCTGTGCAATGAATCTTGAACCCCCGCTTCAAGAGAACCGCTGATCCGGCCGATAACCCGTTCGGTGACTTCAGAGTCGCACGAAATCGCTTGATAGCATTTGGCCGGCAGCTATCATCAGCGCGCCTGAAATGTGCCCTCGGTCCATCCTCTTCAATTGCCTGGAAATCTTCGATGCTGTCGTATCACCAAAAGAGTTTTCTGATCGTCGATGATTTCTCGGATTTCCGCAGTTCCGTGCGCTCGATGTTGCGCGAGTTGGGCGTCAAGGACGTGGACACTGCCGACAGCGGTGAGCAGGCGCTGAAAATGTGCGCGCAGAAATCCTACGATTTCATCCTTCAGGACTTCCACCTCGGTGACGGCAAGAAAAACGGTCAGCAGGTGTTGGAAGACCTGATGATGGAGAAGCTGATCAGTAACGAAGCTGTATTCGTGATGGTCACCGCCGAGACCAGCCAGGCCATGGTGCTCAGTGCCCTGGAGCATGAGCCGGACGCTTACCTGACCAAGCCCTTCAATCGCGTCGGTCTGGCCCAGCGCCTGGAACGTCTGGAGCAGCGCAAGACCCTGCTCAAGCCGATTCTGCAAGCCCTCGACCGTGGCAAGCCGGTGGAGGTGCTCAACGCGTGTATCGCCCTGTGCAAGCAGGATATCCGCTATTCGCCGCTGTGCCTGCGTTACCGTGCCGACGCCTTGCGCGACATGAATCAGAACGAAGCGCTCGAGCGCCTGTATGACAGCATCATCGCCGACCGACCGTTGCCGTGGGCATTTGCCGGGCTGGGCAAGCTGCTGTTCAGGCGTGGTCAGGTGGCCCAGGCCAAAGGCGTGTATGAAAAAGCCCTGAAGGTGTTTCCGATGATGCCGGCGCTGTACGACGGCATGGCCGATGTGTTGGTGGCAGAGGGCGATACCAAAGGTGCGCAGAAGGTGCTGGAAGAAGCTATTCGTCTGTCGCCGCTGGCGGTTCGCCGTCAGGCGCTGCTGGGCAAGCTGGCGATGACCAACGAAGATTTCGACACGGCCTCGCGCGCCTATCGTCAGGCGGTGGCGCAGGGCGCGCAGTCGCGCTTCAAGGATCCGGAAAGCAACCTGGGGCTGGCCCACGCGCTGATCAGCAAGGGCAGCGAAAAGGGCCTGGATACCCGCACGCGGCTGGAGATCAACACCACCCTCAGTGCCGTGGCCAAGGAAAACCCGAGCGATCCCGGTTTGCAGATCCGCGCGCGTCTGATGAAGGCCACCAGTCTGCTGCTCAACGACGCCGAAACCGCCGAAAAGCTCACCGAGCAAGCACTGATGCGTCTTGACGGCATGGAGCAGTTCATGAGCCCGGAAGCGGCACTGCTGGTGGCCAAGCAATTGCAAATGCTCGGTCAGGCCGAGGCGGGCACGTCGATGCTCAAGAGTTGCGCGGAGATTTACGGCGATGACCCGGCGGTGATGAAAGACATCGCCAAGCTTACCGACGACCCGACTATTCTCAGTTCCAGCAACGCTGCCGCCGACCTCAACCGACAGGGCGTGCGCGTGTACAAGACCGGCAATCTGGCGGAGGCCCGCGAGGTCTTCCGCAAGGCGCTGAAGATGCAACCGAAGAACATCAGCATCGCGCTGAACATGGCGCAGTCGCTGTTGCACGGCACCGACACCAGTGTGCCGTCGGCGGAGCTGGAAGAATGTCGGGCCTGCCTGAAAACGGTCGGCCTGATGCCCGACACCGACGCGCGTTATCCGCGTTATCAGAAGCTGAAAAGCAAGGCGTTTGGCGAATGAATCAAGACGAGCAGGCACTGGATTTTTCCACGGTGATCGCCTCCACCGTGCACGACATGAAGAACTCTCTGGCGATGTTGATGCAGGCTCATAGCCAATGGCTGGCGCGCCTGCCCGAAGCCGAACGGCAGGTGCCGGAACAGGGCGTTATCGATTTCGAGTTCGCCCACCTCAACGGCATGCTGGTGCAGCTGCTCGGGTTATACAAACTCGGGGTCAACCAGATGCCGTTGCAGCCGGCCTATCACGAACTGGACGATTTCATCGAGGCGCAACTGGCGTCCCATCAAGAGGTGTTCGCCAGCCGTGGAATCATCGCAACCTACGAGGTCGATCCGCTCAGTCCCCTGGGGTTCTTCGATCGTGAACTGATTGCTTCGGTGCTGGGCAACTGCATCAACAATGCGATCCGCTATGCCCGTGAATCGCTGTTGATCACCGTCAGCGATGAGGCCGGGCAACTGGTGCTGAGCATCCATGACGATGGCCCCGGTTATCCTGCCGAAATGCTCGAGCGCCAGGCCGATTATGTGCAGGGCATCAACCACAGCAGCGGGAGTACCGGCCTGGGTCTGTACTTCGCCGGGCGTATTGCGGCGCTGCATCAGCGCAACGGTGTCGGTGGTCGCACCGAGATCCGCAATGGCGGGCCGCTGGGCGGTGGCGTGTTCAGCATTTACCTGCCCTGAGACGCGGATTCGTCGTCCTGAGGTCTTTTTGTTGGCCGCTGCTTGAAATTCCGAACAGGCGAAGCCTATGTTGTCCGGGTCGCCGTTCGCGGCTCGCACAATAACAAGGATTGCGTCATGACAACCGATGGCCAGCGTTCACTCGCGCAGCGATTGACGGGCATTGATGAGATTGAATGTGTCACGCCGGATTTGAACGGCGTGCCACGGGGCAAGGTGATGACCGCCGAGGGTTTCCTCGAGGGGCGGCGTTTGCAGATGGCCCGGGGGGTGCTGCTGCAATGCATCATGGGGGGCTATCCCGCTGCACGGTTCTACGGCAGCGATGACGGCGACCTGGCGCTGGTCGCCGACCCTGCGCAGATCCACCCGTTGCCGTGGAGCCATGAACCACGTGCCCTGGCCATCTGTGACGCCGACGAGCTGAGCGGCGAAAGCTCCAACCTGTCGACCCGTGGTCAGCTCAAGAAAGTCATCGCCCGTTATGCGGCCCGTGGCCTGGCGCCAGTGGTGGCGACCGAGCTCGAATTCTTTGTGTTCGCCCCGAATACCGATCCGAACCAGCCGTTCCAGCCGCCAGTCGGCCTCGATGGTCGGCGCGAGGACGGTCACTCGGCGTTCAGTGTCAGCTCCAACAACGGTCTGCGGCCGTTCTTCAATGAAGTCTACAAATGCATGGCCGCGCTAGGTTTGCCGCGCGATACCTTCATGCACGAAATGGGCGTCAGCCAGTTCGAGATCAACCTGTTGCACGGCGATCCGCTGCTGCTGGCCGACCATACTTTTCTGTTCAAGCATCTACTCAAGGAAGTCGCGCTCAAGCATGGCCTGACCGTGGTCTGCATGGCCAAGCCGCTGGCGCACACGCCGGGCAGTTCGATGCACATCCACCAGAGCATCGTCGAGACCGGCAGCGGCAAGAATGTGTTCAGCGACGAGAACGGTCAGCCGACCTCGATGTTCCGTCACTTCATCGGCGGACAGCAGGCTGGCATGGCGGACTTCACGGCACTGTTTGCTCCGAACGTCAACTCTTACCAGCGCCTGTGCCACCCGTTTGCATCGCCGAACAATGCCTGCTGGTCCCACGACAACCGTGCGGCGGGTCTGCGGATTCCGGCCAGTTCGCCGGTTGCCCGTCGGGTCGAAAACCGTTTGCCGGGTGCCGATGCCAACCCTTACCTGGCCATCGCAGCGAGCCTGGCAGCCGGCCTGTATGGCATCGAGCATGAGCTGGAGCCGAGTGCGCCGATCCAGGGTGAGTTCGAGGTGCCGGACAATCTTTCGCTGCCGTGCACGTTGCACGCTGCGATCGATCGCCTCAAGCGCAGCCAGCTGGCCCGGGAACTGTTCGGCAACGAGTTCATCGAAGGCTACGTCGCTTCGAAGACCATGGAGCTGACCAGTTTCTTTGATGAGATCACTCCCTGGGAACGGCGCGTTCTGGCAGCCCAGGCCTGACGAAATGTCGTCATCGGGCTATCGTTCGATAGCCCGACACTCACCGCAAGGAGCCGCTCGGAACGCCGATGCGCCAAATCTGGAAATCCTTTCGAGCGTTGTATTTCGCCTCGCTGATGATGTTGATCGGCTCGGGCCTTCTTTCTACTTATCTGGCGTTACGCCTGGCAGCCGATCACGTCGACGGCCTGTGGGTCGGTGCCTTGATGGCGGCCAACTATTTTGGCCTGGTGCTGGGCGGCAAGATCGGCCACCGCCTGATCGCCCGGGTCGGCCATATTCGCGCCTACTCGGCCTGTGCCGGGATCGTCGGTGCGGCGGTGCTGGGCCATGGTCTGGTGGACTGGCTGCCGGCGTGGCTGGTGCTGCGGACCGTCGTTGGCCTCGGCATGATGTGCCAGTACATGGTGATCGAGAGTTGGCTGAACGAACAGGCCGACGCCAGCCAGCGTGGCATGGTATTCAGCGGTTACATGATTGCCTCGTATCTGGGGTTGGTGCTCGGCCAGTTGATTCTGGTCATGCACCCGGGGCTGGGCCTGGAGCTGCTGATGCTGGTCGCCCTGTGTTTTGCCTTGTGTCTGGTGCCGGTGGCGCTGACTCGGCGGATTCACCCGGCGCCGCTGCATCCGGCGCCGATGGAGCCACGCTTTTTCATCAAGCGCGTGCCGCAGTCCTTGAGTACGGTGCTCGGGGCCGGGTTGATCATCGGTTCGTTCTACGGTCTGGCGCCGCTCTATGCGTCGCAGCAGGGATTGACGACCGAGCAGGTCGGTCTGTTCATGGGTACGTGCATCTTTGCCGGGCTGCTGGTGCAGTGGCCGCTGGGCTGGTTGTCCGACCGTTATGACCGGGCCTTGTTGATCCGCTGTTTTGCCGGGTTTCTGGCACTGGCTGCGTTACCGTTGGCGATCCTGCCGCAGGTGCCGCTGGAGATTCTTTTCGTCGTCGGCTTCCTGTGTTCTCTGGTGCAGTTCTGTCTGTATCCGCTGGCGGTGGCGTTTTCCAACGACCATGTCGAAGGTGAACGGAGGGTGTCGCTGACAGCGATGTTGCTGGTGACTTACGGGGTCGGCGCCAGTGTCGGGCCGTTGCTTGCCGGCGTATTGATGAAGCTGTTCGGCAGTCAGAGCCTGTATGCGTTCTTCACGTTCTTCGCTCTGGTGCTGGTCTGGCGGATCCGGCCGAAGGCCGTGACCAATCTGCATCAGGTGGACGATGCGCCGCTGCATCACGTGGCGATGCCGGACAGCATGTCCAGTTCACCCTTGGTAGCCGCGCTCGATCCGCGGGTCGATGAACAGGTGGTGCAGGAGCAGATGCAGGCAACGGTCGCTACCGAACCGGTACCTGATCCCGAGCCGGAATCGGCGGTAGAGACGGATACCGGCAACGACAATCCTGCGCCTGACATCAGTGGCGCCAAGCCTTGATCCCGGAAAGGTGCAAAGCATAAAAAACGGGCAGTCACCACAAGGTGCTGCCCGTTTTTCAATGGTGCGGACGGATCAGAGATCGTCTTTGTCGAAACGCCGCGCTTCACGTTGCAACTGGTAGACGAAACGCTCGACGTTGCGCGCGGCCGGGCCGCTGATGTTATGAAAGCGCAGGCCGGCGAAGGTGATGTTGAGTTTTTCTTCGAAATGCAGGTAGCGCAGCTCCACGGCGGCCGGCTGGTTGCCGAACAGTGGCGGGGCGATCAGGCGGTCGTAGACCTGGCCCAGTTGCAGGCGTTCGGTGATGTCGCCTTCGAAGCGCAGCTTGCAACCGGTGGCGGAGATGTCCAGCAGTTTGCCACCGAGAGGCGACTTGAGTTTTTCGCCGCCCAGTTCGACGCTCACCAGGTCAGTCAGCTTCAGTGCAGCACGGAAGGCGTTGCGGCGCTGGTGATAAACCACCTCGCTGGGCATCTGGCCGATATAGTAGCGGTCGCCGTCCGACTCCTTGATGTCCAGTGTGCCGTTGTATTCCCAGGCAATCCGCACGCCGTCATGAAAACCCTCGACCTTGAACGGCTCGCCGGCCAGCAGGAAGCGCTCACCGTCACGGGGAATCATTTCATCCAGGGCAATGGTGGCGGTTTCCCGGTCGACCTTGATCAGATAGCTCTGGAAGCGCTGGCTGCGCTCGTGAAAGGTGATGATCAGCGGATCGTGGCTCTCTTGCAGCTGGCGCAGGTTGCTGGAGATTTCCAGAGGCGTGGTGAGCACCTTTGGTGGCTGCGGAGAATCATCCGCGCTGAGGACGTTGGACACGTTGAATCAATCTCCAGACAAAATTTGACTACGGCTGGCCAGTATTTTGCCAGCATGTTTCGCGCGTTGATAGGGCGCACGCATGGAAGAAAGCATCACGCCTGGCTGAGCGCGCGCGGTTTCTGCAGTTTGGAGAAAGTGCCGCTGGCATCGTAGAGCGCTGGAGGCTCGCCACCGGTGAGGATTTTCAGCTGATTGGCCGTGGCGGCCTGCTGCACCACGATAGATTGGCCATTTTTCGCGTTGGCGGCCTGGCACTGGGCGATCAGGTCGGTCAGCACATCGCTTTGGCTCAGCAGTTGTTCGCCGATGCTTGACTGGCTGGCCAGTTGCTCCAGGCCCTGGCGATCAAGCGACAGATTGAGGCTGGCGAGGATTTCGCTGCGTTTGCGGCCATGCTGCTCGAGCAGAATGATCAATGCCTGTTTGCGCGCCAGAATTTCTTCAAGCAGGGGCATGTCGCGACCGTGCAAGGCGAGGGACTCGGTATGCAGCAACTCCAGCAGTTGTTGAGCTGGAGCAAAGTCGTCGGTGATCAGTTGCAATAAAGTAGTGTCGTGCATGGCTGGCCTTGGGTTTTAAGCGTCCAAAAGCCTGGCGCAGGCCAAGGCCTAGCGCTGGGCTTCGAAGTTGAGCAGTTTGCTGGCTACACGGTTGCTGTCGACTTTATAGCTGCCATCGGCAATCGCTGCTTTCAACTCGGCCACGCGGGCTTTGTCGACGGCAGGCTGATCGCGCAGCTTGTCAGTGACCTTCTGCAACTGTTGAGCCTCATTGCTGAGGTGTACCGATTCCCCGCTTTTTGCGGTACTGGCCTGTTCGGCCGGGGTATTCAGCGGCGCGGAGGTGCCGGATTCGGCGGTTTCCTTGGGCGCGCTGGTACGTGTACTGCCCGTAAGTGACGAGGAGCTGTTCAAACGGCTGAAATCGATGACCATGTTAAAAACCTCTGGGAATTTGGACGCTTGCCATGTTCTCGGCCATCCCATGGAAAACTTTAGGCTCTTTTACCAATGAGCCTGCATGTGCCGTACAGAACCTGCTGCGGCACAGTTTAGGGAACAGCCGGGGTCGGCGCCAGTTTTCTCCTTGCCTGTTTTACATGGCCACTTCCACCTGGCCCGGCGCCATGACCTGCGCCTTGATGACCCGCTGGGAGTTGAGGTTTTTCACTCGAATCTGTTCTTTCAGGCCGCCGTTGGACAGGGCTTCGCCCGGCATGCGCACGGCGAGCGTGCCGCTGCGGGCGGTAATCACCACCTGATCGCCCTTGCGAACGACTTCCGCCTGTTCCAGGTGCACCAGGGTCAGCACCTGGTCGGCGACCGTTGGTCGGGTCAATTTTTGCCCGACGGCTTCGTCTGTCGACGTCAGGAACCCCTGGTTGATCTGGCTGACATCATGCTCGCGCAACGTCACATCCTGAGGTTCGATGATACCGGCGCGCTTGAGGGGACGAGTGGTCGTCACGACCTCGCGAAACAGGCGGACTTGAGCGGGCACGAACACGGTCCAGGGGGATGCGCCTTCACAGCGGACCTTCACCGTTACACGGCCCAGAGGGCGGCCCGGGCTCTCCAGGGAGGCTGTCAATTCCTTGTCGCACATGGGCATGCGCATGCGCGGATCGAGCTGCTTGACCTCGATTTCATAACGCCCTTCCGTTTGACTGGTAGCCAGATAGTCTTCTACGGTGAATTCAAGAAAGCCCTGAGTGACGCCGATAAGCATGTCAGGCAAGGTAACCGCATCAGCACTGGCAGGGCTGCCCGCAAAAAACAGGCAAACGGCGGACATCGCGCAAAGCCCTCTGCGGAGGGGGGATGTCAGACGTCGGAAAAATGTCGTTTGAGTGTTCATACGAGTTAAAAAGCAAGCGCCGTGCCGTTTAGCAATGAATGTGCGTCGCAACAACACTTGGCGTTGGTGTAGGAGTCTGGGCATGGCTGGTGTAATGGATTCGGTGAACCAGCGCACGCAACTGGTAGGGCAGAATCGCCTGGAGCTGTTGTTGTTCCGTCTCGACGGACAGCAGCTCTACGGGATCAACGTGTTCAAGGTTCGGGAAGTGCTGCAATGCCCGCAACTGACGCTGATGCCCAAGTCCAGTCCTGTCGTGTGCGGGGTGGCGAATATCCGGGGGGCGACCATTCCGATCCTCGATCTGGCAATGGCGACCGGCTCCGGGGCGTTGAAAGACAAGAACAGTCCGTTCGTGATCATCACGGAATACAACACCAAGACCCAGGGTTTCCTGGTGCGCTCGGTGGAACGTATCGTCAACATGAACTGGGAGGAGATCCATCCGCCACCCAAGGGCACCGGTCGCGATCACTACCTGACCGCTGTGACTCGGGTGGACAATCAGTTAGTCGAAATCATCGACGTCGAGAAGGTGCTGGCGGAAGTGGCCCCGACACCGGAAGCGATTTCGGTCGGCGTGGTGGATGTCGAGACCCAGAGCAAGGCGCTGTCGTTGCGGGTGCTGACGGTCGATGACTCGTCGGTGGCGCGCAAGCAGGTGACGCGTTGCCTGCAGACGGTGGGTGTCGAAGTGGTGGCGCTGAACGACGGCAAGCAGGCGCTGGATTATCTGCGCAAGCTGGTCGACGAGGGCAAGAAGCCGGAAGAAGAGTTCCTGATGATGATTTCCGACATCGAGATGCCGGAAATGGACGGGTACACCCTGACGGCGGAAATCCGCGGCGATCCACGCATGCAAAAGCTTCATATCATCCTGCATACTTCGTTGTCGGGTGTGTTCAACCAGGCGATGGTCAAGAAGGTCGGTGCCGATGACTTCCTGGCCAAATTCCGTCCTGATGACCTGGCATCCCGGGTAGTCGACCGGATCAAAGCAGCAGATATCAGCTAGGGGCCTTCTGCCCCTGGCGTTCAACACGATTTAAGAGGCGGCATCATTTGTCTACGGGTAATTTGGATTTCGAACAGTTCCGGGTCTTCCTGGAAAAAGCCTGTGGCATTTTGCTCGGTGAAAACAAGCAGTACCTGGTGTCGAGCCGTCTCAACAAACTGATGGAGCAGCAGGGCATCAAGACGCTGGGTGAGCTGGTACAGCGCATCCAGACCCAGCCGCGCAGCGGTTTGCGCGAGCAGGTGGTCGATGCCATGACGACCAACGAAACCCTGTGGTTTCGCGACACCTATCCGTTTGAGGTCTTGAAGAACAAGGTGCTGCCCGAGGCAATCAAGGCCAGCCCCAACCAGCGTCTGCGGATCTGGTCGGCGGCCTGTTCGTCGGGGCAGGAGCCGTATTCGCTGTCGATGTCGATCGACGAATTCGAGCGGACCAATATCGGTCAGTTGAAGATGGGCGTACAGATCGTTGCCACCGATCTGTCCGGCAGCATGCTGACAAACTGCAAGACCGGCGAGTACGACAGCCTGGCGATCGGTCGCGGTCTGTCTGCCGATCGTCTGCAGCGCTATTTCGATCCGAAAGGGCCGGGACGCTGGGTGGTCAAGGCGCCGATCAAGAACCGGGTGGAGTTCCGCTCGTTCAACCTGCTCGACAGCTACGCCAGCCTGGGCAAGTTCGACATCGTGTTCTGCCGCAACGTGCTGATCTACTTCTCCGCCGAGGTGAAGAAGGACATCCTGTTGCGCATTCACAGCACGTTGAAACCGGGTGGTTATCTGTTCCTCGGCGCCTCCGAAGCGCTGAACGGTCTGCCGGATCATTACCAGATGGTCCAGTGCAATCCGGGGATCATTTACCAGGCGAAGTGACTGGCAGCGGCGATTCAAAAAAAACGGGAGCCCTCAGGGGCTCCCGTTTTTTTATGCCTGACCGTTTTCAAGGTGAGGCAAGCGGCAGAAAAGCGGCAGCCGGCGGAAACCCGTTGCCGCTTTTCTGGCATTGCCGCCTCGCCGGGGCCCTGCAAAGCCCCGGAAACCGGGGCTTTTTCAAACTGGCACGCGGCTTGCTATAACCCGATTACGAAAAACCGGACACCTGAAGGTTCCCGACATGAGCATCAGCTTCGATAAAGCGCTCGGAATTCACGAACAAGCCCTGGGCTTCCGCGCCCAGCGTGCCGAAGTCCTGGCCAACAACATCGCCAACGCCGACACCCCGAACTACAAGGCTCGGGATCTGGACTTCTCCAAAGTGCTCGAAGCACAGAGTCAGAAGAACGCCAACGGCACCATCGCCCTGAACATGACCAACAGCCGTCACATCGAAGCTGAAGGCCTGGGCAACGGCGACGAGTCGCTGATGTATCGCACGCCGATGCAGCCATCGATCGACCAGAACACCGTCGATGCCCAGCTTGAGCAGTCGAACTACGCGCAAAACGCCATCGGCTTCCAGGCCAGCTTCACGCTGCTCAACAGTAAATTCAAAGGGCTGGTTTCAGCCTTGCGCGGAGAGTAATCCATGTCCCTGTCCAGCGTTTTCAACATTGCCGGCAGCGGCATGAGCGCACAGAACACCCGTCTCAACACCGTCGCGTCGAACATCGCCAACGCCGAAACCGTCTCGTCGAGCATCGACCAGACCTATCGCGCCCGTCACCCGGTGTTCGCCACCATGTTCCAGGGCGGCCAGAGCGGTGGCAGCGACTCGCTGTTCCAGAACCAGGACGCCGCAGGTCAGGGCGTACAGGTGCTCGGCGTGGTCGAAGACCAGAGCAACCTCGAGGCGCGCTACGAACCGAATCATCCGGCCGCCGACGCCAAGGGCTACGTTTACTACCCGAACGTCAACGTGGTGGAAGAAATGGCTGACATGATTTCCGCGAGCCGGTCCTTCCAGACCAACGCCGAAATGATGAACACCGCCAAGACCATGATGCAGAAGGTACTGACCCTCGGTCAGTGATAAGGGGCGACTGCCATGAGTGTGACCGATACCACCAGCAGCCTGACGATGAAGGACATCCTGGCGAACTCGTCGAAAAAGACCAGTTCGACCACCGGTGACGGCATCGCTTCGGCCACCAACAGCTCCACCGGCGGCCAGACCCTGGGCAAGGATGCGTTCCTGCAACTGCTGGTCACCCAGCTGAAAAACCAGAACCCGCTCGATCCGCAGGACAACAGTGCATTCGTTGCCCAACTGGCGCAGTTCAGCAGCCTCGAGGGGATTACCACCCTCAACAGCACCGTCAGCTCGCTGGCCGGCAACTACAACTCGTCGCAAGCCCTGCAGGCTTCGTCGCTGGTCGGCCGCAACGTGATCGTGCAGACCAACTCGGTCCAGCTCGACGATCCGAGCAAAGGCATGACCGGTTCGGTCACCGTGCCATCGTCGATTGCCGGCGGCACCGTCACCATCAGCGACAGCAGCGGCGCGGTCGTTCGTACCATCGATCTGGGCAGCCGCGCTGCGGGCAGTGCGAGCTTCACCTGGGACGGCAAGGACAAGGACGGCAACCTGGTGAAGACCGGTAACTATACCGTCAAGGCCAACGCCTCCATCAATGGCACCTCGACGGACATGGCGACCTACCTGCCGGCCACCGTCACCAGCGTGACCATCAGCCAGACCGGCGGCGAGCTGATGCTCAACCTGTCCGGCAAGGGCACCGTCGCCCTGTCCAAAGTACAAACCATTGGTATATAGAGCCGACTAACCGGCACAAAGGAGTGGAATATGTCTTTCAATATCGGCCTTAGCGGTCTCTATGCAGCCAACAAACAACTGGACGTGACCGGCAACAACATCGCCAACGTCGCGACCGCCGGTTTCAAATCGTCCCGTGCCGAGTTTGCGGACGTCTATTCGGCGACTCGTCTGGGCAGCGGCAGCAAGGTCATCGGTAACGGTGTGCGCCTGGCCAACGTGTCCCAGCAGTTCACCCAGGGCGACATCAACAACACCGGCAACGTGCTCGACATGGGCATCAACGGCTCGGGCTTCTTCACCCTGAGCGACAATGGTTCGATCACCTACACCCGTGCCGGTACGTTCAAGGTCGACAAGGACGGCTTCATCACCAACACCGACTACACCTCGCGCCTGCAAGGTTATGGTGTGGACGCCAACGGCAAGATCATCAACGGTGTGTTGACCGACCTGAAGATCGACACCTCGAACCTGGCGCCGAAGTCCACCTCGCTGGTGACTTCGACCATCAACCTGAACTCGACGGCTCCGGTGATCGACGACACCGTGGCGGCAGGCAAATTCGATCCGACCAACACTGCCACCTACACCAAGTCGTTCAGTACCCCGATCTATGACAGCCAGGGCAACTCCCACGTCATGGATCAGTACATGGTGAAAACCGGGGCCAACACCTGGAAGGTTTACACACTGGTCGACGGTCGTAACCCGGATGCCACCGGCAGCGATCCGAAAACCACTGCACCGGTGGCCTCGACCATGAGCTTCGACAGCACCGGCAAACTGACTCAGGTCAGCACCCCGGATCCTGCGAATCCAGCGACACCGATCATCAGCAGCGATCTGAAACTCACTGGCTGGGTGCCGGGTACGGTGACCAATGGCGTCTGGAAAGCCAACGGTGCTTCGGCCAACCCTGCCGGTATCACCATTTCGATGGCCAAGACCACTCAGTTCAACGCCGACACCGCGCGTTCCATCCCGACTCAGGACGGTTACGCCACCGGCCAGATCACCAACCTGACCATCGATGGTACCGGTACGCTGTTCGCCAACTTCAGCAACAACCAGAGCAAGGCCATCGGTCAGGTTGCACTGGCCAGCTTTACCAACGAACAGGGCCTGCAGCCTGTGGGCGGCACTGCCTGGAAGGAAACCTTCGCTTCGGGTATCCCGGGCTACGACGCACCGGAAACCGGTACTTTGGGTTCGGTCGTGTCCAACTCGCTGGAAGAGTCGAACGTCAACCTGACCAACGAGCTGGTGGACCTGATCAAGGGCCAGAGCAACTATCAGGCGAACGCCAAGACCATCTCGACCCAGAGCACCATCATGCAGACCATCATTCAGATGACCTGATTTTTGGTTGTTCAAGGAGCCCCTCTTTTTGAGGGGCTTTTTTTTTGTTTGTCGTGGTGTCCTGGTAGACGGCCATGCTTTGGTTGATTGGGTGAATATCCGTTGCTTCGGGTGTGGCGGCTGGCGGTTCCGCTCTTACAGCGGGTCACTTTTTCAAACGCCAAAAAGTAACCAAAAGGCTGGGCCCCGGCGTTCGGCAC